>JAYPUL010000013.1:0-59635 GCA_038134005.1 Paracoccaceae bacterium | reverse complement strand
GGCGATCAAAGCGCTATAATCGCCATCTGTATCGCGTCGGTATTACGTCGGTATTTTTGCAAAATCGGCACGTTGCAGACAGAAAGATGAAACCTTTGGGTGGCACAGTGTGCCACCCTTTTTGTTTGACGAAATTTGCGATAAAGCGGTCTTATGACTGACGCAGATACACTCAAATCCGAATTGATTGATCAGGCCCGCGCCGAAGGGTTTGACCTGTGTCGTATTTGCCGCCCATGGGACATTCCCGACGTGCCAAAGCGGCTGCAAGATTTTTTAAACAACGACCGACATGGCCAAATGTCTTGGATGGCGGAACGGACCGAATGGCGCGGCAATCCCGCCGCCCTTTGGCCTGAGGCGAAAAGTGTGATCATGTTGGGGGAATCCTATCGCCCAGATCACGATCCACGCGATATTTTAGATCACCCCGAAAAAGGGGCGATTTCCGTCTATGCACAGAACAAGGATTACCATGACCTTGTGAAAAAGCGTCTAAAACGGTTGGCGCGTTGGTTGATTGCACGAGCAGGCGGCGAAGTAAAAGTTTTCGTCGACACCGCCCCCGTTGCGGAAAAACCATTGGGCCAAGCGGCCGGTTTGGGGTGGCAGGGCAAACATACAAACCTTGTCAGCCGTGATTTGGGAAATTGGTTCTTTATAGGGTCTGTTTTCACCACATTAGACATTGCCACAGACCCACGAGAGATTGATCACTGTGGATCCTGTCGATCGTGTTTGGACGCCTGTCCAACCGACGCTTTTCCTGCACCGTACCAGCTGGATGCACGGCGATGCATTTCCTATTTGACGATCGAACATCACGGGCCTGTTGACCCTGATCTGCGGCCCCTGCTGGGCAATCGAATTTATGGATGCGACGATTGTTTGGCGGCCTGCCCTTGGAACAAATTCGCGGTTGAGGCACGCGAAATTCGGTATCACGCGCGCGACGATTTAATTGCGCCCGATTTGGTCGATCTCGCGCGTTTGGATGATGCGGCGTTTCGGGCCAAATTTTCGGGCAGCCCGATCAAACGCATTGGGCGCAACCGATTTGTGCGCAATGTTTTATATGCGATTGGCAATTCCAATTCACCTGGGGGATTGCATGTGGCACAAGACTTGACCCACGATCCCGATCACACGGTTCAGGATGCCGCACGCTGGGCGGTACGGCGTTTGAGGTCCCAATAAACGAGCTGCGCCACAGGCCAACCACATTTTGGATGTAAGCTGTCACGCACCCGAGTATTTTTTCAAAGATGAAAGCCAGACGTGCGAGCGTCATTGTATAGGTCGCAAATAGGCTGGACAGTGGCGCGGGTTGCGTTACATCGGGATAAAAAAGGAAATTTCTATGGCCTATCTTTTGGGGATCGATACAGGCGGCACCTATACGGATGCTGTGATTTTGCAAGACGAAGCGCGCGTGATTGCCGCGTCAAAGTCTTTGACCACCCGACATGATTTGGCCGAAGGCATTGGCAAAGCCGCACAGGCGGTTTTGCAACATTCAGGTATTTCCGCGGATCAAATTTCCATGGCGTCCCTGTCGACCACTTTGGCCACCAACGCGTTGGTCGAAGGTCAGGGCGGCAAGGTCGCATTGGTCTTTGTCGGGTTTCGCGATGGGGATTTAGAAAAACACGGGCTATCCGACGCCTTGGCCGGTGATCCGGTTTTGACCTTGGCAGGCGGTCACAATCACGCGGGCGGCGAAGTGGCCCCATTGGATATGGATGCCTTGACCGCATGGGTTGCAGGGTTGGATGGCGTTTCGGCCTTTGCCGTTGCCGCGCAATTTGCGACCCGAAACCCCAGCCATGAATTAAAGATCACCGAAGCCTTGCGCAGTTTGACCGGAAAACCCGTCAGCGCGTCACATCAATTATCCGCGAAATTAAACGGACCAAAGCGCGCATTAACAGCCGTTTTGAACGCCCGTTTGATCGGGATGATTGACCGTTTAATTCAACGCGCCGCCGAAGGATTGGCCGATTTGGGGGTAAATGCCCCGTTGATGGTGGTGCGGGGTGACGGCGCGTTGATTTCGGCCGATCAAGCACGTGAAAAGCCGATTGAAACAATCCTAAGCGGACCTGCGGCATCGATCGTGGGTGCGCGTTGGCTGACGCAGGCGCAAAATGCGTTGGTATCGGACATCGGCGGAACAACGACCGATGTTGCGGTATTGCGCGATGGTCAGCCCGCAATCGACCCTAATGGCGCGCAAGTTGGTAAATATCGCACCATGGTCGAAGCGGTCGCGATGCGGACCACGGGTTTGGGCGGCGACAGCGAGGTTCATTTCATTTTCCAAGGCTTGCGCGGTGGCGTGACATTAGGTCCGCGCCGTGTATTGCCAATTTCTTTGGCGGCAAAAGATGCGCCACAGGTTGTTCATGATGCGTTGGACAATCAATTGCGATCGGTCCTGCCCAGCGATTTTGACGGGCGCTTTATTCGTCGGATGACTATTTTTGGTGGTGGAGGCTTGCCCGCGCGGGAACAGGCGGTATTTGACCGGATCACCCCCGACCTTCAGCCATTGTCAGCGGTCCTAAAAACCCGAATAGACACCCAAGCGATTGTGCGCATGGTCGCGCGCGGCATGGTGCAAATTGCGGCATTAACCCCCACAGATGCAAGTCATGCATTGGGGCGCGTTGATGTGTGGGACAAAGATGCGGCCGAAAAAGCGTTGTTGTTGTTCGGCCGCCGGCGCACTGGGGCGGGCGAAATGTTATCCACCGATCCCAAACATATGGCCCAAATGATCATTGACCGGTTAACACATCAGACCGGTTTAGCTTTGTTAGAGACTACTTTTGCCGAAGAAAATGATGATTTCGACGATCAGGCCAATGACGTTTTGGCGCGGCATGTTTTGACACAACGTGGGTTGCGGCAACATCGCGGGTTGATGAAAATAGACATCGGTGTGAACGTTCCCGTTATTGGATTGGGGGCGTCAGCGCCGACCTATTATCCGGCCGTTGGCGAACTTTTGGGTTGTGACATGATCTTGCCGGAACATGCCGGCGTTGCCAACGCGATTGGCGCAGTTGTGGGCCGGGTGACATTCCGCGCCAGCGCCACGATCACCTGCCCGAACGAAGGTCAATTCAGGGTGCATCACGGCACCTCGCCCGTTGATTTCCGAACCGAAGACGAGGCGATTGCATATTTGTCCGAACGGCTAAGCGATCAAGCGATGGGCGATGCAAAGGCCGCGGGCGCCGAAGATATTCAGGTATCAGTTCATCAAGATTTGCGCAAATCCACTATCGAGGGTCGCGAGGTATTCGTTGAAGGCACGATCACGGCAGAGGCCGCTGGACGGCCCCGCATCGCGGTTTAATCCGTAGGCCCGTCACGATTCAGCACCGGTTTTGCACAACTTGGCCAAAAAATTGCACGTCTCACCCCAAAAGTGAGGCGATTATGAAATCTGCTATGATCATCGCGATATGTATTGCCGGTTTTTTGACAGTCGTTTTGTTCGTGAAAACGGTTTATGCCAATTTTCGAACACCCACCCGGTGATCGATAACACAAACGAAGCCGTGCGTATTTGTGGTGAAAACAACGTGGCGGCGGTGACGACGACGGGGTTTAGCTGTGTTCCGTCAACGATACCCGTGGTGCCGTCCATCCAATGACCTAGGCCTGATGCAGCGGTCGGCAGTAGGCAGAATGGGTCTTTTCCACAACCGCGAAACCACATTTCACATAAAGCCGGTGTGCATTTGATTGATCCATCGCAACAATAACAAAAGTATCTATGTTTTGCTGGGCGACCAAGGTTTGCGCGCTGAACTGGATTAACGCGCTGGGAATACCGCGGCCGCGGTATTGTGCATCGGTGCCAACATCTTGGTACCGCGCAATGCCATTTTTCGCAAAAAGACCCATATTAGGTTTTTACATACCTATTACGCATTGCTGTTTTCACATCTGGCGCGCCAGATTGCAGTACGGTCCAATAAAAAAGGGGCCTTGCGGCCCCTTAATCAAACTTTTTATTTCAAATAATCCAGCCAAGGGCTTTGTTCCGCGATCATATTGTCAACCAGATCGGGAATGCCTTTTGACACGGTGACAACTGGGTCGACCAACAATGCCTGAACCACCAACTCACGGCTTTGGTTCAAAATGGCTTCGGCGGTCATATCGTGGATACCGATTTGGTTGGTCAAAAGACCCTTGATCCCGTGCGGCAAATCCATTTGGATGCCCTTAACGCCATTCGCGGTGACGTTGGCGGGGACTTCGACCGCGATCCAATCGGGCAAATCTTTGATATAGCCTTTGTTTGGTATGTTCACGGCGGCCTCTTCGTATCCGCTGTCGGTTAGGATCCCGTCCATGATTGGCACAACGCGTTCGTGCAATTCGGCCTTAATGGATGGCGTCACTTTGCCCAAATAATTGCGGTAATAGGTATAGAAATCCAAAATACCGCGGTGATCCGATGCATCATGCGCCCACTGGATATATTCGCCAAAGTGGCTGTCATAGGTGATCGGCAGGTACCCGAAACGTTCCAGAATATCGCGGAACAACCAACGATCGGACCATGGGCGGACATCGGTGATGTGGGATAGGTCAATATCCATCCAGCCTTCGGTTTCGACCGCTTTGCCCGTTTTGCGCGACGCCGTCAGAATTTCGGAATATCCTGGCATTTGGCTAAAATACGCTTCGGACCGTGCGCGCACGTCGGGATAGGCATCCGCGCCTGTGTCTACGTATGAAACGTCGGTCAAAACGGAAAAGTGGTTCAAACCTGCCGCGCGGTATTTGATATTCGCGCGGGGTTGTTCCAACATGGGCGGCAAGTGGCGTTCCAAAGATGCGATTTCATGGCACATGCCGATGAATTTCAAATCAGGGAACGCGCGGTGTACGGTTGTACAAATGCGGCTCATTGGGTTGGAATAGTTGAACACAGTCGCGTTTGGTGCGACATCCACAACCTTTTGACAAATTTCAAGGATCGGTGGAATGATGCGCAGGCTGTGGAACAAACCACCCGGACCGCCGTTTTCGCCATACACCTGACCGATGCCATATTGTTGCGGAATGCGCCAATCCATATCCCACAGGGCAAAGCGGTCGCCCACCTCGATTGAAATCACAACGAAATCCGCGCCCTTCAATCCATTGCGTAGATCCGCATCAACCGAAATCGTGAAATCCAGATTGTTGTCGGCAACGAAATCCTGCGCCACTTTCAATGTGCGCTGCGCGGCCGTTTCGTTAATATCGTTCAGCACGATTTCCGCGCCTTTTAACACAGAACTGGTAAAGATATCGCCCAGCATCCCTGTGCCGAATTGCAGAGAGCCTGCACCGACGAGTACAATTTTTGTCATGTCTTTTCCTATAATAGGCTAGAGTTTTGTAACCACCCGACCCGTTTAGCGGATCGGTTTTTCGTTCGCGTCAAAGCGGTGGATATGCCCCGCGATTGGACGCAAATTCAATTCTGTTCCCAATGGAGTTTCCAATTTACCGGGACGACGCACGATCAATGGATCACCCGCGCCAATATCGACGAAGAGGTAATTGTCTGACCCCAGGTCTTCGGCATGGACGACCTTGCCGGTCCATTCCGCATCGGCCGCAGTCGCGATTTCGATGTGTTCGGCGCGGATACCCAACGTTGTACAGTTGTGTTTTTCCGCAAACGCCCCTTTCAAGAAATTCATCTGCGGCGACCCGATAAAGCCCGCAACAAACAAGCTGGCGGGGTTTTCGTATAATTCGGACGGCGTGCCAACCTGTTCAATCAAACCATCGCGCAACACGCAAATGCGGTCGGCCAATGTCATCGCTTCGACCTGATCGTGGGTCACATAGATCATTGTGACGTCCGTCATGTCATGATGTAGATTTGCGATTTCCAAACGGGTTTGAACACGCAACGCGGCATCAAGGTTTGACAGCGGTTCGTCGAACAAAAACACGCGCGGATCACGCACAATCGCGCGGCCAATAGCGACGCGTTGACGTTGACCACCCGACAACTGTTTGGGCAAACGATCCAACAGATGTTCGATTTGCAACAACTCTGCCGCCTTTTGAACGCGTGCCTTCGTTTCCTGCTTGGACGTTTTG
The DNA here is from genome assembly GCA_038134005.1 of Paracoccaceae bacterium. Classification (GTDB taxonomy): domain Bacteria; phylum Pseudomonadota; class Alphaproteobacteria; order Rhodobacterales; family Rhodobacteraceae; genus CAJXSD01. Next base: position 53,509 of record JAYPUL010000013.1, on the reverse strand, counting down.
TCCAGCTTCATGCCAAAGGCCATGTTTTCGAATACGGTCATATGCGGATAAAGCGCGTAGGATTGGAACACCATCGCAATACCGCGTTTGGCGGGAACCACGTTGTTGACCAATTCGTCGTCAAACAACAAATCGCCCGATGTGATTTGCTCTAATCCCGAAATCAAACGCAACATGGTGGACTTGCCGCAACCCGACGGGCCGACAAACACCATGAATTCACCTTTTTTGATTTCAAGATCGACGCCTTTGATGACTTCGACTGCGCCGTATGATTTGCGGACCGCTTTTAATTGAATATTTGCCATAATTTTCTCCGATCAGCCTTTTACGCCGCCTGCGGTCAGGCCCGCCACGATTTTACGTTGGAATATAAGAACCAGTATGATCAACGGCACCGTCACGATGACGCTGGCCGCCATGATTGGGCCCCATGGAATTTCTTGGACGCTTGCCCCCGACAATAATGCGATAGCCACAGGCACGGTGCGCATGTCTTCGGAAATGGTAAATGTTAGGGCGAATAGGAATTCGTTCCATGCGCCGATAAAGGCCAACAATCCGGTTGTGACCAAAGCAGGCCATAACAAAGGCAAGAATACCTTTGTGATGATAACCCAAGGTGTTGCACCGTCGACAATCGCCGCTTCTTCGATTTCGGTGGGCAATTCACGCATGAAGGTTGTCAGAACCCAAACCGTAAAGGGCAGCGTGAAAATCGTATAGCTCATGACCAAAGCCCAAGGGCGGTTATAGATGCCTAGGAAATTCACCAATTCATAAAGGCCCGACAAAACCGCGATTTGCGGGAACATGGAAACGCCCAAGATTGTCATCAACAACAACGACCGACCACGAAACCGCACACGTGCCAAGGCATAGGACGCGGTCACAGCCAAAAGAAGCGCAAAGAACACGGTTGTGCTTGCGATAAACACCGAATTTAGGATCGACGACCCAAATGCGCGTTGTCCGGTGACCTGTTCATAGTTTTGCCATGAAAACATTTCAGGCAGGATATTGGGTTTAAAGATCGCTGTTCCTGTTTCGAAACTGGTCATGATTGCATAGTAAAACGGGAAAACTGCGATGATCACGATGGCGAACACGCCAGCATAGAACATGAACCGCCAGAATGGTGTCGTCGGCATTAGCTTTTCTCCCCGCTTAGGTCCACGCGGCCCAGTTTGATATACAACAGAACAAAGCCCGTGATGATCAGGAACAGCAATGTCGACATGGCAGAGCCTTCGCCATAATCGCCAAATTGTTGCAATTCACGATAGCTCAGCACGGACATTGTGATCGTGCTGTCCGATTGAGGGGTCAGAAGGTAAATCAAATCGAAGATACGCAGCGCATCCAAGGCACGGAAAATCACCGCCACCAAAATCGCAGGCCGCAATAACGGCAGTGTGACGCGCCAGAATACCCGCAACGGATGGATGCCATCGATACGCGCGCTTTCGTACATATCGCGCGGGATCATCTGCAAACCTGCAAGGATCAACAGCGCCATGAACGGTGTGGTTTTCCAAACGTCGACCATCAAAACGGCAATCATCGCGGTATCGGACGACGCGGTCCATGCGATGGGTTTGTCGATCAAATGAAACGTCAACATGATTTCATTGATGATCCCGAATTGGTCATTCAACATCCATCCCCACATCCGCGCGGAAACGATGGTCGGAATCGCCCAAGGGATCAAAACAGCGGCGCGTACCAATCCGCGCCCTTTGAATTCAGCATTTAAAACAAGCGCGACCAACAACCCCAAAATGGTTTCCAAGGCGACAGACACGATGGAAAACCGGACGGTATTCCACACGGCATTCCACCAATCGCCGTCAACCAAAACACCTTTCCACCGAATTGTGCCATTGGATCGTATTTTTTTCTCAACATAGTTGTCGAAACCGATCCATTCGCTTTGGCCGTTGAAAATCGTATTCGCGGTGGCGTCGGTAAACGAAAAACTGATCGAACGAAACAATGGCCAAGCGGCGACAATCAACAACATGATCAACATCGGCGCCAAGAACATGTAAGCCGCACGAACACGTTGTTGTTCAAGATTAAGCGTCTTACCCGCGGTTGGGGACGCGTTGGTACTTTTATCAGAAGACATGAGGGGTATCCCAATCGGTCGCTGCGCAGGGGCGCGGCAAAAGAACGGCTGGGCGGTACGTGCCGCCCAGCCTGATTACTGATCCGAATTAGTTCAGCAAATCGTCTAGATCGTCTTCTAGGCCTGCAAGTGCGTCTGCCGCTTTTGCATTACCAGAGATGACAGAGTGTACAGCAGAGAAGAACAATGTGGACACTTCGTTGTATTTTTCGCGTGTTGGCGCAGATGGACGCGGAACCGCTTGCAAGAACACATCTTTCCATTGTGGAATGATTGGTTGTTCACGTGCGATGTCCGCATCTTCGTACAAGCTTACGATTGTTGGCAGGTTCGACGCGATTATCGAACGTGTTTTTTGCGCTTCTGCATCTGCTAGGTACATTGCTAGGTCAATCGCTGCTTCTTGGTTGTCGCCGTATTTGGATACTGCAACGTTCCAGCCGCCCAAAGTTGCCGCAGATGTGTCGTGGCCTTGGCCAGTTGGCAATGTTGTTACGCCAAATTTACCTGCAACAGATGAATCGCTGCCGTTACCCAAGCCGTATGCATATGGCCAGTTACGCATGAAAACTGCGTTACCTGTCTGCCAAACGCCGCGTGCTTCTTCTTCTTGATAGGCCAAAACGCCTTCAGGAGAGATTGAGCCAGGCCATGTTGCCGCCAACTCAAGCGCTGCTGCTGCTTTTGCGTTGTTGATCGAGATTGATCCGTCTGGTTCAACGATTTGACCGCCGCCAGAAGATTTAACCCACTCAAGCGCGTCACATGTCAGACCTTCGTATGCGTTACCTTGCCATACGAAACCCCAGATGTCGTTGTTGCCAGCTGCGCGTTCTGCGTCTTGAACCGCTTTCGCAGTCGCTGTCAGTTCTTCCCATGTTGTTGGGACAGATGCGCCGTGCTTTTCAAGCAAGTCTTTGCGATAGTACAGCGCAGGTGCGTCTGTGAACAATGGCAATGCAACCAATTTTCCGTCAACTGTTTGTGATTCAACAATTGATGGGAAATGTGATTTCATCAATTCGCCTGCTGTTGCAGACAGATCAACGAAATGGTCCGCCAATTGTGGCGCCCAGATTACGTCTGTTTGGTAAAGGTCGATGTCACCATTGCCGGCGGCCAACCATAGACGGTATTGACCGAATTGGTCAGTTGTTGATGCTGGCATTGGAACCAAAGTAACAGTGTGACCTGTTTTCGCTTCCCATGGTGCAACGATTTTTTTGAAGTCTTCTACTGCGTTACCAACAGCGCCGGAAACATATGTGATTTCAGCCGCGGAAACAGCGGACGCGCCAAGTGCCAAAGCAGTTGCGGCAACGGTGGCTTTAAAGAATGAAGTCATCTTAATCCTCCCAAGTGACTTTCCAAGAAAATGAAACGGGACTCCCGAAACGTTTCGGTAATATGGCTAACATCCAATGATTGAGTCTGTCAACAGCATTGTGCAAAAATTCAACTGACATCTGCGGTCGATGCGCGCGCCACAAATTCAAACGATGACACGCTTTGCAATTCTGCAACCGCCTGCCCGTCAAGCGATTGGCTTAGGTATCGTGCAAGCGGTTCCCATGAATTTCTAAGCCCGCTGCGCGTCACTGTGAGTGCAGGATAAAAAGCAGACGCGCGCAGTTTCGGAATAACGTCATCGTGTGAAACAACCGACAAATCGCGCGGAATAGTTAGGCCCAGCGCTTCGGCCGCTTGGTAAATTCCCTTGGCAATACGGACATGCCCCGCAACGATGGCCGTTGGGAAATTGCTACTTAAACTATTGAATTCTATTGTTTTAACCAATCCCAATTCTTCGGTCATTCGGCCCGATGTGACCAAATTTGGATCGAATTCGACGCCGTAATCGGACAACGCTTTTTGATACCCTTGCAATCGAAGCGTCGCATAGGTGAACCCCTCGGGCCCATTGATTAATGCAATCCGTCGATGGCCGCGGTCCAGCAAATGTTTGGTTAACTGATACCCAACCTCGAAATTGTCGATATCAAAGAACGGATAAGTCAATTCGCCCATGGTGCGCCCGTGGACCACAAAGGGAATATCGTTGCTGGTCAAAAATTCCACCCTTGGGTCATCATTGGCGGGTTCGTGAACCACAAACCCATCCAGCGCACCGCCAGCAATCAACCTTTGATAAACGCCAATTTCATCTGCGTCTTCGGGTGCGATGTGCAAAACGAACTGTTTTCCCAATTTGGAAAACTCAATCGAAAGATTTGTCACAGTTTCGATAAAATTATGGTCTTCGATCAAGTCGGGGTTGTTGCGCTGAACCAATGCCACAACGCCCGATCGCCCCGAAACCAATTTACGCGCCGACATATTTGGCACATAATTCAATTGCTTAGCGGCTTTTCGGACACGTTTCTTTGTATCATCGCTAACGTCATCATGACCGTTTAACGCACGGCTGACTTGGGTCACAGAGATCCCCAAATGCCGACTTAGATCCTTAAGCGTGGCCATAAAACGTACCTTTTACCCTGTGTGTGTCCAGTGGTCTGGATCAATTCTCTTGCGTTTCCAAATCGTTTCGGGCACAAAAAACGGTGAATCCGAAACGTTTCGGGACCACATTAACGACGAATCGCTCGTCAAATCAACAAAAAGGATGGTGCCATGGCAGAAAATGATTGGTGGCGCGGCTCAGTAACCTATCAAATCTACCCCCGCAGCTTTCAAGACGACAGCGGCGATGGGATCGGTGACATCAAAGGGATCACCCGACGGTTGCCCCATATCGCCGACCTTGGCGTTGATGCGGTCTGGCTTAGCCCGATTTTCACATCACCGATGGCCGACATGGGCTATGACGTATCCGATTACAAAGATATCGACCCCAGCTTTGGTACCTTGGCGGATTTTGATGAAATGGTGGCAAAGGCGCATGAATTGGGCCTAAAGGTCATTATCGACCAAGTAATTTCACATAGTTCCGACGAACATCCGTTTTTCCAAGAAAGCCGCCAGTCACGGACAAACCCAAAGGCCGATTGGTACGTGTGGGCCGACGCGAACCCCGATGGATCGCCGCCCAACAATTGGATTTCAATCTTTGGCGGTGGCGCGTGGGAATGGGATACACGCCGCAAACAGTATTATTTCCATAACTTCTTGCGCAAACAACCCGATTTGAACTTTCACAATCCTGAGGTCCAAGATTACATGTTGGGCGTTTTGCGGTTTTGGTTGGATCGTGGCGTTGATGGTTTCCGTTTGGATACGGTCAATTTTTATTTCCACGACAAACACCTGCGCAGCGATGCACCGCACCGCAATGCGATCGAACAACAGCCTGCCAACCCCTATAATTGGTTGAACCATTTGTTTTCCAAAAACCAACCCGAAAACGTGGCGTGGTTGGAACGGATGCGTGCGTTGTTGGACGAATATGATGCCCGCACCATGGTGGGCGAAGTGGGTGAATTAAACCGCCCTATCGAATTGATGGGCGAATATACCACCGGCAAGCGATTGCACATGGCCTATTCGTTCGAAATGTTGAATTTCGAATTCAACGCGGCGCATTTCCGCAAACAAATCACCGAATTCTTTGATACCGCCCCGAACGGTTGGCCATGCTGGGCGTTTTCGAACCATGACGTTGTGCGCCATGCGACGCGTTGGATGCCCTATGCAAAGGATCAAAACAGCATCGCGAAATTGGCGGCCGGCATGTTATTGTCATTCCAGGGGTCCGTGTGCCTATACCAAGGCGAAGAGCTGGGTCAGACAGAAACCGAAATGGAATTCCACGAATTGACTGACCCACAAGGCATTCAATTCTGGCCCGCCGATAAGGGGCGCGATGGGTGCCGTACCCCGATGGTGTGGGATGCAGACGCGCCAAATGGTGGGTTTTCCCAAGCCAACGCGACATGGTTGCCAATCAAAGCGCCGCAAATGTCGCGCGCGGCCGCATCGACCGATGCCCAAAGCGTCATTGCCGTGTACCAATCGTTGTTGAAACTTCGCAAGGAACACCCCGCATTGATCACAGGTGCGACGCGTTTCATTGATGCGCCTGAACCGATCCTTGCCTTTACGCGGGATGATACGGTTCTTTGCGTCTTTAACCTGTCAAAGGACAACGCGACATTCGAAAGCCCGATGCCGGCGACTGTGCTCTTGACACAGGGCGCCGACCTGGCGGGAACGGCCCTTTCCATGGAACCAAACGGGTTTGCGTGGTTAAAAATCGCATAAAAAAGGGGCCCGAAAATCGGGCCCTTTTTTCAGCATAGGGTGATCTTAGTCATCCCCATCTTTGTTATCGTTTTCGGCATCACCTTCGTGAGCGTTATCATTTTTATGGCTCTCACGGCCGGTATCTGTGTCGTTGCTATGCGTTTCGGTCATCGAATTTTCACGGTGATCGTTCCCGTCATTTTCAGACGCTTTACCTTCGCCCGATGAATGGCTTTCCGTTTCCCGATGCGATTTTTCGGGCGTCCCGTTGTCATCACGTTCATACCCATTTTGATCGTTGGTTTCGATATGGCCCGATTGGGTTTGGTATTGTTCGCGGGTGATTTGTTCAACCTGCTCACGCGTGACGGTGCCTGTGGTTGTGTCCAAATAAACTTCGACTTTTTGACCGTTGGAATACCCTGTCACCTTTGATCCATTCGCGCTTACATAAAAATGGGTATAGCCTTGGGCGAACAAACGGTTCACGACATCATTTGCGGTTTCGGCAAACGCGGTTTGCGCAAGAAATAGCGCAGTGGACAACGTGGTCAATTTTATGATGGTCTTCATGGTAAACTCCTTTTAAGACAAGTAATTGATGATCAAATTTGAATTGATTTTAGTTTATTTGAAAATTGGACCGAGGTTTATTTCCCACCTCTAAACCAAAGAGATACGGAGACGACATAGTCGCATGCAGAAAAAGACGGTGATCCTTGCAACAACACTTTTGTGTATAAGCATGGCCTATTTCGCGTTGGACGTTGTGATCGAACTTATTGATCACCTAAATGAAAGTGCGTGGTATTCCCGCAGCGAATTGATTCATCTTATGTTTGAATTGGCGGCCGTTGGTGGTTTGTCATTTGGCGTTTTCCTGTCGATGTCATACACGAAATTTCTTCAGAAAAAAGCATCACAAGACATGAAAACAATCCAGGCATTTACGGGCCAATTTGATGAAATTACCCATAGGCAATTCGAAAAATGGGGCTTAACGGATGCGGAACGCGACGTCGCGCAATTTACATTAAAGGGGCTAAGTTTGGCCGAAATTGCAGACCTACGTCAAACATCTGTCGGCACGGTCAAAGCGCAAACAAACGCGATTTTCAACAAATCAAATCTGCGATCGCGGACCGATTTCTTGGGATTCTTCCTAGAAGAATTCTTGGATGTTCACATGTCTACGTCGGCGTCGTAAGGTCTTTCAATTCATAGATTAGGTTCAATGCCTCTTTCGGCGAAAGTTCGTCGGGGATGATGGCGTCTAATCGTTCTAGTGCGGGTGATTTGGTTGGCTTTGCGGGCGTGGGCGTCGCCGCAAGAGTTGACGCAAACAATGGCAAATCGTCAATCATTGTTGTTTTTTTACGGTTACCGTCGCGATCGCCTTGTTCCAAGGCCTGTAAAACCACGCGTGCACGATCGACAACGGCCGTCGGAAGGCCCGCCAATTTCGCGACCTGAACCCCATAAGATCGGTCCGCCGCACCTTGTTTCACCTCATGAAGGAAAATGACATCGCCATCCCATTCTTTCACGGCAACGGTGGCATTTTCGACCTTTGGTAATTTACCCGCAAGCGCAGTTAATTCGTGGTAATGTGTGGCGAATAATCCACGTGACGCATTGACGTCATGCAGATGTTCCAACGTGGCCCAGGCGATGGACAAACCGTCATAGGTTGCGGTGCCACGCCCAATTTCGTCTAATATCACCAATGCGCGATCGTCCGCTTGGTTCAAAATAGCGGCGGTTTCGACCATTTCCACCATGAACGTCGATCGGCCCCGTGCCAAATCGTCAGACGCGCCAACGCGGCTAAACAATTGGCTCACCACACCGATATGGGCAAATGCCGCAGGCACATAAGACCCTGATTGTGCCAAAAGCGCAATCAACGCGTTTTGACGTAGGAAGGTGGATTTACCGGCCATGTTCGGGCCAGTTAGCAACCAAATCCGCCCATCGTTTAGATCACAATCATTTGCAATAAAGGGTTTGCCATCACGTGTTAGAGATGCCTCAACAACGGGGTGACGTCCGGCCCGGATAGCAAAAGCGCGACTATCGTCAACGGTTGGGCGCACCCAATCCAGCGATGTTGCCAATTGTGCCATCGCCGCCATGACATCCAATTCGGCCAACGCGCTTGCAACTTGGGAAATGACATCAGCGGCGGATAAAATTTCCTTGCTCAACGTTACAAAAATGAATTTCTCGATTTCTAATGCACGATGACCCGCGTTTAGAATTTTCGTTTCGATTTCTGACAACGGAACCGTGGTAAAACGAACTTGGTTTGCGGTTGTCTGGCGGTGGATAAACGTTTCCGACAACGGCGGCGCCATCATTTTTTCGGCGTGTGTCGTTGTGGTTTCAATGAAATATCCCAACACGTTATTATGCTTTACCTTTAACGATTGGATCCCGGTTTGTGCGATATAGTCGTATTGCATCTTGGCGATTACACTGCGCCCTTCGTCGCGTAAGGTGCGGGTTTCGTCCAATTCAACGTCGTATCCGGGTGCAACAAATCCACCATCGCGGGTCAACAATGGCGGTTCCGCGACCAAGGCGTTGTCCAACAGGTCGATCAAATCCGAGTGTCCCTGCAAAGCCGCCAAAGATTGTGCAACCAACAAAGGCGCATCGCCAAATTTTATGGTGTTAAAGATATGTTCCGCCTGGGTCAGACCAGTGCGCACACTTGTTAAATCACGCGGACCTGCGCGATCCAAAGAAATCCGTGACAACGCACGATCTAAATCCGGAACTTTGCGCAGCGCGTCACGCAGCTGTGATGCCATTGTCGGCGTGTCGATCATTGTTTGCACCGCGTCCAAACGTGATCGGATCGTCGCCAAATCCAAAGAGGGCGATGATAATCGACGTTCCAACAACCGCGCGCCGGACGCCGTGACCGTACGGTCGACCGCCCCCAATAACGACCCCGACCGTCCACCGCCGGTTAAAGAGTGCGTAATTTCTAAGTTTCGACGCGTCGCGGCATCGATCTGCATAACCCGTGCGACGCTTTCACGTACAGGGCGGGACAAAAGCGGCAATTTACCCTTTTGCGTGATATCAAGGTAATCAATGATAGCCCCCATCGCGGCCACTTCAGCACGATCAAATGACCCAAAGGCGTCCATTGTTCCCACCCCAAACAACGACAAGATGCGTGTTTGTGCCGATGCGCTATCAAATGTTGCGCGCGATAAGGGCGTTGCGGCCGCGCCGCTTTCTTCAATAATTGTCAAATAGGTTTCGGTTGACGCCTCAGACAGGATGACCTCTGACGGGGCAAGGCGTGCCAATTCTGGCCCTAACCGTACGGGCGACATCGCCATCACGTGGAATGCCCCCGTTGATATATCGACCCATGCCAATGCCGATTGGTCGCGCACACAGGCAAAAGCCGCCAAATAATTGTGACGCCGCGCCTCTAACAAACTGTCTTCGGTCAATGTTCCGGGTGTCACCAAACGCACCACATCACGGCGCACAACGGATTTAGATCCGCGTTTTTTCGCCTCTGCCGGACTTTCCATTTGTTCGCAAACCGCGACGCGGAACCCTTTTCGGATCAGGGTTAACAAATAATTTTCCGCGGAATGATGTGGAACCCCGCACATTGGGATATCATCGCCATCATGTTTGCCGCGCTTGGTTAGGGCGATATCCAACGCCTCGGATGCGGATACCGCATCGTCAAAGAACAGTTCGTAAAAATCCCCCATCCGATAGAACAATAAAGCATCTGGATATTGGGCCTTAATCTCCAGATATTGTGCCATCATTGGTGTCACGAAGTTTCCCCCATTTTTTGTTGCTGTCACAATAAACATGGATTGCATCGTGTGAAAGGGTAAAACGATATGGTTGCACCTAATATAATTGCGCGGTAAGGGTGATTTGCGCAACAAAGGACACCCAGATGGCAAAGACTAAAATCACCCGCGAAGAAGCATTGGCGTTCCACTTGGAGCCGACCCCCGGCAAATGGGAAGTGTCCGCAACAGTCCCAATGACAACACAACGCGACTTGTCTTTGGCCTATTCACCAGGTGTTGCCGTGCCTTGCGAAGAAATCGCGCAAAACCCTGAATTGGCGTATGATTACACGAACAAAGGAAACTTGGTCGCCGTTATTTCCAACGGGACTGCGGTTTTGGGTTTGGGCAACCTAGGCGCATTGGGCGGCAAGCCCGTCATGGAAGGCAAGGCCGTTTTGTTCAAACGCTTTGCCGATGTAAATTCCATCGATATCGAATTGGATACCGAAGACCCTGACGAATTTTGCCGCGCTGTGAAATTGATGGGCCCCACCTTTGGCGGCATCAATCTAGAAGACATCAAAGCGCCCGAATGTTTCATCATCGAACAGCGGTTGAAAGAGGAAATGGACATCCCCGTTTTCCACGATGACCAACACGGCACCGCCGTGATTTGTGCCGCAGGCCTTTTGAATGCGTTGGAATTGTCGGGGAAGAAAATTGAAGACGTGAAAATCGTCTTAAACGGCGCGGGTGCGGCCGGGATCGCGTGTCTTGAATTGTTGAAATACATGGGCGCACGCAACGAAAATTGTATCATGTGCGACACGAAAGGCGTCATTTACCAAGGCCGTACCGAAGGTATGAACCAATGGAAATCGGCCCATGCAGTCAAAACAGATCTGCGCACATTGGACGAGGCCATGAAGGGTGCCGATGTCTTTCTTGGCGTGTCGGCCAAAGGGGCTGTGACACAAGACATGGTGAAATCCATGGCGGACAACCCCGTGATTTTTGCAATGGCTAACCCAGATCCCGAAATCACCCCAGAAGAAGCACACGAAGTGCGCCCCGATGCGATTATTGCGACGGGTCGGAGTGATTACCCGAACCAAGTGAACAACGTTTTGGGGTTCCCCTATTTGTTCCGTGGTGCGTTGGACATTCACGCACGCGCAATTAACGATGAAATGAAAATTGCGTGTGCCCACGCCTTGGCTGAATTGGCCCGCGAAGATGTTCCTGACGAAGTGGCAATGGCCTATGGGCGCAAATTGACCTTTGGTCGCGATTACATCATTCCAACACCATTTGACCCGCGTTTGATCCACCGCATTCCACCCGCCGTTGCCAAGGCTGGCATGGACACAGGGGCCGCACGCCGCCCGATCATTGATATGGAAGGGTATAAATCTTCATTGAAATCGCGCATGGACCCAACCGCGTCGATCCTGCGCGGTTTGAACGCGCGCGCACGCGCCGCCCAAGCGCGCATGATCTTTGCCGAAGGGGACGACCCCCGCGTGTTGCGTGCCGCCGTGGAATACCAACGGTCCGGAATGGGCAAAGCCATTGTGGTCGGTCGCGAAGGAGACGTCCGCAGCAAATTAGAAGCCGAAGGTTTGGGCGATGCGGTGCGCGAATTGGAAATCGTCAACGCCGCAAATACCAAACACTTGGATACCTACAAGGATTACCTCTACAAACGCCTTCAGCGTAAAGGATATGACCGCGCCGACGTGCATCGTCTGGCCGCGCGCGATCGTCACGTGTTTTCCGCACTTATGTTGGCGCATGGGCATGGTGACGGGTTGGTCACGGGTGCAACCCGTAAATCGGCCCATGTTTTGGAATTGATCAACCATGTGTTCGACGCCGATGCGGCGCACGGCGCGGTTGGCGTGACGGCGTTATTACACAAGGGCCGGATTGTGTTGATAAGCGATACCTTGGTGCATGAGTGGCCAGATGACGAAGACTTGGCCAATATCGCCGAACGTTGTGCTGGCGTCGCGCGGCATTTGGGGCTAGAGCCTCGGGTGGCTTTCGTGAGCTTTTCAACCTTTGGATATCCTGTGTCGGAACGTGCAGAGAAAATGCACATCGCGCCACGGGTATTGGACAAACGCGGGGTTGATTTTGAATACGAAGGCGAAATGACCGTTGACGTTGCATTAAACGCAAAAGCAATGGCGCAGTATCCATTTTCACGCCTAACGGGACCGGCCAATATCTTGGTTGTACCCGCACGCCATTCGGCCAGCATTTCGGTCAAATTAATGCAAGAAATGGCAGGGGCCACGGTGATTGGTCCGATCCTGTCAGGTGTCGATCAATCGATCCAGATCTGTTCGTCTGTATCCACCGCGACCGATATCTTGAACATGGCTGTTCTGGCGGCATGTAAAGTCGGATAAGGCAGAACGCCTGCGGCGGGCGAGTATTTGTGCAAAGATGAAAGGTACGGTATGACAATATATAACCTAGGGTCGATCAATGCCGATTACTTTTATGATGTGTCGCATATCCCGCGACCCGGGGAAACGATTGCCGCAACTGGGTTTAATGTCGGTCTTGGTGGAAAGGGCGCGAACATGTCCGTGGCTGCGGCGCGTGCTGCAACGCGTGTTGTTCATATCGGTTCGGTTGGACAAGACGGTCAATGGGCCGTGGATCGGTTAACCGAATACGGCGTTGACACGCGACATATTGGGCGGTCAGCCCACACAGGTCATGCCATTATCTCGGTTGATCAGGCCGGCGAAAATTCGATCGTCATTTATGCTGGTGGCAATTCTGAAATCACTGATACGCAAATCGGCGCTGCGTTGAGCGAGGCGAACACAGGCGATATTTTTGTGACGCAAAACGAAACTTGCGGACAGGTGGCAGGCGCAAAAATGGCGCGGGATTTGGGGCTGCGTGTGGCCTATGCCGCCGCGCCTTTTGATGCAGGGTCAGTCGGCGCAGTTTTACCGTATTTGGATTTTCTAATCCTCAATGATATAGAAGCAGAGCAGCTGCGCGATACGACGGGCAAAGCCGCCCAGGATTTAGGGGTGCGCGATGTGATCATCACCTTGGGGTCCAAGGGGTGTCGTTGGTATGACGGTTTGCGCCACCGTGTTCATTCGTTTGACGCAGTGCCCGTTGAGGCCGTAGATACCACCGGCGCCGGCGATACCTTTACGGGCTATGTCCTTGCAGGTCTGGATCGTGGGATGCCAATGGAACAAGCGATTGGTTTAGCAACCAGGGCTGCCGCAATTATGGTCACGCGTCACGGGACAGCCGATGTTATCCCAGATCTAAAAGATATTCAGGATCAATTCGGCGTTTAAGCCGATGGGAAAATTTTGTCTGAATGTTGCGCCAGGTAGATCCGCAACCACGGTGTAAATCTGTCTGGTGTTGTCGCGATCTGGGCGCGCAAATCTTCGATTGATAGCCAACGCGTTTCCATAACCTCATCGGGGTTGGGCGCAACGACAATACCACGATCAACATGGCCAACGAACAAATCGACAACCTCGTGTTCAATCAAACCCCCGCCGACATCCGCGCGATATTCGATGATGTCACGATGTGACATCGCGACATGGGCGATGCCCAGCTCCTGTTCCAAACGGCGCTGCGCGCAGGTCAGTGCATCTTCGCCCCACAAGGGGTGGGTGCAACAGGTATTCGCCCAAAAGCCCGGTGTATGATATTTGCCCAGCGCACGGCGTTGGATCAAAACATCATTGCCCGCCAAGAGAAACACCGACACCGCAAGATGACGCAAACCGCGTTGATGCACCGCCAGTTTTTCAACAGGCATTAGCGTATCATCCACCCAAGCGGGGATGAGCGTATCAGACAAGGTATCGATCATAACCGCGCGTTTTAAGGCGGCGTCAGATTCTTGCAAGGGGATTTTGTCAGTATTGGGTCAATGGATCAAAAACCTTAACGGTTTGGATCAATAATATCGAAATCTGCCTGATCACCCGTGCCGCGATCTGATTGAAAAATTAAACGATTGCCTGTGACACGAACTTCTTGGCAATTATAATCAATTTCCTTTTGTCCCCATGTCATTGACCTGCAAAAAAACGTGTCTTCCCACGTCCAATTTCCTGACACATCACGGCCAAATGCACGCCCGGTGATGTTGCCATCGCGGGTCACGCGCAGGGAAATAAAAGGACGTCGTAATTCAAGAGCATCGACCAGATTTTCGAACTTTGTGCGATCTTGGATACGCTGTTCTGAGGCAAGCACAGGTGTTGACCCAAGCATAAGGTCAGCAATAAAGGCAATTGATACGGTGAATCCAATATTGACTAAATTCATCTGTGTTCTCACGGAAATGGTTACACATATAAATAGGAATCTAAACGGCATGACCAAGATGTCATGGGGAAATTTTATCAAATGGATATTACAAAAAAAGGGGGCGATGTGCCCCCTTTTGATCTTTATGCGCGCACAAGCCGCTCATAGCTTTCTGCGATATCGCGGGTGATGTCGCCAACCTCAAACGTATAATCGCCGATTTGGCCCACCGGGGTGACTTCGGCGGCGGTACCAGTCAACCAACATTGTTCAAAATCTGCCAATTCTTCGGGCATGATGTGGCGTTCATGAACCGTGATGCCTTTATCTTTCAGCATTTGGACAACCGTCTGACGGGTCAAACCATTCAAGAAACAATCCGGCTTTGGTGTATGCACTTCACCAGCTTTGACGAAAAAGATATTCGCACCTGTCGCTTCGGCGACATAGCCGCGATAATCATACATCATCGCGTCGGAACATCCCTTTGCTTCGGCGGCATGTTTCGACATTGTACAGATCATATACAAACCCGCCGCTTTCGCGTGGCTTGGGATCGTCGCAGGATCAGGACGGCGCCATTTTGCGATGTCCAATTTTGCGCCCTTCATTTTGGCGTCGCCGTAATAGTTGCCCCATTCCCACGCAGCAATCGCCACACGGACAGGGTTGCGTTTCGACGCGACACCCATGTCTTCGCCAGCGCCACGCCATGCGATCGCACGGACATAGGCGTCAGTAAATCCATTTGCTTCTAAAACCTGTTTTTTGGCCGCTTCTAGTTCGTCAACAGAATACGGAATTTCGAAATCCAAACATTTCGCGGAATAATGCAGACGTTCGGAATGTTCACGGCTTTTGAAAATCTTGCCATTATAGGCGCGTTCACCTTCAAAGACCGAGCTGGCATAATGCAAACCGTGCGTCAAAATATGCACGTTCGCATCCCGCCACTCGATCAATTTGCCGTCCATCCAAATTTTGCCGTCGCGGTCATCGTAACTACCAGCCATGGTCGTTCCCCTTAAATACGTTTTCGATAATTGCGCAATTTACGGCCGCTTCGGACATAATATTGCGTCAAAACTGAGATTCGGTATCAGTTTGTGCTTGGAATGTCAACAAGGCTGACATAAAATACCCCAAGGGACGCAGGAGGCATCAGATGCAAAATCAAAACCGAACAATGGGCGAGGCGCTGCTTTATCTTACCGATGAACAGCTGCGCCAAGGGATCGAAGCCATGTTTTTTGCCTATCGCGGATTTACGGCGGACCCTGATCGCATATTAGAGGAAAAAGGATACGGTCGCGCCCATCATCGTGCCGTCCATTTCATTAACTGCGCCCCTGGAACAACGGTCAATAACCTTTTGAAAATCTTAGGCGTGACCAAACAATCGTTAAACCGCGTGTTGCGAACGTTAATCGAAGATGGATTGGTAATCGTAAATGTTGGGCAACGCGACAAACGCGAACGCAATCTATTCCTGACGGACAAAGGCCGCGCGTTAGAACAACAACTTTCCGATGCCCAACGCAACCGAATGCGGGCCGCTTATCGTCAAGTTGGCCCCGACGCAGTGGCGGGTTTTCGCACAGTGCTTGAGGCAATGATGGACCCAGAGATGCGTCGCGCCTATCTTGGCCTAAGACAGGAATAATTGGCCATGAACGCACATTTGTTGATTGTTGATGATGACGAACGTATTCGCGATTTGCTTAAGCAATTCCTGATCCGTCACGGATTCTTGGTCAGTGCCGCACGCGATGCGGAACACGCACGACGTTTATTAGAGGGGCTTGATTTCGATCTCATTGTTTTGGATGTGATGATGCCTGGTGAAGATGGCGTTTCATTGACCCGATGGATCCGACAAGACCGCGATACACCTGTGATGTTATTGACGGCAAAAGGTGAAACCGAAGATCGTATTGCAGGGCTAGAAGCGGGCGCAGATGATTATTTGGCCAAGCCATTTGAACCAAAGGAATTATTGTTGCGGATCAACGCAATCTTGCGCCGCACCCCGGAACCTGCGACACCCCCCGAAATGCCAACCATGTTGCGATTGGGGCCGGTGCGTTATGACATTGAACGCGGGGAACTTTGGCGCGGGAATGATGCTATTCGCCTGACGTCGACCGAAAATCAACTTATGCGTATTTTTGCCACTAATGTTGGAAAACCCGTGTCCCGCGCAGATGTGGTATCAGAGCTTGGTCGCGACGAAGCCCAAGCCCAAGATCGCGCCATTGACGTGCAAATCACCCGGCTGCGCCGTAAGATCGAAGTGAACCCCAAGGAACCAAGATACCTACAAACGGTGCGCGGTTCTGGGTATGTTTTAATGGCCGATTAAGGTTTTCATCCGGTTTCACATCAACTTTCGACCGGCTTGGCATAAAATGAAACGAACGTGTTCACCCCTATGGCACGTGATCAATTTATTTGCTTAACATTCGGCAAATGGGTCGGAGCGATCGAAATGGCTAAACGTAATTATTCATTAACAGGTCCAAATTCAAAAAATGCTGTCGAAACGGGTTTGGCGACCGCGGAATGGTATCACACCGACATCCCCCGAAAAGATATGAAAGCGTTGATGCAAAGATCAGATGATCAGGCAATCCGTGATACAATCCTTTTGGTGGTCTGCATGTTTGGATCATTGGGAATGGCCATTGCGCTTTGGCCATCTTGGTGGTCCGCACCGTTTTGGTTAATTTATGGCGTTTTTTATGGGTCTGCGATGGATTCGCGTTGGCATGAATGTGGGCATGGAACCGCGTTTAAGACACGATGGATGAACGATTGGATTTATGAATTTGCCAGCTTTTGCATGATCCGAAATTCAACCGAATGGCGGTGGAGCCACGCACGTCACCACACAGATACAATTATCGTTGGGCGCGATCCTGAAATCGCGATCATGCGCCCACCGCAAGCCATCAAACTTTTTCTTGCATATGTTGGCATTCTTGATGCGATCACAGGTTGGAAAAAAATGGTGTTGAATGCGGCCGGCTATATTGAAGCCGACGTTATCGACTTTGTACCCGAACAAGAACGTCCACGCGTGATCAAAGTGGCGCGTGTTTGGTTTACGATCTACGCAATAACGGCTGGTATTGCAGTTTATACGGGATCTAATTTACCGTTCATGGTGATTGGGCTGCCGCGTATTTACGGCGCATGGCACCATGTATTGACCGGTTTTTTACAACATGGCGGGTTGGCGGATAATGTGATCGACCACCGTTTAAATTCGCGCACTGTGTATATGAATCCGATTTCGCGCTTTATTTATTGGAACATGAATTACCACGTGGAACATCACATGTTTCCGATGGTCCCATATCACCGCTTGCCCGAGCTGCACGAGAAAATCAAACACGACCTTCCTGCGCCGCAAACATCAATGTGGCAAGCCTACAAAGAAGTCATACCCGCGGTATTCCGCCAGATGAAGAACGAAGATTATTTCATCAAACGCGAATTACCCCCAACCGCCCAACCCTATCGCGAAGACCTTCACCAAGCCGCGCTGGGCACAACGCACCCTTAACGGAGAAATTTTATGGCAGACTGGATAAAAGCCTGTTCGATCACCGATATCGACGCCGAAGATTTGATCCGGTTCGATCATGGTGGTAAAACCTATGCCATCTATCGAAGCCCGGATGACGAATATTTTTGCACTGACGGTCTGTGCACTCATGAAAAAATCCATCTCGAAGACGGGTTGGTCCAAGACTATGAAATTGAATGCCCAAAGCACAATGCGACATTCGATTATCGTACTGGCGAAGCGTTGCGTGCGCCCGCATGCGTGAACTTGAATACCTATCAAACCAAAATCGACGCTGGCCAGGTTTTAATCCTGATCTAACTCTGTGCCGGGTTTGAAATTTGGCCCTTTTGGGGTCTAATATTCGATTTTTGCAACACTACGCAGGTGGTCAGCCGTGGTCGTGGGTAAATCAAAAAATTCCAAATAGGCGGGGATCATTTCGAACAACATGTCTGTGCCAACTTGGGTTTGACATCCCTTTTCGGCTGCGGCGGTCAAGAATGCGGTCATTTCGGATTTCATCACAACTTCGCCGACGAATGTGTCGGCCGATAATTTGGACACATCCAAAGGCAATGGATCGTTCGGTCCCATCCCAAGGGGCGTCGCGTTCACCACAATGTCCCAACCACTTGGATCATTTGATCCAAGTTTGACCACGAGATCAGGGTAATGATGTTGCAACCGCCGACCCAAACCTGCGGCGCGGGTGACATCGGTGTCATAGATCCCGATTTGCGCGGCCCCTTCTTGGGCCAAACTGGCGGCGATCGCTGATCCAACGCCACCTGCTCCAATGACCAACGCCGATGCCCCGTCAATCGACCGCCCTTTGTTGATAACCCCGCGAACAAAGCCCGACCCATCGAACATATCGCCCATCAATCGGCCGTCTTCGTCACATTTCACCGCATTACACGCGCCGCAAATTTGCACCGTCGGCGTTGCGTAATCCAACAAATCCACCACAGACACCTTATGCGGCATCGTGATCAACGCGCCCGCGATATTTTTTTGTTTAAACAAAAGCGGCAAAAACGCGGGAAATTCTTGGACACCACACCCCATCGGAACCACAACGACATCAATGTCCGCATCTTCGAAATAAGGATTGTAGATCATCGGAGCTTTGAAGCTTTGGGTGGGTATGCCCAAATGCGCAATAAAACGCGTGTGCCCCGTAATCAGTTTGGTCATTCTTTTATCTTTCCAGCTTTGGTATACCATCTATGCCGAATTTTAGTCTGGTTTCAAGTATTTTGAACACGTGTTTCATCGCGTGGCAATTGCACCAACATCCTTTTATTTACAAATGCGTCCGACCAAAGGAGCAATCCGAAATTACACTTTACACAAGTCAAAAATTACGAAACTGTGTTCCAAAAATAGGAGAGCCAAATGCCTGATTTATTGTCTAATGTTGCGGAAAATTACGTCAATAAAGGTCTATTTGCGGGCATTGAATGGCGCGTCGACCAAGGCGGAAAACCAATTTTTCAAGGCTGTGTTGGGGTCCAAGATATTGAAACGCAACGCCCCATTCCCCAGAATGCAATTTACCGCATTTATTCAATGACAAAACCAATCGTGTCCTTTCTTGCGGTTATGTTGATCGAGCGTGGCGTATTTCGTCTTTCGTCGCCGATCCAAGATTTCGACAAGCGGTTCAAATCGATGAAGGTTATCGACAGCAACGGCCATATCGAACCCGCGACCGCATTAATTACCATCGAACATTTGCTAACCCACCAAGCAGGGTTTTCATATGATTTCACTCTTGGGTGCCCCATAAGTGCCCATTACCGCGACGCCCAAATCATCGAAGCCGGTCATCGCGATCTATCGGATATGATGGGCGCATTGTCTGAGTTGCCATTGGTCTTTCATCCCGGAAGCGATTGGAAATATTCGGTATCAATCGATGTGTTGGCCCATATCATCGAATGTGCGACGGGCGAACGAATTGACGATCTATTGCAACGGTTGATTTTTGATCCGTTGGATATGCAAGATACAGGATTTTCGTTACCACATGATGGTCACGATCGATTAATGTCGGTCTATGGTACGCGGTCCTTGCATGGGTTGCCTGCCTTAAAACCAGCGCCGCACATATTGATTGAATCGGATTTGGGGCCAAGCCATCCAAAAACAGACCCCAATTTTCGAAGAGGTGGCCACGGCCTTTATTCGACACTAAATGACTATATGGCCTTTGCAAATATGATGCATACCGGCCAGACGCCCGAAGGGGAAACGTTGCTGTCGCCTGCGTCTTTGGAATTGGCCTTGGCGCCGCGTGTTCGATTTGGCGAACGCGGAATGCGGATCAATGACGAACCATTTGCGGGCTATAGTTGGAATTTGTTAGGTCGCGTAATGACGGACGTGGGGTTGGCCGCCTATCCCACGACTTTGGGCGAATTCGGGTGGAGCGGCGCCGCCGCAACCAAATTCTGGGTCGACCCAAAACGCAACATGACCGGATGTGTGATGACCCAATTCTTGGGGTCTTGGCACCCGATCGGTTCAGATATGCAAACCGCCGCTTACGGAATGTTTGCTTAGCCTTTAGTCCCCGATCGAAATTATTCTATCGGCAAGCCTCATCACTATCGTCGAAGAAATTTCAATGGGTGTGACATGATCG
This sequence comes from Paracoccaceae bacterium, assembly GCA_038134005.1. GTDB lineage: Bacteria > Pseudomonadota > Alphaproteobacteria > Rhodobacterales > Rhodobacteraceae > CAJXSD01. The sequence continues at coordinate 32,849 of JAYPUL010000013.1, read as the reverse complement.
AACTGTCCTATTCCGAAGCAACAGCCATCGCGACAAAAGCGGCGCGTGGTGCCGGCCATGAATGGGGCGTGGCCGAAGACGCGGCGATGGCGGTTCATTGGCTCTGCGCGGCCGGCTTTGATGGCCTCGGGCATTTGTACCGCGCCTTAGACCAAATCAATACGTTACGCTGCCCCATATCCGCGGGGCTCCGAATTTCGGATTTTGCGCGTATTACCACAGGACCAATTGATCAAGGCACCGTGTTTTTGGCAATATCAGAGCCGATTTTTGTGCTGCCTTTTGTTGTAAATGCTGCCAAAATAAGAGAACAAAATCTAACGTTATTTGCCGATGATCACGCCGTTTCGATCGATGCATTTGGCAATGTTAGCGGAATGGATTGCCTTAACGGCCTAGAACAGGCATCGATCAAAATCACACCAACCCAATCACAGACTGGTTGCAAAAAATTAGAGCCTAAACCGCGCGTATTCACACAAATTGAAACTTTTGACGCACTGACCGCGCTTGCGCATCGAACCTATGTTCCCGCGACCGATGCATCACGTGATGCGGGCGCGGGTGCGGGCACGTCAGACAACGATTAATCCCAATAAAAAAGCCGCGCGAAACGCGCGGCCTTAGGATCGATCATCGCGGCGGACTTAATCGCGCAATAATTCGTTGATGCCTGTTTTGCTACGTGTTTGTGCATCAACACGTTTCACAATAACCGCGCAATATAGATTGATTCCGTTTTTCGACGGCATCGAACCAGACACCACAACAGAATAAGGAGGCACTTCGCCATACATGACTTCGCCGGTTTCACGATCTACGATCTTGGTGGATTTACCGATGTAAACGCCCATACCCAAAACGGACCCTTCGCGAACGATACAACCTTCGACCACTTCGGAACGTGCCCCGATAAAGCAATTGTCTTCGATGATGGTTGGGCCCGCTTGCATCGGCTCCAAAACCCCGCCGATACCAACGCCACCTGACAAGTGAACGTTTTTACCGATCTGCGCACAGCTGCCGACAGTCGCCCATGTGTCAACCATCGTTCCTTCGTCGACATAGGCGCCTAGGTTCACAAAAGATGGCATCAAAACAACGCCTTTTGCGATGTAGGCAGATTTACGAACAACACAGTTTGGAACCGCACGGAACCCCGCCGCGCGCCATTGGTTTTCACCCCAGCCCACGAATTTGCTGTCCACTTTGTCCCACCAACCGCCATTTTGCGGACCACCTGCGTGGATTTCCATGTCTTTAATGCGGAACCCCAACAATACGGCCTTTTTCGCCCATTGGTTCACATGCCAATCGCCATTTTCCATCTTTTGCGCAACACGCAATGAACCACTATCCAAGGCGTTCAACGTGTCTTCGATCGCTTCGCGTGTCTCGCCTGTAGTTGTTGGAGTAATGGTGTCGCGCGCGTCCCACGCGGCTTCGATAGCTTGTTCTAATTGTGCATTGGACATGTGTGGATTCCCTTGTGCAGACATAATTTTGCGCTGGTATACAGAAGCTGACGCAAAGGCACAATGGTACAGACTAAATCGTACCAATCTGTGGCAAAATCATTGGGTTCGCGCCGCACATCAGAACGGCAACCTTTTCGCCTGGTTCGGGCACATATGCACCGCTCAGCAATGCCGCCAGCGCCGTCGCCCCAGCGGGTTCAACATATTGACGTAAATCATTCCAAAGCTTTGCCTGAGCAGCCAAAATATCGTCATCTCTGACCAACACGCTGGAGACGCCCAAATCTGTTGCCAAATCATAACAAATTTGGCCAATGCGCTTGGCCCCCAATGCATTTGCCGCCACACCCGACACCGGCACGTCGATCGGCGATTGGTTCACAAGCGCCGTGTTTAATGTGGCACAGGTATGCGGTTCAACGGCCACAACCTTGCGCCGCCCCCCGAACCACGCCAATGCACCCGCAATCAATCCACCACCACCAACAGCGATCAAGATCGTGTCGGCATCCAATCCTTGCCTGTCCCATTCCGAAAAAACAGTCCCCTGCCCGATGACGGTCTGGGGCGCGTCATAGGCATGGATTTGCGCGGCCCCTGTTTGATCTTGATAATCCAATGCCGCGTTCAGGGCATTCACATATTCACCACCAACAACGGTCAAGGCGGCACCCGTTGACCTTATCAAATCAATCTTGGTTTTTCCCGCCAGTTCCGGCACGAAAATTTGCGCCGAATGGCCAAAGGCTTTGGCAGCATACGCAACCGCTGCGCCATGATTTCCACCCGATGCCGCAACAACGCCCGCCGCCGGAATTTCACCGGTCAACAACGTGTTCATTGCACCGCGTACTTTAAAGCTTCCAGTATGTTGTAAATGTTCAAACTTGATCTCAATCGCGATACCGTGCCCTACATCATAATCGCGCAATATCGGCGTTTTGCGCACATGGCCCAACAATCGTGTCTCCGCATTTGCGATGTCATTGTGCCATTCGAACATTTACGTTTCCTTCAACTTTTCGACATTTTCTAATGATCGGCCTTGCACAGACCAAATTTGCCTGATTGTCTGGCAAGAAATCAGAAAAGGCAAACCTATGTCAAAACGAATTTTCCCCAATGCCGCAAACGATTTCACCGCCGCGCAGGATATCCCCGAAACACCCCAAACCCAGGCGAACGCCTATAAGTTGGCTTTTTCTGACCAAGACTTTTTGTTGCGTGATGAATTGCGACCCGTACGTTTTCAACTTGAATTGTTAAAGCCTCAATTGGTGATGGATGAACACGCAATTCAATCCACTGTGGTGATGTTTGGGGGTGCACGCATCCCTGAACCGTCGAAAGCGCAATCAGCGCGCACCAAAACCTTAGCAGATTTATCCGTATATTATGAAGAAGCCCGCACATTGGCCCAAAAAATCACACAAGTCAGCCTTGCCCAAGGTGGGCGTGATTTGGTGGTTACCACAGGCGGCGGCCCCGGTGTAATGGAAGCGGGAAACCGCGGAGCTGCAGACGCAGGCGGTATTTCAATCGGTCTAAATATCGTCTTGCCGCACGAACAAGCACCGAACCAATACGTCACACCAAATCTTTGTTTTAATTTTCATTATTTTGCGATCCGAAAAATGCACTTTCTGATGCGCGCCAAGGCGCTTTGCGTATTTCCGGGCGGCTTTGGCACCTTAGATGAATTATTCGAAGCGCTCACACTTATCCAAACAGGTCGGATGTCACCGGTTCCCGTTTTATTGTTTGGGCGCGAATTTTGGCAAAAAATCATCAATTGGGATGCGTTGGCAGAAGCGGGCACAATATCGGGCGCAGATCTGGATTTATTCCATTTTGTCGAAACCGCGGACGAAGCGATGGCCCATATCATCGGACATTAGCATTTTCACATTTGCAAAAATACTCATATTCCAACGCCGATCGATTACGCCAAACTAACCAATATGGCCCTGATTTTCGCCAATCTGGCCCCGATGCAACAACAAATGGTCTAGGATCACACAGGCCATCATCGCTTCGCCGACAGGGACCGCACGAATACCGACGCAAGGATCATGGCGGCCTTTGGTAACCACCTCAATCGGCTCACCCGATTTCATGATCGATTGGCGTGGGGTCAGGATGGATGACGTGGGTTTCACTGCAAAGCGTACGACCAAATCTTGGCCTGTTGAAATACCGCCCAAAATCCCTCCAGCGTGGTTCGACGAATACACAGGATGGCCATCATTGCCCATGAAAATCTCATCCGCATTTTCCGCACCTGTCAATACCGCGGCGTTCATACCTTCGCCGATTTCGACGCCTTTGACGGCGTTGATTGACATCATGGCAGCGGCCAAATCAGTGTCTAACTTGCCATAAATGGGCGCGCCTAGGCCTGCGGGGACGTTGCGGGCGACCACTTCGATCACGGCGCCGACGGAATTATGAGCCTTGCGAATATCGTCCAAATACGCCGCCCAATCCTTGGCAGCTGTCGCATCCGGGGTCCAGAATTCGTTTTGATCGATCTGGTCCCAGTCAAAGTTATCACGGTTGATTTTATGCGGCCCGATCTGGGTCATGTATCCCTTAATCTCGACATTCGGGACCAGGGATTTGATCGCTTCACGGGCAATACCACCCGCCGCAACACGGGCCGCCGTTTCACGCGCCGACGACCGACCGCCACCGCGATAATCGCGAATTCCGTATTTCTGCCAATAGGTTATGTCCGCGTGCCCCGGACGAAACGTTTCCGAGATATTGCCATAATCCTTGGACCGTTGATCGGTATTACGGATCATCAACTGAATCGGGGTGCCCGTCGATTTGCCTTCAAACACGCCTGACAAAATCTCGACCTCATCGGGTTCACGCCGCTGGGTGGTGAATTTATTTTGCCCCGGTTTGCGTTTGTCCAACCAATGCTGAAGTGCTGCCGCATCAATCGGAACATTGGGCGGACAACCATCCACCGTCGCCCCCAAAGCGGGCCCATGGCTTTCGCCCCACGTGGTCACACGGAAAAGGTGTCCGAATGTATTAAGGCTCATTTTTACGCTCCGATCGGTATCTGTATCACGTCGGTATAACGTCGGTATTACGTCGGTGCAAATGGGATATTTCCCAGCCCGCGCATCACCTGCCCGTGGGGTGGCGAAGATCGCGAGGATCGGCACACTTTATCGTGCAAAATCCGAAAAAGTGGTGTGCCGCGTGATAGGCATCAAAATCGCCAGCCCTTCGGGACGGGCAGGCGATGCGCGGGCGGGCCTTTGGCCCTTGGTCCCCGCGAATATAATTTTCCGTTTTGTAAGCGAATCTGAAAGTATGATAAACGCTAGTATGTGATCTGATAAACTGGCATAGTTTTCTGGATTAGAAATTTTATGATATTGTACGTATGTATCTTATGTTTTCAGCATTACTAACTTTCTTGGGACTTGCGCAAACTGAAAAGCACAGATCAGAGGATATCTTTCTGAAGGCATCAACAATTTTATCTGAGTTGGAGCGAATATGCATGGAGACAGGAATCATTCTGGACCAAGAAATGCTACGAATGCAAAAGCTCCCCAACACTAAAGTTGATGTTAAAAATGCACTTGAACCGCTCGCCGAGATGTCAACGCAAATTCATGAGATAAAGTGTTTAGTCGAAACAAACAGAGACCTACTCGGTAAAAAGGGTGCGAATACAAAGGTCCTAGCGGAGCTTGAAAGGTGGCTTTCTATTGCACAAGTCATTCCAAAACATGTTGAATTTACAATTCAACGCATGAACGCCAAAATATCAAACACTAAATGAATCTCCATTCGACCTGAAGTCCTCTAAATTTTGTCTGAATGTTTCTTTGACAACCGTCAAATTCAGTCCCTAGTAGTTAAACAAACGTTTATCAGCACTAGCCATATTGTGTTTTTCAGCAAACCATATATGTTTGCTCATACCTCGGGGTGCCTTGATTGGCTGAGACGCATCTGCGGACCCGTTGAACCTGATCCGGTTAAAACCGGCGGAGGGAAGGTTTGCGTTATGCTACTTACTCTCCGCATGCAAAATGGAGAGTTTATGAAACACCTTACACTTGCTGCGGGCCTTTTGATGGCGACCTCTGTGGTTGCGCAAACGCCTGTGTTGTCCGTCTATGCGCCCGATTATTTCACGTCGGAATGGGGGCCAGGTCCGTCGATCGAGGCGGCGTTTGAAGAAACCTGTGCCTGTGATCTGCAATTTTCTCCCGGGGATTTGTTGCCGCGTTTGATGTTGGAAGGGCCATCAACCGACGCCGATATCGTGATTGGCCTAAACACCGATATCACCAAAAAGGCGCGGTCGACGGGGTTGTTTGCACCACACGGTCAGAACAATGCTGATCTGGATTTGCCCATCGCGTGGACAGATGACGTATTTTTGCCCTTTGATTGGTCCTATGTGTCGTTCATTTATGACGCAACACGGGTGACGACTCCGTTGAAGAGTTTCGAAGACCTGACCATCCTGCCCGATGACCAAAAGATCGTGATCCAAGATCCGCGATCCTCAATCTCGGGTCTGGCGTTGGTGTTGTGGGTCAAGGCGGTCTATGGCGACAAAGCGGCGGATTTCTGGGCACGGTTGGCGCCGCATATCCTAACCGTGACCAAGGGGTGGTCCGAAGCATATGGATTGTTCACCGATGGTGAAGCGGCGGTGGTGGTGTCGTTCAACACATCCCCCGCCTATCACATCGTCGCCGAAGGGGATGCGACCAAAAAAGCCGCGATTTTTGACGAAGGACATTATGCCTATTTCGAATTGGTGGCCAAGGTTGCGGGCACCGATCAACCAGAGTTGGTCGATCAATTCATGGCGTTTGTGATGTCGGATGCGTTCCAATCGTTGATCCCGATGACAAACTGGTCCTATCCTGCGGCGCAACCCGTGTCAGATTGGCCAGAGGCATTCGCCGCACTGCCCGCGCCGTCCAAGGCCGTGTTCCACGATGAAAACACTGCCGCCGCATTGCGCGATGTCGCGATTGAGGAATGGCGCAGCGTGCTTTCACAATGAAGGCCATCCCCGTCATCGCAGGCGGCCTTGTCGTTATGCTGGTTTTGTTTCCGTTGATCACCGTTTGGCGATGGGCGGAAACAGGATCTTCGTTTTCCCCCGCCGATTGGGCAGCGTTGCGTTTTACGGTCATACAATCGGTTCTGTCGGCTGGGGTGTCATGTGTGTTGGCGATCCCCGTCGCGCGCGCCTTGGCACGGCGGTCTTTTTGGGGGCGATCGGTGGTGATCACGCTTTTGGGGGCGCCTTTCATTTTGCCCGTCATCGTTGCGGTCATGGGATTGTTGGCGGTGTTCGGACAGAATGGCATTTTGAACACAATGCTTGCTGCAATCGGGGCACCAAGTGTTTCGATTTACGGATTAAGCGGTGTTTTATTAGCCCATGTGTTTTTCAACATGCCGCTTGTCACGCGAATGATCCTGCAAGGATGGGTCGCCATCCCATCGGAACGATTGCGGCTTGCCGAAAGCTTGGGGTTACGGGGTTGGGCACGGTTTCGCGTTCTGGAATGGCCCATGTTGTACAACATATTGCCATCGGCCTTTGGGATTGTTTTTGTGATTTGTTTGTCCAGTTTTGCCGTCGCACTGACATTGGGCGGGGGTCCACGGGCGACGACATTGGAATTGGCAATATACCAAGCCTTTCGTTTTGATTTTGATCTGGGCAAAGCCGCCGCCCTGGCGATGGTTCAATTGGCATTGGCCGGCGGAACCGCAATGATAACGGTTTTCGCTGCGGGAAAGGACCCTTTTGCAAAAGGATTAGACAGCGCATTTAGCGCGACGACTTTGGCGCATGACGGGCGCATCATCGACGGTGTCGCGATCACATTGGCCATTATATTCCTTGGAATGCCCTTTGTGATGATCGTTGGTCACGGGGGGGGCGCGATCTTTGATCTGCCGTCATCGGTGTGGTGGGCGGCGGGGCGATCCATTGCAATTGCGGTGGGATCGACGGTGTTATGTTTAGTTTTTGCATTGGCCCTGGCACGACGGTGGGGCGAAGTCATCGGAAGCGCAGGCATCGCAATTTCGCCATTGGTTTTGGGATCAGGGTTATTTTTAATGATCCGCCCAATAACAAACCCGTTTGATTGGGCGTTGGTGATCACCATGGTGATGAATGCGACCCTATCATTGCCTTTTGTGCTGCGCATTTTGCGTCCACAGGCGGAAAGCATCCGTGCCGAATACCAACACTTGGCCCGCACAATAGGATTGGGGCCGATGGCGTGGGTGCGATGGGTTCTTATTCCACGTTTGCGCCGCCCCATTGGGTTTGCCGCGGGATTAACGGCCGCGTTATCAATGGGGGATCTTGGTGTGATCGTCTTGTTTGGCACGTCTGATCACGCAACGTTGCCGTTGAAGTTATATCAACTTATGGGATCTTACCGCATGGACCAAGCCTCTGCTGCTGCTGTTTTGCTTTTAACGCTAAGTTTAGGTGCCTTTTGGATCTGTGAGTATTGGGGGCGAAAAGATGCTTAGCTTTGAGTCAGTCAAAATGGGTTTTGACGGTTTTGACCTCTCTGTCGCCGATATGGCTTTAGACCCGAATATTTACGCGGTTCTTGGTCCGTCTGGCGCAGGAAAATCAACGTTTTTATCCGTGATCGCAGGGTTTCTAAGGCTAAAATCTGGGTTCATTCGTTGGAATACAACAGATATGACCAAATCATCCCCCGCCGATCGCCCCGTCGGCATGGTATTCCAAGACCACAACCTTTTTCCGCATTTAACCCTTTACCGTAACTTGGCTTTGGCTTTGACCCATCGCCGCCGCATCACAGATGACCAAGATCGCGCCATCCGATCGGCGATGGATCGCGTTGGGTTGGGCGGGCTTGAAACCCGAAAACCCGCGGCGATTTCAGGCGGCCAACAATCGCGCGCCGCACTTGCGCGGGTTTTACTACAAAATCGGCCCATTACGATTTTGGATGAACCGTTTGCCGCGTTGGGACCAGCGTTGAAAAACGAAATGCTGGATTTGGTATCCGAGCTTGCACATGAACGCGGTAACACCGTTTTGATGGTCACCCATGATCCTAATGATGCACGACGCATTGCGCCAAAATCAATCTTGGTCGCGGATCATATGGTTCATCCCCCCGTTGAGACCAAAGACCTGCTTTCTTCACCGCCGCCGTCATTTGCAGAATATTTGGGTCAGGTGCCAAATTCCTAATCGTGGGTCTGGGCAAGACCATCACACAAAATCCGTCATAAATCGCGATTTCAATTAATTTTCGCATATTTTTCGCCGTTACCATACCCAAGACGCGGGATTATAAGGCATGGATGAGATGCAAATCGAAGGGTTGGCCGATATGGCCATGGAAGAACTTGGTGTGCTTTTGTCGGCGGCGAAAGCCAGCGACATGGCCACAAACATCATCTCACAAGATGTGTCACACGTTGATACCGACGTTCTGTATGCCGCGGCTCATTTTGCGTTTGACCAAAAGCAATACGTCACGGCAGGTCAGATTTTTTCAATCCTGGTGACGGTTGCACCAGAAACGCGGGATTATTGGATGGGGTACGGAATATGTCTGCGGTGTCAGGATCATTTTGCATCAGCCCACGAAGCATTTTTGAACGTTTTGACGATCAATCCCAAAGATTTGGACGCGTTTTATCGGCTGGCCGAATTGACGATGGCGCAAAACGACATGACCCAAGCACGCGCGTATCTGCACCGTTGCACCAAGGCGGTGCGCGCCGGGCACATGCACCCGTTTAAGCCGGCATTAGACGACTTGGCCAGTATGCTGCACAGCTCATTCGATGGAATGCGTTGATGATGGGCCCGATGAATGTTTCGCGCCTTATTCAAATCACGGCGCGTACAGATGTGGCGCAAGCCGTGTCTGAGATTTCGTTTATCCAACAGATAAAACAAGGAATGCCGGCATACCCTCCGCAAAATCCGCGTGATGATAACAAAGATCGGGTCACCGACAATAGGTCGGCAGGCACATCGCGGCGTCAGGCCAAATCAACGTCTGGCGCCGGCGGCCAGAACAGCGGGTCAATGGCATCCCCCCCGACTTCGCCCAATACACCATTGGGTCGGGCGGGAACCTTGATGGGTCTGTCAAAGCCAGTTCTGCAACCGTCGGACCCAAACATCCCGCGCGCACAAAGAAAAATACCCGAACACACACCAGGGCAAATTTACGCAAAACGATGTACAACACGTGCCCCAACGGCGACAATAGCCACCCAGCGTAGTTTAACAATCTTGCTGACCGCGCTTGGCCAATTGGCGCGTACACCCACGAACGCAACACCACCATTGCCGCAGGGCACATCCATACCTGAAACGGGATTAGTTGCATCGCAGTCCGGGCCCAACCCACCCCCAAATCCGACCGCGACAGCAATACCGACACAGGGTGTAAATGTGCCCGGCGCAACCTTGGGCAACGCACAGACGGCCCCTATGGTTCCAGCGGCGCAAACCCCGGCCACCCCAAATATTGCAACATCGCAAGCCATGACGCCCGCGCCGCTTCATACATCTCCGCCCATTGCCGCTGTGCCATCCGCACCAATTGGACAGGATTTGTCATGGCTTGTCGCTGTCAATGCCGCGCTTATTCCCGGGTGGCCAAATCTAACCGGTCAATTACAGACCGCTTCTCAACAAAACCAATATATCAAGGATGCGCTTGCCATGGTTGCATCCCAAATGCGCGGGCTGACACCGGATCAACGCGCCCAGCTTTTGGCGCAGATGGGTTTACCCGCCAAAGCATTGCATTTATTAGAACAGGTCGCACGACGCTTGGCGGATAAAATGCAAGATCCGCTTGATCCCGATGTGATTGCGGGGTTTTTAATGGCGATGCTGACAACATTGGGTCAAATGTCGGATGCGTTGCGATACGTTTATAATATTCTGCCGAATATACCGGATCCTCAGCGCGATTTGGACAATTGAACCGCCAAAATCCCCGCTGCGATAATGACAACGCCCAATATATCCAGCGGGCGTAAGGTTTCCGACAATATCCATGCCGCAACGGCCACACCAAAGAACGGGTTGAGGAAATGATAGGTTGACGCCCGTACTGCGCCAATACGATTGACCAAATAGAACCACACCAATGTTGCGGCTAGCCCAGGAACCAATGTTGTATAGGCAAAGGCCGTGACCAAACGTGGCGACCAGGAAACATCCCATGTTTCCAAAAGAACAGCAGGTCCAATCAATACTGCCGAGCCCACCAACATTTGCAGGCCGACGATCATCATGAAATTTCCGCCCGACGATGCGCCCCGCATTGATAGGGTTGCGATGGCCAATGACAATGCCCCAATCCCGCATAAAACCAGACCAAAGACATCAATATTGCCTTGGAACCGTGACCCCATGATCAAGGCAACACCAACAATACCAGAGATCAATCCCGCATATCCCAAGGGGCGCAACCGGTCTTTGAAAAAGAGCCAGCCCGCCAAAGCCACCAACAACGGCATTGTGGACGCGATGATCGACGCAAGCGATGCTTCGATCGTTTGCATCGCGATAAAGTTCAAACCCAGATAAAGTGCATTTTGACAAATGCCAAAGACGATCACGCCTTTCCATTGGGGTCGCGTCAAACGCCACGTTTGCCCCATGACCAAGGCCAAAATTACGCCGATACCGCCCGACAATAAAAACCTAAGGGAAAGCGACATCATTGGTGGGGCTTCGGCAACGATAATACGCGCCGATGTAAAGGCAGATGACCACATAAGCGCAAATGCCAAACCCATTATGATGCTGCGAAAATCCATTTGAAACCTCGTACACAAGAATGGGGATAGGGGTCGCATGTATTTAAACAAAAGAAAAGGGCCGCTGACGCGACCCTTTGAAAATTATTAATTCCGCAGAATTAACCGTTCACGCTATCTTTTAGCGCTTTTGCGATTGTCATTTTCACGACTTTGTCCGCTGGCTTTGTGAATGTTTCACCTGTTGCTGGGTTGCGAACTTGACGCTCTGGACGTGCGCGGCATTGGATTTTGCCAACGCCTGGCAAAGTCACTGCACCACCTGCGGAAACTTCGCTTGTGATGATGTCGCAAACTGCGTCCAATGCGGCCCCAGCAGATTTCTTATCTGAGCCCATTTTTTCCGCTAGGGCTGCAACCAGTTGTGTCTTGGTCATTGGTTTTGACATTTGTTTTCTCCTTCAACTGCCCAACTTATGGGGCCTCGTGACAAAGTTGTAACTGAATGTTGAATGGGAACACAACAAATAGTGGCGTTTTTCTTGTTAAAAACATACTTTTTTTCCAAAAAACTTACTTTAGAGGAACGCAGTTTCATTAAAACTGCGCAATTTTCGACTTTGCAGGCGCTCAATCGGCATTTTGCTAAGGATTTCCATCGACCGAATTCCGATCATCAAATGCCGTGATACCTGTGTTTTATAGAAATCAGACGCCATTCCAGGCAGCTTTAATTCGCCATGCAACGGTTTGTCACTGACGCATAGCAAGGTGCCATAGGGAACGCGGAACCGATATCCGTTGGCCGCGATGGTCGCGCTTTCCATATCCAATGCGATTGCACGTGATTGCGATAGACGTTGCACCGGCCCCGAGTTATCGCGCAATTCCCAATTCCGGTTATCGACCGTCGCCACCGTTCCTGTGCGCATAATGCGTTTCAATTCAAACCCAGAAAGCTGGGTCACATCCGCCACCGCCGTTTCCAATGCGATTTGCATTTCGGCCAAGGCCGGCACAGGTACCCATGCGGGCAGATCATCGTCCAAAACGCGATCTTCGCGCAGATAGGCGTGCGCCAAAGCAAAATCGCCCAAACGTTGGCTGTTACGTAGCCCGGCACAATGGCCAACCATCAACCACGCATGTGGACGCAGAACCGCAATGTGATCCGTCGCCGTTTTCGCATTCGATGGCCCCACGCCAATATTGACCAAGGTGATCCCATTTCCATTGGCCCGCTTCAGGTGATAGGTCGGCATTTGTGGCAATTTGCTGGGTTCATGCAAAACACCGTCCGCAGTGGTGATTTCGGCATTCCCCGTGCTGACAAAGCTTGTGTATCCGCTGTTAGGATCATCCAACATCTTGCGGGCATATTCTTCGAATTCCGAAACATAAAATTGATAGTTTGTGAACAACACATAGTTTTGGAAATGCTTGGGATTGGTTGCCGTATAATGCGACAAACGCGCCAAGGAATAATCCACGCGCTGGGCGGTAAACAAACCCAATGGTTCGGTTCCATCGGCCGCGGGTTTCGACACGCCATTCACAATATCGTCATTCGTTGTCGACAACTCGGGCACGTCGAACACATCCCTAAGGGTAAATTCAGATGCGCCATCATGTGGCACCGACACCGCACCTTCGCCAATCATCGCAAAATGAAGAGGTATTGGCGTATCCGACAATTGGATCACAATCGGAACATTGTGATTTTTTATCAAAAGACTGATTTGTTGGATAAGGTAATTTCCAAACAATTCAGGATGGGTCACCGTAATCGCATAGGTCCCTGGTGCGGGAACGTGGCCAAAACTTAACCGGCTGTCCACGGCCGTATATGATGTCGTTTGCAAACGGATTTCGGGGTAAAACGCACGATACCGCACCGGTGATGGGCCATGTTCCATCACCTCGGCAAAGCGGTCACGCAAAAACTGGGTCGACGTTTGGTAAAGAGAAACCAAATAGGCATGGGCCTTTACCGCGTTGTCGAATGAACGCGCATCCAAATTTTTTGGAGTTTCGACCGGAATTGAATCTGTGATCATGTATTTTCCTTTTTATCTTTCACCGGTTTCAAAGGCTGCCACAAAAGACGCGAAACCGGCGTGGTTGTTTTTAATGGGACACTGTGTCACTCATTTGACATTCAATCAAGGGATACGGTTGTGCAAGATTTAGATTTAGAAACAATTTCCGCTGATGACTTTGGGGCATCTTTGCGCGGATTTGGGATGAACCTATTGGTATCTGATGTTCGCAAGACAGTTGGGTTTTTGAACACCGTGTTCGGCATCACGTCGGCGCGAGTGTCCAATGACTTTGCCATTGTAAAGTATGGCGATCAGGTTTTCATGCTGCATTCCGATGCCACCTATGCATCCCACCCGATCCACGCAATGATCCCTGAAACGCCGCCGCGCGGGGGCGGGATTACGATTCATCTATTTGACAGCGACCCTGATGCGGCCTGTGCCAACTGTGCAAATGTCGATGCGGTCATCATGGCCGAGCCGAAAGATAAGCCCCACGGCCTTCGCGAAGCGTTTATCGCCGATCACGATGGATATGTCTGGGTACCGTCACGACCGCTGTGACGCCATAAATTCCATTTGCTCTGTGCGCAAAGCTGTGGCAGCGTCATATCATGAAACATGCAAACATAGACAATTGGCAAGAACGTGTTGATCTGGCCGCCGCTTTTCGGTGGACCGAACGGTTGAACATGCACGAAGGGGTGGCCAACCATTTCTCGCTGGCGATCAACGAAGATGGTACGCGGTTTTTGATGAACCCAAATCAATCTTATTTCGGTCGGATCAAGGCGTCTGATTTGATTGTGGTTGATGCGAATGATCCCGACACATTGCAAGGCCCCAATGCGCCCGATCCAACGGCATGGGGGTTACATGGCGCGATACATCGGCTCTGCCCGCATGCACGCTGTGCGATGCACGTCCATTCGATTTTTGCCACAGTTTTGGCATCGCTCGCCGATAGCCGATTGCCACCGATCGATCAAAACTGTGCCACGTTTTACAACCGCTATGTCATTGACGACCATTATGGTGGCCTTGCATTCGAAGAAGAAGGCGCGCGGTGTTCCACCCTCTTGTCTGATCCGAAAAAACGCGTGTTGATCATGGGCAATCATGGCGTTTTGATTGTCGGTGAAACCGTCGCAGAAACCTTTAATCGGCTCTATTATTTTGAACGTGCGGCGGAAACCTATATCCGTGCGTTACAAACGGGTCAACCGCTGCGGGTTTTGCCAGATGACATCGCCGAAAAAACGGCACGTGAATTGGAAACCTATCCCGAACAGGACGAACGCCATTTGTCCGAAATCAAAGCGGCTTTGGACTCCGAGGGTTCAGATTACGCAAGCTAATTCATTCGCATAGCCACCCTTGCCAAGCGCGTGGTCGCGTGGCACGGTTATGCAAAACAGTCTGACAGTGGACGACATGACACATCAATTACACAACGATTTGCCCCGCAACCCAGGGATGGATTTAGACCTGTCTTGGGTAAAATCGGCACAGGCAAACCAATCCGCAATAGAACGTCGCGCAGCAACCTTGGGCACGCGGCGATCTGTGAAAAAAGAATATCAGGCCGCTTGGCTGTTGCGGGCGATCCAATGTATCGACCTGACCACGCTATCGGGCGATGACACCGCCGACCGCGTGCGCCGGCTTTGTTCCAAGGCGCGTCACCCTGTGCGCCGCGATCTTTTGGATGCGATGGGCGTGTCAAACGTGACCGTTGGCGCGGTTTGTGTTTATCACGACATGGTTGAAACGGCGGTTGTTGCGCTGCGCGGCACCGATATTCCCGTGGCCGCGGTGTCGACGGGGTTTCCTGCGGGTCTATCGCCCCTGCCCCTGCGCATTGCCGAGATTGAAGCATCGGTCGCAGCCGGTGCGCGTGAAATTGATATCGTCATTTCGCGCCGCCATGTCTTGGATCAAAATTGGCAGGCACTTTATGATGAAATGCGCGCATTTCGTGCGGCCTGCGGCGATGCGCATGTCAAAGCGATCTTGGCCACGGGCGAATTGGGGACATTGCGCAATGTCGCACGTGCATCTTTGATTTGCATGATGGCGGGTGCGGATTTCATCAAAACGTCCACAGGAAAAGAAAGCGTGAATGCCACCTTGCCCGTGTCATTGGTCATGATCCGCGCCATTCGTGATTATTATGACCGCACAGGCATAATGGTCGGATACAAACCAGCAGGAGGTATTTCCAAGGCCAAAGATGCTTTGGTTTATCTGTCTATGATGAAAGAAGAATTGGGCGATCGATGGATACGGCCTGATCTGTTCCGCTTTGGTGCATCGTCCTTGCTGGGTGATATAGAACGGCAATTGGAACATTATGTCACCGGCGCCTATTCCGCCGTAAACCGCCATGCGATGGGGTAAGATATGTTGATACTAAAGCCGAATTGTGAATGTTGTAATAGTGATCTGCCGCCCGAGGCGGAAAATGCCATGATATGTACGTTTGAATGTACGTTTTGCAAAGACTGCGTCGAAACCAAGTTGGGCAACATTTGTCCAAACTGCGGCGGTGGGTTTGCCACCCGACCTATACGACCAATGAACAAATTGCTGAAATACCCCGCATCAAAAGAACGGGTCTTTAACCCGAGCGGTTGTCTTGAAACGGAAATGTCATGACGATTACAGAGATTTTAGAAACCATGGACTATGGCACCGCCCCTGAATCAGCGTCGGACGCATTGCGTTGGCTCAAGCAGCACGCGCCATTTGGCCAATTTATCAATGGCAAAATGACGGGCGCAGGGGATACTTTCGCTGTCACCAATCCTGCCACCGGTGATCTATTGGCGCAGGTATCCCAAGCAACACAGGCCGACGTTGATGCCGCCGTCGTATCGGCGCGCGGCGCATTGGGGAAATGGTCCAAGATGGGCGGTCAAGGACGTGCGCGGGTGCTGTATGCGCTTGCGCGGTTGTTGCAAAAACATTCCCGTTTGTTCGCGGTTTTGGAAACCTTGGACAACGGCAAACCCATTCGGGAAAGCCGTGATGTTGATATCCCATTGGCGCAACGGCATTTTTATTACCACGCCGGTATGGCCGCATTGATGGATACCGAATTGCCCGACCGTGCGCCAATTGGCGTGTGCGGACAGATTATTCCATGGAATTTCCCATTGCTCATGCTCGCATGGAAAATTGCACCCGCCTTGGCGATGGGCAACACGGTCGTGTTAAAACCCGCCGAATACACACCGCTGACCGCGCTTTTGTTTGCACATATTTGCGCCGAAGCAGGTGTGCCAAAGGGCGTGATCAACATTGTCACGGGCGACGGTGGCGTTGGCGAAATGATCGTCGCGCATGATGGGATCGACAAAATCGCCTTTACCGGATCAACCGAAGTGGGGCGCAAAATCCGTGCCGCCACGGCGGGATCGGGCAAGGCGTTGACCTTGGAATTGGGCGGAAAGTCTCCCTTCATTGTATTTGACGATGCCGATTTGGACAGCGCGGTCGAAGGCGTCGTCGACGCGATTTGGTTCAATCAGGGCCAAGTTTGCTGTGCAGGGTCCCGCCTTTTGGTACAAGAGGGCGTGGCAGACCAATTCTATGCCAAGTTGCGTGATCGTATGGCAAAATTGCGCGTTGGTAACCCTTTGGATAAATCCGTCGACATGGGCGCGATCGTCGATACGACCCAGCTTGCCCGCATTCACGGCATGGTCGACGCATGTGACGCCGGTGAAAAGCACGCATTCTCGGGTATTTTGCCCGATCAAGGCTTGTTTTACCCGCCCACCTTGATCACGGGTCTGTCGACCGCGGACACGTTGATGCAGGACGAAATCTTTGGCCCCGTTTTGGTATCGATGACATTCCGCACCCCAAGCGAAGCGATCGCGCTGGCCAATAACACCCGATATGGGCTTGCCGCCAGCATTTGGAGCGAGAACATCAACCTTGCGCTGGGCGTTGCTCCCAAAATTAAAGCGGGGGTGATTTGGATCAATGGGACCAATATGTTTGACGCGGCCGCGGGGTTTGGTGGCATGCGCGAAAGCGGCTTTGGCCGCGAAGGTGGATGGGACGGGTTATATGCCTATACCAAGGCAAAAAACCCGGCAAAGAAGATCAAGCCAGTTGTTGCAAAAACAGTGTCTAATAAAGATGTTTTGGACATTGATCGCACGGCAAAGCTTTATATTGGGGGCAAACAGGCGCGTCCGGATGGCGGGTATTCAAAACCGATCCATGATGCGCGTGGCCGATTGGTTGGGCATATGCCCATCGCCAGCCGCAAAGACATTCGCAACGCCGTCGAGGCCGCACAAGCCGCATCATCATGGTCGGGCACAACGGGGCATTTGCGGGCGCAAATCTTGTATTATATGGCCGAAAACCTGTCCGCACGGGGGGCAGAATTTGCACGCAATCTTGATGCCTATTCGGGGACAAAGAACGGAAAAGACCAGGTTGAAAAGGTATTGGACACGCTGTTCACCTTTGCGGCATGGGCCGATAAAAATGACGGCGGGGTATGCAACACGCCGATGCGCGGCGCAACCTTGTCAATAAATGAACCCATCGGTGTGATTGGTGCATTTTGTGGGGAAACCGCGCCTTTGGTCGATCTCATCACGCCAATCGCGGCCGGATTATCGATGGGTAACCGTATGGTCATCGTCGCGCCGGAAAACGCGCCACTGATTGCGACAGACCTTTATCAAATCCTTGATACCTCAGACGTACCTGCGGGCGTTGTGAATATTCTTACGGGTGATCACGCTGATTTGGCGCCAACGATGGCGTCCCATATGGACATCGATGCAGTCTGGAGCCTGTCGCACGCCGATATTAGCAAGACGATTGAAGAGGGCAGCGTGTCAAACCTGAAACGAACATGGGTCAACAACGGACGAGAATCTGGCGCAACACCGCACGAATTCTTACGTCATGCCACCGAAACAAAGGTGGTGTGGATCCCTTATGGAGAAGGATAAAACAGTGCCTAACAAAGCATATTCCGACATTTTTGAAGCGACCAAAACCGCATTAATGGCACATGGTGCCGCGCAGATGCAGGCCGAACATGTGGCACACGCAACGGCGCATTCGGAAATGCATGGAAATGTGATTTGTGGCCTGCAATATGTTGAAAGCTATTGCATACAATTGGCGTCGGGTCGTGTTGACGGCACGGTCGTTGCCGATATCACACGCCCAAAGACGGCAGCGGTTTTATCAGATGCGAAATGTGGGTTCGCACAGCTCGCCTTTGCCGCAGGTCTGGACCATGCAATAGACGTTGCGCGTGACACGGGCATTACGATGTACGCAATCAAAAATAGCCATACGTGCACGTCCTTGGGGTATTTCACCGAACAAATCGCCCAACGCGGCATGATTGGTATTGGGTTTACCAACGCGTCCCCTGTTGTTGCCGCACCAGGTGGCAAAAGCCGCGTGATTGGCACAAATCCAATGGCATGTTCCGTGCCTGATGGATCGGGTGGCATGGCCATGCATTTTGATTTTTCGACCTCTGCGGTGGCCTTAGGAAAAATCATGATGGCCAAATATGCGCATGAAGCCATTCCGTTGGGTTGGGCCGTTGACGAAAATGGCCAACCGACCACCGACCCAGAAGCCGCCTTGCGTGGATCTCTGTGTAGTGCGGGCGGGTACAAGGGGTGGGGCCTTGGCGTGTTGGTCGAATTGATGGCGTCGGCAATGACTGGTTCTGTCAATTCCCTAGATGTGTCTGGTCTAAAATTGGCGGATGGTCCGCCACACAGATTGGGACAAATGTATTTGATTATTGACCCAACAACCTTTGGCGATGCTTTCACAGAACGGTTTGAACGTCTTGCCACAGCGGTAATGGCGGATGACGGCGCGCGCCTGCCCGGTCAAAACCGCGCTGCGGCCGACAGCGTCGATGTGCCAGAGGCGCTATGGGATAAAATCGTTGGGTTGGGTCGCGCGTAACGCGCAACCCGATCCCTAGATCACAATACGTAACGGCTTAGATCCGCGCTGGTTGCCAGATCGCCCAAGTGGGTTTTCACGAAATCCGCATTGATTTCAATGCTATCGCCCGACCGATCAGGGGCGACAAAGGATAGTTCTTCGAACACACGTTCAATCACGGTGTACAAACGTCGCGCACCGATATTTTCAACGCTTCGGTTTACCTCGGCTGCGATTTTCGCGATTTCGGCGATGCCGTCAGTGGTGAACGAAACGGTCACGCCTTCGGTGTCCATCAACGCCGTATATTGACGGGTTAAGGCATTGTCTGTTTCGGTCAGAATGCGAACAAAATCGCCTTCTGTTAGTGCCTGTAATTCAACGCGGATCGGCAAACGGCCTTGAAGTTCGGGCAACAAATCGGATGGCTTGGCGACGTGGAATGCGCCTGACGCGATGAAAAGAATATGATCAGTGTTCACAGGGCCATGTTTGGTGGACACGGTTGTGCCTTCGATCAAGGGCAACAGATCGCGTTGAACACCTTCGCGGCTGACATCGGCGCCACGGGCATCAGCGCGGGCGCAGACCTTGTCGATTTCATCCAGAAATACGATGCCGTTTTCCTGAACTGCTTCCATTGCGGCGCGGGTCACGGTTTCATCGTCCAGCAATTTATCCGCCTCTTCGCCGACCAAAATGTCATGGCTTTCAGCAACAGTCATTTTGCGGCGCGTTGTGCGGCCACCCATCGCCTTTCCAAAGATGTCGCCAAGGTTCATCATACCCATTTGCGACCCCGGTTGGCCCGGAATATCAAACATCGACATGGGGTTTGAGGTATCGGCGACGTCCAGTTCAATCACAGTGTTGTCCAATTCACCCGAACGCAGTTTTTTGCGGAACATGTCCCGCGTGGCATCGCGTGCATCTGGGCCAGCGATTGCATCCAAAACGCGGTCTTCGGCGGCTTGGGTCGCATTTGCGCGGACTTCGTCACGCATGTTCGCCCGTGTCATCGCGATGGCGCTGTCGACCAGATCACGGATGATTTGTTCAACATCCCGCCCGACATAACCAACTTCGGTAAACTTTGTGGCTTCGACCTTGATAAAGGGGGCCTTGGCCAATTTCGCCAAACGGCGGCTAATTTCTGTTTTACCGACGCCAGTTGGTCCAATCATCAGGATGTTCTTTGGATACACTTCGTCGCGCAAGTCCGCCGACAGCTGTTTACGCCGCCAACGTGATCGCAACGCAACCGCAACGGCGCGTTTGGCGTCATTTTGACCAATGATAAAGCGGTCCAATTCGGAAACAATTTCACGGGGGGTTAGATCGGTCATTTAAACCTCAGATATTTGATAAGGGGGAAGATTTGCCTTGCCCGCGAAATTGGGCAACGCATTCATAACACGGGCGCGAATTTGCACCCACCATGTGCCAATGGCAGTAAAAAATAGGCCAATCAAAAAGACCACGAAAACCGCACCCTTGAATTCGCCAAAACTGGATTGTGTTGCCCATGCCAAGACAGCGATAAAGTAAAACAATCCAGCGGTTAAAAAAGAACGGCGATCAATGACAATCGCAAACACCGTAATGCCCAACAACAAGACCGCCGTTAGGACATAGCCCTGTGTGCCGCCAATATTGTAAAGTGACATGGCGGCCGTATTCACCAATGCAGGCGCGGCCAAAACATGTAACCAAAATCCGGTGACGGAATATTGGCTAATGCGGTGGGGATCTTTCATATCAAACCAAAGACCCAGCGCCATGATCAAGACACCGTAAATCAAGGATGCAAATGCCAAGGTTGATCCATTGCGCAAATCGAACAGGCGATCCGTAAATCCGCGCGAAAACCACACAACGTCGGCCGCATCGGCCGCGATCGCATAACTTAGGAACAATGCGTTAAGGCCAAACAAAAACATTGCAAACGGCAAACGAAACGCCACGAAATATAGAATGCTTGCAATCGATCCAACCAAAAAGGCCGGAACCAGAGGACCGTTTCCACCCCATATGCCGTCATTCATAACATGAAGCGCAAAATAGGTGACCGCCCCAATCGCGGTTGCCGCCAAGATGATGGACGGCAACGTCATCCGCCGCTTCAATGTATAATACCGCGCAGCCGCAACAGACGCGACAGCCAGAACAACACATGCCAATGACAACGACCCAAACGCCCAGAACAGGCCAAATAGGCCCCACAACAATAAACCCACACCAACAGTCACAAAGATTTCGGCAAAGCCTTTGAAAAATTCAAAGGGTTCGTCATCTTGGGTCATGCCGTCACGATACCCATGCCGCAAATGGGCGTGCGCAATCAATGACGCCGCTTGGGATTCCGTCACGATGCCGGCTTGGACGGCGGATCGGATATCGTCGGTTTCGAATTGGGTCACCTTACAGGCTTTCGACCGTCAAATTGCCATTTGTGTACACGCAAATATCGGCTGCGATTGCCATTGCTTTGCGCGCCACCGTTTCGGCGTCAAGATCAGTATCCATCATGGCACGTGCCGCGGCCAAGGCGAAATTTCCACCCGATCCAATCGCCGCGACGTTGTGTTCAGGTTCCAATACATCGCCCGCACCCGTGATCACCAAGAGGTTGTCACCATCAGTCACAATCAACATGGCCTCAAGCTTTTGAAGGTATTTGTCGGTACGCCAATCTTTTGCCAATTCAACGGCCGCGCGGGGCAATTGACCGGGCAATGCTTCGAGCTTGGCTTCTAACCGTTCCAAAAGGGTAAATGCATCCGCGGTTGATCCTGCAAAGCCCGCAATCACGTTGTATCCGCCCGGCGACAAGCGCCGCACCTTGCGCGCGCTGCCTTTGATCACGGTTTGGCCCAGACTGACCTGACCATCACCCGCAATGACAACTTTGCCGTCCTTTTTGACACCAATAATCGTGGTTCCGTGCCACCCGGGGAAATCGCTTTTGTCCATTGGCTGCTCCTTATTCATTGCTGATATATGGCCTGTGTCGCGCCATCGAACAAGGGCTTGAGTGGAATTAGCCCGCACAAATGTCCAAAGGATAGGGCAAATCTTGGAAAAGACTGATCCTGACCCATTTGTCCGAACGCGGATCAAACCGCGATGCGCCAAAGAATGCCAATTTGCACCGCATCAGATCAATTGGCAAAGTGTCGGCCGCAATGACGTTGTCGCGTACTTCACCATAGGGGCGCGATAGGCTGGTTTGCACGCGGCGCACAATCAATCGATGGTTCGGATTTGCAGATAAAAACGCGGCAACGGTTTCGTCGCCCGACCAAGCAAGCAAATCGCGCCATAACCGGGCAACCGCGCGCGCAATATCCAAGGGTTGTTCCAAATCAGACCCTTCTTCATCGGCGCGTTGCCCCAGACGTGGTTCCAATTTTTCCTCTGAGACATACCAGAACAACGCGTTTTCATGTGCAGCCTCAAAATCGATTGACAACGCCCATTGGTAGGATGCCGTTATCAAATCGATCAAGGATTGCGTCGTCATCGCACCATCAATCATGCAATCGCCGCCACCTAGATCGGATAAGCAATCCGAAAGATCATCAATCAGATCCCCGTGGGGTTCCAACATCAACGCGACCAAAGCTTCTTGTCCTTCTAGGCTTAGGGTGTGTTCGGCCCAATTCCACAACGTGTCCCACGGATGGTCGGATTTGGTATCCCAATTTAAAATATATGTCTCTAATAAGGATAAATCATCGCGTAATGATGCAAGCTTATCGACCTGAAGAGGATGCTCTGAATGCCACAAACGTGCATTTTCAATCGCATCCGATAAGGCAATTCGAAAGGTTTCGAAGGCATCCCCGTTTAGGGCGCGCTGGGATCGGACGCGCGCCAATGCATCTTCTCGTGCTGAAAGCCAATTATTGATCAACTGGGGATGTCGCACCAAAAACGGCGCCATCCCCAAACCCGTTGAATTTCCAACACCCAGGCGACGCGCAAGCACGGGATCCAAAGTTGTCGCATTCGATCCACCACAAACCGCCGCCATATGGTTGACAATATCGACGCTAAACCAACGGATTAGCCAAACAGATAACATTTCGGCCTGAAATGGTGCCGAAAATTCGGGCCGGTCAGACACCGCAGGGTAATCTTGCGCACCAAATTTGCCAGAGCCATAAACCGCAGTCGTACGCATCAAATAGCCCACATCGTCCAGTTCACGGGCGCTCGGTTGTTGGCCGTTTTTCAACGCGTCAATCACCGATTTGAATAACCTGACCGATCGGTTTGCGCGCGATAAACACAATTCGCGTTGCGTGATGCGCCCCGCCTCTTGCAGGGGGACATTGTGTGACAATCGTTTGATATCATCACCCGAAACATCCCCATCAACCAAGGTGAACGTCGCGTCCCACGCGGTTGCAATCACCCGATCAGATCGCATTTCATCCGGCAAATCGTGGGCGAACGCCACCAAAGAATATGTGCGTTCTGGCCCAATCGCCCGATACACCGCATGACCAACACCACGATCATCGACATTCCAAACAGACCGTTCAAATCGCCAATTGTCCCGCGATACCCGTCGCAAAAGGATACGTAAGAACGACAACCGCATCGGATGCGCCGACCCCATGCGCACAAGGCGCATCACTTGATCAGCGGGCCGTCGATATTGCGCAAGTGGATCCACGATTACACCTTTGGCCCAAAGCTTTCGGCAAAGAACCGATGCCAATTGCCGCCCATTATTCCATCAACATCATCCCCCGCCAAACCCGTTGCACGCAAGCCTTGCGCAATTGCACCGAAATGACGGTTGTCTTGGAACCACGTCGGCATTGGCGGGAACCCTGGTTTTGCGGCGCTGCCTTCGCCGTAATCGATTTCTTTGGTCCACCGACCGACACGCATCCATTCAACAACGCTATCGGGTTGATCTTGGCACAAATCGGTGCCTATTCCGATGTTTTGCGGCCCCATGAGATCCGCAGTTCGGGCAATCATGTCGCAAAATGATTGCAACGTGCAATCGGACCCATTTTGCAAATGGTGGGGATAAATCGAAAACCCTAGCATGCCGCCAGTTTCACCAAGCGCGCGTAATACCGTATCCGATTTGTTGCGTAACGCGGGATGCCACCTGTGCGGATTGGCATGGGTGATAGCGATGGGGCGCGATGAATGTTCAATCACCTCAAGCGTGGATCGTTCGCCAGAATGGCTCATATCCACAACCAATCCAACGCGGTTCATTTCGGTAACCACTTGGCGGCCCATGCGTGTCAAACCAGTGTCGTCATCTTCATAACACCCAGTCGCCAGCAGCGATTGATTGTTATAGGTCAGCTGCATAAAGCGCAGGCCAAGCGTATGCATGATTTCGATCAATCCAATGTCATCTTCGATACAAGACGGGTTTTGGGATCCGAAAAATATGACGGTACGCCCTGTGTCCCGTGCGATTTTGACATCATCCGCGGTGCGGCCTTGAAAAATTAGATCGGGGAATTGTTCAAACCAACGGTTCCACTTTTCGATATTCAATACCGTTTCGCGAAAATTTTCGTGATAGGTGATGGTGACATGAACCGCATCAACGCCACCTTCGCGCATTTGGCGAAAGATCTTTTCCGACCAATTTGCATATTGCAGACCATCGATGATTAGATTTTGCATGGCATATCCCAATTTCACGTGACAATAGGCTAACCCGAGTTTTGCCGCGTGCATACCCCGTTTGCGACGTAAATGCGACGGATCATGACTTGCGCAGACGGTCCAATATTACGCGTGTTGCATATCCGTCGGCGTTCATGCCCGCGTCGCGTTGCCATGATATTAACGCTGCACGGCTATTGCGGCCCCACAGACCATCTGTCCCTTGGGTATCATGGCCCGCTTGGGTCAAGCGTTCCTGGAGCTCGCGCAATTCGCGCGGGCCAAGTGGTTCTGGTGGGTTGCCCCAGTCTATGACAAAGCGATCACGCCCCGCGATCCGATCCGCCAACTGTATGATGGCAAGTGCGTAAAATGGTGATCTGTTGTATTCGTATATCGCCCCCGCCTCTGGCCCAAATAAGATCACTGGCCCATACGATCCCGCCGGTGCATACCCCCAATACAGTGCATCTGGTGCATCAGTGGTGGCAAGACCCAAACGCGCCCATTCTGACAGGGTGCGTTTTTGTGATATATCCAACGTAGAATAGTCAAAATCAGTCTCTAATGTGGAAATAATCAGGGGATTTTCGGTGCCACACCATCCCGATTTCGCCAAATAATGCGCCGTCGAACACAGCGCATCGATCGGCGATTTCCCCCAGATATCGGATCGCGATGTTCGATCAAACGCCACCGCAAAATCGCGATAGGTGGTTGGCATAAACTGCGTATGCCCCATCGCGCCCGCCCAGCTGCCTTTTGCATTATGAAATGACACTGCGCCTGCCGTGATGATCCCTTGTAACGCGCCCATTTGCGACAAAAACATCTGTTGTCTGCGATTATTCGTCGATCCATAGGCAAGCGTGGCAACCGCGCTGGGCACGTGGAAATCCCCCATTACGGCGCCAAAATTGGTCTCTAACCCCCAAATTGCGATCAAATATTCAGGGGCAACGCCAAACCGTTCCGCGATAATCGCCAAATCAGACGCGTAATGTTGCAACCAATGTTGACCGGTTGCAACACGCGACCCAGAAACCGCGCGATCAAGATAATCCCAAATTGCAGTGACTTTTTCGGGTTGCGCCGCGTCCTTTTCCAAAACCTCGGGCAGGAAATCGACCAAACCAACCCAATCGGGGGCGCGTTCGGCGATCCAATCCTGAAACCCTTGGTCCGTCATTTGCGTCGCCGTTGCACCTTGCGTTTCACTTTGGCGTCCTTTTTCTTGGCCAAGGCCATCTTTTTCTTGGACGATTTCGAAAACTTGCGCGGCCCTTTGGGCAAGGCAGTATCATTCACTGACAACAATTCAAACGCGATGCCCCCCGCAATGGGTTCGGCTTCGGTCAAACGTACGGTCACGCGCATGCCAAGAGTAAGGGTAAGGCCCGTATCAGACCCTATTAAGGTATTTGCACCCGCATCATATTGAAAAAATTCGCGCCCCAGCGACCGAATAGGGATGATCCCATCCGCGCCGCTATCGTCAATGCGCACAAAGACACCGAATTTCGCAACGCCGCTAATACGGCCATCAAATTCATTTCCCATCCGTTCCGACAGATAGGCCGCCAGATATCGATCAACCGTATCCCGTTCGGCCACCATCGAACGCCGTTCAGTATCGGAGATATGATTGCCCGTTTCCTCAAGCCGTTCGATCATGTCAGGGGTTAGGCCATCTTTGCCCCACCCGTGCGCGCCGATCAAACCACGGTGAACGATCAAATCTGCATAGCGGCGAATAGGCGATGTGAAATGTGCATAATTCCGCAGGGCCAAGCCAAAATGCCCAAAATTCTGGGGCGCATAATACGCTTGGGTCATTGACCGCAGGGTTGACATATTGATCAACTCTGCATCGTCCGTGCCTTTAGCCTGTTTCAACAGCTGGTTTAGATGTTTGGTCCGCAGCACCTGCCCCTTGGCCAAGACCAACCCAGCCGAATGTGCGGTTTCCCGCAATGCATCAAGTTTATCTGGTGATGGTTCTTCGTGCACGCGGAACAAAAGTGGTGTTTTCTTTTCGATAAGGGTTTCGGCCGCGGCAACGTTGGCCAGAACCATGAATTCTTCGATCAGACGATGGGCGTCAAGACGATCCTTGAACGCGACGGACGACACTTTGCCATCGTCGGATAAGATCACCTTGCGTTCCTGCAAATCCAAATCCAAAGGTTGGCGTTTTTCCCGCGCAATGACCAAAGCGCGATGCGCATCGTACAGAGGGCGAATAACAGTCTCTAACAATGGGGATACGCGCGCATTTGCGGCACCATCCATTGCGGCCTGAACCTCTTCGTAATTCAGCGATGCCGCTGATTTCATTAAGATACGATGAAAGCTATGGCCAATCTTTTCGCCTTCGGCCGTGATGCGCATTTTGACCGCTAAGGCAGCGCGCGGCACACCTTCGTGTAAACTGCATAGATCGCCAGACAAACGATCGGGAAGCATGGGCACAACACGATCGGGGAAATAGGTTGAATTCCCCCGTTTCCACGCTTCGCGGTCCAATGGTGAATTGGGCGTCACGTAATGGGCAACGTCCGCAATCGCAACGGTTATGATATGGCCGCCTTTGTTATTGGTGTCGGGGTCAGGTTCGGCAAAACAGGCGTCGTCATGATCGCGCGCATCGTGGGGATCGATGGTCACCAATGGCACATCGCGCCAATCTTCGCGGCCTTTGGTGCCCGCGGGTTTTTGTGCATCGGCGTCGTTGATGACGTCTTCAGAGAAATTATCAGGAATCCCATGTTGGTGTATCGCGATGAGCGACACCGCCTTTGGCGCCGACGGATCGCCCAAACGATCCACGATCTTGGCCTTGGGCAATCCCATGCGACCACGGGGGCCCGATTGTTGCGCTTCGACCAATTCGCCATCCTTGGCACCATGAATGCCCGCCTCGGGGACGATCCATTCTTTGCCGGATTTATCAATCGGGACAATTCGGCCACCTTCAGCCGTTTTGCGGAACACGCCCAACACGCGGTTTGGCGCTTCGCCAATGCGGCGGATCACACGGGCCACATATTGGTACTGTTCGCCCTGAACCACCTGAACCTTGCCCAGAACCCGATCCCCATAGCCCAGCGCAGGGTCTGAAGCGGATAAGATCATCAAAACAATAGGTTCCTCGCCGTCACCCTGCCATTCAATCGGGCGCGCGAAGAGATCGCCATCGCTGGTCGGCGCCATCATTTGCAACAATGTTACGGGTGGCAATTTATCCCGTTCGCGATAGGTCTTTTTACGCTTGGACAAATGGCCTTCGTCCTCAAGCTCTTTCAAGACGCGCTTAAGCTCAATCCGCGCAGCCCCTTTGATGCCAAAGGCTTTGGCAATATCACGTTTCGCTGTCAGGGTTGGATGCGCGGTGATCCAATCCAGGATCTCGGCTTTGCTGGGTATCTGTGTCATATTGGCGACCTAGCACGGATTTAGCGGCGCGTCATTGGGAAAAATTGCGCCTAGCGCATCGGCGACAGATCGTTTTTCGTGTCCACATCGGATAAACGATCGGCAAAGCCAACGCGTACCTCTCCAAGTGAACGAACAGTATCATCCAACGTCTGCGGGGTGGACCATTCGATCCCTTCAAATAATCGCGGCGGTAATGCTTTGACCCGCTTTGCGCCCACCAACCAAAACCCACCGTCGGTCGCGGGACCAAACACAAATTCATTCTGCCCAAGCGTTCGAAACGCAGTTGCGATGTGTTGCGGTTGAACCCCCGGAATGTCACCGCCAATGATGCAGACCGGCCCGCGATGCGGGGCGGCAAGTATATACGCCATGCGCGCCCGCAGATCGCCAGTACCTTGGCCGATGCGACCTATGCCTTTTGGCCAAAAACGACTTATTAGACCCTGATAATCGGGACTTACCGCGATCATCAAGTTCCATCTTGGATCCGATAAACGTCTTATCAAACGACGCGTTTGGTGGCGAAACCACCATGTCGCAGGGATGACGCCAATGTCACGGCCCAAGCGTGTTTTCACACGTCCCGGCAGGGGTTCCTTGACCATAACGATCAAGGTTGGTCGTTTACGCGAAATAGTCACGCAAGATCCGCGCATAGATGGATTTTAGCTGGGTGATTTGTGCCACTTCGACCCGTTCATCAACCGAATGCATCGTTTTACCGACCAAACCAAATTCGGTGACGGGGCATAAGTCTTTGACAAAACGCGCATCCGACGTGCCGCCGGTTGTCGACATTTCGGGTGTTACACCCAATTCTGACTGAACTGCGCTGGCAATCAAGTTCGATAATTCACCAGGTGGTGTAATAAAACTTTCGCCAGAAATTTTGACTTTCATCGCGATTGAAACACCGGTTTCGGCGACGATTTTGTCCGCTTCAGATTGCAGCCATGCGGTTAACCCCGCGCCAGTATGCGCATCGTTAAATCGGATGTTCACATTGGCCGTGCATTGCGCAGGTATGACGTTCCCCGCAGGGTTCCCTGTGTCGATCGTTGTAATGGCAAGCGTCGATTGGTCGAAATGTTCGGTGCCTTGATCCAATTCGAAGGATGCTAAACGATCCATCAAACGCACCATTGCGGTCAACGGATTGTTTGCGCGGTGCGGATAGGCAGAATGCCCCTGAACCCCATTTATGGTAAAATGCGCCGACAATGACCCGCGGCGTCCAATTTTCATCATTTGCCCCATTGTATCAGGGCTGGTGGGTTCGCCCACCAAACAATGATCCATGGTTTCACCATTGGCGCGCATCCAATCCAGTATCGCTGTGGTGCCGTCCAATGCGTCGCCTTCTTCATCCCCTGTGATGGTGATGACAATCGATCCATCTGGGGGCGTGTCGCGTACAAAATCTATGGCAGCGGCAACAAAAGCGGCGACGCCCGATTTCATGTCCGTCGCACCACGGCCGTACATAAAACCATCTTTGATTTCTGCGCCAAAGGGATCGACCGTCCATGCCGCCGCGTCACCAATGGGAACAACATCTGTATGGCCGTTGAACCCAAAGCTGCGACCGTTCTTACCTGCGCCCCAGC
Organism: Paracoccaceae bacterium; assembly: GCA_038134005.1. GTDB lineage: Bacteria > Pseudomonadota > Alphaproteobacteria > Rhodobacterales > Rhodobacteraceae > CAJXSD01. Next base: position 2,876 of record JAYPUL010000013.1, on the reverse strand, counting down.
GGGCAAAAAGGTTGCTGATCCCGCCCCGTTCGATGCGGGTACAGGTGAAACCATGTTGGGTCAGCAGGTCTTGCAGCAAGGTGATCGCGCCAACTTCGTTTGGAGTGACCGATGGGCAACGGATCAAATCCGCGGTTAATTGGATGGGATCAATTGCGGTCATGGTTTATTCCCCGATTGGCAGATGTGTTTTAACCGATGTACCCAAGTCATGCGCCGTATTCAACAGCGCGATCGCGCCCGCATCGATCAATTCATCGCGAGTGCCATAGCCATAAAGCGCACCAATGCAGGGCATCCCAACCGCCCGCGCGCCTTTGACATCGTAAAACCGATCCCCAACCATAATCGCATCGGCTGGGGCACAGCACATTTTTTTCATACCATATGTCAAAAGCTCGTGTTTTTCAGAACGCGATCCGTCTAATTCGCTGCCAACCTGGTCATCCAAAAATGCATCCAACCCGAAATGTGCCGTTATTTCAGATGCATAAGCAATTGGTTTTGATGTGGCCAAGCATAGGCGATATCCCGTGTCCTTTAGGGCAGATAATTGATCAATAATCCCTTCATAGAGTCTGTTATTCAACATTTCACCGCCACGATAACATTCCCGGTATAGCGCGATGGCTTGGTCGATTTGCGCAGGGTCCACACCATATTTCGGAAAGCTTTCCCATAAGGACGGACCAACGACCCCATCGGGGTTTTCGGGCAAGTGGGGCAAGCCCAAATGCGTCAACGCATAGTTAAATGAATTGACGATCCCAGGGCCAGAGTCGGTCAATGTTCCATCCAGATCAAGAAAAACCGTTTTGCGATGTGTCATAGTAAAATTGCCCCTCGTCCCAGTTTTTGCCTGCTGTCAATTTGGCCATATGTCGGAATGGCGTAGCTGTCGGCAAATTGCGCGCAATTGACGTTGGTTGCAAGGGTGGGCTTTATCAAGCCTGCGTCGTACAGCCACCGGATCGATGCCAAAATCGCGCTGCGCCATGGATCAGACAATTGTAAATATGCGTTGCGGTGGTTTTCCCAAGCATAACGAATATCTGCCGTCTTATCCGAAGTGTGGATAGCGTTTAACAGCAGGATCGCTATGTATCATCAAATCAATTTTCCGACAGGCTGAACGCAGGTTTTCCAATAACTGCTGTTACATATTGGCAAAGGTCATAGATAACTTGCTGTGTATAAAATGACGTCATGGAACAGTCCGGTTCAGGTGTCGATAAACACACCTTTTACCAAGTCCAGCCCAATGTAAACTTTTCGCCTTGGTTAGGTTCAAAAACGTTCAATTGATATGTATTGTCTTTACTCACAAGGGTCGCATTTTTTCGGTCTTCGACACGAATAAAACCTGATTTTTCCAGAACAATGGCCTGAAAAGTTTTCGGCGGTCGCGGCAATTGTAGAGACATCGACACCTTGCCCACTGGGGTTCCGATGGTATTTGATGCTTCTTGGCTAAAGTCAGATCTATAGGCACGGGTTTTATAATGCAGGCTGCGTTCAAATGTTTCGCCGGCTTTATATGTCCGCGAAAGTGTTTTTGAATATTTTCGATATTTGCCCAAGTTGGTTATATCGTCAGGGGCTTCACCGTTCATTGTTAGGTCAAAAATATCCCCCGGATAATCAATATAGGAATTGATCGTCGTCACCAATCCGGAGATGACATAAACTTTGTGGCGGCGTTTATATTCTGTGGTCTTTAGATCATCTAACACGGTTATCTGGAAATCGATTTCATCAAAATAGAATTCGTTGTCCGTAACGCCAAGCGGGTAAGCCGCGGTATATTTTATCATATTGTCTATTCCATCTCGGATCGTCGCCGCGTGGAATTTTGCCAATATGGTACGTGTGTGGCCATTTACAGTTTAAGGTGAAATTCCGAAATGTTTCGCAATTTCCTGACGCGTTGCGCCCGAAACTATAAATTCCAAGATCATACGCTGTTTATTTGTTAATATTGGCGGTCGCACTATAAACCCACAAAACTTTGTAAAAGCTATGTAAGCCTAAACTGGACGTGATGATTAATTCAATATTTTCGGCAAACGACTCTTAAATTGAAAATTTATAGCGCGTTGCGGATTAATGGACCGTATCGTCAGCGTCTTGATCACCGTAAAGCGGCGTCATTTGTGCAACGATAACAGAATTTTCATCCAAGGCTCGCTGCATTAATTCCCGCTCTTCATCAGGAATTTCATGACCTTCGTCTTCGCGCTCTTTAATTGTGCCGTACCCTGTTACATCCAAAGGCGCTAAATCCGCCTGTTTTAAGATCGCGACCGTTTCGCGAACGGCTTCGGCTTCGTCAACGCCGCTTGAATAACATATCAAAGCCGCGCCTGTCGCGTCCTTTGGCAAGCCGTCATTGTTGGTGCGACCCACTTGAACCAAAAGTGTGTATACCTGTTGTTTTGCAACTTTTTTGGGTTTTTCGGACATCGCTTTGCCTGGTCAATTTTGAATTACCACAGCATTAGCCGTTCATCTGCGCCCTTGTAAATTGCTAATTCACATCGTGGGGTTCCATTGAACCGAATATCGGTCGGCAATTTGGGGATTGTCGATACTAACACGTCCGGTTTCAAGACCTACGTCAATCGTAATATGATCACAGGTTTGTATATTCAACGTTTCAATGTTACGCGTTAAATAGCCGCTAAAGCTATGAAAAGGGTCAGGAAAAGAAAAGAAAAGTCCAAGCACGGTTTGTGAAATACTAAACAAAGAACCATTGGACATTTTATAAAACAACACGTTAAACGGGCCCAAAATAGCCCGTTTTGTTTGAAATTTACCACCCGTTTCGTCGCCTTTGGCGTGTTGCATCGTAACCATTATTTGGGTATTTGATG
>JAYPUL010000012.1:51617-61406 GCA_038134005.1 Paracoccaceae bacterium | reverse complement strand
CAATTAATTTACGATTAGTGATTTTTGCCCGTGCTTCCTCAGGCATTTCCTTTGCAATTAACCAAAGACAATATGCGCGCCTTTCATTAATGTGGTATTTTTTATGGGGACGGCCTCCCTTATTTTTAAAAGGTTTAACCCAATCTATTCTATTAATCTCTTCGTGTGAATTATCAGAAGGTAAATAACCTTTTATCTGGTAAAAGTCGCGTTCTTCTTCACTCAGGCAGAGATATTGTAAAAGGCCAAGCGGCTTTTTTCTAGACATCAAACCGCTCCAAAAAATCGTACCATTTGTTCATCAACTTCGCGCGCTCATCCAGCAAATCTGTCCTGTAATAGGCATGTTCTGTTGCATTTCCAAACTGATGTGCCAACTGCAGCTCTGCAGCCTCCCGTGATTGTCCCGTCTCAGCTACCCAATCCCTAAACGTTGAGCGTAAGCCGTGTGGAACCGCGGGTAGTGACGAACGCTGATCTAGAAAACCCAGTTCATCACTAGCGTGCATTCTCTTCATTAATGACGATAGCGTCATGTCAGACAGGGTGGTAAGATTTCGCGACCTGAACACCAAGCCTTTTTTATCATTTTTGTCGCTAATGAGGTTATACATCGGGAGCGTGATTGGAACACGATGTTCACGCTTCGCTTTCATGCGGTTTGCTGGACGCGTCCAAATACCCAGGTAACCACGTTTCGTTGCTTCATCGTCCTCAAAGAGATTAACTTCCTCCCAGCGCATGCCTCTGATCTCACCTGATCTAGACGCTGTAATTGTAAGTACCATCAACGCGGTTGCCCCGATCCCATCGCGCCGCTTTAGTTCAGCCCACCATCTTTTCACATCCTTCAATTGCAGTGCTGGGTGATTTCTCTTTGTTTTGATTTTTGTTTTTGCTGGAAGCAGCGCACCTAAGTTGCCTTGCCACGCAGCTGGATTTGGTGGCGACATCATACCTTTGACAATTGCGTAATCTAAAACCCTCTCAATCCGACCCCGTAATCTACTTGCCGTCTCTGTTTTATCTTTCCAAATTTGCTTCAGTAGGTCATGTATCTCATTCACCGTAATTTCATTTACTGGCATTCTGCCAATTGCAGGAACGACGTAAGTTTCCAGTGTCGTGCGCCATTGCGCTCTATGCTTTGCATTTTGCAACTCATCCAAAATTGAGGGCAAGGCTAGTTCCATCAACTCTTCAAATGTAGGTATTATTTTGGGCTTCATCCGCTCTATTTTTGGATTTATGCCTTTTGCCGCCATCGACTTATTTTCTGCAGCGATGCGTCGGGCTTCAGCTAAAGATGTTATCGGATAACTCCCTAAGCCTAATTCCAATTGTTTTCCGCCAAAACGTATTTTCTGAGACCAGCTTTTTGATCCAGATTTTCGCACATGAATATGCAGGCCAGTCCCGCTGTCATCATAGTAACGACCCACTATCATTTTTGAGTTTAAAAGCTGCGTGCTGAGTTTCTTTGCCATAGCGCCCCCACATTAGCCCCCACATTAGCCCCCACAGAATAGCTGGAACATCTGGGAACCATACAACAATCTTGAGAATAAACGAAGTCAAAATAATCAATAAAATATAGATAAAGTATATTTATTGAGGACAATTAAGAATAATACTTATACGGACTGTCTCTCCGCCAAATCAAACAATATGTGCCAAACCTTGTTATGCGACAGATATTCAGGCTTCGCCAAGGTACCCCGCCGCTTCGATGCCGATTAAACCGACTTCCGCGTCTTTTTCTGATGTGTCCCCCGTTACGCCAACCGCACCGATGATTTTGCCTTTTTTATCACTCATCAACACACCGCCGACAGATGCAAGAAATTTTCCATCATAAGCGGCGGCCAAAGACGCGGTAAAAGTGGGCGCTCGTTTGTCCATGGCTTCTAATGCGGTGCCACCTTCGCCCATGACAATGCATCCAAAGGCTTTGTTCCGAGCAACTTCAAACCGACCAACGGGTGCGCCGTCTTGGCGTTCAAATGCAACCACATGCCCACCTTGATCGACAACGGCGATGGCCAAAGGTTTTAGGTTTTGTTCGGCCGCTGCCTTGAACGCTGTCGCAATAATTTTTTTGGCTTTATTCAATGTAAGTTGCATTTTATGTTCGTCCCATGTGAGGTTTATCAATCGATATCACGCGCATCACATTTGGCAAATACGGAAATCGGAACAACATCTATGACAGGGCGCACATCGTTTTAATATGCAAGTAGTTTGGTTCAAACGTGATTTGCGAATTCACGATCATGACGCCCTTAAAATGGCGGCGTCGCAGGGTCGCATATTGCCGATCTATATCCTTGAACCAGAACTATGGGCCCAACCAGATATGAGCGCGCGCCATTATGCGTTCTTATGCGATTGCTTGCATGATTTAGATGTCGATTTAAAACGGATAGGCCTTCGTTTGATTATTCGGATCGGCTCAGCAACAGAGGTCTTTGAAAATCTACGTCAAAAATGTTCCATCGATGCCCTGTGGTCGCATCAAGAAACATGGAATACGTGGACCTATAAACGTGATCTTATGGTGAAGTCATGGTGTCAATCGCACGGCATTACATGGCACGAACCGCCACAAAATGGCGTCGTGCGCAGGCTTAAAAACCGCGATGGTTGGGCGGCAAGTTGGGCGACTTATATGTCGCGCCCGTTGACAATGGCACCACAGTTGAACGCGCCACTGGGTGACATTGCATCAAACACCCTGCCATCGGCTGCTGATTTAGGGTTGGCCAAAGATGGCGGCACCATGATCCAAGCAGGCGGTCGCAAACGCGCCACGAAAGTCTTGGATAGTTTTTTGAACCTGCGTGGGGAAACCTATACACGCGATATGTCGTCACCATTAACGGGCACGGACAGTTGTTCGCGTTTGTCGCCGCATCTTGCCTTTGGCACACTCTCAACACGCGAAGTTACCCATGCCGCCGAGGCGCGCGCCCGCACCTTGGCCGATCTGCCGCCGATGATGCGCGGCAAATGGCCCAGCGCGATGAAGTCTTTTTCAGCGCGCCTGAGATGGCATTGCCATTTTATCCAAAAATTAGAAGACGCGCCCGACATCGAATTTAAGAATTTGCATCCGGCCTATGATGGCTTGCGGCCAATAGACGCCACATCGGATAGGTTGGATGCTTGGCGTGAAGGGATGACAGGCTATCCAATGATTGATGCCTGTATGCGGTCATTGCGCGCGACGGGATGGTTGAATTTTCGCATGCGTGCCATGGTCATGAGCTTTGCAAGTTATCACTTATGGCTGGATTGGCACGTCACGTCACAGCATTTGGCGCGCATGTTTACGGATTACGAACCGGGAATCCATTATCCACAGGTTCAAATGCAATCAGGGACCACCGGGATTAATTCAATCCGAATTTACAACCCGATCAAACAATCGATTGACCAAGATCCAGACGGCATTTTCATTCGGCGTTGGATACCAGAATTGCGTGACATGGATCCCCTCTTCCTTCACACCCCATGGAAAATGCCATCCGCACTGAACACATACCCGATGCCCATCGTGGACGAGGCAATTGCGCGACGGTCTGCTGCGGATCTGATGTTTGAGCTGCGCAAGAACAATCCAGATCATAAAGCGACGGCACAAAGCATTGTCAAAAAACACGCAAGTCGCAAACAAACCCGTTCCAAACGCATCGCAAAAACCACCCCAAAAGATCCCGCACAACAGGAATTTCCATTCTAATGAAAAAGAAATCTGACTTGCCCGAAAAAATGTGCCCAGTGTGTCACCGCCCCTTTCTTTGGCGGAAGAAATGGGAAAAGGTTTGGAATGAGGTGAAATATTGTTCGAAAGCCTGCGCAGGACGCAAGCATTTGGTTGCAAAATCAGGCACGGTTTCCGAACATAGAGGCAAAGATTGATCAAAGGATACAACATGTTAAAAAGATTACTCATCACTGGGGCTGCAGGCGGGATCGGATCGGAATGCCGCAAGCGATTAACCCATATGGCCGAAATCATCCGTATTTCAGATCGGTCAGGATTGGGGGATGCAGCAGCGCATGAGGAAATCGTTTATTGCGACCTTGGCGACCAGACCGCGGTCGAGGCAATGGTTGATGGTTGTGATGGCATAGTGCACCTTGGTGGTCAGCCCATCGAAGCGAATTGGCAAACGGTACGCAATTCGAATATCGATGGTGTTTATAACCTCTACGAAGCGGCCCGCAAATCATCCGTCAAACCTAGAATACTATTTGCAAGTTCTAATCATGCGGTCGGTTTTCATGAACAAACCGACCGTTTAGACGCCAAATCACCAACACGTCCTGATGGGCTTTATGGCGTGTCTAAGGTTTTTGGTGAAGCAATGGCATCTATGTATTTTGATAAATTCGGCATTGAAACCGCAAGCGTTCGGATAGGATCCTGTTTTCCTGAACCGATGACACATCGCATGTTGTCTATGTGGCTAAGCTATTCCGATTTTGTTCAGTTGGTCGAACGCGTATTTACGGTTACGCGCTTGGGCTGTCCGATCATTTACGGGGCCTCTGCAAATGATGCGACTTGGTGGGACAATCGGCATGTTGCTTACTTAGGTTGGACCCCGAAAGACAATGCCGAAATTTTCCGCGCCAAATTGGATACGCAATTGGAACGCCCAGACCCCGATGATCCCGCTGCAAAATACCAAGGTGGTTTGTTCACCTCCGACGGCATCCATGAATAACTGTGAAAGGTAACACATGATTGCCCCCAATGACTTACGCGATATCATAAGGTCGGGTTTGTTATCATTTCCGGTAACACCTTTTGATACGTCAAACTCTATTAACACGTCGGCCTTTGCCGCGCATTTGGAATGGCTATCCCCACACAAAATCGCAGGGTTGATTGTTGCGGGGGGGACAGGCGAAATGTTTTCCCTTACCCCATCTGAAATCATCGAAATTGTAAAAACCGCCCGCGCCGCGCAGCCCACCCAACCAGTTATCGCAGGATGCGGATATGGTACAAAATTGGCGTGTGAGCTTGCCCAAGGGATCGAAGCCGCAGGCGGCGACGGTATTTTGTTATTGCCCCACTATTTGATTGGCGCTCCGCAAGACGGGATTGAAACGCATATTCGAACCGTGTGCCAATCAACCAATATGGGCGTGATTGTCTATAATCGCGGTGGTTCGGTTTGTACGGCTGACACATTAGCGCGTTTAACTGAAACCTGTTCGAACCTAATTGGGTTCAAGGATGGCACAGGTGATATCGACACCGTCAAACGGATCACGGTGCAAAATGGGGATCGTTTGGCGTATATTGGTGGGATGCCCACACATGAATTATTCGCCCAAGCTTTTCGTGGCGCAGGGGTCGATACATATTCATCGGCGGTGTTTAATTTTGTCCCCGAAACAGCGTTGGAATTTCATCAAGCCTTTCGTGCAAGGGACGATGCCAAATGCGAACAAATGCTGCGCGACTTTTATTACCCTTTTGCAAAGCTGCGAGATCGCAAAACGGGTTATGCCGTTTCTGCGATCAAAGCCGGCGTCGCCCTGCGTGGTTTCGACACCGGGCCGGTGCGTTCGCCCTTGACGTCCCTTAGCACCGAGGAAATAGAAATGCTTCGCATCGTTATTGGCGATCGCAAATAACAAACGCTTTCCCCCGGCGACCCCGTATGCGGACATTATCCACGTACGATAATTGCGCGGAAATCATTGACATTCGTGCCGGTCGGCCCTGGTTCGAAGAGGTCCCCAATGGCATGAAACGCGCTCCAACTGTCGTTGTTTGACAATGCTGCCATTGGATCTAGCGCCTTGGCACGTAAACGTTCCGCGGTCGTTTCGTCAATAAACGCCCCTGCATTAGTTTCGGAACCATCAATACCGTCTGTATCTGCGGCCAAAGCAGACACTTGGCCAAGACCATCAACCGCAAGCGCCAGCGCCAATTGAAATTCTCCGTTGCGCCCACCTTTTCCATTCCCTCGTAATGTCACGGTGGTTTCCCCCCCAGACAACAAGACAACAGGCGCCGCAAAAGGATGCCCCCTGCGCGCAATAGCACGCGCCAACGCGCCATGCATTCTTGCAATATCACGCGCTTCGCCTTCTATTTCATCTGATAAAATCACCGCTTTTATGCCCGCGCGTTCTGCACAATGTGCCGCCGCCTCTAATGATTTTTGCGCAGATGCAATAACATGAACGGTATTGCGCGCAAATTGTGGATCATTTGGTACAGGGGCGGTATCTTGGGTATCGTTTAAAAACTGCATAACGCGCGCGGGGACATCGATACGATAATTCGAAATTGCCGCAATCGCCTGTTCGCGGGTAGTGTCATCGGGCACTGTTGGCCCTGACGCCACCTGTGCCGGATCATCCCCCGGGACATCAGAAACCACCAAACTTACGACGCGCGCCGGGTGCGCAGCAATCGCCAATCGCCCGCCTTTGATTGTGCTAATTTGTTTGCGTATCATGTTCATTACGCCAATCGGGGCGCCTGACGCCAAAAGCGCTGCATTCAACGCCTGTTCATCAGCCAATCCCAAGCCCTCTGCAGGGCTAGGTAATAATGCGGATCCGCCCCCCGTGATCAAGGCAATCACCAAATCCTCTTTTCCCAATCCTTCAACCGCGGCAAAGATTTCTCGCGTGGCATTTAAACCCGCCGCGTCGGGAACCGGATGTGCCGCTTCTAAAACCTTGACGTATTTACAAGCCGCCCCATATCCGTAACGCGTAACCACGACCCCCTCGACCGGTTCGCCCCACGCTTGTTCGAATGCTGCGGCAAGCTGGGCCACACCTTTGCCCGCTCCTACGATCACTGTGCGGCCCTTGGGCTTTGGGGGCAACATCCCTTTTAATGCATGAACAGGATCAGCAGCCGTAATAGCCGCATCAAACATCGCACTTAATAATTCCCTATCGATCATGACACCCCCTTTAAGACCAGACTTGCAGTATGATGAAGCGCACAGGAAAAAAATTCCAGTCTGATCACTAGATTACTGTCAATAAATTTGTTTGAGTGTCATCACACCAAACACATCACCACAGGGACAAACATGAAAGCACTTATCACTTGGGGCGGCTGGGACGGTCACGAACCCGATTTGGTCGCCGCACAATTCGAAAGCATGTTGCATGCGAAAGGTTTCGCTGTCGATGTTTTTGACACTTTGGAATGTTTCGATGATGCGGATCGTTTAACCGATTATGATCTTATTGTCCCAGTTTGGACGATGAGCGAATTGACAAAGCAACGTGCACTGAACGTATCAAATGCGGTCGCAAAGGGCACAGGCCTTGCGGGGGTCCACGGCGGCATGTGTGATGCGTTTAGGTCTAATGTGCTATGGCAATTTATGACGGGTGCAAATTGGGTCGCACATCCTGGTGGTGATGGTGTTTCATATAAGGTGCATATCACCGACACGGAACATGAAACGACACAAGGTATCGCCGACTTTGACGTCGTGTCCGAACAATATTATTTGCATATTGATCCTGCAATTCATGTTCTGGCCACAACGCGTTTTCCGATTGTCGCTTGGTATCACAGCGCCAATGGCCCTGTTGATATGCCAGTTGCTTGGACAAAATCATGGGGTCTGGGTCGTGTATACTACAACGCGCTGGGACATAAACAAAATGTCATCGCAACCGGCCCTGCATTTGACATGATCGATCGCGGCATGAGTTGGGCAGCACACGGATACACATTGGCAAAGGCTCGTCAAAACGACCTAGATCAATGGCAAACGCCGGGCAATCATTTCTAACACGAACGATTGAATCAATTGATTGTGACCGGCTGCATCCGAACACGGCTTGCGCAAGGATAACACTTTCCTCTAGGGTCCGCACAATAACTGATAAGAGGATGCCATGTTACACTGCCCCCCATTTCTGCGCAGCTTTATCGCCGCACTTGCCTTTATCCTGCCTGCGCCCTCCATCCATGCCGAAGGGTTGAATATCGAAACGATCGTGAAAGGTTCTGGTGATACAGCCGAGGTTGGCCAACAAGTAAGCGTCCATTACACAGGAAAATTAATGGACGGCACGATTTTTGATAGTTCGCGTGACCGTGGCCAACCGTTCTTCTTTATCTTGGGCCAAGGCCAGGTCATCCAAGGTTGGGAACAAGGTGTATTGGGAATGCAAGTGGGCGAACAACGCATACTGACGATTCCGCCCGAATTGGGATATGGCGCACGCGGCGCCGGTGGCGTAATCCCCCCAAACGCGACCCTGATTTTTGACGTTGAACTTATCAAAATGTCCATACCGCCACAGCTTGGCAACTTAACCGTAGACGATTTCAAAGCCGCGCAAGCCCGGGGGGCGACAATTATCGATATTCGCCGTGACGAAGAATGGCAACAAACTGGCATTATTGAAGGCGCAAACAAAATCACCGCTTTTACCAAAACAGGCCAAATTCATCCAGAATTTAACAAAAAATTCATGTCCCTCGTCACAAGCTTGGACCAAGACATCGTACTTTATTGCAGAACAGGCAACAGAACCGAAATGTTGGGAACGGCTCTTGTGACGCAACTGGGATTTCGGAATGTTTCACATCTTTCCGGCGGCATCACTGATTGGGCTGGATCGGGAAATCCAACCGTGCCTTACAAATAATACCACCTCGATCTAAATGTGATATTTGGTGGCATTTTCTGTCCTCCAAATATCCCGGGGTTTGGGGCAGAGCCCCAAAAGCGAACCCAAAATAAAAAGATTAATCAATCTGCGGTCCATCCACCATCAACCATAACGGATGAACCTGTGACAAGACTCGACAAATCCGTCGCCAAAAACAACACCGCCCCCATGATATCGCGCACCTGCCCTGCACGCCCTAGTTTGATTTTCTCCTCGATCCATGCGAGACGCTCAGGGTTTTGGAATGTGACATCGTTTAACGGCGTGCGAATGAACTTTGGACAAATCGTATTCACACGAATGCCTTGCTTCCCCCATTCTATCGCCATGGCTTTGACCATACCTGCGACAGCGAATTTTGATGCACAATAAACGGCCCGATCAATGCCACCCACATGGGCCATTTGGCTGGAAATATGGATGATTGATCCACCGACATTACGACGCATCATGTTTTTCGCAGCTGCCGTTGATACAAAATAAGCTGCGCGGGTGTTGATCTCCATGACACGATCATAATCCTCACGTTGCGTATCAATGGCGGCGGAATGTCGTGCCGATCCCGCAGCATTGACCAAAACATCAATCTCTTGCGACGCGCAAAAGGCGTCCATGGCATCTGTATCAATGATATCTAAAACATGGGCCTCGGCCGACCACCCGTTTGCTTGCATAGCGGCGACACTGGCCTCAAGGCGGTCTTTGCCGCGGGCGATGCACAGCACATGCGCGCCCGCTTGTGCAAGTGCCACGGCCGCACCTTGCCCCAAACCTGACGATGCCCCTGTAACCAAGGCTGTCTTACCCTTTAATGATGATGATGGCATTTTTGGTAAATAGATCACGTCATAATTTCCCTTTTAAATAATGATGCAAGTTTACCAACCAACCAGCCAAAAAAGCCAGCAGAAATTAAAAGTGCGGATTGACAAAGGACCAATCCGCACTTGCAGGGAAGCATGGTCATAGACAGCTAACATTTCTGATCACACCCAATCTTTAGCACAGTGTATCATGATCGCTTTGATCTAGATCAAACCAGTAAGACAAAATTGAATTTTTGCACTGCGGCCAAAACCCTTTGCACCTGCAGCATAACGG
>JAYPUL010000012.1:0-51517 GCA_038134005.1 Paracoccaceae bacterium | reverse complement strand
ACAAAATTGAATTTTTGCACTGCGGCCAAAACCCTTTGCACCTGCAGCATAACGGCTATGCACAAACACCCTCTACTCGCCAATCCGGGACTATTTTATATCTCCCTTCAGATAAAGGAGACCCTACAATGGCACAAAAAATTTCTCGTTCCGTTATGTCTTGGTTGCTACGCGCTGGTGAAGCATCTGCAAAACGTTATGTAAACATGGGCGTTTATTACCTATAATCCTTACCCCATGGATTGACAGAAAAAACGCAAAGTTCGGCTTTGCGTTTTTCTTTTTTGGCAAACCCTTTGACCTTGCCGAAAACTCGGGGCATCTTGGTTCAAAACGGATCCATTTATGCCCACAATTATCGAAAAAATTTCATCGGCGCGCGGCGACATCCCTGCTGACATCGTTCTACGCGGAGGCCGCGTTTTTGATACGGTAACCGGGATGTTCATTGATGGCGACGTTGCCATTTTGGGCGATACGATTGTGGGGATTGGGGCATATTATGACGCGGCGCACATCATCGATGTAGCCGGGAAAACCATGGTGCCGGGGTTTATCGATACACATTTGCACATTGAAAGCAGTTTGGTCACGCCCTTCGAATTTGACCGATGCGTTGCGCCTTTTGGGGTTACAACGGCGATTTGTGACCCCCATGAAATTGCCAATGTAATCGGCACACAAGGCATTGAATATTTTTTATCCGCAGCACAATCGACCCTGATGGATATTCGGGTTCAATTGTCGTCCTGTGTGCCATCGACACATATGGAAACGTCAGGAGCGACAATTTCTGCCACCGATCTTGCGCCCTATATGGATCATCCAAAAACCATCGGCCTGGCCGAAATGATGAATTATCCTGGCGTTGTTTACCGTGATCACAACGTTATGGAAAAGCTGGTTCTGTTTGAAGGTCGCCACATTGATGGGCATTGCCCGCAACTGGGCGGAAAAGATCTAAATGCATATATCGCCGGGGGCATTCGAACCGAACACGAAGCAACAACCGCACACGAAGCACGGGAAAAATTGCAAAAGGGATTGCGTGTTCTCATTCGCGAAGGTTCCGTTTCAAAAGACATGGACGCGCTTTTGCCACTTTTGAATGTGGCAACATCACCCTATTTGTGCCTATGCACAGATGATCGAAACCCATTGGATATATTCGAACAAGGTCATTTAGATTATGTCATTCGTACCGCACTTGCACGCGGTATTGAACCATTGGCAATTTACCGCGCGGCATCTTTATCGGCTGCTGAAGCCTTTGGATTGAAAGATCGCGGACAAATCGCCCCCAACAAACGTGCAGATATCGTCGTCTTGGACGATTTTGAAACGTGCTCAATTTATAGTGTGTTTTGCGGCGGCGTTTTGGTGAACGATGAAGCCTTTGCACAACGCGACATTTGCGCCCCGGTGGGATTGAATTCGGTGAAGTGTCCAGACGTGAAACCTGATTGGTTTCGCACTGCATCAAATAGCCCCAAAACCGATGTTATTGGCATCATAGAAGGCAAAATCATAACAGAACACCTAATTTATGATATTCCGCCTGTGAATGGTGACAAATCGGTCAATGTAGATCGAGATTTGGCCAAAATCGCCGTCATTGAACGGCATGGAAAATCAGGACGTCGCGCCGTAGGTTTTGTTCACGGATTTGGCATGACCTCGGGTGCGATTGGCGCGACTGTCTGCCACGATCACCACAACATTGTCGTCACAGGCATGGATCATGCAGATATGGCATTGGCCGCACAGCGCTTAGGCGACATTCAAGGTGGATTTGTCGTCGTCCGGAATGGCCAAGTCTTGGCCGAACTGGCCTTGCCAATTGCCGGGTTAATGTCGGATCAACCGTTTGAAACCGTCCGTTCGAAATTGATCGCGCTGCGCAGCGCCGCAAAATCTTTGGGCGTCGTATTACATGAACCATTTTTGCAATTGGCATTTTTGGCGTTGCCCGTCATTCCTGCGTTGAAAATTACAGATCACGGCATGGTGGATGTGCTAAAATTTGAAATTATTTCACCCGCACATTAGATCGAAAAAATTCGCGAAAATTCGCCGTTTAGGAAACCAAGAGCGCAGCGCGCATATTTGGAGAAGACGACAGGTAGAGGGATGCCAAATATACTAAAAATCCTAAATGAGTAGAGCAAAGCCAGTACCAAACGAAAGGTTGGCGCGGATCCTGAGGGTGATTTTAAATTGGTTAATCAAGTCACAACCTTTCACACCAGTGACGAGGTCATGTACCGCCTTCTTGATATCTTGGGCCGCGCAATGGCGCGCTGTTGGATCGACAAAACATTTCAAAGTGAAATCGAACTGGATCCTAAATATGTTTTGTCTCGCTATGGCGTTTTTTTACCTGAAAATGTCAGCATTGAAATGGAAACAGAAGGCGTGACACGACCCAAAATCGTTGTCAACGAAATCGGAAAATTGGGCGGAAAAAACGATTAATGTATTGGCAATTGGTAATGATGGCGGGAAAATAAATGCAAAAGATCTCAACACTTTTTACGTTGTTTTTTGCACTGACGCCGCCTTTGATTGGCGTCGCAGATCCCTTTGATGATGCTGTGGACGCATTTAAAAATCGCGATTGGAAAATTGCCCGAACGCGAAGAACTGGTTTTGCAGCTTTATTACATTGAAGAATTGAACGTCCGTGAAGTTGCCGCGATTTTGGGCGTAAAGACGGGTCGGGTTTTGCAAATCAAACGCGCCACCATCGAACGTGCGCATACATTGATTATGGAACATAT
Organism: Paracoccaceae bacterium; assembly: GCA_038134005.1. GTDB lineage: Bacteria > Pseudomonadota > Alphaproteobacteria > Rhodobacterales > Rhodobacteraceae > CAJXSD01. Next base: position 48,737 of record JAYPUL010000012.1, on the reverse strand, counting down.
GGAGCCATGAAAAAACCCAAGCACCGCGAACGCCGTTCTTGGGTCATCAAACATTTTTAGGTAAAAGTTTTATAGCAATCCAGTATTGCGCGCATTGACAACCGCCTGTGTTCGGTTGCTTGCTTCTAGCTTTTTACAGATGGACATCACGTGCATCTTGACGGTCCCTTCCGAAAGACCCAATTCAGATGCAATATCTCTATTTTTACGGCCTTCGCCCAAATACCCAAGAACGGTCATTTCACGGGTGCTTAATGGGCCTGTATTGGGTTGCTCAGGCTTCGCATCATCTTTGATCAAGTGAAGCGGAATATAGGTTTCGCCTGAATGGATAAATCGAATTGAATTGGCAAATGATTTGATCGGTAGGCTTTTGGAAATGATACCGGCCGCCCCTTCGTCTAAGGCTTGGTTCATTAAGGATGTTGTCGGATTGCCCGTGATCAAAGCAACTGGGCGAGGACGTACGATGTCGATCATACGCTTCAACCCGTCTATGCCATCCATGCCGGGCATATTGTAATCCAAAACCACAACATCAAATGGACCACTTTTTTGAAAGAGTTCTATCGCCGCATACAAATCAGACGCCGTTGCCACTTCCATATCGGGTTGTTGTGCTAGATACATCCGAGCAATGTCCAAAATCATTTCGTGGTCATCAGCCACTAAAATTTTCATGATATCGCTTTCGACATTGTTATTATTCGATACTACGTTCGGCTGACCATACATCTTAGTACTCAATCCTTCGTCTATTGTTATAATGGTTATAACATCAAAAGATGGGATCGTCATACCGCCCCCATACCTATGAACACCCCTCTAACCTTAATCCTTAATCCCCCCCCTTACGGATAGATCGGCAATACTGGCATAGAATTTGCCACGATAAAAGAAAGACGGGAGTTTGACACATGAAACACATCACAACGCTTATTCGACGTTATTTTTTACGAATTGCGACTGACATTCCGGCTTTGGAAATTGTTGTTTATGATGATGCAGTTTTGCCGTTAAAAAAGACAATTCCGCTGCGTTATTTTCAATAATGCGGGTCGTTTTTTTTACCATGTTCACGAAGGCGTCGTATGAATTCCAAACATCCAAGTCCGACGATTAAACCACCAATCGTTAAGGATGACGTTATTTTTGACGCTAATGCCACCGCTTTAGGCGGCTGTAAAATCATCAAGGCCATTAAAATCATACCGGTGGCCATAAAAAACACAATTCGCACCATAACATAACAATAACCGCCTGCGACCCAATAAGCTCTGGTCTTTTGCTGCGTTTCCGTTTAGGGCCCAGTCAACAAACTAGAAATGGCGGAAATACACATGGATCTACGCAATATCGCAATTATTGCGCACGTTGACCACGGCAAGACAACATTGGTCGACGAACTGTTAAAACAATCGGGCGCATTTCGCGCAAACCAAGCTGTGGCGGAACGTGCCATGGACAGCAACGATTTGGAACGCGAACGCGGCATCACGATCTTGGCCAAAGCCACGTCTGTCGAATGGCACGGTCACCGCATCAATATCGTTGACACGCCCGGTCACGCCGATTTCGGCGGAGAAGTTGAACGTATCCTTTCGATGGTCGACGGTGTAGTTTTGTTGGTTGATGCGGCCGAAGGCCCGATGCCACAAACAAAATTCGTAACATCCAAAGCTTTGGCTTTGGGGCTTCGTCCCATTGTGGTGCTAAACAAAGTGGATAAGCCAGATGCCGAACCAGATCGGGCGTTGGATGAATGCTTTGACTTGTTCGTGGCACTCGGCGCCAACGAAGACCAATTGGATTTCCCACATCTTTATGCCTCTGGACGTTCAGGTTGGGCAGACAACGAATTAAACGGCCCGCGCAAAAATTTGGACGCGCTGTTCCAGTTGGTTGTGAACCATGTACCAGCACCAAAGCAGTTGGCTAAACAAAACGACGATTTCCGCATGTTGGCGACAACGTTGGGCAATGACCCGTTCGTGGGACGTATTTTGACGGGTCGCGTTGAAAGCGGAAAATTGAAAGTTGGACAAACGATCCAAGCGCTGTCGCGCATTGGCCAAAAGATTGAACAATTTCGCGTAACAAAAATCCAGGCGTTCCGTGGCCTTGCACAACAAGATATCGAAGAAGCCATCGCAGGGGATATTGTTTCCTTGGCAGGTATGACCAAAGCAACCGTGTCCGACACACTGTGTGCACTGGCCGTCGATGAACCGCTAGAAGCGCAGCCAATTGATCCCCCCACCATCACCGTGACCTTTGGGATCAACGATAGCCCCTTGGCAGGTCGTGAAGGTAAAAAGGTACAAAGCCGCGTTATTCGCGAACGTTTGATGAAAGAAGCCGAAAGCAACGTCGCAATCAAAGTCACCGACACACCAGGTGGCGAAGCATTTGAAGTTGCAGGTCGTGGCGAATTGCAAATGGGCGTGTTGATCGAAAACATGCGCCGCGAAGGATTTGAATTGTCCATTTCACGTCCACAAGTTTTGATGCGCGAAGAAGATGGCAAACGCTTAGAGCCCATCGAAGAAGTAACCATCGACGTTGATGATGATTATTCAGGTGCCGTAATTGAGAAAATCACCGGTGCGCGCAAAGGTGACTTGGTCGAAATGCGCCCTGCTGGCGCCGGTAAAACCCGTATTATCGCACATGTACCATCCCGCGGTTTGATCGGATATCACGGTGAATTTCTGACTGATACACGCGGAACAGGTGTTTTGAACCGTGTGTTCCACAGCTGGGCCGCCTACAAAGGTGCGATCCCGGGCCGTCGTGCAGGCGTTCTTATCTCTATGGAAGACGGTGAAGCGGTTGCCTATGCGCTTTGGAACCTCGAAGAACGTGGGCGCATGTTTTTGGGGCCACAGGCAAAGATCTATCAAGGTATGATCATCGGCGAACACAGCCGTGACAATGATCTTGAAGTGAACCCGCTAAAAGGTAAAAAACTTACAAACGTACGTGCGTCAGGTACCGATGACGCCGTCCGTTTAACACCGCACATCAACTTTTCATTGGAAGAAGCGATTGCTTATATCAACGACGACGAATTGGTCGAAGTGACTCCAGAATCTATTCGATTGCGCAAACGTTATCTTGATCCACATGAACGCAAACGGATGTCAAAACAGATCTAATTGAAAACCGCCCTCAGGGGCGGTTTTTTTATGACTGCTTGGGGCTCTGCCCCAAAACCCGGGATATTTGGTGAAAAGAAAATGAACCTATCATTTCTTGTCTAAAAATATCCTCGCCGAAGGCAAGGGGCTTTGATGGAAGCAAAGCCTCATTTAATCCGGTCAAATCCAGCAGGCAAAGTTCAAAGTTCGAAAACAGGTTGCCTATGGCGTGATCGCAAAAGTTAGCTCAATTGCGGATTACCAATCGCGCCATGGCAGTTTTAAAACGTGGACGGATCGATACAGCTTAATAGCAGCGCAGTTTGGCATCATACACGATTACTTTACGCGTCGACGGAGCTATTCGTTTTTCATTTCACCCAACCGTGACGAATGCTGGGTAATAAAATTTAATGATTGTCAATTTTTTAAATTTTGACGCATTACTCAATCGAGCTAATAAAAACCCCACCGATCGTTAGATTAGCGGGGTTTGTGAGTTTTAGATTTATTTACTTACTATCTCGGCCTTCGGGTCCGTTCATATCAAACCCCAAATGACGTGCGACAGTAAAGATATCTTTGTCACCACGGCCACACATATTCATAATGATGATATGATCTTTTGGCAGCGTCGGTGCAATTTTCATAACGTGGCCCAAAGCGTGGCTGGGTTCAAGTGCGGGAATAATGCCTTCTGCTGAACAACTTAGCTGAAACGCTTCAAGTGCTTCTTTGTCGGTAATCGCGACATATTGCGCGCGACCAATTTCGTGGAGCCATGCATGTTCTGGGCCAATTCCAGGATAATCCAAACCAGCAGAAATGGAAAAGCCTTCCAAAATTTGTCCATCAGTGTCTTGTAACAAATAGGTGCGATTGCCGTGCAAAACGCCTGGCCGTCCCCCAGTAAGGGATGCACAATGCTCCATCTTTTGGTCGACGCCCTTTCCGCCTGCTTCGACGCCGATGATGTTCACGGATTTGTCATCAAGGAATGGAAAGAACAGACCCATCGCGTTAGATCCACCACCAATTGCGGCAATGATTGTGTCGGGTAAACGGCCTTCGGCAGCCATGATTTGTTCTTTGGCCTCTTTACCGATGATCGACTGAAAATCACGAACCATCGCAGGATATGGGTGTGGCCCTGCGACGGTGCCAATGCAATAGAATGTGTCGCGTACATTGGTCACCCAATCGCGAAGCGCGTCGTTCATCGCGTCTTTCAAAGTCCCACGGCCTGATGTAACGGGAATGACTTCGGCCCCCAACAAACGCATCCGAAACACATTAGGTGCTTGGCGTTCAACATCGTGTGCCCCCATATAGACCACACATTTCAAACCGAATTTCGCACAAACCGTTGCGGTCGCGACCCCATGTTGGCCCGCACCCGTTTCGGCGATGATGCGGGTTTTCCCCATGCGGCGGGCCAGAATGATTTGTCCCAACACATTGTTGATTTTATGCGCACCTGTGTGATTCAATTCATCGCGTTTTAGGTAAATCTTCGCACCGCCCAAATGATCGGTCAGACGTTCAGCAAAATACAATGGGCTTGGCCGACCAACGTAATGGGTCCAAAGATCATGCATCTCGGCCCAAAAACTATCGTCGGTTTTTGCCTTTTCGTACTGTGCTTCCAATTCAAGGATCAAAGGCATCAGGGTTTCAGATACAAAACGCCCCCCGAATTGACCAAAGCGGCCCTTTTCGTCGGGACCTGTCATAAAGCTATTGAAGAGGTCGTTTGCCATTATGGTTCTCCGCCAAAATCAGTTTCGATTTTAGTAACCGCTTGTACGGCCTAGGTAAAGGGATCAGCCCTGCACAGCAGCGATAAACGCACGAATTTTTTCCGCGTTTTTGACGCCAGGGGCCGATTCAACGCCTGATGATACATCTAACTGGCGTGCGCCGGTCATTTTAACCGAAAGCGCCGCATTTTCAGGCGTCAATCCCCCTGCCAAAAGCCATGGGATCGGCCAACGCCGCCCCGCAATCAACGTCCAATCAAAGGGCAATCCATTACCACCGGGCAACACTGCGCCTTTGGGCGCCTTAGCATCCACTAATACCTGATCCGCAACTGTGTTAAACAAATCTAGTTTTGGAAGATCATCTACAAGGGCAATGCCCACGGCCTTGATTACGGGCAACCCATAACGTTTCTTAACCTCAACGACGCGCGCAGGCGTTTCAGATCCGTGTAGTTGGATCATATCCAAAGGAACACGGTTCACGATATGGTCCAACGTTGCATCATCTACATCTACGACCAAGCCCACCTTGGCCACACCAATCGGCGTTGCAAGCGCCAAGTCACGTGCAAGATCAGGCGCCACAAAGCGCGGCGATTTTGGGAAAAAATTCAAACCAATGTAATGTGCGCCAGCATTGGCCACATCAAAAACGGCCTGTTCTGATGTCAGGCCGCATATTTTAAAACGGATGTCGTTAGGCATGGATCACGTTGCAGGTTCATCCAAAAGCGCAAGAACATCATCCTTGTCCTTGTACTTTTCTGACTTCAACTGGCTGATTTCACGTTCTGCACGGCGCAGCTCGCGTGATTTACGGGTAACTTCGGCACGATGTTTATATTCGCGCAGCCATTCCCACACGAACCCAATCAATACGCCAAAGATCGTACCGACAAAAAACACCACAAATACCGGCGTCGAAATGGACAGGTTAAACCCAATAAGACCCGCAAATTCGGTGGGTAACAGATTTAAGTCTGTTACCGTGCGGTTTGCAACCGCAACCGTCACCAAAACAATGGCCAATGCGGCCATGAATGCATACCGAATATATCGCATCAATTATACCCGCCCGTTCAACCGATCGCGCAGCAATTTGCCAGTTTTGAAAAACGGCACCGCTTTGGCATCGACGGAAACAGATTCACCAGTGCGCGGGTTACGGCCGACGCGTGCATCGCGCTTTTTCACAGAAAAAGCACCAAAGCCGCGAAGCTCGACCCGATCACCATTGGCTAGGGCGTCGGTTATTTCATCAAATACCGTCGCGACGATGCGTTCCACATCACGCTGAAAGAGATGGGGGTTATCGTCAGCAATTTTTTGAATCAATTCAGACCGGATCATTTGCCCTTAGCTCCTACAAACTGTTTGATCCTCAAAGTATAGAAAACTTAGAGCCCAAGGAAACCACTTTGTTTCATTGAATGACTAATATTGGCAAAGATTCACGTTTTTGGCGCGTTATTGCCATAAGATATTGTGAATAGAGGGGAAAATGCTGCGCCTGCGAAGTCATTTATTGCACAGTTCACAGCCATTGGCCGAATCGAAACCCCCCGCGCAACGCACGGGGGGTAATAATTTCGACATACTGTCGTTCTTACTTTTCGTCGCCTTTTAGCGCTGCGCCAAGGATATCACCCAAAGACGCGCCAGAGTCGGACGAACCGTATTGTTCAACGGCTTCTTTTTCTTCTGCAATCTCGCGCGCTTTGATAGAAACACCTAGCTTGCGTGTTTTGCTGTCGATGTTGGTCACGCGAACGTCGACCTTGTCGCCAACTGAGAAACGCTCTGGGCGTTGCTCTGCACGATCACGGGATAGGTCGGAACGACGGATGAATGATTTCATGCCTTCGTATTCGACTTCGATACCGCCATCTTCAATTGCAGTAACTTCAACAGTTACAACAGAACCGCGTTTCACGCCGCCAGTTGCTTCTGCGAATTTGTCGCCGCCCAATGCTTTGATCGATAGGCTGATGCGTTCTTTTTCAACGTCAACTTCGGATACAACTGCTTTGACAACGTCGCCTTTGCGGTAGCTTTGGATCGCGTCTTCGCCACGTTCGTCCCACGAAATGTCTGACAAGTGAACCATGCCGTCGATTTCGCCAGCCAAACCAATGAACAAACCGAATTCGGTGATGTTTTTGACTTCGCCTTCGACTTCTGTGCCTTCTGGGTGTGTTTCTGCAAACACTTCCCATGGGTTGCGTTGGCATTGTTTCAAGCCCAAAGATACGCGACGTTTCGCGCCGTCGATTTCCAGAACCATGACGTCAACTTCTTGGCTGGTCGATACGATTTTGCCAGGATGTACGTTTTTCTTGGTCCAAGACATTTCAGACACGTGAACCAGACCTTCAACGCCTGCTTCTAGTTCAACAAACGCGCCGTAATCGGTGATGTTTGTGACAACGCCACGGTGAACAGATTCAAGTGGGTATTTCGCTGCAACGATTTCCCATGGGTCTTCTTGCAGTTGTTTCATGCCCAAAGAAATACGGTGCGTATCTTTGTTGATTTTGATGACCTGTACTTTGACAGATTCGCCAATTGTCAGGATTTCGGATGGGTGGTTTACACGACGCCATGCCATGTCAGTCACGTGCAACAGACCGTCAACGCCGCCCAGATCAACGAATGCACCGTATTCGGTGATGTTTTTAACAACGCCTTCTACGTCCATGCCTTCGGTCAGGTTGCCGATGACTTCTGCGCGTTGTTCCGCGCGTGATTCTTCAAGGATTGCACGACGTGATACAACGATGTTGCCACGACGACGGTCCATTTTCAGAATTTGGAATGGCTGTTTCATGTTCATCAAAGGACCTGCGTCGCGTACAGGACGTACGTCAACTTGGGACCCTGGCAAGAACGCAACCGCGCCGCCCAGATCAACAGTGAAACCACCTTTGACGCGGCCAAAGATTGCGCCGTCAACGCGTGCTTCTTCTGCGTATGCTTTTTCCAAACGATCCCACGCTTCTTCACGACGCGCCATTTCGCGGGAAATAACCGCTTCGCCTTTTGCGTTTTCAGCTGCACGAAGGAAAACTTCAACTTCGTCGCCAACGGCTACTTGGGGAGCTTCGCCTGGGTTTGCGAATTCTTTCAAATCAACGCGGCCTTCCATTTTATAGCCTACGTCGATGATGGCTTGTCCCGCTTCAATCGCGATGACTTTGCCTTTTACTACGGAACCCTCTTCTGGGGTGTCCATTTCGAAGCTTTCATTCAGCAGCGCTTCGAATTCTGCCATAGATGCATTCTGAGCCATGTGGCCTTTTATCCTTTACTTGCATTTATACTGGCCGGGTGGTTGTCTCCACCGGTCTTGGATTAAATTGGTCAGACAGTCCAGAAACGAAAAAAGGCTGGCTGTTGCCAGACCCTGCTCAATTCATCGTCGCGGGTACCCCGTCTTAACGAGGTCCCCTTACTGTGGAATGGCCCATGATGCAAGGGCTTTTGCCATATTGAAGGGGTCTGGTGCGTCAAACCGTGTAATTTGAGCATTTTTTCAAAGATGAAAGACTAGCGCGCGTTGTCGACAAGTGTGATTGCCGTTTGCAAGACATCGTTGATCGACAGGTCAGAGGTATCCAATATATGCGCATCTGCCGCGGGTTTTAATGGCGCATCCGCGCGGTTCATGTCCCGTTCATCGCGCTCGATAACCGCCGCTAAAACGGCCTCATAGCTTTCAGATTGACCCAGCTCATCCCACCGCCGTTTGGCGCGGACCTCGGCGCTTGCAGTGATATATAATTTAACGTCTGCGTTTGGGCATATAACGGTCCCTATGTCGCGTCCGTCCAATACGGCGCCGCCGTCGCGGTTGGCAAAGGTACGTTGAAACGCCAAAAGCGCACTGCGCACCTCTGGGAGTGCTGCGACCTTTGACGCGTGCTGACCAGCCTCAACACTGCGCAAATCAGAACGGGCCAAATCATCGACCGTCAAGCTTTGTGCAGCTGTCAAAGGCTCTTGTCCTTCAGCTACCTTTGCCCCGACGGCGCGGTACAATAGCCCCGTATCCAAATATTGAAAGCCAAAATGCGCAGCCAAAGCACGGGCCAAAGTGCCTTTCCCTGCCGCCGCTGGTCCATCAATTGCAACAACGAATGCCATTTTGCGTCCCCATTTCAAATTTCAAACCGCCAAAGACGCGCAAGCCGTCAGGCTGAGCATCGAAGGCACATTGAGCGCGCACCACCGGTGCGCACAATTTTGTTCAAGCCCGTTCGATTTTGGCACCCAGTTCGCGCATAAGAGGTTCAAAGATCGGGAAAGACGTTGTGATCGGGCTGCCGTCATTGACGCGCACAGGTTCATTTGCGGCAAAGCCCATAATGACAAAAGACATTGCAATACGGTGATCCAAAAACGTTTCGCATTCCGCTCCACCTTTTACATTACCCATACCGCGACCATGCACGATCCACCAATCTTCGCCTTCGTCAACCTCAACGCCGTTTGCACGCAAACCGCGCGCCATTGCGTCGATGCGATCACTTTCCTTGACACGTAGCTCTTTGACGCCGCGCATCACAGTGTCGCCCTGTGCAAAAGACGCAACAACGGACAAGATCGGGTATTCATCAATCATAGACGCCGCGCGATGCGGGGGCACTTCGATGCCCTTCATGTTCGGCGAATATTTGGCGCGCAAGTCCGCCACAGGTTCGCCACCTTCGACGCGTTCATTTTCATATTCCAAATCCGCGCCCATTTCACGCAACGTGGTGAATAATCCCGCGCGTGTCGGATTAAGGCCGATATTGGGAACCAAGACGTCCGACCCTTCAGTGATCAGCGCCGCACAGACTGGGAACGCGGCCGAGGATGGATCACGGGGCACTATAATGGTCTGTGGCTTTAACTCTGGCTGTCCAGTCAACGTGATAACGCGACCTTCATTCGTATCCTCAACCGTGATTTCTGCGCCAAAACCTGCCAACATGCGTTCGGTGTGATCGCGGGTGGCTTCTTTCTCAATCACAACGGTTTTGCCCGGTGCATTCAACCCTGCCAACAATACGGCCGACTTCACCTGAGCGGATGGCACTGGAACGGTGTAATTGACGGGAACAGGATTTTTTGCCCCCACGATCGTCATAGGCAAGCGCCCGCCAGAGCGCCCAACCGATTGCGCCCCGTAAAGCGCAAGCGGGTCTGTCACACGCGCCATGGGGCGTTTGTTCAAGCTCGCATCACCTGTAAAGGTCGCAACGATTGGCGATGTCGCCATTGCCCCCATAATCAAACGTACGCCGGTGCCAGAATTGCCGCAATCAATGACATTGTCAGGTTCTGCAAAGCCACCAACGCCCACCCCCACCACGGACCAGCTGCCGTCATCGTGTTTTTTCACAGTCGCGCCAAACGCACACATTGCTTTTGCCGTATCTAGAACGTCATCGCCTTCCAGCAACCCGGTGATATGGGTTGTCCCAATCGCCATCGCCCCAAGTATGAGAGATCGATGAGAAATGGATTTATCCCCCGGAACATTCGCGGTTCCAACCAGTGGGCCGCATTTGTGGGAAATCATTGGAATTGGTGTGGCATGGCCTGACATGTCATTGTCCTCAGTAAATCTTACGCAGGTGATAGCGCAACCAGCAAGGGGCGTCTATAGTTTGCGAAAGGTTAAATAGTGGGGCGTGCGCCCTTCGCGCAATGCCTTTTGTTCGTAACGGGTCGAAATCCAGTCCCCCCAGGGTTCGCGCCAATCGTCGGGGCCTTCGGCCAACCATTCAAAGCCTGCCTTTGGCACCTCTTGCAAGGTTTGACGCACATAATCGGGAATGTCCGTCGCCACACGAAAAATGGCGCCTTTTTTTAACACCTTCGACAATGGTTCCAAGTGTTCGGCGGTCACGAAGCGGCGGCGATGGTGGCGCTTTTTGGGCCACGGATCGGGATACAAAAGGAACGCACGATCAACTGACTGATCAGGCATCACATCAAAAAGATGACGCGCATCCCCCGGATAGACACGGATATTGTCCGCATTCGCTTCGCGAATTTTCCCCAGCAACATGGCGACACCGTTTACGAAGGGTTCACAGCCAATGATACCAACATCACGATTTTGCATTGCCTGATGGACCAAATGTTCGCCGCCACCAAAACCAATTTCTAACCAGATGGGTTTGCCACCGAAAATACGCGCCGGATCTAATGGCGTGCGTTCGGGGTTATCGTCAAAGGACACAGGTCCCGGCGATAAAGTTGCGAGATCATTTTCCAAATAGTCAATTTGGTTCGGACGCAGTGTTTTCCCCTTGAAACGGCCATAGAAATTGCGCCAAGGGGTGCCCGAAGGATGCGTGTTTGGGGGTGTGTCATCTGATGTCATGAGCGGAGCTTTATCCGCTGATGCACTAAGTTTCAAGAGAGCGAGATAGGCGCGTGCCCTTTATGATTTATTTCGGATCGCAAAAGCGATCCGACAAACGCGCGCGCCTGCGGCGCACGCGTTCGGGTGAGTATTTATTCAAAGATGAAACTTAGACAGCTTTTTTCAGCGCATCGATCAAATCGGTGCGTTCCCAGCTGAACCCACCATCCGCCTCGGGTGCGCGGCCAAAGTGGCCGTAGGCAGCGGTGCGTTGATAAATCGGTTTGTTCAGGCCTAAATGGGTACGAATGCCACGCGGGGTCAAATCCATGCATTCTGCGACAGCGCGTTCGATTTGTTCTTCGCTGACTTGGCCAGTGCCAAATGTATCTGCATAGATCGACAATGGACGCGCAACACCGATCGCATAGCTTAATTGGATCGTGCATTTTCCGGCCAAGCCGGCCGCAACCACGTTCTTTGCCAAATAACGCGCCGCATAGGCGGCCGAACGGTCAACTTTCGTCGGATCTTTGCCAGAAAACGCCCCGCCGCCATGGGGCGCAGCGCCACCATATGTATCAACGATAATCTTGCGACCAGTGAGACCCGCATCCCCATCTGGTCCGCCAATCACGAATTTTCCCGTCGGGTTCACATGCCAGGCTGTGTCCGCCGTAATCCAGCCGTCTGGCAGCGTTTCACGGATATAGGGTTCAACAACAGCGCGGACATCCGCAGAGGTCATCGTTTCGTCCAGATGCTGCGTCGATAAGACGATCGACGTAACTCCGACAGGTTTACCATTTTCATAGTGCACAGACAGCTGTGATTTCGCATCTGGCCCAAGTGTTGGTTCGGTGCCGTTCTTACGCACCTCTGCCAAACGGCGCAGGATCGCGTGGGCATATTGGATCGGCGCTGGCATCAACGCGTCGGTTTCATTCGTGGCATAGCCGAACATGATACCCTGATCGCCCGCGCCTTCGTCTTTGTCAGCGCGCGCATCAACGCCCTGCGCGATATGCGCGGATTGTTCGTGCAAAAGGTTTGTCACCTCGACCGTTTCGTGGTGGAATTTGTCCTGTTCATATCCGATATCTTTGATACACGCGCGTGCGATTTCGTCAATGCGCCCCATATATTCGGTCAATTTGGTTTGATCGGAAAGCCCAACCTCGCCGCCAATAACAACCCGATTGGTCGTCGCAAATGTTTCGCAGGCAACGCGTGCTTCGGGTTCTTCGGCCAAAAAGGCATCAAGAACCGCGTCAGAAATGCGATCGCAAACCTTGTCAGGGTGGCCCTCTGAGACGGATTCAGAGGTGAAAACGTAAGATGATCGTGTCATGAAAATGCTCCATTCATTAAAAGACGCCACGCCAGGAAGCCGTTGTGACGCCTATAGCCCAATGCCGTATGTGTGTTTCACAAAGAGGTCAACAAGTTATTACGCCCGCGGGCGCGCAACGACGTGAAAAAAGCAATGATCAACATAAAAAGCACACTTAGATCCCCATATTGACGATAAAGTGTGGGATCATGTGGTTTGGGAACCGCAACATCGATTGCCCCTTGGACACCCAGATCAAGCGCGTCAACAACCGTTCCGTCTGGCCCGATCACGCCCGAAATACCGGTATTGGCCACACGCACAACCGAAACCCCGTTTTCAACCGCGCGTGCGCGGGCTTGTGCCATGTGTTGATATGGTCCTGAGCGTGTTCCAAACCACGCATCGTTGGTGATTTGTACAATCATGTCAGGGCGGTCAGGAACCGATCGCACCAAATCTGGAAAAATCAATTCATAACAAATCAATGGGACAATCCCCTGCCCGTTTGGCAACCGCAATATGGTTGGCCCATCTCCGGGCGTAAAGGCCCCCCCGAACAGATCATAAAAGAACCCCAACCCCAAGGGTCGTAGTAAGGGTTCCAATGGAAGGTATTCGCCAAAGGGCACCAGATGCGATTTATCATATAGGGTCGATTGTCCGTCATTGTCCAATAGGACCAAAGAATTTTTCAATCGATCGTCATCATCAATACGCAACGCACCAAAGATTATGGGTGTTCCTTCGGCCGCCGCCGTTATGTCATCAACCAGATCTGGCGCATAGTTCAGCAAAGCCGCGATGGCGGATTCGGGCCAGATGATAAGATCGGGGCGCGGCGTTTGTTTTGTAGCATCAAGAAGACGTTGATAAAATATTGGCGCAAATTTGGGATCCCATTTTTGCGACTGAATTGCATTCGGTTGGACCAAGCGCACCGTCGTGATCGTCTGACCCGCATCTAAAACAGGTGCTTGACGCCAAACGATCGGCAATGACATCAAACCGCCTAAGGTGATCGCCCAAGCGATTGTCGCCGCCGCAGGGCGCAAAACGGCCTTTGCAAGCGCAACAGATATCGCAAAAATGAAAAAACTGACCCCGTATGGTCCGATACTTCCAAACCACCAAATCGCGGCTGTGTCCACCATGGTATAAGCGGGCATTCCCCATGGAAAACCGGTCAATACATGACCCCGAAACCATTCCCCGACAATGATCGCCCCAATTGCCGCCCATGGCCCGCCAAAAACGAAGGCGACACCTCCGATGGCCCAAAAAATTGCCATACCACCGGCCATAAATAACAATGCAAACGGTGCCATCCAACCATGAATAGCTGCCTCAACCAAAAAGGGTTCGACAATCCACGACAATGTGATGCCAAAATACCCCAACCCAAAGGCCCAAAACCACACACTTGCGCGGATTTTTCCGTCCATGGGTCGCGACAAAATCCAAATGAAGAACGCACAAGTACAGACAATCGTCGCGGGCCAAAACGACACTGGCGCATGCCCCAACGCCGCCCCGCCACCAAGGAAAACGGCGGGCAAATTGCGGCGCATCGCAGCGATCATTCAGCCGCTTTCGCAACCTCAGGCAGGCGCAAACGGACACGTTTTACCCGCCGTGGTTCGGCGTCAATGATTTCAAATTCGGCACCCAAGGGATGCAAAACAACTTCGCCACGCACAGGAACGCGCCCTGCCAGCATAAAAATCAATCCGCCCAAAGTGTCGATTTCTTCGGCGTCAATTTCTTCGCCTTGCGTTAAATCAATCCCAGTTTCACGCGCAAAATCTTCCAACGATGCTTTGGCGGCGACAAGGTATTGACCCTTTTTTTCCAAATGCCAATATTTGCCTTCGTCAATATCATGTTCATCTTCGATTTCACCGACAACCTGTTCAATCAAATCTTCGATTGTTACCAATCCATCGACCCCACCATATTCGTCGATGACCAAGGCCATGTGGCGACGTTCGGTTTGCATTTTGGTCAATAGAACCCCCAATTGCATCGAGGGCGGAACAAACAACAACGGGCGCAACATCGCCGTCAAATTAAAGGCCGCGTCATCCGCACCAAACCCATGGCGCAGCGCGAAATCTTTTAGATGGGCCATACCAATTGGCGTATCCAACGTGTTTGAATACACAGGAATGCGCGTAAGGCCGCTTTTGCGAAAAACTTGTACAAGATCGTCTTTTGAAATTGTGTCAGGAACAGCCACGATTTCAGCTTTTGGTAATGCAACATCTTCGACACGCATACGCCGCAAGTTCAAAATACCCAAAACGTTTTCTGGGCGCGATTTCAACGTTTCATCGACTGTTAATGTGTGTTGGTCAGGGGTTGACCGCCCACCAAACATGCGCGTTGCAACACGCGATAATATAGAATTGCCATTCGGCTGCGCGCTTTGCGCTGCGCTAGAAGGCCCGTCTTTGTCGTCCATTCGTCCTATCCAAAATCACGATCTTACGATCCTAACTCTATATATGGGTTATCTATACCCAGTTTGCCAAGTGTCTGGATTTCGATTCCTTCCATCAACGTGGCATCTTGGTCACGGATATGATCATAGCCCATCAAGTGTAAAACGGCATGTATAACCAAATGTATAACATGATCGATCATTGGTTTGCCGGCCTCGTCCGCTTCGCGTTTACACGTGTCAAATGAAATAGCGATGTCGCCTAATTCGGCGTCCCAATCGGGATCCAACGGATCAGGATCGTCACCGTCGTCATCGGCACCGCGTTCTTCAGATGGCCATGACAATACATTTGTCGGCGTCGGTTTACCGCGAAAATCGGCATTTAATGTGGCAATACGCGCATCGTCACAGGCCAAAAGATCGAACCCGAATTGATCCACCTGATACCCGAGATGCGCCCATGTCGCATGAGCGGCTTTAGTGACAAGCGTATCAAGATCGAAATCTTGCCACCGTTCGTCTTCGTAAACGATTTCAATTGTCATAGGTCGCGTTGATTTTCCAATCGCTTAAGCATCGCTTTGCGGCTATCTTCGTCATAGACTTCGATAATTGCGGCAACCAACGGATGGCGCACGACGTCTTTGGCGGTGAAATAGTTAAAGCTTATTCCAGGCACCTGTTTTAACAACCGTTCTGCCTCAGTCAAACCAGACACAACGCCGCGGGGCAAATCGACCTGGGATCTGTCACCAGTGATCACCATGCGTGACCCTTCGCCCAGACGGGTCAGGAACATTTTCATTTGCATCGCAGTTGCGTTCTGCGCCTCATCCAAAACCACAAACGCATTGGCCAATGTGCGGCCGCGCATGAACGCCAAAGGTGCGATTTCGATGCGCTTTTCCTCGATCAATTTCGCAAGCGTTTTGCCAGGCAAAAAATCATTAAGCGCATCGTAAAGCGGTTGCATGTACGGATCAACTTTGTCCTTCATATCACCGGGCAAATACCCAAGCTTTTCACCAGCCTCGACCGCAGGGCGCGACAAGATAATACGGTCCACCTCGCCCGCGATGAATTTTGTCACCGCAACCGCAACCGCAAGATAGGTTTTCCCCGTTCCCGCAGGTCCAATTCCAAATGCCAATTCATTGTTCATTAACGCATGTACATATGCTTTTTGCGCGTCTGTACGCGGTTCAACCGATTTTTTTCGGGTCTTGATTTCGACCGCAGCGCCCGAAAACATCTCAAGCTGATCTTCGGCCAATTTGGCCAATTCCGAATTTGCGCCCATACGCAATTCACGATCAACATCGCCGAATTCGACCGATTTTCCGTTTTCAAGGCGATTATATAACGCCTCTAAAACTTTACCCGCCTCAGCCCGCGCGCCTTCTTCTCCGAAAATCTCGATTTGATTGCCACGCCTGATGATTTGTACCGCGAGTTGTTGTTCAACCTTGGCCAAGTTTTTGTCGAATTCTCCACACAGTTCAATCATCAAACGATTGTCGGGGAAATCTAATGTTACTTGTCCTGCTTTCGATGCATCCATTAGATGCGTCATTGTCCCGTGGGCCACGCAAATCTCCTATGCAATGTATAGATATGGTGGACGCGCTTTATTCAAAACGCAAGCCTTAGTTTTCATTGGGTTAAAAATTTCATATTTGCAGCGATCAAAACCATTGCGCCGGTTCAATCAAACCCATATCCAAAAGTTGCTGCGAAGACCGCGTAAAGCGCGCCGAATTGAACCATGTAAAATCCGAAATTTTCACCCGCGATGATGGGTTATGACACAATGCTTTTGCCGTTCGAAATGATAATATTGCGGCGGTGATATTGTTATGCCATGGGCACGAATGCGTGTTATATTCTTCATTTGAAAAGGTAAAATTATCGCGCATCCGCAAATCTGCACGGGCCCGAAAAATTGCAATACGATCAATTTTGCGCCGCTCATAGGGAACGAATTCTTCGAAGCGCCATTTTAATCCGCCAAAAAATTCCAACTGACGTTCTTTGGGTTGATGTGTTTTGTCATCCCGCCGCGCAAGCGCTTAATATCCCGCCTTATCCAAGTATGCATTTTCACTATCCATCCCGGACGGGGCCGCATTCAGATCACCAGCATATATATCGATGACATAACTCAATATAGAATCGCGCCGTTCTTCGGCGTGGAATGCAACCAATTCGGCAAAGTTGCGCGTTTCTGAAAATGGAAAAAATAGATATTCTGCGTTAAAGCATGTGTAAACCCACGCGTCCCCCATATGCGGCATTAGGGTATTGATCGCATCACGGACTGCGTGTTTTTTCAACGGACCGTAATAAACGGTCATAATTTCGTTGCTAATTTCTTCTGCCAAATCTGGAAGCTTTTGTGCCAAAACATAAATCTTTTTAAAGCCCAAGGCCAAATGATGCTCTAATGTGCTTTCCACTTCGACGGCATCTTCGACAAAAATAATCGCGATGGGACCTTTTTTCAAAGTCGTCTTTTGCGCCGATATAAATTCATCTAGCCCTGAAAAATCCATCCTGCCCACCTGAAATAACACATCCCCACTATCGTCAAAACCTGATGCATTGCAAGTCAGGTCATTTTTGGTATAGCAAGCGCAGATCAAAGACGTGTTAGGACTGCTACGATGACCACGCCCAAAAAGCTGTTTATTAAAACCTACGGATGCCAAATGAATGTTTACGACAGTGAACGCATGGCGGAAACCTTGGGCGGGTCTGGTTATGTCGAAACGGATACGCCCGAAGACGCGGACATGATCCTTTTGAACACCTGCCACATTCGCGAAAAAGCAGCCGAAAAGATTTATTCCGAACTAGGACGCTATAAGCATTTGAAAGCGGCAAAACCAGATTTGAAAATTGGTGTTGCTGGCTGTGTGGCCCAAGCCGAGGGCAAAGAAATCATGCGCCGTCAGCCGATGGTCGATTTGGTCGTTGGCCCACAAAGTTATCACCGCCTTCCCGAGCTAGAGGCAAAAGCCGCCAGCGGAAAAAAAGCAATCGATACGGATTTCCCCGAAGAAGACAAATTTGAAAAACTAAAAAGCCGGCCAAAGGCAAAACGTGCGCCCGCAGCGTTTTTGACCGTTCAAGAAGGCTGTGACAAATTCTGTGCATTTTGTGTTGTTCCTTACACACGCGGCGCCGAAGTTTCGCGTCCTGCCGCCCGCATTTTGGACGAAGCGCGCGATTTGGTGGAACGCGGGGTACGCGAAATCACGTTATTGGGTCAGAACGTCAACGCCTATCATGGCGATGGCGTCGACGGGGGCGAATGGGGCCTTGCGCGGTTGATTTGGGAATTGGACAAAGTAGACGGATTAGAGCGTATTCGCTTTACAACAAGTCACCCAAATGACATGGCCGATGATCTGATTGAAGCGCATGGCACCTGCGCCAAGCTCATGCCCTATCTGCATTTGCCAGTGCAATCAGGATCAAACAAAATCCTTAAACGTATGAACCGCAGCCACGATGCCGAAAGTTATTTACGTTTGATCGAACGTATCCGTGCAGCGCGCCCCGACATTCTTTTGTCAGGTGATTTTATAGTTGGCTTCCCCGAAGAAACCGAACAAGATTTCCAAGACACCATGGATTTGATCCGCGAAGTGCGTTACGGCCAAGCCTATTCGTTCAAATATTCAACACGCCCGGGGACACCTGCGGCAGAACGTGACCAATTACCAGAAGATGTAAAGTCTGAACGTCTTCAAAGATTACAAGCCCTCTTGGCCCAACAACAAACCGAAATCCAAGATAGCATGGTCGGCGGCGATGTATCGGTTCTTTTCGAACGTGCGGGACGCTTCGAAAACCAAATGGTTGGCAAATCAGAATATTTGCATGCGGTGCATGTCCGTGGTGACGATATTAAAATTGGCGACATCCGCCGCGTTCGAATCACCAAGAGCAATCGCAATTCTTTAAACGGAAAGCTTCTCTAAGCGGATTTGCCGTTTCGCAAACAGTTAGACGTGTTCATTCCGATTGTTCCCCGGCCGGGAACAATCGTCAAATTTTTGACACATTAACTGTTGCTGGAATGCACGATTTTTGCCGTAAAGCACCTAAAAGACAGTGCTTTTTTTCTATCCTTTGTAAAATACACCAAAGTATATTTTACTATTCTAACGTATACGAGGAGATAATTGGTGGGTGAAAATCTAAACTTACTTCGACGCGGTGGCGTTGTTGTGACGCTTGCATTGGCATTAACGTCACAGGCGGCCTTCGCGCAAAGCGCGGCAAACTTGGGCGATATTACCGCGTCAAACGTTGTTCCTGGGATCTGGGTTGATCCGGATGGATGCGAACATTGGGTCCTAGACGATGGGGTGGCTGGTTATATGAGCCCGCATTTGACACGCGCACGTTTGCCAGTGTGCAATCGTGGCGCTACGTGTGGCGTATTACCATCAGATCAATTCTTTGCGACGAACCAATACACAATTTCCGATGCCGGTCGCAAAAAACTTTCTGACTTTTTTAAATCGACATCGGCAACGTCGTTTTCGATTTCGGGTCACACAGACAGCCGCGCGTCAGACGCTTATAACCTAAGCCTCTCGCAAAAACGCGCCGATGCTGTTGCGGCAATCGCCATTGCAGCGGGCGCAAAGGTTTCTGAATCCATTGGATACGGCGAACGCAAACCACGCGCAACAAATGCGACGACGGCAGGCATGGCGGAAAACCGTCGTGTTGAAATCGTATGTAATCGGTAAAAAGGGGTTGGATATGACTTTTTCAAAAACACTATTCGGCCTTGGGGCAATTGCGATGACACTTTCGGCTTGTGGAAGCGATAGCGGCGCAGTGCTATCCATGTTGAACGCGCGTGAAAGCACAGGTGGTGATTATACCCGAGACGGCGGATCGGATTCCAAATCGCTTACCGAACTTAAAGCTGGAATTTGGGTTGATCCCAACGGGTGCCATCACTGGATCATTGATGACGGTATCGAAGGATACATGGACGCGCGTCGTTCACTTGATGGGCGTCCGGTTTGCGATGATAAAGCAACCCCTAGTACGATCATCGGGGATTACAAAGCCGGCGGCGCAGATCGCAAAGGTTTCTAATCAAATTAAAAAAGCCCGCATGACGCGGGCTCTTTTTTTAAATATTATCCGGTTGCGGCATGCCCAGCACATGATATCCGCCATCAACGCGAATAATTTCGCCCGTGGTGCAGGCCCCTGCATCTGAAATCAAATAGACTGCCGTGCCACCCACAGCCTCAAGCGTTGCGTTTGAACGCAAAGGCGCATTCATATCAGTGTGCTTGTACGTCTTACGCGCACCACCAATCGCCGCACCCGCAAGCGTTTTCATCGGACCAGGCGAAATGGCATTCACACGAATACCATCTGGCCCCAAATCGTTGGCCAAATACCGCGTTGTCGCCTCAAGCGCGGCTTTGGCAACGCCCATAACGTTATAAAACGGCGTAACCCGATTTGATCCCTGATAGGTCAAGGTAATAAGTGTACCACCATTCTCAACCATCAACGGGTGCGCACGTCGCGCCACCTCGATAAACGAATAGGCAGAAATATCTAAAGAATTCTTGAAATTGGCACGACTTGTATTCACAAAGCGGCCCGTCAATTCATCTTTGTTTGAATAAGCGATGGCATGAATAACAAAATCAATCGTTTGCCAACGCGCGCCCAATTGTTCAAAAGCGGCATCCAAAGATGCATCGTCGGTCACATCTACATCAACCATAAAATCTGATCCAACGGACGCTGCCAAAGGCGCCAGACGCGACCCAAATGCTTCGCCTTGATATGTAAACGCCAATTCTGCGCCTGCCTCTGCACAGGCCTTCGCAATACCCCAAGCGATCGAACGCTCATTCGCAACACCCATCACCAATCCGCGTTTACCGGCTAACTGCATCTCAAGATCCTACTTTCATTTTTGCAAAAATACTCTGGGTGAATTGGCCATAGGCCAAGAGGACAAAGCCCTCTTCACCGTTTTATCCGCGATACTTTGACAACAACATGGACCCGTTGGTTCCACCAAAGCCAAAGCTGTTGGTCATGACCGTATCAAGCCCCGCGTTTTCCACCAAAGACGTTGCAATTTCGCCTGCGTCAATCGCAGGGTCTAGGGTTTCAACGTTGATCGAGGGCGCAATAAAATCGTTGTCCAACATAAGCAAACAATAAATCGCTTCTTGCGCGCCTGTTGCGCCTTGGCTGTGGCCAGTCATCGATTTTGTTGAACTGATCAATGGCGTGTTGCCACGACCAAAGACGCGGCGCACCGCTTCGACTTCGCCGACATCGCCCACGGGTGTGGATGTGCCATGCGCGTTGATGTAACCCACTTTGCGATCCGATCCCAACGTTTCCAACGCCATGCGCATTGCGCGCTCGCCGCCCTCACCCGATGGCGCGACCATGTCGGCGCCATCCGATGTGGCTCCGTAACCGGTGACTTCAGCATAGATTTTCGCACCACGGGCCAATGCATGGTTAAGCTCTTCTAAAACAAGAATACCGCCGCCACCGCCAATAACAAACCCGTCACGGTTTGCGTCAAATGCACGCGATGCTTTTTCAGGCGTGTCATTGTATTTCGATGACATGGCGCCCATCGCATCAAACAAACACGACAGTGTCCAATCCAATTCTTCACCGCCGCCAGCAAACATAACATCCTGTTTGCCTAACATGATTTGCTCGGCCGCATTGCCAATACAATGCAAGGACGTCGAGCAGGCGGAAGTTATGGAATAGTTGATGCCCTTAATCTTGTACGCGGTCGACAGGTTCGCCGATATTGTAGAAGACATACATTTTGGCACTGCAAACGGCCCAATGCGTTTGGGCGAACCTGAGGTTTGCACAACCTGATGCGCCGCCAACATCGCGCTGGTCGAAGGACCACCTGATCCGGCAATTAAACCGGTGCGTGGATTAACAACATCACTTTCCTCAAGCCCTGCATCAGCAATTGCTTGTTCCATCGCGATATAGGCATAAGCCGCGCCTGGCCCCATAAACCGCAACGTGCGCTTATCTACGTGATCAGCGATGTCCAACTTTACATTGCCTGCAATCTGGCTGCGGAAACCGCGCTCGGCCATATCGGCGTTTGCGGTAATGCCTGACTTGCCTGCTTTCAAACTGGCCAATACTTCGGTTGCGTTATTTCCGATTGAGGATACAACACCCAATCCTGTAACCACGACTCTGCGCATGGTGGTCTCCTTTTTATTGGCCTATTATGATTCTGAAAGCGCGACTTTCATGTCTTTGACTTGATAAATGATGTCGCCATCCGCTTCGACGATACCGTCGGCCACCCCCATGGTCAAACGACGCGTTTGAACAGCCTTGGTGAAATTTACGCGATAGGTTAGCATTTTGCGATCTGGGCGGACCATGCCGGTCAATTTGACCTCGCCCACGCCCAGAGCATATCCGCGCCCCTGCCAACCACGCCAACCTAGGTTAAAGCCAGTCAGCTGCCACAATCCGTCCAGTCCCAAGCAACCAGGCATGATCGGATTGCCAGGGAAATGGCAATCAAAGAACCAAAGATCGGGCGTGATATCAAATTCCGCAACGACATGGCCTTTGCCATGTTCGCCACCATCACCGCTGATCTCGGTAATACGATCCATCATCAACATTGGGGGCGCGGGCAATTGCGCATTGCCTGGGCCAAACAATTCACCGCGGGCACATTTCAACAAATCTTCGCGGTCAAAGCTGGATGGAAAGTTCGGCATTAGGTTTATTTCCCTGAATTATTTCGTATCTTAATTCATCCTCTATCACCCGCGCGCGGCGTCTTGCAAGCCTTCGGTCGACGTTGGGGCAAGGAATTGGATTAAAAACCATTGAAAACTCATGCAAGAGTGTATTAATTATACCTCAATAAGAAAGAGGCATGCATGACGATCACTTCGACAGACCGCGCCAAAAATTGGCTAGGACAATCCGATCTACGCCCAACGCGCCAACGCATCATATTGGCAGAGGCGTTGATTGGCGACGGGCGTCACCGTCATGTCACAGCCGAAAGCCTCTTTGATCAGACCCACCACTTGGGTGAAAAAGTGTCACTGGCAACTGTTTACAATACATTGCGCGCCTTTTGCGACGCAGGTCTTTTGCAAGAAGTGTCCGTAGACGGAACAAAAAGCTATTTTGATACAAATACGCGCGATCATCCCCATTTCTATTGGGAAGATGACGGAAAACTAACTGACGCACCTGCGGATCAATTGCGCATTGTTCAATTACCCGATGCTCCTGACGGGGCCGAAATCGCGTCCGTTGACGTTGTGATACGCCTGCGGAAAAAGGGATAATCCAATGCGATCGATGATCTATTCGAAATTCGGACCGGCCTCCGACGTCATTTCCTATGCCGACACGGCGCAACCGAAACCTCATGCGGGCGATGTGCTTGTGAAACTGGCGTTCTCGGGCGCCAACCCGTCCGATGCGAAAGCGCGGGGTGGCAATCGTCCTGGCGTGACCAAACCTGCGTTTGATGTGATTATACCAAATTCTGACGGTGCAGGCGAAATTATCGCGGTCGGGGACGGCGTGTCGCCCAATCGTATCGGCGAACGGGTTTGGATCTGGAACGGCCAATGGCAACGCCCCTTTGGCACGGCGGCCGAATATATCGCGCTGCCCTCTGAACAAGCGGTCAAAATGCCAAATGACATGTCATTTGAAACCGGTGCATGTCTCGGGATACCGGGGTTAACCGCTGCACATACTGTATTTGGCGGTGGCAAAGTTGCAGGCAAAGTTTTATTTATTTCGGGCGGCGCGGGTTCTGTTGGGCATAACGCTATTCAGCTGGCAAAATGGGGCGGCGCGACAGTTATTGCGACGGGATCGCCTAATGGATTTGACCGTATGCGTGCGGCGGGTGCCGATCATGTGTTTGACTATCGATCCGCCACATTAGCCCAAGACATCCTAACCATTGCGCCCCACGGCGTTGATCGAGCGATCGAAGTGGAATTTGGCGAAAACATCAATCTTTTGCACCAAGTGGTGCGGGCAAACGGGACCATCGCGGCCTATGGATCGGCCAAAGAAATGGCACCCGCCCTGCCCTTTGGCCCCTATCTATTCAAAGCGATCACACTTGACGTTGTCTTGATCTATATCCTGCCAAAACGCGAACGCGATGCCGCAATTGACGTGTTGCACCGCGCCCACGCCGATGGGGCTTTCACACCAGAAGTCCAAGCCATCTTTGACCTTGTAGATTGTGCCGCCGCCCACGACGCGACCCTGACCCCTGGAAGATCGGGCGCGATTTTATTGAAAATCTAAGTCTTTAAGCTTTGTAAAAATACTCATGGCGCGCGATATCAAACCGCGCGCCATTCGCATGTCTTGTCATTCACTTTATCAATACCGCGATCACGGATTAATTGCGACGACCTCAAACGCGAATGTCAAATCTTTGCCAGCCAGCGGATGGTTGGCGTCTAGCGTAACTTCGGTTTCGGTCACCTCAACAACAGTCACCGCCATCGCATGTCCGTCAGGGGTTTGAACCTGAAGCTGGGTTCCCAAATCCAACGGGATGTCCGCAGGGATTTCCGCGCGCGGCACCGCTTGGCGGGCTTCGGGATGGATTGGGCCATAGGCCTCTTTGCAATCGATTGTGACAGTCTTTTTGTCGCCGACGTTCATGCCTGGCAGTTCTTTATCAAGACCTGGAATGATTTGGCCACTGCCAACGACGAATTCCAACGTATCGCGGCCCTCTGAGCTATCGAACGTTGTGCCGTCATCCAAGGTTCCGGTGTAATGAATGCGAACGGTGTCACCCGCTTTTACTTGGGTCATATCTCTTCCAATTGTTTGGGGGAGTGAATTTTCAAGGCCGCAGGTCATGTGCGGGTACTTGGCGATGCTATAAACCTGCATGTCGAGACAACGAAAGTAAACCCTTGGTTCAATAAATTTTACGTTTTGGGCTTGGCCTTGGCGCGCCTGCGTGATTACTCTGCCGCAAATAGGGAATTTTAACATGACACTTACGACTTGCGTCTTTGACGCCTACGGCACTTTGTTCGACGTCAGCAGCGCAGCACGACGCGTTGCGGAAAAACCTGGGTTTGAACATTTGGCTGATGTTTGGCCCAAACTGTCAGAGATCTGGCGCCAAAAGCAACTGCAATATAGCTGGCTGCGCGCGATCACCGACGCACATTGCCCGTTTTGGGACGTCACCCAAGACGGTTTGGATTTCGCAATGGAGGCTTTGGGCCTGTCTGATGATTTGCTATTGCGCGAAGAATTATTGGCCCTGTATTGGGAACTCGCCGCATATCCAGAGGTTCCCAAAATGTTGGCCACGCTCAAAGCGCAGGGTTTTAAAACCGCAATCCTTTCAAATGGATCGCCCGACATGTTAAAGGGCGCGGTCCAATCCGCGGGTTTAGAAATTCTATTAGACGCGGTCTTATCCGTCGACAGCGTTGGTGTTTTCAAACCAAATTCCAAAGTTTATCAAATGGTCCCGGATCATTTTGGATGTTCGGCGGACCAAGTCTTGTTTGTATCGTCAAACGGATGGGATGCGGCCGGCGCATCAGGATTTGGGTTTGAAACCGCGTGGGTCAATCGTGCAGGCGATCCCGTGGACCGAATGCCATGGACACCGCATCATATCCTATCTGATTTGACGACGATCCCAGAACTAGCGAGGGGCTGATGCCACATTTTACCACCTCAGATGGCTTGAATTTACATTATACCGACGATGGCACAGGTTTGCCCATCCTTTGCCTGGCGGGATTGACACGCTGCGGGCGGGATTTTGACTTTGTCACGCCACATCTTGGCGGCAACCGTTTGATCAAGCTGGATTATCGCGGTCGCGGTGGATCTGACTGGTCCGACGACTTCACCACCTATTCCATCCCCCGCGAGGCGCAAGATGTGATCGAGCTGTTGGATCGTTTGGGTTTGGACAAGGTCGCCATTTTGGGCACATCGCGCGGTGGATTAAACGCCATGTTTTTGGCGGCCACGGCCAAACATCGCATTATCGGCATTGCCCTAAACGACGTCGGCCCGAAATTGCAACAAACTGGATTGGATTTCATTGCCGATTATCTGGGGCGACGTCCAGCTGCGAAAACATATGAACAGGCCGCCGAAATGCGCGACCGCACGGCCAAAGGCTTTGCAAATGTTCCCATGTCGCGATGGTTGGACGAAGCGCGCATCCTCTATTCCCAGACCGACAAAGGTTTGGATTTGCGCTATGATCCCAAATTACGTGACGCGGTGTTGGCGGGGTTCAAATCGGGTGCCGCAACCGAAGCATGGCCCTTGTTCGAGGCCTGCGCAGGCCTTCCCATGGCGTTGATCCACGGGACAAACAGCGATTTATTATCCCGCGATACCGCGTTGGAAATGAAAGCGCGCATGCCGTCGATGATCCTAACCCATGTGCCAGATCGTGCGCACATTCCATTTTTGGACGAACCAGAGGCGGTTAGCGCCCTTCACACATGGATCGCGGAGATGACATCATGATGATCGATAAAATTCGGGCCGCAAATGAAAGATTAACAGGGCACAAACGCATTACGCCGCTTTTGTCGTCACCATTTTTGGATGGAATCGCGGGGCGGCGCATCTTTGTAAAGGCGGAATGTTTGCAGCACACAGGCAGCTTCAAATTCCGCGGCGCATTTTCGGCGATTTCGGCACTGGACGATAAAACCCGCGCCAAGGGCATCCTTGCGTTTTCGTCGGGCAACCATGCCCAAGGCGTGGCGCTTGCCGCCAAAATGCATGGGGTGCCGTCGGTCGTAATCATGCCGGCAGACGCGCCCGTGATTAAAATTGAAAACACCCGCGCCTTGGGGGCCGAGGTGATTTTGTACGACCGCGACCGCGAAGATCGCGACGAAATCGGTGAACGCCTTGAGGCCGAGCGCGGATTAACATTGGTCCGACCCTTTGACGACGAAATGGTCATCGCAGGCCAAGGCACCGCAGGATTGGAAATCGCCGCACAGGCCGCAGAATTGGGTATCACGAACGCGCAAGTTTTGGTCTGTTGCGGTGGTGGCGGTTTGACATCGGGCATCGCGACCGCCTTGGCCGCCGATGCGCCAGAGATGCGCGTGTGCCCCGTTGAACCCTTTGGGTTCGAGGATACGATGCGGTCCTTGGCGTCAGGTTCAATTCAGCGCAATACACGAACCAGCGGTTCAATATGTGATGCGATCGTTACCCCAAGCCCCGGAAATTTGACCTTTCCAATTTTGCGCGACCTCTGCCCGCGCGGATATGCGGTCACCGACGACCAAGCGTTAATGGCGGTTAAATTGGCATTTCAACGGTTGAAAATCGTGTTGGAACCCGGCGGTGCGGTGGCGCTTGCGGCGGCTTTGTTTAATCATGATGTGACACACGATACGGTGATTGCGGTTGCCTCGGGTGGCAATGTCGATGATGCAATGTTTCAGCGTGCATTGGATATGGAAACATAGATTAGGTCAACGTGTCACAATCTGGGTAAACTGAACAAATAGGGTGAACAATGAACATTGCAGAACTGGACAAAATCAAACTTCATTACCGCATCGACGGCAATCCAGATGGTAAGCCAGTGGTTTTTGCGAACTCGCTTGGCACAGATTTGCGTTTATGGGACGCGGTGCTACCGTTGCTGCCGCAAGGAAATTGTTACATCCGTTACGACAAACGCGGGCATGGTTTGTCCGAATGTACGCCCGCGCCCTATTCCATGGGAACGCTGGTCCGGGATGTAGAACAGCTTATGGATCACCTCAACGTCAAAGATGCGCTCTTTGTGGGTTTGTCCATCGGCGGGATGATTGCACAAGGCTTGGCGGTCAAACGTTTGGATCTGGTGCGTGCGATGGTCTTGTCGAACACCGCCGCCAAAATCGGCCAGCCCGAGATGTGGCAGCAACGCATTGACGCGATCCGCGCAGGCGGCATTTCATCGTTGTCAGATGCGGTGATGGAGCGTTGGTTTGGTCGTGAATTCCAAGCCACACCAGACCTAGCTATTTGGAAAAATATGTTGGAACGTCAACCTGTTGAAGGGTATATTGGATGTTCTACTGCAATTTCGGGAACTGATTTCTATACCCCAACTTCGGGTTTGCGCCTGCCAACGCTTGGGATCGCTGGGTCAGAGGATGGATCAACCCCACCCGATTTGGTGCGTGAAACCGTTGACCTGATCCCGGGATCAAAATTCGAATTGATACGGAAGGCGGGTCATTTGCCCTGCATCGAAAATCCAATCGAATATGCGCGTATTCTGACCGCTTTTATGACGGATATTGGCCATGTCTAAGATCTTGCTCATCCATGGGTCCTGCCACGGGGCATGGTGTTTTCGTGATCTGATCCCCGCGTTGGCCGCATTGGGGCATGATGCTTGGGCGATTGATTTACCAGGGCATGGCGACGCCCCCGCACCGATTGAGACCATCACGTTGGATGGATATCGCGATGCGATTTTGGACGCGATTGATGACCCTGTGTACCTCTTGGGGCATTCAATGGCGGGCTTTCCGATTTCGGCCGCGGCAGATGCGGCGCCTGAGAAAATCAAACGTCTTATTTATCTGTGTGCCTACGCTGCACAAAATGGAAAATCCTTGGTCGATATGCGTAAAGAGGCCCCACGCCAACCCCTGATGGCCGCTGTCCAACGGACCGAGGATGGATTGGGCTTTACCGTTGATCCCGCGCAGATCGAAACCGTGTTTTACCATGATTGCCCACCTGACACGATTGCACTGGCGCGTGAAAAGCTCTGCGTCCAAGCAATCGCGCCGCAGGCTACGCCCATTACCTTGTCCGATCAATTTGCGACGGTTCCGAAATCTTACATCCGTTGCGCGGATGATCAAACCATTCCACCTGAATATCAGCTAACCATGGTTGAGAATTGGGACCAAAATGACGTATATCATTTCCCAACGGGGCATTCGCCCTTTTTCGCCGATCCCAAGGGTTTGGCGGCGCTAATTGATCAGATCATCCAAAAGGACAGCTAAATGGCAGGATCCGTTTTCGACAGCCCGTTGCACGCAAAACTTTTTCCGACTGGGGATATAGGGCGGCTTTTCACCGATACTGCCGAAGTGCGCGCGATGATGTTGGTCGAAGGATCGCTTGCGAAGGTTCAGGGCGCATTGGGCATTATCCCCGAAATTAGCGCAGCGGCCATTCATCGCGCATCTTTGGAATTGCAAATCGACCCATCCGGGTTGGGCATGGCCACCGGGCAAAACGGCGTGACCATCCCCGGTTTGGTGGCCGAGTTTCGCAAATTGATGCAAGCGCCCGAACATGCACAATACCTGCATTTTGGCGCCACATCCCAAGATATCACAGATACCGCATTGATGTTGCGCGTGCGGCAATTGTTGGCACTGCAAGAGGATGCTTTAACATCGCTGTTGCGTGATCTCGCGACGCTGGCACGCGATCATGCGATGACACCCATGGTTGCCCGAACCTATGGGCAATCGGCCACGCTGACCAGCTTTGGCGCGACGGTTGCGGTTTGGGGGAATATGCTGGCCGATCTATTGGATGCCCTGCCCGCGCTGCGCGAAAGCGTGCTGTGGGTGTCCTTGTCGGGCGCTGCGGGCACCGGGTCTGTGTTGGGTCCTAATCCCGATGAGGTCCGCGAACAATTGGCGGCGGCGGTGGGCCTGCGCGACCCCAAACGCAGCTGGCATGCGGATCGTGGCCCAATCTTGCGTTTGGCGGCATGGCAAACACAGTTGTCCGCGGCCTTGGGCAAAATGGCCCAAGATATTTGGATTATGACACAATCAGGAATGAAAACCGTCGCACTTGGGGCCAAGGGTGGATCTTCAACCATGCCTCAAAAGGAAAACCCAGTTCAGCCATCCACCATCATCGCTTTGGCAAACATGGCAAACGGTTTAAACGCGACACTGACCCAAGCGGCCCAACACCGCGAAGCACGCGACGGCGGCGCGTGGTTCACCGAATGGATGACCCTGCCACAACTATGCCTGACTGCGGGGTCCGCCCTAACTATTAGCGCCACAATGATCGCCGGGCTTGCCCCCAACACCGACGCCATGACCACACAAATTGCGGCAACAGATGACATGATCATGGCCGAAGCGATCACCTTTGCGCTTGCCCGCACGATGCCACGCCCAGATGCGGCCGCTTTGGTCAAAGACGCGGTCAAAACCGCGACCGCCCAAGGCAAAGGGTTGTTGACCGTAGTTGCGCAAGACTTTCCAGACCTTGACATGGACCAATTCGCCTCCCACAACCAATTGGGCAGCGCGCCAAATTTTGCAAATGGCTTTGCCGCCCGCGTCAACGCGCGTTGACGTGCATTAAAGGAACGGGATGCTAAACAAACCAGTGATCATCATTTTGATGACAATTTTGCTCGATGCGATGGGTGTCGGCATTATGATCCCTGTTCTGCCTGATCTGATGGCGTCCGTGTTGCCCGACGCAAGCCTGGCCGATGCCACGCTTTGGGGCGGGATTTTGGCAACGATCTTTGCGCTCATGCAATTCCTTTTCAGCCCCACATTGGGTGTCGCCTCTGATCAATATGGGCGCAAACCTGTTTTGATGATCGCTTTGACGGTGATGATTGCGTATTACCTGATTATGGCAGTGGCACAACATTTGTGGTTATTGGTCATAGGTCGCATCATGGGCGGGTTAACCGCGGCGACCCACGCAACCGCATCAGCCTATATCGCCGATATATCCGAACCTGATGAAAAAGCTGCCCGCTTTGGATTGTTGGGCGCGGCCTTTGGTGTTGGGTTTGTGTTGGGGCCAATCATCGGCGGCGTTTTGGGGGAATTAGGACCCCGTGCGCCATTTTATGCCGCAGCTGTCACTGCGGCGTTAAACGCGGTCTTTTGTTGGATCTGGCTTAAAGAAAGCGTCACCGACGATATTCGACGTAAATTTTCATGGAAACGCGCAAACCCATTTGGTGCAGCACTTGAAGTATCAAAATTTGCAGGCGTCGGACACCTTTTGTGGGTACTGGGGCTTTTCCTGATCGGTGTTGCCGTATACGCCGCCATTTGGCCATTTTTCACCGTTGAACGGTTTGATTGGTCGCCAGGAATGATTGGCGTATCCCTGACCCTTTATGGAATCTGTTTTGCCATCATACAGGGTGCCTTGGTCAACCCCGCCATCAAGCGTTTTGGCGAACGGCGTACTGTGGTCTTGGGCTTTAGTGCCGAAATCATTGCCTTGATGGTGGTAGCGTTTATTCCCAATGGGTTTTTGATGTTGGCCTTTACACCAATGGCCGCGATTGGTGTGATCG
Organism: Paracoccaceae bacterium; assembly: GCA_038134005.1. Classification (GTDB taxonomy): domain Bacteria; phylum Pseudomonadota; class Alphaproteobacteria; order Rhodobacterales; family Rhodobacteraceae; genus CAJXSD01. Next base: position 17,295 of record JAYPUL010000012.1, on the reverse strand, counting down.
GTCAGCCACCGCTTCAGGCAATCCTATCTAAGGCAGTGGGCGACGACAACCAGGGCACCTTGCAAGGCGTGATCGGATCGCTAAACGCTGTTGCGATGATCATTACGCCATTGGTGATGTCTGCGCTATTTTATGCCTTTACCGATGACGATGCGCCATTTTATTTCCCCGGCGCGCCCTTTTTCGTGTCAGCAATTTTGGTGGCGGTCGCATTATGGGTCTTTCTCTCGACCCGGGCAAAAGAAGCATAACCCTCAAAACGCCACGTCACGCGGTTTGATATGGATTTTTCTCTTGAAACCGCGACGCCAGACGCCAGACTGACCTAAAAAAGACAGGGGGACCCATATGGCACGTATCACAGCAGCCGTTTGCCACGAATTCAACACAGACCTTAGAATCGAACAGGTCGAATTGCGCGCGCCTATTGCGGGCGAGGTCGAAGTCACCCTAGGCGCAGTAGCCGTTTGCCATTCAGACATTTCCTATGCCCAAGGCGCGTGGGGCGGCACCCTGCCCGCGGTTTATGGCCACGAAGCCGCAGGACGCATCACCGCGTTGGGTGACGGTGTGCATGGGTTGGCGATTGGTGATCACGTCGTCGTGACGCTTATTCGCGCCTGTGGACATTGTGGAAACTGTGCATCGGGGGCGCCCACGATCTGTGAAACGCCCTTTGACGGCGATCATGGTCCGCTTTGCATGCCTGATGGTTCGGTTCTGCACCAAGCGATGGCCTGTGGCGCATTCGCTGAAAAGGTCGTGATCGACCAAGCGCAGGTGGTCAAAATCGCCGCTGATATTCCCTTTGCCTCTGCGTCGCTCTTGGCGTGTGGTGTGATCACGGGGATCGGCGCTGTGGTGAATGCCGCGAACCTGCGTGCGGGCCAGGATGTTGTGGTCATCGGTGCGGGCGGTGTTGGATTAAACGCAATCCAAGGGGCCCGTATCGCGGGCGCGCGGCGGATCATTGCCGTTGATCTGAGTGATGAAAAACTGGCCATTGCGAAAGAATTTGGCGCGACCGATGGCATTTTGGGCACCCAAGACGCTCCATGGCGCGCAGCGAAAAAAGCACTGGGCCGCGGCGCGGATGCGGTTTTCGTTACCGTGGGGTCCACCCGCGCCTATGAAGAGGCGCTGCGTTATATCGGGTATGGAGGCAAAGTGATTATGGTAGGCATGCCGAAAGCGGGCGATAAAGCCACCTATGAACCATCCATGTTGGCCGCCGTCGGGCAGGCGATGGTCGGATCCAAAATGGGCAATGTCGTAATCAAACGCGATATTCCATGGATGATCGATCTTTATCAACAAGGGCGTCTGAAATTGGATGAGTTGGTTTCGCAAACATGGTCGCTGGATCAAATTAATGAAGCCATTGAAAACACGAAGTCAGGCGCAGCCAAACGCAACGTTATCACGTTTGACATTTAGAGGTTCGATATGAAACTGACCGATCTTGACGTTATAGTCACATCCCCACCCGCCCCAGGTTGGGGTGGGCAATATTGGATTTTGGTCAAGTTGACCACAGACACGGGCATCACAGGGTGGGGCGAATGCTATGCGTCGTCAGTGGGTCCTGATGCAATGACACATGTCATCCGTGACGTGTTTGAACGGTATTTCTTGGGCGAACACCCACAAAACGTCGAACGCATGTTCCGACGTACGTTTTCATCTGGGTTCACACAAAGACCCGACTTAACCGTCATGGGGGCGTTTTCAGGGTTAGAAATCGCGTGTTGGGATATTGTGGGCAAAGATTTGGACAAACCTGTCTGGGCCTTGTTGGGCGGCATTATGAATGAACGCATCCGCGCCTATTCATACCTTTATCCTTTGCCACATCATGACCTGCGATCTTTCTGGATCTCGCCTGAAGGCGCAGCAGAATCCGCTGCCGATTTGGTCGCCCGTGGATATACGGCGGTCAAATTTGATCCAGCAGGTCCTTATACCATGCGCGGTGGGCACCAACCTGCGCTAAGCGATATTTCCCTATCCGTTGCGTTTTGCAAAGCAATCCGCGAGGCTATTGGCGACAAAGCTGATTTGTTGTTTGGGACACATGGCCAATTCAACACATCTGGCGCCATTCGTCTAGGCAAAGCGATCGAACCCTATATGCCGCTCTGGTACGAAGAACCTATTCCTCCTGATAACCTGTTGGAATTTGCAAATGTCGCAGCGGCGGTCAACATTCCAATCGCCACAGGCGAACGCATGACGACCAAATCGGAATTCGCGACAGTTCTGCGGACAGGTGGCGCTGCGATCTTGCAACCTGCTTTGGGCCGCGCGGGCGGTATTTGGGAAATGAAGAAAACTGCAGCCATTGCAGAAGTCTTTAACGCACAAATGGCGCCCCATCTTTACGCAGGTCCAATTGAATGGGCTGCAAACATTCATTTGGCCGTGTCGATCCCCAACCTTTTGATTGCAGAAACAATCGAAACACCGTTCCACGATCAGCTGATCAAAGGATCAATCCGGGTGGAAAATGGGTACGTCCCTGCCCCGACTGCGCCAGGTTTGGGCATTGATGTGGACGAAGATTTGGCGCGCGCGCATCCCTTTACCGGCCAAGGATTGCATTTGATGATGCAAGATGCCCCTTGTGATTACCAAAACGGCAACAGCTTTGCCGGTGGTGCGCCGATCAAAGATTAAGGGAAACCAAAAAACGCAAACGGGGTATTCATTACCCCGTTTTGCGGTTCACAATCACCCATTGGCAAATCGTGGTTCAATAATTATCCCGTTTTTGCACCAAAGCACAAAGCCTTAATTCTTGCTATTTGCCGATATATATGCTTTACAGAATATGAAGTGGATTATGTGATGTTGGACAAATTAAAACCACCCCCCAAAGAAATGGAAAAAAATGCCAGCTCTGCGGCCGGTTTTTTAAAAACCTTGGCGCATGAAGGGCGTTTGATGATCCTTTGTCATTTAGGATCAGGCGAAAAATCTGTGGGCGAATTAGAGGAAATTCTAAACTGTCGCCAAGCCGCTGTCAGCCAAATGCTGGCCCGCTTGCGTGATGATGGAATGGTCGCTACGCGCCGTGATGGAAAAACAATTTATTATTCGTTGGCCGACGACAATACCGCCAAGTTAATTGATTTGTTGTACAATATGTTCTGTTCGGTCAACTTGAAGGATACGGCGCAATAACATGCACCACACCAGACAATAAAAAACGCTCGGCAAAGTTTGCCGAGCGTTTTTTATTCAATCATCATAAGACCACGGTATCGGGAATTTCCCTAAAACGCGGTCAATCGCATCATCATCGTGATAGTCCAAAAGAATGGCCACCAGCCCACGTTTTTTATCATCGATCACATCAATCACATGTGTACCAAGGTCAGCTTGCTCTAAGGCGGCCGAGTAAATTCGGTGTATCGCACTTTTCCGCAAATCAGGTTTGAAAACCTTTCCCACAGCAGTTTTTGGCAATTCATCCAAAATTTCAATGTATTTTGGCATTGCGGCGCGTTCATGGATGCGTTCGGTACAAAATGTGTTCAATTCTTCGACCGAAACTGACGCGCCAGCCACCAATTCAACATAGGCGCATGGCACTTCGCCTGCATGCGCGTCGGGTTGACCGATTGCGCCTGCAAACGCAACCGCAGGATGCCCCAACAAAGCCTCTTCGATAATTGCCGGATCAATATTATGACCACCCCGGATGATCAAATCTTTGGCACGCCCCGTAATCCAAAGATAATTGTCGGCATCGACACGGCCCAAATCACCTGTGCGAAGATGCGTCCCTTGGTAATAGAGGTCTTTGTTTTTGTCCTTTTCGGTATAGGTATTGCCGGCATAAACGCCCGGGTTCGACACACAGATTTCGCCGATCTCGTCCGTCGCACATTCCACTAATGCGCCGTCCACCATTTTAACGATACGAACGTCCGTATAAGGGAACCTAAGACCGATGGACCCCACCTTTTTTTCACCGGCAGGTGGGTTACACGACACCAGACACGTCGCTTCGGTCAAACCATAGCCCTCGACGATTGTAACACCCGTCGCCTCTTCAAACCGGCGAAACAGTTCAAGCGGCAAAGGCGCAGACCCGGAAAAAGACGTTTTGACCGATGAAATATCTGCATTTACCGGGCGTTGCATCAACGCAGAAATCGCCGTCGGGACCGTAATTATAAAGCTAATTTGCCAGCGCTCGATCAATTTCCAGAAGTTATCAAACACCCCATCGCCCCGATATCCGGCTGGGGTTGGGAATACCACATGCGCACCCGACGCAACCATAGCCATCAAAATAACATGGCACGCAAACACATGGAACAATGGCAGCGGACAAATGACGTTGTCAGTTTCAGAAAACAACAGCCGGTTCCCAAGCCAGCCGTTATAGATGATGCCAGAATATAGATGTTGCGCAACTTTTGGCATGCCTGTCGTGCCGCCCGTATGAAAATAGGCCGCGACGCGATCTTCTTGGACATCTTCAAAATCTAATGATGTGTTTTGACGATCCAACAATGTGTAGAAATCATAAACCTTTGCCGTATGACTAATTGGGTTTTTTGGTCGAACCAAAGGCACTATCCACGATTTGGGTGGCGTCAAATACCGATTTAAGTCGACCTCGATAACGGCCTTAACATTTGGCGCAAGCGCGACCGCGGCCGCAGTTTTTTGCGCAACATCCGTTTTGGGAAAGGCTTTTAAAGTCACAACAACTTTTGCATTCGTTTCGCGCAATATCGCGGCAATTTGTGTTTCGTTTAACAACGGATTAATTGGGTTAACGATGCCTGCAACGGCGCCCCCCAACAATGTCAAAACGGTTTCATTTGAATTGGGTAATATGTAGGCGACAACATCGTTGGAACCAATGCCAAGCCCGCGAAACATATTCGCGGCCTGAACCGTTTTTTGCCGCACCTGATCCCAGGTTAATGTTTCGGCCGGATCTTTGGGTCCGGAAAACAATTGAAACGTTATGGCAGGTCGGTTTGGAAATCGATCTGCCGTTTTCGATAGCATGCCAAACAACGTTTTTGGCAACCCCAAATCCGCAAAAGCACACTCATTTTCGATCGCAATCATATCATCGATTGAACGAAAGCCCATTGTCATCTCTCCCTTGTACACGCCTCGAATGGGCGTTTAGACTATATTGTACAAGAGCCTTCGATATGACAAGGCAAAAGGACCTTAACCCGATGTCAACTAAGCCGCGGCGGCACCATCGGTAAATTGAAGACGTGCCAAACGCGCATAAAGCCCGCCTTCAGCGACCAATGCATCATGCGTTCCCATGCCAACAATGCGGCCTTGGTCCATGACCACAATGCGGTCTGCTTTTTTAACCGTTGCAAGGCGATGCGCTACAACCAATGTCGTACGGTCCGCCGCCAACCGATCCACCGCCTGTTGCACCAAACGTTCGCTTTCGGCATCCAACGCGCTTGTTGCTTCGTCCAATAATAAAACAGGGGCGTCGCGTAAAATAGCACGCGCAATGGCGATACGTTGTTTTTGCCCACCGGACAACATCACGCCACGTTCACCCACATATGTGTCATAGCCTTTTGGCAAGCGCGTGATGAATTCATCCGCCGCCGCCGCACGTGCCGCCGCGCGCACGTCTTCGTCGCTTGCACTGGGACGGCCAAAGCGAATATTTTCCATCGCTGACGCCGCAAAAATAACCGGATCCTGGGGAACCAATGCCATTTGGGTGCGAAACGCGTCGCGCGCCATGTCGCGCAAATCAACATCATCCAAAGTAATCTGACCTGCAGTTGGATCATAAAACCGCAAAATTAATTGAATAACGGTTGATTTTCCGGCCCCTGATGGACCTACGAACGCAACGGTTTCACCCGGTTTAATTGTCAGGCTAAACCCGTCCAATGCCGGAATGTCAGGACGCGCTGGGTAATTGAATGCAACGTTGTCAAAAGTGATGGCACCTTGTGCACGACCTTCCACGGACTTTGGATGATCGGGGTCTGTGACTTTGTCTTCGACATTCAATAACTCGACCAAACGTTCGGTCGCGCCCGCCGCGCGTTGTAATTCACCCCATATTTCCGAAAGCGCCGCAACCGATCCGGCAACCATGACAGAATAAATAACAAACTGAACCAAGGAGCCAACGCTCATCATTCCCAAACGCACATCACGCGCACCGATCCACAAAACGCCGACGACCCCCGAAAACACCAAGAAAATTACAATCGCCGTCATCAACGCACGCGTTGTGATCCGCGTTTTCGCGGACACAAAGCTTTTTTCCGACACGTCATCGAATTGCTGGGTGGTGATATCTTCGTGGGTAAAGGCTTGTACGGCCTGTACGGCGCCTAAATATTCAGACGCACTTCCAGAGCTTTGCGCAATCCAATCTTGGTTTTCGCGACTAAGTCTGCGCAATTTTCGGCCAAGTGTCATAATTGGAATAACAACCGCGGGCACAATCAACAAAACCAAGCCCGTCAATTTTGCCGACGTTAACATCATCAAAGCCAAGCCGCCGAAAAAAATCAATACGTTGCGCAAAGCGACCGATACCGATGACCCAATAACAGATAACACCAAGGTTGTGTCCGTGGTGATCCGCGACAACACTTCGCCGGTCATGATATTTTCGTAAAATTGAGGGCTCATTCGGATGACACGCGCAAATACCGCTTTGCGGATATCGGTGACAACCCGTTCGCCTAATCTTGTGACCAAAGCATATCGAATGGCCGTGCCCATCGCCAACAAGGCCGCAATCAGCATCGCAGCAGCAAAGTATTGATCCAACAATGCCCCATTTTCCGATGAAAATGTATCCACAACGCGGCGCACCGCCAAAGGCAATATCAATGACACTGACGCCGTTAAAACCAACGCACACAATGATGCCAACATCATAATCCGATGAGGTTTTAGAAAGGGCCAAAGCCCCCCTAGATGTGAAATCTTTTTCGAGCGCGCGCGATCTTGGTCATTGGTCATTGGGGGCCTTTTATTTTGGCTTTCGGATAGTCAGCGTGTTTAACACCGTTCGCGGCCCAAAGGTCAATAGAAGCACACGAAATATTGAATTTCATATCACTACAACGCGAAGATCACATCGAACAACACAGCGTTCCCCGATAGGTAAATTGTTCAAATTTGGCATAAATCAACCGAGTTAACCACAAAGAATTGAGTCGCCATCTTTCGTCCACTTGAGGTGCATGTTTAAAAATACATTAATTCTTTCGAATATTTATTTATACTAAAAGATAGTTTCATTTTGATTATAATAAAGACGTCAAAAGTATAAGCCAAAATAGTTCAATCACTACTTTTGGCTATATTTATCACCTTACCAAACTATCTTCCATATTTTCTGCAATTGGCCATAATTTATTCCTTAAAGATTTAGTTGTAACTAAGTCTTATGGCGACATTAGATGAATTGGTTTTCAACACAGCAATTATAAAACCACTTTGATATGAAATTACTAAGTGTATCCAATAGTGTATCTAAAAATGATTATTCTATAATTTAAATATGTAATATCAAATATTTAAGGAATAATACTGGAGCGGGTAGCGGGAATCGAACCCGCGCCTTAAGCTTGGAAGGCTCTTATGATACCATTTCACCATACCCGCTCATCTGGGGTGGTGATAAATCAACCACATACCAGCGTCAAGGCGAACCGACACCGAAATAGATGATTTTTTTTCGCATCAATCCAAGACGCACAAAAGATGGTTGAAAATAAACCGCTTTGCCGTGTGATCAATGAATAGAAGAATGAATGTTGACCAAGATCACCCCAACAACAATCAAAACCAATCCCAAAACGGTCTGCCATTGCAAAGCTTGCGCATAAATAAAATAGCCGATGCAAGCAACCAAAAATACCCCCATGCCCGACCAGGTGGCATAGACCACGGCCAAAGGTATGTAGCGCAGCGAAAGGGTCAAAAGATAAAACGAAACTGCGTAACTTAGCAAAGTTGCAGCCGTCGGTCCAATCCGTGTAAAGTTATGCGTCGCAGGCAACATTGAGGTCCCTAAAACCTCAAAACAAACGGCAATCGCCAAAACAAAATATATCATCAAATCACCTAACAGAATTTGATCAAATTTTGCAAGAAAAATCACACTTTTATACCCTCAAGGATAATCCCTGAGGGTAATTTGAAGTTTTAAAGGTGGTGATCAATGGTCTGAAACACCATGCTTTTCGCGCAAACCGTCGCGGTACAGCGCCTTAACAAGTGCAACACACATAAGCCCCATCACCATTGTGAATGGCAACGCACCGATGATAATCGCACTGCGCAGCGCATCCATTGGATCAACATCGCCGCTGTTACCAGCGATCAAGAGGGTTCCGATTACCAACGTCAGGATCACGCCCAAACATTGCGATGCTTGACGGTGGTCTCTTCAGCGCCTCCGGACATAATGGTGTTCATCACCAAAATACCAGAGTCCGTCGAAGTCACCAAAAACGTCATAATAAGGACAACTGACATGATGGTGATGGTCCCCAGGAAGACACCAGATGACAGCATCGTCTCTAATGTGACAAATAGTTTGGCGGTATTTGTGGCCCCAATGATTGCGCCATCCGCAGCACCAGACAATTCTAGGTCAATCGCTGTGCCACCCAAAATTGTCATCCACGCAAAACAAACCAAAGCCGGCACGATCACACAGCCAACGATGAATTCGCGGACGCTGCGCCCTTTTGAAATGCGGGCCAAGAACAGACCAACAAATGGCGAAAACGCGATCCACCACGCCCAATAGAACGTGGTCCAGCCCGCTTGCCAACCAAATTGACGGCCCTGTTCACCCGCGGCATAGACCGCCGCAAGCACGTCATCCGACAACGCAGCGGCATCCCCCTCAAGGCCGGCTTTGAACCCATCGAAAGATCCCCAAGCATTTGTTGCCCCGCCTCGTAAGGCATCCGCAAAAGGCGCGGCCTCTGCGGGAAGCGCGGCCGCAAAATCGGACGCCGATTGCGGACCAAACGCGCCAAAGCTGAGCGATATGAAATGCAAGACATAGTCAACCAACGCCGTCGCATATGTTGTCATTGCAAAGATAAAGGACCCAAATACAACAAATGTCAGCAATAAGATCAATGATAGGACTAAGTTTAGGTTCGAGAGGTATTTTACCCCCCTTGCCAACGCCAGAAACGGCCGAGATGATCGACAAGCCCATGATAACGACCAACCTAACCAATAAACCGACAACGCTTGGCACAGGTGCATCCCCTGTGAGATCCATGATCCATGTGATGCCGGTGATCGCATAAAGACCGTCAATGAATCGCGACACACCAAATCCGATGGTCACGGACACGCCTAAAATGGTTGCAACCACCCCCAAAACGTCAACAACATGACCCAAGAACCCATTCATCATCGACGCAAAATCGGCGTAAGGGCCGAACGGATCGTCAAGGGCATGTCCCGCGTATACGCGTAATAGGCCAAGGAAAGCCCAGTCACGACGTAAATCGCCCAGGCATGAAATCTATAGTGCAAGAATATATAGCGAAATCCAGATTGCAACGCGTCCTGCGAATTGGCCACAACCGCACCTGACAAAACAACTGGGTTCGACCCCCAAAGGTCCAAAGGCTCGGCCGTTGCAAACACCATGAGACCGACCCCCAGGCCTGCGCCAAACATCATCGAAAACCATGAAAAATCAGAGAATTCGGGCTTTTGACCTTCGGGGCCCATGACACGGCGACCGGTGCTTGGTAAAATTGCAATCACAAACAATAACACCGAAAAGATACCTACAATGATAATGTAGAATTGGTTAAAGTCTTCTAACAGTCGCCAGTTTAAACTTCCAAGTACGCCATTGGCATTCGCAGGCCACACTAAGGCCCAAAGAACAAGAGCGACCATAATACCTTTATTAATTAAGGCAATTGGAATGCTATTTCCGGCATAAAAACCGGTATCGGCCGTTTTAATTTCTAAGTCTGTAAATGGCTTTTTAATTTTCATCTAAGCCTCCCTTTTCTATCAATTTTTTGTTGATTGCGCACGATGGCCCCAAAAATGATGAAAGAACGGTCGCAGTAAGACTTTCGCAAATACATTTACGACATAAAGTCATATAGATTTGGTAATTTCATAATATAATTTGATAGGCTGGCGCATGATGTGTGTACTGGTCACGGGCGTCGAGACAGGCTAAAAAATGCACATGCTAAATCAAATTATGTATGACTCGCCCTCCTCTTCTGTTCCAATTTTGGTGGTCCATGGCCTCTATGGCTCGGCTCGAAACTGGGGCGTTATTTGCAAACGGCTTTCCGGTTCACGCCGTGTCATTGCGGTAGATCAACGCAATCACGGCGAAAGTCCTTGGTTTGATACGCATAGCTATTTTGAAATGGCGAATGATTTGGCGCAGGTGATCTTATCACACGACACACCGATGGACGTAATTGGCCATTCCATGGGGGGCAAAGCCGCAATGGTTTTGGCCTTGCAACGCCCCGATCTTGTCAATCGATTGATCGTCGCCGACATAGCACCCGTGGCCTACGAACACGATCAAACACAATATATCCACGCAATGAAAAACGTCGACTTGGACCGTATCGAAAAACGCTCCGATGCAATAGAGGCCCTTTCAAATTCCGTTACCGACCCAACATTGCAAAGTTTTTTCACGCAATCCTTAGATTTAAAAACCAAACGATGGAAATTGAACCTCGACACGTTGGAACGCGAAATGACCAAAATTATTGGATTTCCCGACGTAAATGGCCATTTCGATAAATCCACATTGTTTTTGACAGGCGCGTTATCGCATTATGTCAATCAAGAACACCGCCCGCGTATCAAAGAGCTATTTCCAAATGCAAAATTTGCGAAAATTCCGAATGCAGGTCATTGGTTACACGCCGAAGCCCCCCGCCCGTTTGAACAAACCATTCGCGCATTTTTCGCTTAAAACGTTTTAAAATTAACCAATAATTTTCACTTTTTGCAAAAATACTCAGAGTCTTTTTGCGGCCAAACGCGTATGTGTGATCATGGGCACCTTGCTTCTGCCAATTTCCCAAATTCTTCGTAGCGTTCCCAAAAACGATCCATGTTGGCACTTTTGGATGCTTTAACCTTTTGCGAATTGTCTGGATTTAAAATAAGCGAGGCCGCCAATTTTTGATCGCTTTTATTCAAAATCGCATCGGCGGCGATTTGAATGCAATGACATGTTTTTAACGAAACCTGCTCTGACGGGGACGACAGGCACGCATTTGTCACGACGTCTGCACCGACAATTTGGGGGGGTGGCGATTAAACCGATCGCAACACACATATACTTAAACATAAACAATCACTTTCTATCTCCACCCCATCCTAGGGGGCGCATGGGCGCACGGCAACCAAACTTTGGCCAGAAGACCCAATTTTTTGCCAATTTGTTGGAAAAATCACACTCAGGATTTTAACGAAATTCATCCAATTACAACGTTTCCCACCTTGACCAAATCGCAAATTCCAACCATATGCTGGCGCATGACAGAGCTTAGCAAAATTCGCAATTTTTCAATCGTTGCCCATATCGACCATGGTAAATCAACCTTGGCCGATCGTTTGATCCAATCCACTGGCACGGTCCAAGATCGTGACATGAAAGAACAGCTGTTAGACAGCATGGATATCGAACGTGAACGCGGGATTACGATTAAGGCCAACACCGTGCGTATCGATTACGTTGCGGATGATGGTGACACATATGTTTTGAACCTGATCGACACCCCAGGTCACGTCGACTTTGCCTATGAAGTATCACGTTCAATGCGTGCGGTCGAAGGATCGCTTTTGGTTGTTGACAGCACCCAAGGCGTCGAAGCACAGACATTGGCAAACGTCTATCAGGCGATTGATGCGGACCATGAAATCGTGCCCGTATTGAACAAAATCGACCTGCCTGCATCCGAACCAGAACGCGTAAAAGAACAAATTGAAGATGTAATTGGTATTGATGCGTCCGAAGCTATGCTGGTATCGGCCAAGTCAGGCATCGGCATCAAAGAGACGTTGGAAGCCATTGTCAAAAGGTTGCCCGCGCCCAAAGGCGAACGCGATGCGCCGCTAAAAGCGATGCTTGTCGACAGCTGGTATGACTCCTATTTGGGTGTTGTGGTTTTGGTCCGCATCATGGACGGTGTCTTGAAAAAGAACGATCGCATCAAGATGATGTCAAACGGCACAATCCACCAAGTGGACCGTATCGGCGTATTCCGTCCTGCGATGCAAAATATCGATGAATTGGGCCCAGGTGAAATGGGTTTCATCACAGCGTCGATCAAACAAGTGCGCGACACCCGCGTCGGTGACACCATCACACATGAGAAAAAAGGCGCCGACAAACCATTGCCTGGCTTTAAGCCAAGCCAACCGGTCGTTTTCTGTGGCCTGTTCCCTGTGGATAGCGCCGAATTCGAAGACCTGCGCGACGCGATTGAAAAACTTGCATTGAATGATGCGTCTTTTAGCTTTGAAATGGAAACATCGGCTGCGCTTGGTTTCGGGTTCCGCTGTGGTTTCTTAGGCTTGTTACACCTTGAAGTCATCCGCGACCGTTTGGAACGAGAATATGATATCGACCTGATCACAACCGCACCCAGCGTTATTTACCACGTTTATATGCGTTCTGGTGAAAAGATCGAACTACACAATCCAGCCGATATGCCCGATTTATCAAAAGTTGATCGGTTAGAAGAACCACGTATTAAGGCGACAATTTTGGTGCCTGACGATTATCTCGGCGATGTTTTGAAACTATGTCAAGATCGCCGTGGTATCCAAATGGATCTAACATATGCGGGTAATCGTGCGATGGTGGTTTATGATCTTCCATTGAACGAAGTTGTATTCGATTTTTATGACCGCCTAAAATCAGTCACAAAAGGGTACGCATCATTTGATTATCAAATGACGGGATACCAAGAAGACAATTTGGTCAAAATGCAAATTTTGGTTAATGATGAACCTGTCGACGCCTTGTCGGTCATGGTACACCGCGACCGCGCCGAATTGCGTGGGCGTGCAATGTGTGAAAAGCTAAAGGATCTCATTCCTCGTCACATGTTCAAAATCCCAGTCCAAGCGGCGATTGGCGGCAAAGTGATTGCGCGCGAAACAATCGCAGCCCTACGCAAAGACGTGACCGCAAAATGTTACGGTGGCGACGCAACCCGTAAACGTAAACTGTTGGACAAACAAAAAGCGGGTAAGAAAAAGATGCGCCAATTCGGCAAGGTCGACATTCCCCAAGAAGCGTTTATCAGCGCTCTTAAAATGGATAGTTAAGCGCACACGGGATCACCCCAAAAAGACTCATTTTAATGCGTCTTTTTTTATTGTTGCACGGTGCAAATATGCAAAGCCAGATTTTCACCACAATTTGATCACGCTTCGACCCAACTTACCACCTAAGGGTGCTTTAGGTGATAAGGGATGATACAAATATGAAACGTTTTTTACGTGACCAAGACGGTATGATGGCAACCGAAGCGTTTGTAATTTTTATATTTTTAATGGCCGCCGGTGCAGGCGCATATTGGTTTGTTTTTTCATTTAGCAAAGATAGCGCGATTGTTCACACCGTGGTCGCGTTATGGGAAATGATCCGAAGCATCGCAACAGGCGAAGCGGCCGAAAACGCCGTAAGCACGTTTGAAATGGTCAAGAACGATACGTACTAATCGTCACTATAGACCAATTTCGCCACATAGTAGGTGATCGGCACGGATACGATAAACCCCGCCAACACAGCAATAAGGATAGGGGTAATCGTGTTGTATCCGAATACCAATGCAAAGATCATGGCGACGCCTGACACCGTCGCCCCGATAAAAATGTGAAAAATAGCAGCCATTTGCAACATGTGACACCTCTTTGTTTCGGACAAAATAACACGTGTTGCGCAACGCGCTTTGCGCTGGATCAAGTTTTTTATTTTTAGGGGAATGGTACCGCCTCCCCGGCTTGAACGGGGGACCTCTGGATCCACAATCCAGCGCTCTAACCAACTGAGCTAAGGCGGCACTGATGCGCGATTTAACTTTGCCGCCGCACGAATGCAACCCTATTTCGTTCTGAAAACCGGAAAACGGCATTTTTTTTGTGTTGAGCTGGGATATTGCAAATCAGGCACATCCAAAGTACTCGATACCTAAGCAGCAAGGAGCAAAACCATGGGTATCAATTCGGAATCAGATATCGAAGCAAACATCCAAATCGGTCCAACCGATCAAGGTATGGTGCGTATTTTTGTCTTTGCTGGCAAAATGGAAATTCCAATGGATTTCGAACCTGAAGAAGCCCAAGAAATCGCCGAAGAAATCTTGGCAGCGGCCCAAGCCGCCCAAGGCATTGGTGAGTCCAAATCCAAAAAACGCTAAACCCTAAAAGTAGGATCGCACAAACGTTGCAATCGCTGCGCAGCATTGGTTGCAAATTTATGGGTGATCTTTTTACGGCGCGCAGGCGCCAACGCATCCAACGGCGCGTCGCGGATCATTTCGCCCCCATAGGCATCGGCAAAGATTAATCCCGTGTCATGTGGCAATAATTCTGTTGGAAAATCGGTATCAACGGCCCAAAAATATCGATCACACCATTCCAAGTATTTTTGCCATTTATTATCCGTCATAAAATCAACCCGTGATGATTTGCATTCGATGATCCAAATTTCACCCTTGGGCCCCACAGCAATCACATCGACACGCAATCCTGAGGTCGGCACAAATTCTGTCATCGATGCAAATCCCAATTGCGTCATCAACCGCCCCACCCCACGCGCAATCAATTGGCCGGGCGCAAGGTCGGGATCGGGGATTGGGTCTGACATCATGTTTCCTTTTTGTCAACCAAACACAGCGCTGCGGCTCTTGTCAATTCACGCAATAGCGCCTAATTCTATAACTGGCGGGTTCTGTTCTTCTCGTAACATGGTATCATTCCGGTGGCCTATAATTATTCCGAGGGAGCTGGCTCTGGCTGAGTCGTGGCTTAGTTACCTGGCGCCCACCTGTGCAAACAGGTCCTCGGGAATGCGAAAACCCTACGGTTGCTACGGGCCCGCCACTTTTACACTCGAGGACATTGAAATCGCGCAGGCTTCACCTATGTTTGATCGAACAAACTAGGGGATGATATGCATAAAATCGTTGGACTTTGCGGATCGCTGCGCGCTGCGTCGTTGAATCGCAAACTATTGCACCAAGCGGCGGCGTTATACGGGCCGTGCGATTTTCAAGAACTGTCTTTGGACATACCACTTTATAATGGCGATATCGAATCCAATGGCATCCCACAAGCAGTGCTAGATTTGGCTAATGCCATCACCGATGCCGACGCCATCATCATAGCGACACCAGAATATAACAAAGGTATCTCGGGCGTTCTCAAAAATGCTCTGGACTGGATCAGCCGCGCACAAGGTGCGCCGTTTGCGGACAAGCCAATCGCGTTACTGACGGCCGCAGCTGGTCGAACGGGGGGCGAAACCGCGCAATTTCACACGCGCCATTGCCTTACGCCACTTGGCGCAGATGTGATTGCAACCCCTGCAACTTGCATTGCGGGCGCTGCGTCTGAATTCAATAATGACGGTCTGTTGGAAAACCAACGCTACATCGACAATATCAAATTGCTCATGAACAAACTGTCAAAACGGGTTGAACACAGGCAAATCTGATGAAATGCGTCGGACGGTTTATTGAAAATCGTCCGGACGTGCGTCGTGTGCCATGTGATCCAATACGGCGTTGGCAAATTTTGCTTCTTTACCATCTGGATAAAACGCGGCAGCCAGATCAACATATTCCGAGATGATAATTTTCGCCGGCGTGTCCGTTTTCATAAACTCTGCACCCGCAGAACGAAACAGCGACCGCAATGTTGGATCAATGCGTCCCAATGGCCATTTCGCCACCAACGCACGATCAGTCATCTGGTCAATTGGGGCCTGATAATTAACGGCCTCGCGTACGATCAATTGAAACAGATCACTATCGCCCTCTTGCAACGTCACATCGTCGATATTCTCACCAAAGCGATGGCTTAGAAATTCAACGCAGACCGCATCAAGGGTTTGCCCAGAATGTTCCATTTGAAACAAGGCTTGCACCGCGTACAAACGGCTTGCCGATTTCATTTTGCGCTTTTGATTGCCTGAAAGGCCAGATGTCTGTGTCATTTAATACCGCCGCTTTTGGCCAAGGTTTGGACGAAGGACACACGATCGCCTCTTCGTCACTGAGCGCCCCACTTACGCCGCCCGTCGATATTTTGCAAGACCGCAATTCATAGACGCGCGTACCAAGGCACATCCATCGTCGGGCTTTGCAAAAACAAAATCTTCAGCATTTTCATTTAACGTCTCGGTCAAACACGCTAAACTTTAAAGGTTGTTTTATTATTTTCGCGTTTACGCCTACACATTCATTTTAAAAACAAGGTCAGGTATTTGGAATGACGATTGAAAAGCTCCCCTTTAATGTACAAATCGAACGGGTTCATCTTACAATCGGGCTGATCGCGCTTATGTTGCCGATTTGGCTTTTACTGGTTAGATATCTTCTTGATTTCCCATTTTTAGCATCAATGAGCCATTACTATTTCACCCCAATCGCAGGCGATGTTTTTGTGGGTTCGTTATTAACAATCGGTACAATTTTTTTGTTCGTTTATCGTGTTGAAAAGACGAACCATCGACTTTGGCTGCTTGATGTGATTTTGGCACGCGTCGCCGGCATCATGGCAATGTTGGTGGCCTATTTCCCGACATCTGGTTCAGGTGCAATTCTGGAAAACGCGCGCATTCGCGCTTTTGTGTCATTGGCAAATGGTTCAGCCGAATATATTGAACAGGACGGCCAGATTGATGGCGTAATCGGGTTTGATTTTTGGTCGCTTTTCGATATCGATATATTCGCCGTTTCAATGGTGCATTATGGGGCGGCGTTGGGTCTTTACGCCATACTTTTTTATTTTTGCTTGTTCGTTTTCACGCGCCCATTATCTCCATATTCGGTCGAACCCGATGGAACATTGGGCGCGATTAAAACACTGCGCAATCGCATTTATTGTTGCTGTGCGATGATGATTTTGATATCCGTGGAGGCTTTGGTCACCAAATTCTTCGTCATCCAAGTTCCACATCCGCCTACGCTTTGGTGGAATTCATGGCACCTTACCTTTACCTTTGAAGCCATCGGCATGATGGCCTTTGGCATCGCGTGGTGCGTA
>JAYPUL010000011.1:54516-63855 GCA_038134005.1 Paracoccaceae bacterium | reverse complement strand
GGACCATTTTGCTTTTGCGCCTCGATCACGTCACGCCCCAGATATGGATCAGGCGAATTGCAATATTTGCCCAGACCAGCTTCGATTGGTGAATTTTCGCGTGTCATGTCGTTGCCGTAACTCAGCAATCCACCTTCGATCCGTTCGATCAGGTTTGGGCATCCTGCGCGCACGTTCAAATCGGCGCCCGCGGCGAACAACGCATCCCAAACCGCCATCCCGTGGAGCGATCCATCGACATAGATTTCAAATCCGCCCTGTTTGGACCAACCCGACCGTGCCACCACAAATTCCGTATCGCCAAAGGCCGAACGTTTGTAGCGGAAAAACCGTATGTCGCGGACAGCTTCACCAAAAACGCGCGCCATCAAGTCGTCGGCCAATGGCCCCTGAACCGCCAAGGGCGATACGTCGGGTTCAGTAATGTCCACCTCCAACCCCTGCCCGATGGCCAGACCCAACGCAAATTGCAACAAATCACCATCAGCGATGGACAGCCAATAATGATCTTCGGCAATCTTGATCGCGATGGGATCGTTCAACATCCCAGCCTTATGATCACAGATCGGCACATAATAACATTGATCCGCCGCCATGCTCGACATATCACGCGGGCTAAGCTGACGCATCAAGCGCAGGGCATCTGGCCCCTGAATGCTAACCTGACGTTCAACGGCAACATCCCAGACCTGCACATATTTTTTCAGATGATTATAATCGTCGACCACGCTTTCGAAAAACGTGGGCAACAACATGTGATTGTAAACGGTATATCCCTTTACGCCAGCAGCTTCGACGCCTTTGGTAAAGGGTGTAAAACGGACCCGACGTGACCCCGACAAAACCGCCATTTATCGTGGTCCTTTCCAATCAATTTGGCAAATCTCGGCCGAGCGGCCGTTGAAATCCCAAACGCGGCCAAAGGCGCGCACGCGGCCTTGGGTGGCTGTGGCCACAGTAATATCTGGACCCATCCAATATTCAGAATTAGTGACAACGATATCTTTGCCACCCGCGCCCGGTACGGGCACGATTTCGCCTTGGATTTTTTTGCCGACCATCAAACGACGCGCATTGCCTTCTGTGGTGAATTCAACTGGCGCGCGTTCAGCCCCCAAAAATTCACTGACCAACACTTTGAAAAGGCCAGTTGTGCCCTTTGCCTTGCCGCTAAAAATTTTAATCAATGCTTCATAGGCCGCGTGACTTGCGCGTTCATCGATATAAGCCGCCGCTTTCCAATTGCCGCGCGCCATAAGACCGGGAATTTCCAAGACCAAACCGACATTCAGACCAGACAGGTCTTCGTCACCGTAAAAACCGCTATCGATACGCACGCCAGCCCATGCCTGGCAATAGCCTTCGGTTGGGGCGTGTTTACCCAATGAAATCACACAGGGGCAAAACACAGTACAGTTACAGTTCAGGATCAACTCACCCTTAATCGCCCAAGGGGTTTGTCCGTCTGCAACCGGCGCTGCCGCGGGATGGCGGCTTGATATTTTTGCAGGCACTTCGATACGATCACTTGCCATTTTGTTTCCTTTCACAATAAGCCGAAACCAAACCATAGACCCAGGGCAATCAAAATACCCCCAAGCGGTTTGGTCAAATATTTACCCATATCGGGCATTTTTTCCAAAATCATCAGGATCGTCGCCAATCCCATGAATGCCAAATTCATCACGCCGCCCACAAAGGCCAAGGCCATCAAGGCCCAACAACATCCCAAGCAAATCAATCCAAGGCGCACACCGTTACGAAACGGCCCCTCTTCGAAATGTTGCATAAAGAAGGTTAAGGGCATACGGCACTTTGACAAACACGCTTCTTTGATCGGCGAGAACTGATAAGCGCCCGCAATCAGTAATAAAAATGCAGACAGTGCATTTGACAGACTGGTACCAAAAGCATCGATAAGGCCAAACTGATACAATCCGATTTGAACCGCTGCTGCCATCGCAGAATACCCCAACCAGACAAAAACATACCCAATCACAAGCGGCGCAAATTTTGTCTGGGTCGTGTGACCCAAATCTTCGTATGTCGCAAAGGCGGGTAACGCGGTGGGCGCCATCATTGCCGCCGACATCAAGGACCACATTGCAAACAACCGTACAAATCCCCCTACGTCAGGGGTCACAACGCACAAGCTTGCCCAAAAATCGGCACCATAGATACGGGACATTGTGCGCATCTCATTTGGAACGGCCATCAAAAACAATGCAAACCAAGCGATCAGGATCACGCCAAAAAGGACGATCCAATGCAAGCCAGTCATTTGTCGTATGCGATGGGAAATCATCACCTACCTCGCCGATTCACTCTTGCATTTTAAATGTCAGACTTTTAAATGTCTGACAAATGAAAAACGATAAAAGTGACGCGACGGATCTTTCGGCACAAATTGCAAAAGACATCCGTGATTCAATCATATCAGGCCAGTTGATCGTGGATGAACGCCTGCCCTCTGAATCCGAATTGGCGGATCAGTTTAACGTATCACGCCCCACGGTGCGCGAGGCCTTGAAACGTTTGGCAGCACAGTCTTTGATCAGAACACAGCGTGGTGCCTTTGGCGGCGCTTTTATTAATCGCATCGCTTATCCCGACGCCTATGGTCAACAAATCACCACTTCTACCCTGCTTTTGTCGATGAACGACATAAGCTTTGATGTTGCCTGTGAAGCGCGGTTTGCCATGGAACGCGCCTGTGCGCCGTTGGCTTGCGCGCGGCGAACGCCTGACCATTTGGCGACCATGCGCGCCGAAATTTTTCGCCAAACCCAACCGGGTCTATCGGACGAAAGCTGGTGCGCGTCGGACGTGGCGTTTCACCGTGCCTTGGTGGATGCGACCTGCAATCCAGTGTTGTCGTACCAACTGGCGGGCGCCGTCGAAGCCATGCAGCCACTCATGAACATGATCACCTTCACCGCGCGATCACGGGAAAAGATCATCGATCTTCACACCCAGATTGCCAACGCGATTGAGGAACAAGAACCAGCACATTGCGATGAATTGCTTGCGGCCCTGCAACTTTACACCATTGAATTGGCCGAACATGTCCACCGCAAGCGCGCAGCGACGCACGCGCAAAAGACCTAACACAAATTTCACCCAACCGTGATAGTTTCGACGTACGTCAAACGCGCCCTAAACACACATTTACGCATTAGGCTTGCATTATGGAAAACAGCACAAAACTTACGACGTATCGTGGCAATACCTGGCAACTTTGGGTTTGACATCCGCAAATTTGAACAAATTGAATTTGATATCGAAGACCATGAATAAACCTTTCATCTTTGCCAAAAATACTCGCGCCGCAGGCATCCGCACTGACAAACTGCGCAAACGGTGCGATTGCCCCTTTTCATCGCAATCAAGGACGCCTATATCTAACAGGTCCTTCGGGACTATGGACATAAACGCGCGCGTAATAAGCGGATCGGACCCGGGGGCGGTACCCGGCAGCTCCACCAAACACCCGTTCATTTGACGGTAGATGGGGCTGAAATAGGATCGACGAACGTCTAAAGGTGTTAGCTTTGTCTCGGCTGTCTGCCACCGTTATCGGCGAAAACTGTACAATTGCAAATGACAATCGTGCTCCAGTAGCAATGGCTGCGTAAGCAGTCGGAGATACTGACTTTTAAGCCCTAACGCCTAGCCGCGTTAGGCGGGGTTCGCAGGTTCCTGGCAACAGAATACCTGCACTTTTAGTTTATTTTCCAAGGATAGTACGCGCATTTTTTTGCGTTATTCCGTTTATTTTAGAATTAGACGTATCATGGATATTGTCCAACCTATGATGATAGTGTGAAATTACTTTTTGAGCCAAGTTATGGAAATTTTAGTTATATTTATTCTGATCACTCTATTACTTTGTTTTTATAACGATTTATTCAAACCGCCTAAAATTAGAAATGTTCAGCCCTCGAAGAAACAAAACCAAAGCTTTGGGGCATCTCAAAAACCGCGAATTGACAATAGTTTTTTTGCCCTTTTGAGGGTAAAGCGCATGTTATCGACGGTGATACGATCATAATCCGCGGCAGAAAAATCCGATCAGCGGGTATAAACGCGCCAGAGCTTGATCAACCGTGGGGACAAAAATCAAAGTGGGAGATGGTCAAAATCGTCAAGAGCAAAATTGTTCGAGTAGTCCCAAACGGCTAAATATCGTATGATCGAATTGTCGCCACATGCTTCATAGACGAAAACACGGACATAGGCGCAGAATTAATCAGCCGCGGGTTGGCGCGTGATATTCCTGTTTTCACCAACGGCAAATATAAATCGTTTGAAGCGCCTGCGGGTCGGCGGCGCATTAGGGCAATTCCGTATCGTAACACCAGTCATCCGTCCCCTCAAAACGAACTCAGCGATCGTCACATTTTTCATACAGGGAACGTGCCTCAACAACTGGGCCACGACAACGAAACGGAATAATTTTCGTAAACGAGCCATGTGAATGCTAGCAAAATTTGCACGTCACACGTTTTGATACATGGCCTAGCGCCGGGATTTCGACACGCTCACGCACAATTTTTAAATCCAAGGATTCAGAAACATTGATTTTATGAATGGGCGTTTCTCTAATACATCCCCCCATCCCGCCGTAATAACGTCTTGGGGGCGCCTGAACAGCGTTCCAATTTGGGACGTTGATCGCAATGGCATGGCCATTTCTGTCAGATGGGGGAACGCACGCAAGATGCGATTTATTTACGTTGCGACATGCGCAATTTTTGGATTGGTGGCATGTTCCAAATCCACATCACCGATAGATACCGAAAGTGATGTCGATGCAAACACATTAACGGAAACTGAAACCGCGCTTTTGCTGGACCTCCAAGATTTTGCACTCGATAGCATTGCCATGGCACGCGACGCGGCCACAAACGCGAATGTGAACGCAGGATTGCATACGAACGCGGGATTGGCGACTGTTGTGATAACGGTCAATGATATTGCCGGACCGACCGGAAAAGTTACATTTGACGGAGATATGTTCGCAGTATTGGCAGAGGATACCACAACCAAAAACCGCACACTTTTGTCAGGTGACACCACGTTTAAAATTGATCTAACCACTCAAGCCGGAACAATTTCTGGTGACGCGCGGAATTTTTTCGTTGCTGATTACACCTATTCTGGCAATGCGGCCGCGGGCGATCTTGCCCATACAAATATTACAACACGGTATTTAACCACCGGTACGTTGGCCGCTACCGGCGGTGTTGCCAATTTTCAAAGCGGTGGGTCAACGCTTTATTTAGATGGGAATTTCAATCTGAAATATAATGGGACATTAGATGTTTACGACGCCGATTATAATCAAATCGGAACGGTTGAGGTGTCTGATGGTCAATCAAGTTTATTGCATGTCTTTGACACCCCAATGGATAAATATTTCGCGGGGACTGTGAATTTAGATCTGACATCATCGATTCCTGAATTAAACGCGACAAATTCAAGTTTTTCGGTTGTGAAGCGTGCACAATAGAATGACATCGAATGCAACATTACCCCTTACAGGGTCTAACGACAAAGACCCATTATTGATCAAGAACGCACACTGCAAATCTAAGACAATCAATGAACGCAAAGCGACGATTTTTGCTTTCCATTTATTTAAATTCGAATATGCTGCACCTGCAAGCGTAGGAGAAAAAATGACACGTTCCCTTGATTATGGCAATCTCATGCATCGGGCGATGCGCGGCTTGATAAAAGACGTCCTAACGGATGTTCAGGCCAACGGTTTACCGGGGGATCATCATTTCTTTATCACCTTTGACACGCAGCACGAAGACGTTGATATCGCTGAATGGCTAACGCAACGCTATCCCGAAGAAATGACAGTGGTCATGCAACATTGGTATGACAACCTAAATGTCACCGACGACGGATTTTTCATTACGTTGAATTTTGGCGATCAGCCCGAACCGCTTTACATTCCTTACAATGCGATCATCACTTTTGTTGATCCTTCGGTTGAATTTGGCCTACGTTTTGAAACACACGACAGCTATGACGAAAATGACGACGACGATATAGACGATGATGACACTCCGCCAGAGCCCAAAGGTGCGGCAGAGGTTGTTTCATTGGATAAGTTTCGCAAATAGTCGTTTGCGCAAACATCATATTTTCGCGGATTTTTCACGTTTGCCAGATTGATTTGCACGCTGGCATTTAGTAGACGGCATACAAATGCATACCGATGGAGTAACCCATGTCTAACATTCGTGTCGAAACCGACAGCTTTGGCCCGCTTGAGGTCCCCGCAGATAAATATTGGGGCGCACAAACGCAGCGGTCTATTATGAATTTCCCGATTGGTTGGGAACGCCAACCTGTTGCGATAATCCGCGCCTTAGGCGTGATCAAAAAAGCCTGTGCTTTGGCCAACATAGAACAAGGTGATATTGACGCCGATCTAGGCAAGACGATTGCCGCGGCTGCACAAGAAGTTATCGATGGCAAATTCGACGATAACTTTCCATTAGTCGTGTGGCAAACTGGGTCTGGCACGCAATCGAACATGAACGCGAACGAAGTGATTTCAAACCGCGCGATTGAAATGCTGGGCGGTGAAATGGGATCGAAAAAACCGGTTCATCCTAATGACCATTGCAACATGGGTCAATCGTCCAACGACACCTTCCCCACTGCGATGCATGTCGCGATTGGCATGATGGCCCGAGATGTTTTGATCCCTGGTCTGCAAAAGCTGCACGCCGCATTGGCCGAGAAATCCGAAGAATTCAAAGACATCATTAAAATCGGCCGTACGCACACCCAAGATGCAACACCGCTGACATTGGGTCAGGAATTTGGCGGTTACGCCCATCAGGTTGCCCAAGGGATCAAACGCGTGGAAAAAATCTTGCCTGAGATTTACGAATTGGCGCAAGGTGGTACCGCAGTCGGCACCGGTTTGAACACCAAAAAAGGTTGGGAAGTGCGCGTTGCCAAAAATATCGCCGACATCACTGGCCTGCCCTTTGTGACCGCGCCAAATAAATTCGAAGCGCTGGCGGCGCATGACGCAATGGTCATGTTTTCGGGCGCCCTGAAAACAATCGCGGCATCCTTGTTCAAAATTGCCAATGACATGCGTCTGTTGGGCTCTGGCCCGCGTTCTGGTTTGGGTGAATTGATCCTGCCAGAAAACGAACCTGGGTCATCGATCATGCCGGGAAAAGTGAACCCAACACAGGCCGAAGCACTGACCATGGTTTGTGCCCACGTCATGGGCAATGACGCGGCGGTGGGCTTTGCGGGATCGCAGGGTCATTTTGAATTGAACGTATATAACCCTATGATGTCCTACAACGTCCTGCAATCGATGCAATTGTTGGGCGACGCGGCCGGGTCATTCACCGACAACATGGTCAAAGGCACCCAAGCCAACGTTGCACGCATCGACCAATTGATGCGTGAATCGTTGATGTTGGTGACTGCCCTCGCCCCAACCATCGGCTATGACAACGCAACCAAAGTCGCCAAAACCGCCCACAAAAACGGCACAACATTGCGCGAAGAAGCCATTGCGTTGGGTTTTGTTGATGGCGAAACATTTGACCGCATCGTGATCCCTGGCGACATGATCGGGCCAAAATAATGGCAGAACTGGTCAATCTGAACCAGTTTCGAAAGAAAAAAGTGCGGGCCGATGATAAGGCCCGCGCAGATCAAAACGCGGTCAAATTCGGCCGAACCAGGGCGGAAATGCAACGCGACGCGGCACAGGCAAAATTGGACGCGAAACGCCATGCAGACCACAGGCGCGAAGATGAGCCTGAAGCCTAAGAAACGTTCCCTGACCCTGCGTGGCCACCGCACCTCTGTTTCGATCGAAGATAGGTTTTGGCGCGCGTTTTGCGATATTGCGGATGCACGCGGCATGGCGATAAACGAATTGGCTGCAGAAATTGACGAAACCCGCGACCCGATGGATGCAGGTTTGGCGTCGGCCATTCGGGATTACGTTTTGGCACATTTTATGACCTTAAACAAAGACCATTCCACGTTAATTTGACATCTGCGTCACGCAGATTATCGATCATTTGCGTGTATAATTTCCTGCATCGTCGTGTCCAACGTTGCCGTCGTGCTGTTGATTTTACGAATGCTTCGGGCTTGTTCTTTTGATTGGCTTGATGCGTTGGAAATGGTTTCAGTGATATCAAAGACACCAGACGCAATCGATTTTAACGCATCCCCCCTTTGTTTACGATCTCTGCACCCTTTTCGACTTGCTGTGCACTTTGTGCGATCAATTGGCTAATGTCACTTGCCGCTTTTGCGGAACGCGCCGCTAATTGTTGAACCTCTGCGGCGACCATCGCAAATCCACGTCTCGCTTCGCCCGCCCGTGCAGCTTCGACCCGTGCGTTAAGAGCCAAAAGATTGGTTTGAAATGATATTTCGTCAATCAAACTTGTGATTTGGCGTATTTCTGATGATGATTTCTTAATGTCATCCATCGCTTCGATTGCTTGTTGTACGGTTTGTGACCCTGATTGTGACTGACGTTTGATCTTTTCGGCGCGATCATAGGCTTGGGACATATCGTCCGCGACGCTGGTTACAGAGTACTTAGCTCTTCTATCGCAGCGGCGGTTCTTTCCAATTCCTGTACAACAACTATGGACCGCTGGCGCATCATCTGGGCATTCTGTTCGGCGCGCTCGGCTTGATCCTGTTTTCGTTGGATTTCAATTTTTTCGCGTTTTTTGCCATCGTTAATTTCATCGCGAAAGTGGGCCAAAGCACGGATCAATTCCCCAAGTTCATTTTTGCCCGCTTTTGGAAACTTTACCTCAAGATTACCATTTGCCAATTCCTTGGCCCCTCGTGCCACGCGCTTTAATTCGGTCGAAATGGCCGCCGCGATGAAAAACGCAAGCGTTGTTGAAATCACAACACCAATCGCAATTAAGATAGATGACCGTTAAAAGGCCCAATCGCTTTTATCGATTTGCGCATCAATGTTGGCCATAAGCCTTGTATTCAGCGTGTTCACGATTCCATGCAATAGACCAATCCGCTTTGTTTGCGCATCAAAGAAATCTTTGGCCGAAATCGTTGGAATTGGCATCCCTACAGCCGTATGCAATGCAAGTTGGCGCATTTCATCCACTTGCGCGACAATCGGCGCACGTTCGAAGCCATCCAATAATGTTACATCTTCTTGCGTTGCATATGCACGAAATTCTTCAAAATATTTGGCTTGTGAAACGATAAGTTCATTGAATTTTATCAACGCTTCCGTATCAAAGACGCCTTTCCCGAAATTAACCGCACCAACCGCACCAACCGCAC
>JAYPUL010000011.1:43997-54416 GCA_038134005.1 Paracoccaceae bacterium | reverse complement strand
GTGGCTTACGTCTAACGCCGCGTAATAATACCCCAATAAGGATGTGTTGATCTGGCTATAGTATACAGCCATATCTGCAGTTTCCATTTTTTGTAGATCAACGTTTTGACGAACGGCATTTAACTTGGACAATAAAGAATTCAATGTCTCGGATTGATGCATTGCGCGCGCTGATACGTAATTATTATCAATATGTTGCGACGCCTGTTTAAAGTCTTTTAAAACCACATCTGTCGCGGATCTATATCGCGCAAGTTCGGCCGAAAACGTCTTACCCTCGCTTGACAAAAAAACAGTGCTCGCGCCGTGTTCAAGTTGTATCGCGTTGATAAAGCCTGACGCATCAATTCCAAGGTGGATTGTTTCATCGACGCGCATAATTTTACGCAACGCTTGATAATCTTTATTCACGACATCAACCGCTAGGATGATTGACAATAAATCAGGTAAAGCGATGAGGCTTAAAAGAACGTACTTTAGGTTACTTTTAACCGCGACTCTGCGCAAAAAATCCATAATTTTGGGCTTTCGTAATCAACATATGAGGGTTGATACGATTAACGGCAAAAGTTTCTTTTGCGTTATAGCACATGGTTATATTAATGGGCGGTCAACGCGCTTTCAGACACAAAAGCCCAAACAATCACTCAGCCAGGGCATCAGACCGTGATTTCCCCGACACACCCATCGCCAGTGTCGCGGCCATAAACGCGTCCAGATCCCCATCCAAAACACCTTTGGTATCCGATGTTTCGTGGCCCGTCCGCAGGTCTTTGACCATTTGATAAGGCTGCAAGACATACGACCGAATTTGGTTGCCCCACCCGGCATCCCCTTTGTTTTCGTGGGCTTCGTTGATGGCGGCGTTCCGACGGTCTAATTCAAGCTGATACAAGCGCGATTTCAATGCCTTCATCGCGATGTCACGGTTTTGATGTTGTGATTTTTCAGAGCTGGTTACAACAATCCCCGTCGGATGGTGGGTAATCCGAACGGCCGAGTCTGTGGTGTTCACGTGCTGACCACCCGCGCCAGACGAACGATAGGTATCAATCCGAATGTCAGACGGGTTCACTTCAATTTCAATATTATCGTCGACAACCGGATAGACCCAAACGGAACAAAACGACGTGTGCCGTTTTGCCGCCGCGTCAAAGGGTGAAATACGCACCAAGCGATGCACACCGCTTTCTGATTTCAACCAACCATAGGCATTGTGCCCCGAAATTTTATAGGCGACAGATTTTATGCCCGCTTCTTCACCCGGCGTTTCGGATTGCATTTCAACGCTATATCCCGCTTTTTCCGCCCAACGAACATACATCCGCGCCAACATCGATGCCCAATCACAACTTTCGGTTCCGCCTGCACCGGAATGTACCTCTAAGAATGTATCATTGGCATCCGCTTCGCCATTCAACAACGCTTCTAATTCTTTTGCAGCAGCCTTTTGGACCAACGCTTTGATCGTTGCTTCGGCATCTGCGACCACATCTTGATCACCTTCCATTTCGCCCAACTCGATCAATTCAACGCTATCGTTCAATTCGGTTTGTATTGCATCATGATTGGCGATCGCATCGACCAAAGCCTGACGTTCGCGCATTAATTTTTGCGCATTGTCTGGATCATTCCAAAGATCTGGATTTTCAACACGTGCGTTAAATTCTTCTAACCGATGTGATGCGGTTTCCCAATCCATCCGCTGGCGCAAAAGCTCCAGTGATTTATTTATCTCGTTGACATTGTTTTGAATATCCGCGCGCATACCGCCACCTATTTTACGTTTACGCGGTATTACAAAAGCCACGCACAAGTGGCAAGCAGATGTTCATAAGTTCTTGTTAAATCATTTTCATCTTTTCAAAATGATACGGGGGTGCGGGGGCAGCGCCCCC
Source organism: Paracoccaceae bacterium (assembly GCA_038134005.1). Taxonomy (GTDB): domain Bacteria; phylum Pseudomonadota; class Alphaproteobacteria; order Rhodobacterales; family Rhodobacteraceae; genus CAJXSD01. The sequence goes on along the minus strand of JAYPUL010000011.1, from coordinate 52,518 downwards.
GCATTTGTCGGATTGCGCAGCAATTCGAGGCAAAATTAATATAGGCCGCCAGAGCTCAATGTGCCTAAGGTCGCTTTTGGTCCAACGATTGCGGTTTCGCCATCCGATTTGGTAATCGTTTTGGGCCCCTCGCTATCGGGTAAAATTAATTCAAAATTACTACCCATCGCAAAGCCACCATCATAGGTCACACCAAAAATAGGTTCTTCGCCTTCGCGGAAATATTCGGCGACCACATGGTCACCGGTGGCATCATCCCCAAGTCGCGCGCCGGTAAACCGATCAATATTAATAAAGACCCCGCCCGGAGGCACGCGGAATGGACCACCACCAAATTTTTCGACCGCGTCCAACATAAATTCGTTAAACACAGGTCCACATAATCCGCCCCCGGACGCACCCCGCCCCAATGGTTCGGGTCGATCATAGCCAATGTAACACCCTGCAACGATGTTTGACGTAAAACCAACAAACCATGCATCTTTGGCGTCGTTTGTCGTCCCTGTTTTACCAGCTGTAGGAACCGGCAATTTAACAAAGGACGATGCCGTACCCCGATCGACCACACCTTTCATCATTGATGTCAATTCATATGCGGTAATCGCATCCATCACGCGTTCGCGGTTCGAAATAATGGATGGCGCGCGGCCAGCGGGCAAACGGTCTTGGGCACAATCGACGCACCACCGTGGATCATGTTTGTAAACTGTTTTGCCAAAGCGGTCTTGAATTCGATCAACCAAGGTAGGCTCGACACGTTCGCCACCATTGGCAAACATTGCATAGGCCGCGACCATATTAAACAAGGTCGTTTCCTCAGCACCCAGCGAATTGGCCAAAAAACGGCCCATGTTAGAATAAACACCGAACCGTTCGGCATAATCCGCAATAACATCCATCCCCACCTCTTGGGCAAGACGGATGGTCATAAGGTTACGCGACCGTTCAATCCCGGTTCTAAGCGGCGTAGGGCCATAGAATTCATTTGACGCATTCTTCGGTCGCCACAGGCCTTGCGGCGTGTCAATTTCAATGGGCGCATCGACAACGATTGTGGCTGGTGTGTAACCGCTATCCAATGCCGATGCATAGACAAAGGGTTTAAAACTTGACCCGGGTTGGCGATCGGCTTGCGTGGCGCGGTTGTAAACCGAGCTAGAATAATCGAAACCGCCCTGCATTGCGATTACACGCCCGGTATTGACGTCCATTGCCATAAACGCACCTTGGACTTCGCTCACCTGTCGCAACGACCATCGCAAAAAACTTCCATCGCTGTCTTTTGTGATTGCGCGAACATGTACAACGTCACCGCGTGAAACCAAATCTGAGGCGGATTTGGCGGTTGGCCCCAATTTGCCATCCGGCAACAATTTTCGGGCCCACGTGACATCATTATCGTCAATCCAATGACCTTCGGCCACATCATCAACGCCTTCGATGCCCAAACGTGCACGGCCCTTTACGATGTCCAAAACAACGGCGACATACCATTGCCCATCCAATTTGATATGACGCGACACAGCAAGATCGGCCAGTTTACTTTGCCATTCGCCCTCTGCATCTAAATCAATCGTTTTACCTGTTCCGCGCCAAACGCCTTGCGCGCGATCATATTTTTCCAATGCGCGCTGCAATGACATCGCCGCTTTATCTTGCATCACGGGATCAATTGTTGCGCGCACGGTCATGCCGGCGGTAAAGAATTCATCTTCCCCAAATGAACGACTTAGCTGGCGGCGAATTTCGTCTGTGAAATAGTCGCGCGGTGGAAGAGCGGATTTAAAGCTGTCAAAATCGCCATTTTGAACAGATTTAAGAGGCATAGATTTTTCACGTTCATATGTCGCTTCGTCCAAATATCCGTTTTGCCACATTTCGCGCAAAACATAATCGCGCCTTTGCAACAAACGGTCTTTGCGCCGTACCGGATGAAAATCAGATGGTGCCTTAGGCAGTGATGCCAAAAATGCCGCTTCATGTGGGGCCAATTCACCGAGCGTTTTGTTGAAATACGTTTGTGCGGCCGCCGTTACGCCGTATGAATTTTGACCCAAGAAAATTTCATTTAGATACAATTCAAGAATTTTTTCTTTGTCCAACGTGTCTTCGATCCGCGTGGCCAATATAATCTCTTTGATCTTACGTTCGGCTTTTCGCGATCCGTCTAACAAAAAGTTTTTCATGACCTGTTGCGTGATGGTCGATGCGCCACGCACATTGCGCCCGCCTGATCGCGCCGCATCAATAGCGGCGGCAACAATGCCACGTATATCGTACCCGGGATGCGTATAGAAATTTTTATCTTCGGCAGAAATAAACGCCTGTTTTATCAATAACGGAATTTCATCTGCCGGCGTAAAAAGTCGCCGTTCACGCGCAAATTCGTCGATGATCTGACCTTCGGAGGAATAAATGCGGCTAATTGTTGGGGGTTTGTATTGTGCAAGGGATTCATGACTTGGTAAATCACGACCATACATCCAAAACACCGCACCAATTGTCAACGCGGCACCAATCGCCCCCAGCGTCAATGTGGTAAAGATCGCCCCGAAAAATGAGAGAATGAATCGCAGCACCCGCCACCCCGCCTTTGTTGTTGCCATGCTTATAAGACGTCCACGCCTATTCGTCAAAAGCCCTATGGCAGGAAATTGCCCTCTAACCTAATGCCTGCGCAAGGGTGCTTGGGCTTGGTCGTAAGCATGCCATTCCAAAATCGCATTTCCCAATGTTGCGGCGAATTGTTCTTGCCATTCTTCTGAAGATAAATTCGCCAGATCCTTTTTCGACGACATGAAACCCGCTTCGATCAAAATTGACGGAATGTCGGCCGCCTTAAGCACAGAAAAATTCGCGCGTCGATGGGGACGCGATTCAATAATATCCAAATCACGCGATAATGCTGCTACAAAGATTTCGGCCAAGGATTCTGAACGTGGTTGCGTGTCTTGGCGTGCCAAATCTAATAATACACCCGCAACTTCGTCGTCTGCTCCGGTCAAATCAACACCGGTTAGGATTTCGGCTCGGTCATGGCGTTCAGCCAATTTTGCAGATGCTTCATCTGTCGCTGTTTCTGCCAAGGTGTAAACTGTGGCGCCTTGCGCAATACCTTCTGTTACCTTGTCGGCGTGCAAAGAAATAAATACATCTGCGGCGGCGGCATGGGCAATTGATATGCGCTCTTCCAAGGGCACGAATGCATCGTAATCACGTGTCAAAATGACGTCAACACCATCAGCGCGGCGCAAAAGATCGCGCAAACGTCGGGCAAGTTGCAACATTAGTTCGGCCTCTTTTATGCCACCCGCTTCGGCACCTGGATCGATACCGCCATGTCCAGGATCCAAAACAACAACGAACACTCCATCATCTGTGTCATTTGCCACCAATCGCGCACTTTGATCTTGGCGAAGCGCATCGCGCAATGCGTCATCAGGCGCACCAACACCCGCGGCAAATGCGTCAATCGTTGATTGTGTCAGCCTAATCATCAAATCCGCATGCGATGTTTCAGGCTTTATCACCATTCCGGCCGCATCCACAGCCATAGGCGTATCTAAATACATCACGAAGCGGGACCATCCATTTTGAAGTTCGCTAAATTCAAAACGCTGGACATGCTTGCTTTTGTTGATGTCAACAGTCGCTAAATCGCCGAAATCTAATATACTAAATTCAACGACCAATCGCATCGGGTTGCCAAGGGTAAAGAGCCGATATGGCACCCCCTGACTAAGACTTAGAAAAATCTCCGTGCCACCGAACAATTTGTCGTCAATCGATGATTTATACGGATCAAGCCGCGCTTGTGCCGACAACTTAGTTTGTGCCGTCGCACCATGTGCCAGCATCAACAACACGGAAAATACCCATATCGTGCGCACCAATATCACGCAATATTCCCCTGTTTTCGCATGAATTTTTCCAATCTTGTAAGGCCTTCTGAAATATCGTCAGTTCCACGCGCATATGAAAAACGCAACGTCGTTGCGCCGCGTTTGGGATCAAAATCAAGACCCGGTGTTACGGCGACGCCGGCTTCGTCCAAAATTTGTTTCGCAAAACTCAATGAATCCGAAGTAAAATCGGAAACATCCGCATAGACATAAAACGCACCATCGGGCGGTGCAATTTTTGTAAACCCAGCCTTTGGCAATCCTGACATCATCAAATCACGGTTTCTTCGGTACACCGCCATATTTTCGGTTAATTCGTCCCGCGCATCCATCGCGGAAAGCGCGGCAACCTGTGACACATGCGGGGCGCAAATAAACATGTTTTGCGCCAAACGTTCAACGTGGCGGATATGATTTTCAGGGACGACCATCCACCCTACGCGCCAACCTGTCATTGAAAAATATTTTGAGAATGAATTAATGACGTAACAATCGTCAGTGATTTCCAAAGCGGTGACGGCTTTGGAATCGTATTCGATCCCGTGGTAAATTTCGTCACTTATGAAACTTGCGCCGACGGATTGGGTTGCGTCAATCAATGCCCCCATTGCAGCGCGATCCAACATTGTTCCTGTCGGGTTAGCAGGTGAGGCCACCAAAAGGCCCGCCAAATCTTGGCCCGCCATATCTGACGCGACAGGTTGCAAACGGTTTTCAAGCGCAGTTTCAATATCTACAGGAACCAAATCCAACGCGCGCAGAATTTGACGATAACTTGGGTAACCAGGTGCACCAATCCCAACACGATCGCCGGCATCAAATAATGCCGTGAACGACAAAATAAATGCCCCCGATGATCCAGGTGTGATAACAACGCGTTCGGGATTAAGGTCAACATTATACCAATCACCATAGAGGGTGGCGATTTTCTGCCGAAGTGCGGGCAACCCCAAGGCCACCGTGTACCCCATTGGATCACCCAACATATTATTTGATAACGTTTCCAATGCCTTGCGTGGCGCACCTGTTCCAGGCTGACCAACTTCCATGTGGATAATGTGACGTCCATCGGCTTCGGCGCGGCGCGCGGATTCCATAACATCCATCACAATAAAGGGATCGACCGCCCCGCGGGTTGAGTTTTTCATATCTTCGTTCCACATTGCATTTGAACCGCTTTTCACAACGAACAGGATAAAGGTCAATGTTTTTTGCACGCCAACGCCGCAATGGGCAAATTTTTGTCACCATGGCGGCGTCGCTTTTGTTGACTTTTTTACCTCTGTCGGCGAACGCGGTCGGATTATTGCGTGATGCGGATATTGAATACGCGTTAGACCAACTGGCAAAACCTGTTTTGTCCGCCGCAGGGCTTTCCCCGGCCAGTGTTAAGGTATTGGTTGTGGATGACACGTCGTTAAACGCATTTGTTGTCAGCCGGACAAATATCTTCATACACTCGGGTTTGTTGATGCGCACAACCACGCCCGAGATGATACAAGCGGTCATCGCCCACGAAGCGGCCCATATTGCCAACGGACACTTCGCGCGCCGAATTCAGAATATTCAATCCGCCAATTCGCGTGCGGCGCTAGGTGCATTGATTGCCATCGCGGCCGGCGCGGCAACCGGAAACGGACAGCCCGCATCAGGTGTTGCAATAGGCATCAAATCCGCGGCGATGCGTGGTTTTTTGGCGCATACACGATCCGAAGAAAGTTCCGCTGATAAATCGGCCCTGGCCTATTTGAAAAACGCGGGGATAAGCGGCCAAGGCATGCGCGAAACTATGTCGTTATTCGTAGGACAAGAAGCGTTATCCCAATTACGCCAAGATGCCTATGTGCGATCACATCCATTAAGCCGGGATCGCATTCGCGCGATCGACGCCACGATTGCCGCAGTGCCACGCCCAGCAACCGACCCAATTGCACACTATTGGCATGCCCGCGCGGTCGCCAAATTATCCGCATTCATGCGCTCACCCACCACCACGCTGCGGGCCGCACAAAAAACACACAAGGCTGATATTGGCCAAATGATGTGCGCCATTGCGTTATCGCAACAGGGTAAATTGGATGCAGCGCTGGTTGAATTGGCAAAGGCACAAGCCGCGCGCCCAGGAGATGCATATTTGCAAGATCTGCGGGCGGAATTATTGATGCGCAACCGACAATTTAAAAATGCTGCATCGGAATACGCGAAAGCTGCTACAATGGCCCCAGACAACGCATTGATCTTGGCGGGTTTGGGACGCGCACAATTGGCCGCCGGACAGTTTAAATCTGCGTTGAAGTCATTAGAAAAAGCGCACGATCTTGATGATAGAAATGCCGCTTTACTGCGCGATCTGGGCCAAGCCTATGCACAATCGGGCAATGCCGCAATGGCATCTTTGGCCGCAGCGGAACGATATGCCTTGCAAGGGCGGATAAAAGACGCGAAGTTACACGCGAAGCGCGCGGCAGCAACTTTGCCCCGCGGTGCACCGTCATGGCAAAGGGCCGAAGATGTCCTAAGTCTAAAAGAATAAAAAAGGGAAAATAATGACTTTGAAATCAATCATGGCCGTAGCAATCGCCGCAATTCTAAGCGCCCAAGCAGCCAGCGCGTTGGACCTAAATGACATGAACGCACAAGAACGCGCAGCATTTGGGGCGGCTGTGCGCAGCTATATCCTTGAGAACCCAGAATTGATCATGGAGGCGGTCCAGGTTTTACGCGACCGCGAAGCCGCCGCAGAGGCCCAATCAGATTTTGATTTAGTGGCCGTGAACGCAAATGACATTTTCAACGATGGCTATTCCTATATCGGCGGCAATCCAGAAGGTGATGTCGTCTTGGTCGAGTTTATGGATTACCGATGCGGGTATTGCCGCAAGGCATACCAAGAGGTTGAAGAGTTATTGGCATCAGACGGAAATATTCGCTTTATCGTGAAAGAATTTCCAATCTTAGGTGATGCATCCACCGTGTCGTCAGAATTTGCAATCGCGGTAAAACAGCTACATGGCGATGACGCATACAAGAAAATTCACGATGCATTGATCGCGTTTACGGGTGAACCAACCGATGCATCGTTGGGCCGTTTGGCCGAGAGTCTTGGACTTCAGGCACAGCCCATTTTTGATCGAATGAAATCGCCCGAAGTACAAGAGATCATCGCCGACACACGCGCGTTGGCCGCCCGTTTGAAAATAAACGGAACACCAACTTTCGTGATTCAGGATCAACTTTTACGCGGCTATGCCCCGTTGGATGTCATGCGCCAATTGGTTGCAGACAAACGTGGTTAACATGACAAAAGCTCGGTTTTCTCTGGTTGCATTCGTCGTTGCGGTGGGTTTTTGGTTTTACCAATTCACAACGCAGGATGAATGGAATTTCGGCTTGCAGTTTCGATATTTGACGATCTGGGGACTGACTTTTGCGATGGGTGCGCATTACCTTTTATGGCGCGCTCGCGCGAACCAAAGTGACGCCATCTGGCATACATTCATCACAGGCACTGCGGTTTTGAATGTCATGGTTATGTTTTTATACTGGCGTTTATATTTCATCGATCCAAAGCTGGTGAATGGTGAAAACGTCCCTGTTTGGTTTCAAGAATACTACCTTCACTTGGTTGGCCCATTGTTGATAATTTTTGATGCCATTTTTGGTGCGCGCAGCTTTACCAAACCTCTAAGCGGTGCGATCGGTACTTTGGCAATTTGCCTTGCATATATCGCATGGAGCGAAATTTTGGTTGGACCATTGAACAATAGCCCGGTTGGGCGCGTCACCAGCGGTCTGCCCTATCCGTTTCTGAACGATTTGGACGTCTTGGGGCGCAGCCAATTTTACCTAACCACATTGGGGACGGCATTGGTATTTTACGGGCTTTGCTATGGGCTGTGTTTTTTGACCCGACGCATGGCACGCTAAAGTTTTATTTGTGATGATTATCGAATTGCTTCGCAATCCGACCAACTGGGGGCGCTGACGCCCCCCAGACCCCCAGTCGAGTATTTTTCCAAAGGTGAAGAATGGGGTATTAGCCCTATGTCCGAAGACCTCGCGTTTTAGCCATAAGGTCCATATCGAAAGTTGTGGCATAGCCTAGTGCACGTTTTATCCCAGGCAATAAAGCCGCGCCGTTCATTGCATAAGCCAATTCGATCAGCCCCGCGTCGCCAAAGCGGGCGCGCAGATGTTCGCAGGCATCAGAATGATCCTTACGTTCGGCCGTGACATGATGGGCAAGCGTTAGGATGGCTGCCAAATCGTCATCGAGCAGGTCAGTGGAGTGGGACAGAATGTGTTCAAGTGTTTGCGCGTCCATCCCTGCCGAACGCGCCAAGTTCAATTCGGCCTGCACGCAGGTGCCGCAATCGGCCGACAACGCACCGATAATACGCGCCGCGTGATAAAGTGCGGGCGGCACGTGCCGGTTGGGATCCAAAAACCCAAACAGGCGATTTTATCGCATTAAAAGGGAAAAATTCGTTTTCGCGATGAAACGTGTGTAATCGAGCCTTGTGCCCAGCCGTTTTTCGGCGCGGGATATTAGATAAAGACTTCTTTTTAGAAGCATATTGCCCGCCTTTCATGATAAAAATGCGTATTGAGATAATTTT
>JAYPUL010000011.1:25432-43897 GCA_038134005.1 Paracoccaceae bacterium | reverse complement strand
ACTGTGGGTTTTGTTTTTATGCACTTTATCAAATACTGCTCACACATAGTTGGCAAGAGACCATGTGTATCTTCGCCCCTATAAAGGCAAACTAGGGGTGCAAAGCCAGTGCAGGACACACACAAAGGCACGAGCTTGATCGCCCGGTCGGGGGGCACAAACAATGTGCCAGCGGGGGAAGTGGCGGTGATGTCAAAGATCGAAGTGACGCTGGCGTCGGTATTGGGATATCTGATTTTGGGCGAAATCCCCGCCGCGACCACGATCATCGGCGGGGGTATTGTTATCGCGGCTGTCCTGTGGTCACAAAGTTAGCGGTGCGATAAAACGTAATCGACCAAGGCGCAGGTTGATCCGTCTTTGGCGTCGGCGCTTTCGCGCCCCTCGACAATGGGGCCAAGCGCGGTGGCCAATTCTTTGCCCAGCTCTACCCCCCATTGGTCAAAGCTGTTGATCCCTAAAATCACCCCTTCGACAAAGACACGATGTTCATAAAGCGCCACGATTTGACCCAATGTTTCGGGGGTCAGTTGCGGATAAACAAGTGTGGTTGAGGGACGATTGCCTTTGAAAACACGGTGGCGCGCCTGTCTTTCCAACTCGTCACCTGTTAGCCCCTTGGCGGCCATGATGGCGCGGGCGTCGTCCAAGGAACGCCCCTTCATCAAAGCCTCTGATTGGGCCAAGCAATTCGCAACCAAAAGGTGGTGGTGTTGGATCAGATCGTCTTCGTGGCCACGTGCAGCGACCATGAATTCACACGGGATCACGCGGGTACCTTGGTGGATGAGCTGATAAAACGCATGTTGGCCGTTAGTGCCGGGTTCGCCCCAAACGACAGGGCCGGAGTGAAATGGCAAGTCCGCACCATCCATTGACACGCCTTTGCCGTTGCTTTCCATCTCAAGCTGTTGAAAATACGCAGGTAATCGCGACAGACGTTGATCATAGGGCAACACTGCACGGGTCGCGTAATCACAAACCTGATTATGCCAAATGCCGACCAAAGCCAATAGAACAGGCAGGTTTTGCGCAAACTCGGCCGTGCAGAAATGGCGATCCATGGATTGTGCGCCCCGCAGGAACGCATAGAAATTGTCGGGCCCTATGGCGATCATCAATGACAGGCCAATCGGACCCCACATGGAATACCGTCCACCGACCCAGTCGGCAAAGCCAAAGACGCGGGACGCGTCAATGCCAAAGGCGGCGGTTTTGTCGGCCGAGGTGGACAGCGCCGCAAATTGCGTTGCGGGCGTGGTAACCCGTCGTGCCATCCACGCACGCGCAGTTTCCGCGTTGTTCATGGTTTCGATAGTCGTGAATGTCTTTGACGCCACAATCACAAGTGTGGTTTCAGGGTTCAGATCACGCAACGTATCGGCGACATGCGCACCGTCAACGTTGGACACAAAATGACACCGTGGCCCATCATGAAACGGCGCAAGCGCAAGCGTCGCCATCGCGGGCCCAAGGTCTGATCCGCCGATCCCGATATTGACCACATCTGTAATGTGACCACCCTGCCCTTGATACCCGCCTGATCGAACGGCATTTGCAAAATCTCGCATGCGGGACAAAGTTGACAAAACCTCATCCATGACATTTTCGCCATCAATCGTGATGGCGTCACCGTCCAGATTGCGCAACGCCGTATGCAACACCGCGCGCCCTTCGGTATCGTTGATTTTGGCACCATCAAACATCGCATCGCGCTTTTGCGCTAGGTCACGGTGTGTTGCCAATTCCAACAGGGCCGCCTTGGTGGCAACGTCGATGTTCGTTTTCGAATAGTCAAACAACATATTACCAAAGCGCACCGAAAAGGTCGCTGCGCGATTTGGGTCGGCATCAAACAGCGACAGGATCGACCGCGCCGCGACAGAGTTTTGCATTGATTTTAGGAGATCAAACATAGGGTCCTCGTGATGTTAATCGAGAGCGCGGCGTGGTCTAGATTTTGATTGCCACTCAATAGATGACCTAGGCGCCCAGCCGGAAGCATTCGCGCCAATTCATGGTGCCCAATGGACTGTTGCCCCATCCAAAACAGCCTTGATCGGCGCTTCAAAGGGGTCGAGCATCATGGCTTTTTCCAATGCGGCGCGCTTTTCGTCGCCAAAAATAACGACATGTTTGTTCAATGCCCCCGCCAAAGCATGCGCGGCCAAAGTAATACGCGGTTCAGGTGCGGCAGGGGCACGCATGGCGACCAGCAACGGCGCATCATCAGACAACGCCAATTCCAAATTGTCTGCGCCAGGAAAGATTGACGCGGTGTGCATATCGGCACCCATCCCCAAGACCACAACGGTCAAAGGACAGCGGGTTTCGTATTGGCTGATCAAAGATGACAACCCCTCTTCAGGTGTGTCAAACGGGGCATACATCGACAAATATCCCGCCTTCGACGCACGGTTGGTCAACAGGCGTTCTTTGATCAATTTGGTATTCGACCGATCGGATGTTTCAGGCACCCAACGTTCATCTGACAACGACACATCCACGCGCGACCAATCGACATCCGCCGCGCACAGGTCATCGAAAATCGGACCTGGTGTGGTTCCGCCAGGCACAACAAGCGTCGCACGTTCGTCGTGATGCAGCGCATTGTTTAACTCGTCTGCCAATTGGCTGGCCAAATCCATCGCCAACATATCACGATCGGGATATTCAACAAAATTGATCACCGCACATCTCTCCATTTACGACCATCGCGGTGCATCAAGGCAAGCGCATCATCCGGTCCCATTGATCCGCTTTCATAGGTTTTTGGCACGTCGTGGCGTGCTTCCCATCCTTGGATAATCGGGTCCGTCCATGCCCATGCGGCTTCGACTTCGTCGCCGCGCATGAACAGGGTTTGATTGCCACGGATAACATCCATGATCAAACGTTCGTATGCATCTGGGACATCCTCAGCGTCAGGGCCAAGCGCTTCTGCAAAGGACATGTCCAAAGGCACGTCAATCAAACGCATGCCACCCGGTCCAGGTTCTTTGATTGTCACGTCCATTGTGATGCCTTCGTCGGGTTGCAAACGAATAATCAATGCGTTGCGATGACTGCCTGCATCGGGGCCAAAAATTGAATGCGGCGTTTCTTTGAAAACCACCGCGATTTCAGAGCTACGCGACCGCATCCGTTTGCCTGTGCGCAAATAGAACGGAGTACCCGCCCATCGCCAATTCGCGATATGCGTTTTTAGTGCAATAAAGCTTTCGGTACGGGACCGCGGGTTTTCGACCGCCGTACGATAATCAGGTTGGTCGCCCACTGCCTCGTATTGACCACGCACAATATGATGATGAAGAACGGGCTCTAACGCACGGATAACCTTTAGCTTTTCATCGCGAACTGCATCTGGATCAAACTTTGCGGGTGGCTCCATCGCGATTAGGCACAACAGCTGCATTAAATGGTTTTGAACCATGTCCCGCATCGCACCCGATGTATCGTAATATCCGCCACGTCCACCCACGCCAACCGTTTCGGCGACCGTGATTTGAATATGGTCAATGTATTGCGCGTTCCAAAGTGGTTCGAACAACATATTGCCAAATCGTACGGCCATCAGGTTTTGCACCGTTTCTTTGCCCAAATAATGATCGATGCGATAAATCTGATCTTCGCGGAAATGTTCAGCCAATGTTTGGTTTAATGCGCGCGCGGTCGCCAAATCTTTGCCAAAGGGCTTTTCTACGACGATACGGCTATCAGATTGCGCAATCTCATACGAATGAAGCCGTTGCGCCAGATCACCAAACAATGCGGGCGCGACCGAAAAATAAAAGGCTTGGACCATGCCATCACGCATCCGCGACTTCAATTCGGCCCAACCGCCATCCCCCTTGGCATCAATAGCAACATATCCCAAACGCGACAAAAATGCCTCTACCTCTTTCGGATCGGCGTTTTTGGGGCCAAATTCAGCGATGGCATCAGCCACGATTTGACGAAACCCGGCATCATCCATCTCTGCCCGCGCGGCACCAATGATCTGCGCCTCAGCGGTCATTTGCCCTTGGCTAAAGCGGCGAAACAACCCAGGCAGAATCTTGCGCCGCGCCAAATCGCCCGTTCCACCAAAGATAACCAAATCAAAGGGATCAACAGGAATTACACGTGATGCCATAGCAATGTTCCTTTTGCGATTTCGGTGCCTTTGCACCATACCAATAATTTATTGAACGCCAAACCCTGTTTCTGTGTTAGCGCTAACTTGTCGCCTCTTTACTCATAATTTTTTTCTGTGTCCACCGTTAGATTGCATCACAATCCCGTCAGCGAAAGTGATGACCCATTGCAGGGCTTTGGCAAATGGATTTTATTGGGGCCAAGCGAAAATTTTGGGGGATGCGATGAAAGACAATGCAACATCAGCAAATTTGGGCAAGTTTTCCGACCCGTTTGTCACAGCCAAAGGCGAAACGCGCGCAACCGTTGCCCTGACCAACCCCAAAACGCTTTGGGTCAATACGGGCACGTTGTGCAACATTGAATGTGTGAATTGCTATATCGAAAGTTCGCCCACCAATGATGCCTTGGTGTATTTTCCGCGCGCTGATTTGATCGGCTATCTAGATCAAATTGCCGAACGCAATTGGGGGATCGAAGAGATCGGTTTTACAGGCGGCGAACCGTTTATGAATCCGGACATGATCGATATGGCGCACGATAGCCTTGATCGCGGTTACCGCGTTTTGATTCTGACAAATGCGATGTTACCGATGATGCGCCGCGCGGTGAAAGAGGGGTTGGCCGCGTTGCAGGCCGATTTTGGTGATCGTTTGACGCTGCGCATTTCTTTGGATCATTGGTCGGCCGACATGCATGACAAAGAACGCGGCGCAGGCAGTTTTGAAAAATCTTTGATCGGAATGCGTTGGCTGCGCGATCAAGGCATCGCAATGGCGGTCGCAGGACGCACCATTTGGGGCGAAACCGACGCCGACGCCCGCGCAGGCTATGCCACGTTGTTTGAACGCGAAGGGTTTGCAATCGACGCGATGAACCCAGCGATGACGGTACTTTTTCCCGAAATGGACGAAACGATAGAGGTTCCCGAAATCACCACCGCATGCTGGGGTATTTTGGACAAATCGCCCGATGCCATGATGTGCGCTTCCTCACGCATGGTTGTGCGCCGCAAAGGGGCAGGAAAACCAAGCGTTTTGGCCTGTACCCTTTTGGCGTATGATCCCCAATTTGAATTGGGCGAAACATTGGAAGAAGCGGAGAAACCCGTTCAGCTAAACCACCCCCACTGTGCGAAGTTTTGCGTTTTGGGTGGGGCCAGCTGCAGCGCATAGTTCGTTCACCCACTGGGATAAGACACAATTCCGCCGCCGATATTGGCGCGCACGCCTGTTGTACTTGGGCACGATGTTGGCAAGCCGCGTGCAACGCGAACCGCAAGGAATGCAAAGGCTTGCGCCTCAAGCATATCACCATCCAAACCAACCGCTTCAACCGGGTCAACGGGGCATCCTGCGCCTGCGGCCAGCATATCCATGATAACGGGGTTATGGCGCCCACCACCGGTCACCAAAAGACGTGACACAGGTGCCGGCGCAAAGTCCATGCCCAAACTCACCGATGCGGCGACCATCGCACATAGGGTCGCAATCGCATCAGCATCGTTCAATTCATTCACCAATTCCAACATCACGGCAAAGGCATCACGATCTAATGATTTCGGCGGAATTTTGTGAAAATAGGGATCGCGCAAAAATAGCTCTAATGCGCCGTCGACCACGTGACCTTGGCGGGCGACGATCCCGTCTTGATCAAAATCACGTCCAAATCGTTTTCGCATCAGATCATTGATCGGCGCGTTCGCAGGCCCCGTGTCAAATGCCAACAAAGCGCCAACGTCTTCGGGCCGGTCAAAACGTGGGTCAACAAAGGTCACATTCCCCACACCGCCCAAATTCAAAAATCCGATGGGGGCCGTCGCCCCAATGTATTTTGCGCAAGCAAAATGATAAAACGGTGCAAGCGGTGCGCCCTGCCCGCCCCATGCCACATCATCAGACCGAAAATCCCAAACCACAGGTCGCCCAACCATGTTGGCCAAAACCTGACCATCACCCAATTGATGCGTACCGCGCCCACGCGGATCATGGGCCAAGGTTTGTCCATGAAACCCGACCAAATCGCCCACAAGGCTATCAATCGCATGGGCGTGGGCCACATGAATAATATCGCGGGCCAGATCCAATGGTTCATCCTGCCATTTACCCAAAGCCGCATGTAAAACCGCGCGTTCATCATCGCGATAGGTACGATACACGCTTTCGCAAAATTCATAGATCGATACCCCATCCGTGATGATTTGTGCCGCATCGACGCCATCCAATGATGTCCCCGACATCAATCCGACCGCTTTTATAGGCTTTTTTGCAATCATCATCTTTCCCTTGCCCATCATCACCGCTATAGCAATGACGCAAACCTTAAGATGGGGCAAGTCATGACCTTTACACCAAAATCAGATTTCCTTCAGATCATGTTAGACCGCGGCTTTGTCGCCGATTGCACAGATTATGATGGATTGGATGAAACCTTGGTCGCGGGGGGCATGCCTGCCTATATCGGGTTTGACGCGACAGCGAAATCATTACACGTCGGATCGTTGATCCAGATTATGATGTTGCGCTGGCTGCAAAAGACGGGTGGCAAGCCAATCACATTGATGGGCGGCGGCACGACCAAAGTGGGTGATCCCAGCTTTCGAGCCGATGAACGGCCCTTGCTGACGACACAACAAATTGATGACAATATTTCAGGTATCAAAAAGGTATTTTCGGCCTACCTGACTTATGGCGATGGCGCCTCTGACGCAATGATGATCAACAACGCGGAATGGTTGGACGGGTTGAATTACCTTGAATTCCTGCGCGACGTTGGCCGCCATTTCAGCGTCAACCGCATGCTATCTTTTGAATCGGTAAAGTCGCGTTTGGACCGTGAACAATCACTGTCATTCCTAGAATTCAACTACATGATCCTGCAAGCCTATGACTTTATGGAACTGCATCAACGCTATGGCTGTATGCTGCAAATGGGCGGATCGGATCAGATGGGTAATATCATCAACGGGATGGAATTGACACGCCGTGCCGCAAATGGCCGTGTCTTTGGCCTGACCTCGCCGCTGTTAACGACGTCAGATGGCAAGAAAATGGGCAAATCGCAAAATGGCGCGGTCTGGTTGAATGCAGATATGTTGTCGCCCTATGAATTCTGGCAATTCTGGCGCAATACCACGGACGCCGATGTGGGACGGTTCCTAAAACTTTACACCGAATTGCCCTTGGACGAATGCAATCGTTTGGGTGCTTTAGCCGGATCGGAAATCAACGATGCCAAAGTGATTTTGGCAAACGAAGTCACTGGCTTGCTTCACGGTGCAGATGCTGCAAAAGCCGCCGAAGCAACAGCGCGCGAAGTGTTCGAAAAAGGCGGCATAGGCGATGACCTGCCAACCTTGGCCTTAACCTCCGCCGATCTGGGTGACGGCATGTCCATCGTTCAAATCATCGTCCAAGCGGGCCTGGCCAAGTCAGGCAAAGAGGCAAAGCGCCTGATTGCCGAAAACGGCGCCCGTTTGAACGATGAACCGCTTAACGATGCGGGCATGATGGTCACGTCCGATATGCTTGGCACACCGATGAAATTATCTGCCGGCAAAAAACGCCACGCGTTGATCACTCTCGGCTGAACCTTTCATCTTTGCAAAAATACTCATTTATCCTGACGGCCCAACATCCATTGGCCGTTGGGATGGAATGCATGAAAGGCAAAGGCGAACATCACATCGTGGACAATTGGCGTGCCATCGACATGGGTGACTTCGACGCTCGGAATACGCGCGGCCGACGCAATAACGCCTGCCCCCAAAGCTGAGGCATAAACGCCAACTTTTCGAATGCGGACATCCACTTCAAATATTTCTGGCTCGGCTTCCAAACGCTCCATAGTCCAAGCACGATTACCCACACGAATAACGCGGGCTAAGGGTGCTATGCCATGCGGTGGCAATTCTCAATTATAAAGAAACGGCCGCACAGATGTGTCATATCCAACATTTGGGTTTCGTCCATAGGCCCGCGCATAGGACGGTGCGGCCATTATTTGCCCCGTCGGATGTTTGTCCCGAAACATCGTGACGCTTTCGACAACACTGGGGATGGTTTTCAATTCGACACCCGTCATCTGACCAACCACGCCACGACCAATAGCTTGCTGCCACCAACTTTGGGTTTCAACATCATACATAATCATATCGGAATGACGCAGCTTGCCCGTGACACCAAAGTGCAATTCTTGCCCATCAATTTGGCGATCAAAAACCACTGCGGAATTACATAACGGAAAAAAGCTTATCAATACGGGCCGCCCGGCGATCTGATCATTGACCAATTCATGCCAGATCAAATACCTCAACGGATAGGCACGTGCTTCGCCATCCACGCTTAGCGATAAAACAGGTTCATGTTCCGGCAATACAGCACTTGCCGCATCGCGAAACTTGGGGGCACTCAGCGCGGGGATCCCATCTTTGCCTGGTCCACCGGACTGAATATCAATCCAAGGCACGTCGGCTTTTGAGAAATCAGTATTGGGCCATTCATGACCCCAAAACGCGGGATCAGCGGCAACATGGCCGGTCAACATTACAAAATAGATGATGAAATAAATGATATACCGCATTCTGTCGTCCCCCGCGTTAACAAAACAAAGATAGCAAAGTATCAGAAAAATGCGGGTAACGTTTGCGTGCGGCGCGCGTGATCCGCACCGCACGCAATGTGTTTATTCGCTGACGCGAACGGCGACCATACGATCAGGTTCACCGACAACGGCGCCATTGCGCCCCGCGCCACGTTTTATCGCGTCAATGACATCCATTCCATCGGTCACACGGCCCACGACCGTGTATTGACCATTCAAGAAATGACCGGCCTCAAACATGATAAAGAATTGGCTATTGGCGCTGTCAGGGTCTTGCGCACGCGCCATCCCGACCACGCCACGATCAAAGGGCACGTCGGAAAATTCTGCGGGAAGATCAGGATAAGACGATCCACCACGCCCCGCCATGCGCATATCTGCGCCCAGTTTGCCATATTCCACATCGCCGGTTTGCGCCATGAACCCATCAATCACACGATGAAAGACAACATCGTCATATGTACCTTCGGACGCCAATGTTTTGATCCGTTCAACGTGTTTTGGGGCCACATCGTCCAACAATTCGATGGTCACAGTGCCATTTGCCTCGCCCGCGATATCAATTTGGATTTCGCTGGCCACCACAGGGGCGGCCATCAAGGTTAGGACAGCTAATAGATTACGCATCAACATCCGCCGCAACCTTTACGCTGATCATGCGGTCCGGGCTCATCGGTGGTTCGCCACGTACGATTGCATCGACATGTTCCATGCCAGAAATCACACGACCATACACAGTGTATTGACGGTTCAAGAAATGGTTATCGTTAAAGTTGATAAAAAACTGGCTGTTTGCACTATCTGGGTTTGCAGACCGCGCCGCGCCCAATGTGCCGCGATCATGGGGAATGCCCGAAAATTCTGCTTTAAGGTTTGGCAATTCGGATCCACCAGTACCCGCCATACGCAGGTCAAAGTCTTTTTCCATGTTGCCGTTTTTCACGTCGCCAGATTGCGCCATAAAACCTTCAATAACGCGGTGAAAACACACGTTGTCATAGGCACCAGAACGCGCCAATTCTTTCATGCGTGCGCTGTGAAGCGGGGCAATATCAGGCAAAAGTTCAATGACTACTGTTCCGTCTTTCAATTCCATCAAGATTGTGTTTTCAGGATCTTTAATCTCGGCCATGTGGGCACTCCTTCATTTTGTCATTGCAAAGATACCTAAGGCGCTTTAGCCCAAGGGACAAGCCACACATCGCCACAAATGCGCGATGTTGCCGAAACTGCGACAGATTTTTGAATAAAGGACACCAAGATGGGCTGGAAAACTCTTGATGATATGGAACTTGCGGGCAAACGTGTTCTAACACGCGTTGATATAAACGTTCCAATGGACGGAACAACCGTGACCGATGCAACGCGGATTGAAAAAATCGTACCCACTGTTCGTGATATTTTGGCAAAAGGCGGCCGCCCGATTCTTTTGGCGCATTTTGGTCGCCCAAAGGGCCAACGGGTTGATGACATGAGCTTGCGCCACCTCTTGCCCAGCCTTGAACACCACATTGGCGCCCCCTTAACGTTCGTTGCCGATTGCATCGGGGCGGCTGCACAGGCTGCGGCCAATACCCTGCCCAATGGCCACGTATTGGTGATGGAAAATACGCGTTTTCATGCCGCCGAGGAAAAGAATGATCCCGAATTTGCCGCCGCGATCGCGGCCAATGGAGATGTGTATTGCAACGATGCCTTCTCCGCGGCGCACCGCGCGCATGCCTCAACCGAAGGCGTCGCACGACTTTTGCCATCCTGTGCAGGACGCCTAATGCAAGCCGAACTTTCCGCACTTGATGCGGCACTTGGAATGCCCAAACGCCCCGTCGTTGCAATTGTCGGGGGTGCAAAAGTGTCAACCAAGCTGGAACTGTTGGGCAATCTGGTTGGCAAAGTTGACCATCTTGTTATTGGTGGTGGAATGGCGAACACGTTCCTTGCGGCCCAAGGCATAGATGTCGGGAAATCTTTGGCCGAACATGACATGACAGCAACCGCGCGCGATATTTTGGCAAAGGCCGAAACCGCAGGCTGTAACATCCACCTGCCGATTGATATTGTCGTGGCTCGTGAATTTGCGGCGAACGCGGCAAACGAAACCTTGCCCGCGAATCAATGCCCAAGCGATGCGATGATCCTTGACGCAGGCCCCCAAACCGTCGCCGCAATCAACACAGTCTTTGACACCTGCAAAACGCTGATCTGGAACGGACCGTTGGGCGCATTCGAACTCACTCCATTTAACGCCGCAACCAATGCAGCGGCGGCCCATGCAGCGATGCTTTCAAAAACTGGCGTATTGACGTCGGTCGCGGGTGGCGGCGATACAGTTGCCGCGCTAAACCAAGCGGGCGCATCAGAAGACTTCACTTATATCTCAACTGCTGGCGGCGCTTTCCTTGAATGGATGGAGGGGAAAACCCTACCGGGTGTTGCTGTGCTGAACCACTAGACCCTTTCACTTTTGCCCAAATACTCATATCGCGCGGCCAAAATCTGCGCACCATGTCACAGTTAGCGCAATCATCGAAAACGGTTGCGCTAACAACATTGCGCAAAGGTGACAAAACTTTTACCTGTTCCACACAACCCACCCTTAGGAGCAGGTCCATGACCATAGAACGCGACGCAACCCGCCTTGAACAATTCACCAAAATCAAATCAGGCGACGGTTTTATTGCCGCGCTGGACCAAAGCGGTGGGTCAACGCCAAATGCGCTCAAACTATACGGCATCGAAGCGGATCAGTATTCAAACGATGCTGAAATGTATGATCTGATCCATGCGATGCGCAAACGGATCATCACATCGTCGGCCTTTGACGGTACACGCGTTTTGGGTGCAATTCTTTTCGAAATGACAGTGGATCGCGATATCGACGGCACACCAAGCGCCGATTACCTGTGGAATAAATGCGGCGTTGTTCCATTCCTAAAAGTCGACAAAGGCTTGGCCGACGAAGAAAACCAGGCACAGTGTCTAAAACCCATGCCTGATCTTGATACATTGCTGTCGCGTGCAGTTTCAAAAAACGTGTTCGGCACAAAAATGCGGTCTGTTATTAATGGCGCAAACCCCGCGGGCGTGCGCGCGGTCGTTGATCAACAGTTTGATATTGGCCTGCAAATCCTATCGCATGGTCTCATCCCGATCATCGAACCAGAGGTCACAATTTCGATCTCCGACAAAGCTGCCGCCGAAGAATTGTTACGCGATGCAATCCTTGATCGCTTGAATGCCTTGGGCGACGATCAAAATGTTATGCTCAAACTGACCCTGCCCGAAGTGGCCAACCTCTACAAACCGTTGGTCGATCACCCACGCGTGCTGCGCGTGGTGGCGCTTTCTGGCGGATACAGCTTGGCTGAAGCAAACGCACGCCTGTCACAAAACACTGGCGTTATTGCATCGTTTTCTCGCGCGCTTAGCGAAACGTTAAATGCAAACCAAAGCAACGATGACTTTGACACGGCACTGAATGCGGCAATTCAGGCTATCTTTGACGCGTCAATCGCGGGCTAATCCGTTCGGATCATTAGAAAAACCAAAAAACCTGCCACTTTGGTAGGTTTTTTTGTTTTTTTCTGGACAAAGGGGATTCACAAACCGAATCACCTATGGCATAGTGCAGACATAACCCCGATCAACGGGGAACTTGAGGCAGTCCATGAGCAGAAATCATACACCATCTTTGGGATTTATCGGCACTTTTGTCGTAGCCCTCGCGCTGGGTATGTATTTCACCTTCGCGGCGGTACAGGGCGATTATGGCCTGTTCCGCCGTGCGGAAATCGATGCTGAAGCAGACAAATTACATCGTGAACTCGATGCCCTCAACCTTGAAGTTGCGCGTATGGAAAACATCACGCGACGCATGTCTGATGACTACCTTGACCTTGATTTGCTTGACCAACAAGCACGCGACGTATTGGGCCAAGTACGGAAGGACGAAATCATCGTTCAATAATCAAAACCATCAATTATTTTCTGTCAAAAAATATCCTCGCCGAAGGCGAATGCCGCATAAAATGCCAAGCGTACAAATATGACAATTTTGCATAGCTGTCATGCGTGTGAAATTTTTTCTCGCACTTTTATTTCTTTTCATGTAAAAGATAGTTTAACACTAAACTATTTTTATGAGGGCGTTTAGATGGCTGCAAAAAAATCCACGGCCAAGGCCAATGTTTCGGCGGATGAGCTGAAAAAATACTACCGCGATATGTTACTGATCCGCCGCTTTGAGGAAAAAGCAGGCCAGCTTTATGGTATGGGTCTGATTGGCGGCTTCTGTCACCTTTATATCGGCCAAGAAGCGGTCGTCGTCGGCCTAGAGTCCGCAGCAGAAGAAGGTGATAAGCGGATCACATCCTATCGCGATCATGGCCACATGTTGGCTTGCGGCATGGATGCAAATGGCGTCATGGCGGAATTGACAGGACGTGAAGGCGGCTATTCCAAGGGAAAAGGCGGCTCAATGCACATGTTCTCGAAGGAAAAGCATTTTTACGGCGGCCATGGCATCGTCGGCGCACAGGTTCCTTTGGGTGCGGGTCTGGCATTTGCGGACAAATACTTGGATAACAAACGCGTCACATTCGCCTATTTTGGTGACGGCGCGGCGAACCAAGGTCAGGTCTATGAAACCTTTAACATGGCCGCACTTTGGCATTTGCCGGTGATTTTCGTCATTGAAAACAACCAATATGCGATGGGCACATCGCAACAACGGTCAACATCTTCGCAAGAAATTTATGAACGTGGCATCGCGTTCGGTATTCCCGGCGAAGCGGTCGATGGCATGAATGTCCTAGCGGTAAAAGAAGCATCTGAAAAAGCGGTTGCACTTTGTCGTGCGGGTAAAGGCCCTTATATCTTAGAAGTGAAAACCTACCGTTATCGCGGTCACTCAATGTCTGACCCTGCCAAATACCGGACCCGCGAAGAAGTGCAGAAAATGCGCGATGAACGTGATCCGATTGAAAATGTGCGTTCGATGTTGATCACAGGTGGCCACGCAACAGATGACGATCTGAAAGCGATCGACAAAGAGATCAAAGAAATCGTGAATGCGTCCGCTGAATTTGCAAAAACAAGCCCCGAACCCGCGCTCGAAGAGCTGTGGACAGACATTTACGCATAAGGAGAGATTTGATTATGGCAACTGAAATTCTTATGCCCGCCCTGTCCCCAACGATGGAAGAAGGCACATTGGCAAAATGGTTGGTCAAAGAAGGCGATACTGTATCTTCGGGCGACATCATCGCCGAAATTGAAACAGACAAAGCGACAATGGAATTCGAAGCGGTCGATGAAGGCATCATCGGCAAAATCCTGATCGCGGAAGGCACAGAAAACGTAAAAGTGAACACACCGATTGCGGTTTTGGTGGAAGAAGGGGAAACTGTTTCCGACGCCCCTGCGGCAGCCCCCGTAGCGGCGGCACCGGCCCCTGTGGCAGCAGCCCCCGTTACCGCCGTTGCAGCACCATTGGCACCTGTCGTGGACAACACCGCCGATTGGCCCGAAGGAACACCCGTCAAACAACAAACCGTCCGAGAAGCTTTGCGTGACGCCATGGCCGAAGAAATGCGCCGCGACGAAACCGTCTATCTGATGGGCGAAGAGGTTGCTGAATACCAAGGCGCCTACAAAATTTCCCAAGGCATGTTGGATGAATTCGGCCCTAAACGTGTGATCGATACGCCAATTACGGAACACGGGTTTGCGGGTATCGCGGTTGGGTCCGCCTTTGCTGGTCTGCGCCCTATTGTGGAATTCATGACATTTAACTTTGCCATGCAAGCCATTGACCACATTATCAATTCGGCGGCCAAGACTTTGTATATGTCGGGCGGTCAAATGGGTGCGCCGATGGTGTTTCGTGGTCCAAACGGTGCGGCGGCCCGCGTGGGTGCACAACACAGCCAAGATTACGCTGCGTGGTACGCACAGGTGCCAGGCCTAAAGGTTGTGATGCCCTATTCCGCGTCGGATTACAAAGGTTTGATGAAAACCGCGATCCGCGACAATAACCCAGTAATTTTCTTAGAAAACGAAATCCTATATGGTCGGTCTTTTGATGTGCCAGAAATAGACGATTTTACCGTTCCATTCGGCAAGGCACGCATTTGGCGTCAGGGCACCGATGTGACCATCGTATCCTTCGGTATCGGCATGCAATATGCGCTTGAAGCTGCGGACAAATTGGCCGCAGACGGTATTTCGGCCGAGGTCATCGACCTGCGCACCCTGCGCCCCATCGATTACGACACTGTCATCGCGTCGGTCATGAAAACAAACCGCTGTGTGACTGTCGAAGAAGGGTGGCCAGTGGGCTCGATCGGCAACCATTTGTCGGCAACCATCATGGAACGCGCATTCGATTATCTGGATGCACCTGTCATAAACTGCACAGGCAAAGATGTGCCAATGCCCTATGCGGCGAATTTGGAAAAACACGCTTTGGTCACAACTGACGAAGTGATCGCAGCCGTGAAAAAAGTAACCTATCGTTAAGGAGATACGAGATGCCAACAGAAATTCTGATGCCTGCCCTATCCCCAACGATGGAGGAAGGCACGCTTGCCAAATGGTTGGTCAAAGAGGGCGACACCGTTCAATCTGGCGACCTATTAGCCGAAATTGAAACTGACAAAGCCACCATGGAATTCGAAGCCGTGGACGAAGGCGTGATTGGTAAAATCCTGATCGCCGAGGGAACCGAAAACGTCAAGGTAAACACAGCAATTGCGGTTTTGCTGGGTGACGGTGAAAGTGCCGCCGATGTCGGGTCGGCACCTGCTGCCCCTGCCCCTGCGGCGGTTGAAACACCTGCTGCCGCACCAGTTACGACAGCGGCACCGGTGCCTGCGGCACCAGCAGCGGCCAATGGCACACGTGTTTTTGCATCACCCTTAGCGCGTCGAATTGCGGCCGACAAGGGCGTTGATCTGGTGCAAATTGCGGGATCTGGTCCACATGGACGCATCGTCAAAGCTGACGTCGAGGGTGCCACAGCCGCACCCAAAGTGGCGCCTGCCGCAGCCCCAGCTGCCGCAGCCGCACCTGCGCCCGTCAAAGCACCAGCTGTCAACGCCGAAGGCATCGCCAAAATCTATGCGGATCGCGAATATACTGAAATTCCGTTGGACGGTATGCGCAAGACCATCGCGGCCCGTTTGACCGAAGCCAAACAAACGATCCCACATTTCTATTTACGGCGCGATATCAAACTGGACGCCTTGATGGCATTCCGGTCGCAAATCAACAAAGGGTTAGAAACCCGCGGTGTGAAGCTGTCGGTGAATGATTTCATCATCAAAGCCTGTGCAAACGCGCTGCAAACTGTCCCTGCTGCAAATGCAGTTTGGGCGGGTGATCGCGTATTGCAATTGAAACCATCCGATGTCGCGGTCGCCGTTGCAATTGAGGGCGGTTTATTCACGCCAGTTCTAAAAGACGCGGATAAAAAGTCGCTTTCGGCCCTTTCTTCTGAGATGAAAGATTTGGCCGCACGGGCACGCAACAAAAAGCTTGCCCCCCACGAATACCAAGGCGGCAGCTTTGCGATTTCAAACCTAGGTATGTTTGGCGTGGATAACTTTGATGCGGTTATCAACCCGCCCCATGGTGCAATTTTGGCCGTCGGCGCAGGTGTTAAAAAACCGGTCATTGGTGACGACGGCGAAATATCAGTCGCAACAATCATGTCTGTTACCTTGTCTGTCGATCACCGTGTGATTGATGGCGCTTTGGGTGCCGAATTGTTGAAAGCAATTGTCGACAATTTGGAAAATCCGATGGGTATGTTGGCTTGATCGATTGTTGATCGTTGCCCAAAATAAAAAGAAAGGGCCCGCAATTGCGGGCCCTTTTCGATTTAACATCGTCAAAATTCGTTTTATTCGCCAACTGGCAAAATCTGGTTCATTGATACAGACGGGTTTGGACACCCAGCTTCGCCAACCACACGCGCCGGCACGCCAGCAACGGTCGATTTGGGAGGCACTTCGTGCAAAACGACAGACCCGGCTGCAATCCTGCTGCAATTACCGACTTTGATATTACCCAAAACTTTGGCACCTGCGCCAATCAAAACGTTGTCACCAATTTTAGGATGGCGATCCTCTTCCTCTTTGCCCGTTCCACCAAGGGTGACCGAATGCAACATCGACACGTTATCCCCCACAACAGCGGTTTCACCAATAACGATCGAATGGGCATGGTCAATCATGATGCCCTTACCGATGCGTGCGGCGGGATGAATATCAATCCCAAAGGATTCAGAAACGCGCATTTGGAATAAATATGCCAAATCTTTGCGTCCATTGTTCCAAAGCCAATGCGCAACGCGGTACGCTTGGACAGCCTGAAAGCCTTTAAAAAACATAAGCGGTTGTAGATAGCGATGACATGCCGGATCACGTTCATAAACTGCGGCAATATCCGCACGCGCAGCAATCGCCAATGTCGCATCATGGGCATATGCTTCATCACAAATTTCGCGAATTAATTGTTCTGACATTTCCGGCGATGCCAATTTGGACGCAATACGATATGCCAGTGCTTGTTCGATCGAGCGGTGATGCAAAACACACGAATGCAACATTCCCCCCAAAAGAGGTTCTTGATCAACTGCGTCTTGCGCTTCTTGGACCAAACGCGCCCAAACGGGATCGAGTTGGGAAATATTTTCAAGTGTTTTTGCCATGTCAACATTCCTTGCTGTAAAAGGAATATAATCACATCGATGTACAAAAACAACTTTGTAATTGTTCTAATGACATGTGTCGTCTTGATGACGCTCCAAAATTACATTTGCAACAATCATAATGGCATGTGCAAAATCTATGTCGTTCGCAAATGGTTCGGGCGGAATTTTTTCTGTTGCAAGACATGACGTAATGGTCCCAGTTCCAAAACAACCAGATTGGCCCAAACGTTTTCTTACTTTGTCTGCGACATGAATCCGATCGAATAAACTGTGACAAACGACAAATCTTAACGATGGCGGCACGATGGTTAAATACCGTGCCACCCAAGACAAATCAGTCGGCGAAATTGGCCTCATGTGAGAGGGTGCCTATTTGATAATCCCGCACCATAATTGGCAGAAACCTTCGCGACATCAAAAACAAAAGTGTGCTCCGCATTCGGGTAGCCATGTGACACCACCTTTTCCAAATCAATTGTTGCCATCGGTTGATGGACCAATTCGGAATAGATGCGATTGCCGTCTTTCAAAATGGTGACCATATAATCTTCGCGTTCTTCCCCAATAGGAATATCGGTATCAAACCAAGTATCGGCATTAACGCGCCCACGTCTTATCCAGGTTGCGGTAATCTGCGTCTGAGTTTGCCTAATCTTTAGATGTACGGGTGACAAAGGACGCAATCCCTTTGCACGACACGCAAATTCAACCTCGTGAAAGGCCGGATCACTTGGCCCGCGATCAGCGGGGCCCACGCGATAAACACGTAATTTATCACGCTGTTCCGTCCGCAAAGGAATTTGTTTTGGGTCATGCCCAAGAAATACAAACTGCTTCCCTTCCGCCCAAATATTTGGACGTTCACTATCGGTCCCGCGCAACCCCCATTTGATGTTGCGCAATCTATATTGTGAAGGCCCAATCAATTCGGCGGTTCTGAATTGGATCACTTCCCAAACCTGTGTGTCTGGGTTGCCTAAGACGGCCATGTTGTAACCGACTTCGGCCGC
>JAYPUL010000011.1:11096-25332 GCA_038134005.1 Paracoccaceae bacterium | reverse complement strand
AAACCTGTGTGTCTGGGTTGCCTAAGACGGCCATGTTGTAACCGACTTCGGCCGCGCCTTTGGAAATCGATTTCAACTGTCCTGCGCCAATTTCGAGATCAAACCCGATGCCATTGTCTTCGACCGCACTGGTTTTGGCAACAATTGGATTAAGTGTTTGACCAATGACATTGCGTGTGCCTAGCATGAGTTCTTTGACAAAGTCTGTTCCGCCATCTGAACCTTAAACAGCAACGGGTCCAGACCATTGATCGGCTGTGACTGCGATATAGGGCGCGCTTTCGCCGTCATCGGCGGCGACATTTGGCGCGTCGATAAAGACCGACCTTACGGGCAACGCAGGCACATGTTGTGCAAAATTACCCGTTTCCACGATTGGAGGTGCGGCCGTGAAATCCGCACGATCAATTCGAATTGCATGAATAATTTGATAAGGGCCATTTTCAACTTGGTCTACACGATATTCATGGTTTGGCTGCTGCTTAAACACGACTTTGTCGCCGACCCCAATATGGCGTTCTGAGAGAGGTAATGAAAACCGCACGCTTTCTCGCCCGCTGCGTGCAGCGGCCAACCAATGCTCTAAGGTTTCGCGCGCTTCCGACCGCGTCATGACGATCGGCAATTCGTGATCCGAAACCGTTGTTTGATCTGAGTGTGGTATGCTTACCTCTTCGCTTATTGGCGTAAACTCCGCATCTGCTTGTTCGAATAATAACCGTACGCGGCCAGAAAACTTCTGAGTTGGGTTTGAACGCGGTCAAACTCGGGACCAAAATTTTCTGTTTCGTCCTCTGGGGTGATTAATACCATCGGTGAATAGGTTCCTTTCGCTCGAACCCCTGTCCAAACGCGGCTGCGTTCAGCAGCTAGGACAATATCGGAACCCGATTAATGACCCTATCGCGCAACGCCCGTTGCATTGCATAAAATATAAAAACCCTTGGCGTTTGATTTTACGCCAAGGGTAGAATGTTCCGGTTCTTTGTTTTGCGCGCTGATTTATAAGTATAACAAATCAATCAATAATTTTAATTATTGTTTTGACCCGCTTCGATTTTGCGCCATTTTGCGACATTAGCGTTGTGCTCTTTCAATGTCTTCGCAAACGCATGGCCACCCGTACCATCGGCCACGAAAAAGATATAATCCGTTTTCGCCGGATTAACCGCCGCTTCGATGGCGGCCCGCCCGGGGTTCGCGATCGGCGTTGGAGGCAAACCAAGATGGACATAAGTATTCCACGGGGTATCTTTTTTTAATTCGCTTTGGCGTAAGCCTCGGCCCAAAATGCCCTGACCCTTTGTCAGGCCATAAATGACGGTTGGGTCCGTTTGTAACGGAATGCCTTGGTTGAGACGGTTCACAAATACCGAGGCCACCAAACCGCGTTCGTCGGATACCGCGGTTTCTTTTTCAATAATGGATGCCAAAATCAAAGCCTCTTGTTTTGATTTGATTGGCAACCCGTCTGCGCGATTTTCCCAAGCTTGATCCAAATACATGGCCTGTTTTGAAATCATACGATCCAAAACATCGCTGCGTTTTTCATCGGCGCTTAATTCATAGCTATATGGCGCCAAAAGTCCTTCGGGGGGAATTTCGCCAATATCACCTGATAGTATTGAAATACTGCGTAATGTTTCGACAACTTGCCAGCTGGTCACACCTTCGGCCATTGTAATGCGATGGCGCGTGTCGGACCTATTTGCGACCTTGGTGAATTCGTCCGGTGCGGTTTCTGTGAGTGCGAACCGCAATTTTTCTTCGCTGCGTTGGGTCGATGGATCCATTTCACGCAACTCAACAGATGTGGACGCAATACCGATACGGTACACAACTTCTGTACCACAAGTATTCGCCCCGCCGCGCGTCAATATATCCGCGATATCCCGCATGGACGACGTTTCGGGCACCAAAAAGCTGCCTGCTTTTAACTTGCTGGTTTTACCTTCGTATTCTGCGCCGATGCGCATCAAAGATGCACTGATCAAAGCGCCTTGATCATTGAGATCATCAACAACAGCACGAAACGTCGCACCAGGCGCAACACGCACACAGATCGGTTCAACCAATGGCCCAGGCGCGGCATACTGCGTCTTACCCCAAATGCCCGCGATCCCAAGAGCCAAAAACCCGATGATTAGAAACGTGATTGCATTCGACGCGACGGAACGCCACATTAGGAAACCTTACCCAAAACCAACGACGCATTTGTGCCACCGAATCCGAACGAATTTGACAGCGCATAATTAATCACACGTTCACGTTTTGCATTCGGCGCAAGGTCAACGGCTGTTTCAACGGCTGGATTGTCCAAGTTGATTGTGGGTGGTGCCACTTGATCTCGAATAGCCAAGGTTGCAAAGATCGCCTCGATCGCGCCAGCCGCCCCCAAGAGGTGACCTGTTGCGGATTTGGTGGATGACATGGTCACTTTGCCCGCCGCGTCGCCCATCATGCGTTCGACTGCACCCAATTCGATGACATCGGCCATCGTAGAGGTGCCGTGCGCGTTGATATAATCAATTTGCGACGGGTCCAGTTTGGCTTTTGCCAAAGCCGCACGCATCGCGCGTTCGCCGCCATCCCCATCCTCGGATGGTGCTGTGATGTGATACGCGTCGCCTGACAAACCATAGCCCAAGACTTCGGCATAGATTTTTGCGCCGCGCGCTTTGGCATGTTCGTATTCTTCCAACACAACAATACCCGCGCCTTCGCCCATGACAAACCCATCACGATCCGCATCATAAGGACGCGACGCCGCTTTTGGATTTTCTTCGCGTTTGGTCGACAGCGCCTTACACGCATTAAAGCCTGCAATACCGATTTCACAAATCGCCATTTCCGCGCCGCCTGCGATCATTACATCGGCGTCGTCGGTCATAATCAACCGTGCGGCATCCCCAATGGCATGCGCCCCCGTTGAACAGGCGGTCACGACGGAATGGTTTGGCCCTTTGAAGCCGTAACGAATGCTAACCTGACCCGAAATAAGGTTGATCAATGCCCCCGGAATAAAGAAGGGCGACACACGACGCGGCCCTTTTTCTTTAATCAAAACAGCGGTATCGGCGATGGATTTCAATCCACCAATACCCGACCCGATCATAACCCCGGTGCGCAACCGTGATGCTTCGTCTTCAGGTGTCCAATTTGCATCACGCACGGCCATTTCCGCCGCGGCCACACCGTAAAGGATGAAATCATCCACTTTGCGTTGTTCTTTTGGCTCCATCCAATCGTCTGGATTAAACGTCCCGTTGGTGCCGTCGCCAAACGGAATTTCACACGCATATTTCGTTGCCACATTGCTGGCATCAAATTTTGTGATTGGCCCTGCGCCTGATTCCCCCGCCAAAAGACGTGACCAAGTTTCTTCGACCCCACAAGCCAATGGTGTCAACAGCCCAAGACCCGTAATAACAACACGACGCATGATTTGCCCCCGTTTCAATATCTAAATGTTTCCTGCGACATAGCGCGTTTTGCCCAATTGGGGCAAGTGTTATGCGCGAAAAACCTATCCACCCAATCGGGTGAGCCCAATTTTTCAAACATAGGCGCACGTAAGCATAAAAAAAACCCCCGATCCATGGACCGAGGGTTCGAATTTAAAACCGATGATGGTCCTATTGTGCGTCAGTGATGAATTTCACTGCGTCGCCGAAAGATTGGATGTTTTCAGCTGCATCATCAGGAATTTCAATTCCGAATTCTTCTTCGAAAGCCATAACAAGCTCAACTGTGTCCAAGCTGTCTGCGCCTAGATCGTCGATGAAAGATGCATTTTCTACAACTTTATCTTCGTCTACACCTAGGTGCTCAACTACAATTTTCTTTACGCGGTCTGCGATGTCGCTCATCGTATTATCCTCATGTTCTAAAGGCATCTGCCCTGTTTACCGCCCCCAGATCAGAGACAGTGCTTGTTGCCCCATTTTGATAATGGTCATTCCAATATGTGGCGCCCACCGTCAGGCACGTCAAGTCACCCGCGGATCGTCACCGCGCCTATAGCACAACATTTCAATTTGGCAAACGCTTTCCCGTGGAATTGAACGAAAAGCCACAAAATTACGATCTAGCCCTTCTTTTTGGTCCCAAAATTTGATCGAAAAGGCGTAATTTCAAGGAATTTTTGACGCAAACGTCAACTTTTAAGGGAATCGGGCCCAATTCTGCAGCACAACCAAATACCACTTGTCTTTAATCATAGCATTTCCAATAGTGGGGCAAAAACGGGGATAGACATGTCTATTTTAAACTTGGATATCATTGGCTTGCGTGCGTTGCTTACGGCGGGAAAAATATCAGCGCGGGAATTAATGCAAGAAACGCTTGATAAAATCGACGCGGTAAATCCGCGTGTGAACGCCATCGTTTCGGCAATGGATCGTAACGCGTGCTTGGCGGCTGCAAATGACGCCGATGAAGCAGCGGATAAAACAGGGCCTTTGCATGGTATTCCTTTGGCGGTCAAAGATTTGGCAAACGCAAAAGGTTTGTGGACATCGATGGGTTCCCCCCTATTCCCCAAATCACCTGCGGCAAAAGACGATTTATTTGTTGAACGGATGCGCACCGCCGGCGCAGTCATTTTTGCAAAAACCAACACACCTGAATTCGGATTAGGCAGCCATACCTTTAACCCTGTGCATGGCCGTACAGGCAATGCCTATGACCCGACAAAATCTGCGGGGGGATCTTCGGGCGGGGCTGCGGTTGCATTGGCAACGCGCATGACCTGTATTGCCGATGGTTCTGACATGATGGGATCGTTGCGCAATCCTGCGGGATGGAACAACGTCTATGGGATGCGCCCCAGCTGGGGATTGGTGCCGTCTGAACCGCTGGGTGACACGTTTTTGCACCAACTGGCCACCAATGGCCCCATGGCGCGCACACCGACCGATTTGGCGACCCTGTTGTCGGTGCAATCCGGCCCCGACCCACGTCAACCACACGGCCTCCCATCCCAAGATTTTGTGCGTGACATGGCAAATTATGACCTAAAAGGCGCGCGGATCGCGTATTTGGGCGATTGGGGCTTGCCCTATGAAGACGGCATTTTGGACATTACCGAAGCCGCGATGAATGACCTGCGCGCGACTGGCGCAACGGTTGATCATATCTCTGCGCCCTTTAACATGCGCGCCCTTTGGGACAGCTGGGTCACGCTGCGCCATTGGACCGTTGCAAACAGGTTGGGCGCGTTTTACAACGCACCCGAAACGCAGAAATTATTGAAACCCGCCGCCATGTGGGAAATCGAAAACGGGGTTCAGTTGACCGCAACTCAGGTCCATGCCGCGTCTTTGACCCGATCACAATGGTTTGCAAAATCCGCAGCCATATTTGCCGATTATGACGCGCTGATCCTGCCATCGGCACAATGTTGGCCGTTTGAGGGTGACTTAATCCATCCGACCGAAATCGCTGGCGTCGCAATGGACACTTATCACCGCTGGATGCAGGTGGTGATCCCCGCGGGATTGATCGGCTTGCCCGTTGTGAATTTACCGATCGGTTTTGGCGCAAATGGTTTACCTGCCGGGATCCAATTGATCGGCGCGCGCGGATCGGATGACAAATTGCTGGGCTTGGCACAGGCATGGCATCGTGCCCACCCCTATAGCGAAACCCATCCACCAAAATTACCCCTGCGCCATTTCGCCGCTTGATTTCAACTTCCCTGCCCGTCACTCTCTCCAAAAAAGGGAGGAATGTGATGCCCTATACACAACGTCCTTTGGGTGTGCCTGATTTGGGCAAAATTGATATAACGCTTTTACGCACAGCGCTTCGTTTGGCATTGGCTGATATGCGATCGGCCCCGCTATTCGGATTATTCTTTGCGGCGATTTATATCCTGATCGGTTGGGCGGTGGTTTATATCGCCTACACCACCGGCCAAACCTATTGGATGGTTCTGGCTATTGCCGGTTTTCCCATCCTTGGCCCATTTGCCGCCGTCGGCCTTTACGAAGTGTCACATCGCCTCGATCTGGGGATCCCCTTAACATGGTCTGAGATCTTGCAAGTGATCTTGCACCAGCGTCGGCGCCAATTGCCATCCCTTTCCGCCGTGATCATCGTGATCTTGTTATTTTGGTTTTTCCTAGGGCATATGATTTTCGCCCTCTTTTTGGGCTTATCCGTGATGACCAATATCTCAAGTTCGCTTGAGATCTATATGACACCAAATGGTATCATGATGTTGGGCTTTGGTACCGCCGTTGGCGCCGCCTTTTCAATGCTGGTCTATATGATTAGTGTAATTTCATTACCGCTTTTGTTAGACCGTGAAGTTGATTTTGTGACGGCCATGATCACATCATTTCAAACGGTGTTGGAAAACCTGCCTGTCATGATTGCTTGGGCAATCTTTATCGCGCTTTGCACCTTTGTCGCGATGATCCCCGCGTTTCTTGGCTTAGTTTTCGTAATGCCTCTTTTTGGACATGCATCTTGGCATGTCTATCGATTGGCCCGCGATAATCCGGCCGATTGACGCCTTGCCCATTGCGTGCACGCGCCAGCTTGGGTATCTGTCAGTAAAACAAGAAAAGGAGTGATACGTGGCACGCGCATTCGTTTGCCCTGGACAGGGCGCACAAAGCATCGGCATGGGCAAAGATTTGGCTGACGCCTATCCCGCAGCCAAAGCCATTTTCCAAGAGGTTGATGATGCCTTGGGCGAAAGCCTGTCATCGCTGATCTGGGATGGCGATATTGAAACCCTAACGCTGACGCAAAATGCGCAACCTGCGTTAATGGCAACCTCAATGGCCGCGTTCCGCGCGCTTGAGGCCGAAGGCGTCACAATCAGCGCCGCCAATTATGTCGCGGGCCATTCCTTGGGTGAATATTCCGCACTTGCGATGGCGGGTGCCCTGTCAGTGACCGACACCGCACGTCTTTTGCGCCTGCGTGGCCAAGCGATGCAAGCCGCCGTTCCCGTTGGCGTGGGCGCGATGGCCGCGTTGTTGGGATTAGATTTTGATGCCGTGACCGAGGTCGCAGCCGAGGCCGCGCAAGGCGAAGTATGCCAGGCCGCCAATGACAATGATCCCGGCCAAGTTGTCGTATCCGGCCACAAGGCTGCCGTTGAACGTGCGGTTGAAATTGCCAAAGCGCGCGGCGCAAAACGCGCGGTCCTGCTGCCCGTCTCTGCCCCGTTCCACTGTGCGCTGATGGCGCCTGCGGCCGACAAAATGGCCGAGGCTTTGGCCAACACAACAATCTCTGCACCCGCGGTTCCCGTTGTCGCCAACGTTCGCGCCGAAGCAATCAGCGACCCCGACACCATCCGCCAATTGCTGGTCGAACAGGTCACCGGATCCGTCCGTTGGCGCGAATCCGTACAATGGATGGCATCACATGGCGTCACCGATATTTGGGAAATCGGCGCCGGTAAAGCGCTCTCCAGCATGATCCGCCGCATCGAAAAATCAATTAATTGTTCAGCGGTTGGCACATCAGATGATGCAAAAACCGCAGCAGAAAGCCTAAAGTAAGGAAAGCATATGTTTGATTTAAATGGAAAAAACGCACTGATCACCGGCGCTTCGGGCGGCATCGGCGGCGAAATCGCCAAAGCGTTGCACAGCGCAGGCGCAACGGTGGCCATTTCGGGCACACGTCTTGAACCCCTTCAAACATTGGCCGCCGAGCTGGGCGATCGTGTGCATGTTCTGACCTGTAATCTCTCCGACGCAGATGCGGTCGAAGCGCTACCGAAACAAGCGGCCGAGGCGATGGGTAGCGTTGATATTCTGGTCAATAACGCGGGCATCACACGCGACAACCTGTTCATGCGCATGTCGGACGACGAATGGAATTCCGTCATCGACGTCAACTTGACCGCCACAATGCGTCTGTGCCGTGGCGTACTGCGTGGCATGATGAAATCGCGCTGGGGCCGTATCGTCAACATCTCGTCCGTTGTGGGCACCACCGGCAACCCCGGCCAAGGCAACTATGCCGCATCAAAGGCCGGCATGATAGGTATGTCGAAATCATTGGCATACGAAGTTGCAAGCCGCGGGATCACCGTCAATGCCATCGCACCGGGTTTCATCACCACGGCAATGACAGACAAGTTAAACGATGACCAAAAGTCAAAAATCCTGACCCAAGTGCCCGCGGGCCGCATGGGCGACGCGGCCGAAATCGCCGCGGCCGTCCTATACCTTGCCAGCGCCGAGGCCGGGTATGTCACCGGTGCGACATTGCACGTGAATGGTGGCATGGCAATGATCTAAGACGGCAGCGTGCCCGCAACCTTGCGGGCACCAATCCTGAGATGATTTCAACTTTGCAAAAATACTCGCGCCGCAGGCACATCGCCAGCGGCGATACCTTTTGAGCGTGGGGCAAAGCCCTACTCAATTAAAAAGCGGATTTATTTACCCAGTTTTGCCATCAATTTGCCGTGCACATAAGGCGTAACAAATTTCGAAATGTCGCCATCCAAACGTGCAATTTCTTTGACCAACTTGGATGCAATTGCCTGATGACGCGCTTCGGCCATCAAAAAAACCGTTTCAATGCTGCTATCCATAGCACGGTTCATGCCGACCATTTGATATTCATATTCAAAGTCTGCGACCGCGCGCAAACCGCGCACGATCACTTGTGCACCAACGTCGCGCGCGCAGTTGATCAAAAGGTTTTCAAACGGATGCGCAACGATTTCGGTGCCTGTTTGGGCAGACAGGGTCGCACATTCTTCTTCGATCATCGCAACACGCTCTTCCAATGAAAACAACGGCCCCTTATCACGATTGATGGCCACACCAATCACCAAACGGTCGACCAACATGGCCCCACGTCGAATGATATCCACGTGCCCCAATGTGATCGGGTCAAAAGTTCCTGGATAAAGGCCAATTCGCATTTCATGCACTCCGTCAGAACGTGTTTTGCGCACGCAACAATATTACCCAACAAAATGCAAGGCTTAATAGCCCATTATCATGCCTTCCAATGCGTCCTTTTCCATTGCAAGTTCGCTAAGGCGCGATTTAACAACGTCGCCAAGCGTGATAAGCCCGACCAATTCGCCGCTTTCAACCACCGGCATGTGGCGAAATCGACGTTCGGTCATAATGTTCAATACCTGGTCAGCGCTTGCCTGTTTTGCGCAGGTCACAACCGCGGTCGTCATATGTTTTGAAACGGGATCGTCCAAAACAGACGCACCTTGAAGGGCGATCACCCGCACAATGTCGCGTTCTGAAATAATTCCTGCAGCGCGCTTTCCGTCTTCCGAAACAACCAAAGATCCAAATTTACGCTCAGCTAGCATTTTTGCCGCCGCAGCAATAGATGTATTTGAGGGAACAGTGACCACGCCCGCGCGAGATTTCATCTGCAAAATTTGACCAACAAGCATTTCTCACCTCGTAATTAAATTTCAATAATTCGATGGTGCGTGCAATTTTGTTTTCTGTCAAGAAGTGCTTTCCAAATGCTCAACTTCTTTGCGCAGCTCACTTGAAAGTGATTGTGCAAACCGGTTCATGCGCTCCAAACGACGGTCATCCGCATGACGCACAAGATAAAAACTGCGCTTTAAACTAAAGTGATTTGGCAAAATTCGCATCAGATCTGCGCCAAATGGCAGGGCAAAATCGTGCACAATCCCGACCCCTGCACCGGCTCGCAACCAATTAAATTGAACCGCCACAGAATTTGATGCCAAATGAACATGTTCCATTCCTAATTCAGAGAAATAATCCAATTCCTTGTCAAAGATCATGTCCGCGATATATCCCACCATGCGATGCCCCGCCAAATCAGCAAGCGTTTTGATCGGCGGATGCGATGCCAAATAGGATGCCCGCGCCGCGAGGTGTAATTTGTAATCCGTTAATTTTTGCACACTTAAGCGTCCAGTTGATGGCGGACTGACAGCAATTGCCATGTCTGCTTCGCGCTTGGATAGGTTCACCACCCGCGGCAAAGCTACAATTTGAATATCCAAATCTGGGTTTTGATCCGAAATGCGCGCACAAACCTGCGGCAACAAGAAATTGGCACATCCATCCGGGGCACCGATCCTAATTTGCCCACTCAAGGATCCGCTGCGCCCCGACAGGTCTTCGTTTAGGCCGAAAATAGCTTGTTCAACACGCTCGGCATGCGCGATCAATCGCGTTCCTGCCTCGGTTAGGGCATAACCGATCGGGGATTTGGCAAATAAAGGCGTACCAACGGCTTCTTCCATACGTGCAATGCGCCGCCCTACTGTCGCCGGGTCGATCTTTAACGAACGCCCTGCCGCCGACAGGGTTTCACGTCGCGCAACCGCTAAAAAAACTCTTAGATCATCCCAATTGTGATCCATTACACTACCTTTGCAAAAATGCAGGACGTTTTTGAAAACTTCCCTCTTTCCTTAACATTTTTGCAACGATACAGTCCAGCCAGATTTTAGGAGGACCATCCATGCAAGAATTAACCCATTACATCGGCGGCCAGCACGTCAAAGGAACATCCGGCCGTTTTGCCGATGTGTTCAACCCTGCAACAGGTGAAGTTCAAGCCAAGGTGCCGCTGGCATCTGCGGCAGAATTGGCACAGGCCGTTGACATCGCCGCCGCCGCACAACCCGCATGGGCCGCCGTCAATCCACAACGCCGCGCGCGCGTGATGATGAAATTCGTCGATCTATTGAACCGCGATATGGACAAATTGGCCGAGGCACTGTCCCGTGAACACGGCAAAACATTCCCCGACGCCAAAGGCGACGTGCAACGCGGTCTAGAAGTGGTTGAATACTGCATCGGCGCACCACAAATGTTGAAAGGTGAATTCACCGACAGCGCCGGCCCAGGCATCGACATGTATTCCATGAAGCAAGCCTTGGGTGTAACGGCCGGTATCACACCGTTCAACTTCCCTGCTATGATCCCAATGTGGATGTTCGCGCCTGCGATCGTCTGTGGCAACGCGTTTATCCTTAAACCGTCCGAACGTGATCCGTCCGTGCCATTAATGTTGGCCGAACTGATGGAAGAAGCAGGCTTGCCAAAAGGCATCCTCCAAGTCGTGAACGGCGATAAAGAAGCCGTAGACGCCATTCTTGATCACGACGTCATCCAATCTATCGGTTTTGTGGGCTCAACCCCAATCGCCGAATATATCTATGGCCGCGGCTGTTCGAACGGCAAACGTGTCCAATGTTTCGGCGGCGCGAAAAACCACATGATCATCATGCCAGACGCGGACATGGACCAAGCGGCTGATGCATTGATCGGTGCGGGCTACGGCGCGGCCGGCGAACGCTGTATGGCAATCTCGGTTGCCGTCCCTGTGGGCGATCAAACCGCCGACCGTTTGATCGAAAAACTGGTGCCCCGCATCGAAAAATTGAAAGTCGGCCCCTATACTGCGGGCGATGATGTCGATTACGGTCCTGTCGTCACCGCGGCGGCAAAACAAAACATCCTAGGCCTTGTTGAAACAGGCATCGCCCAAGGTGCAACTTTGGTTGTCGACGGTCGCGACTTTAACCTTCAAGGCTACGAAGATGGTTTCTTTGTTGGTCCACACCTCTTTGACCATGTCACACCGGACATGGACATCTATAAAAAAGAAATCTTTGGCCCAGTTCTGTCCACAGTGCGCGCCAAAACATATGAAGAGGCGATCAACCTTGCCATCGACCACGAATACGGCAACGGCACTGCGATCTTTACCCGCGATGGCGACACCGCGCGTGATTTCGCAAACCGCATCAACATCGGCATGGTCGGCATCAACGTGCCAATCCCTGTGCCTCTGGCCTATCACACATTTGGTGGCTGGAAAAAATCGGTCTTTGGCGATTTGAACCAACATGGTCCAGATGCGTTTAAATTCTATACACGCACAAAAACTGTGACATCGCGCTGGCCATCAGGCCTAAAAGAAGGCGGCGAATTTAACTTCAAACCGATGGAATAAATCCACTTTCATCTTTGCAAAAATACTCGCAGGGGTCTGGGGGCGGCAGCCCCCAGTTGGTCGGATCGCGAAAGCGGTCCGATTTTCATTTATCACACACCGATCTGTCCTATTTTTAAAGCCTTTTGGATATTGCCTTCGGCGATCGCAACAAAATCTGGGTCCGCCCAATAATCATTATGTGCCTTTGGTGTCCATGACGAATACCATGGTCCGGCATCAATCCAATGATCCTTTAATTCACCACGTTTCGCCAACGCGTTGTAATGCTCTCCTATCGCAGCCAAAGGCATGCCTAAAACATCTTCTCGATCATTAACGTTTTGCCACCATGTTTTGATCTTCGCCTGCGCCTGCGCACAGGGGCCCGCGATTGGGTGCAAATCCTCGGGCTTATAGCCAAAGGTAAAGACAGGAATGTTGCACCCAAATGTTAAAAAGCCGCTGAAGGTTTTCAACATTTCAAAATCCGATCTAAACCCAACAATCGCTTTTTTTCCACGTAATGCATATTGCTGCGCATCATAGATGTAATTTGACATGATATGTCCGCCCAACGAATGGGCAAAAATCAACAATGGCGTCCCCTCGCCCGCTTGGCTTTCCAATTCGGTGATGGTTTCCGCAACGCGTTCGTGTATCTTTTTATAAACATATGCTTTTTGATCCGTTGATTTAAAATATGCGGCGGGATCGCCGAGATTATGGATCACATAATCACGTGCCCAATTCCATTCATGATGTTTGAAATCCCGTCCCCCGAATGCACGGTCGTAATATCCTAGTTGACTTGGGTATAGCAAATCTGCCCAAAACACTTCGCGCCAAGCAATTTTAGTACGAAATGCATCTTGGCCAAATTTTTGCACCAAAGCATGATAAAGTGGTGTTGAAAATGTAACCTTGTTGATCGGTGGGCGCGACACCCCTTGGTTTCCCATGCCATGAATCACAGCAATCGCAACACGATTTTGTGCCATCAATAAATTCCTTAAAAATACTTAAATAATGACCCCACGTTACATGAATTTTGTAAGATTTGCAAAAACAATGACCTTGAAACACCTTTGAAACATTTGCAAATTAAACAAGCGTTCAATTCCGCCGAACAAAGGACACATTATGCATTTTGAGCTTAGCGAAGAACAATCCGCCATTTTCGACATGGCCTATGCCTTTGGCCAAGACAACATTGCGCCCCATGCCCAAGCTTGGGAAAAACAAGGCACCATTCCAAAAGAGTTATGGCCAGAAATTGCGCAATTGGGTTTGGGCGGGATCTATGTGTCCGAAGATATGGGCGGGTCGGGTTTGTCCAGATTGGATGCGACACTGGTGTTCGAAGCGCTCGCCATGGCGTGCCCTTCGGTTGGATCATTCCTCTCGATCCATAACATGTGCGGCGGCATGATTGATAAATTTGGATCGGACGATCTACGCGCAAAATGGTTGCCCAAAATGTGCAGCATGGAAACCGTATTTAGCTATTGCTTGACCGAACCGGGTTCTGGATCTGACGCTGCGGCGCTACGTACCCGTGCCGATCGCACCAATGACGGATACACATTGAACGGCACCAAAGCCTTTATTTCCGGCGGCTCCTATTCCGACGCCTATATCGTTATGTGCCGCACAGGCGAGGATGGCCCCAAAGGCATTTCATCCGTCATTGTCGAGGACGGCACAAACGGCTTGTCCTTTGGCGGACTAGAAGACAAAATGGGCTGGCGCTCTCAACCCACCGCACAGGTCCAATTCGATGATTGCAACATCCCTGCGGGCAACCTGATTGGTGAAGAAGGCCGTGGATTTTCCTATGCCATGGCGGGTCTGGATGGTGGTCGGTTGAACATCGCAGCCTCCGCGCTTGGTGGCGCGCAACAGGCGTTGAACCTGACGCTGACCTATATGGGTGAACGCAAAGCGTTTGGTAAAACCATCGACCAATTCCAAGCACTGCAATTCCGTTTGGCCGATTTCGAAGTAAAACTCCAATCTGCCCGCACATTCCTGCGCCAAGCCGCGTGGAAATTGGATAACAAATCACCAGATGCCACCAAATTCTGTGCCATGGCAAAACTCTATGTCACAGATGCGGCTTTTGATGTGGCAAACGGGTGTTTGCAGATGTTCGGTGGTTATGGGTATTTGGCCGATTACGGCGTTGAAAAAATCGTTCGCGATCTGCGTGTCCATCAAATCTTGGAAGGCACCAATGAAATCATGCGCCTGATCATTTCGCGTCAGATGTTGGCGGACAGATGAGCGATATCAATAT
>JAYPUL010000011.1:0-10996 GCA_038134005.1 Paracoccaceae bacterium | reverse complement strand
ATGCGCCTGATCATTTCGCGTCAGATGTTGGCGGACAGATGAGCGATATCAATATCCGCATCACGGGCCTCGCAGGGCGCATTACGTTGACACGACCAAAGGCCATGAATGCGCTTAGCTATGACATGTGTCTGGCGATTGAACACGCCCTGACCCAATGGCGCGACGATGATGCGGTCAAGTTGGTTATCATAGACGCCGAAGGCGATCGTGCATTCTGTGCGGGCGGCGATATCGCCGATCTTTATGAAAGCGGCACGCGCGGCGATTATGCTTATGGTCAAAAATTCTGGGCCGATGAATATCGCCTGAATGCCATGATCGCGAAATATCCCAAACCCTATGTCGCCTTTATGCAAGGGTTCACCATGGGTGGCGGCGTTGGCATTTCATGTCACGGCAGCCACCGCATCGTGGGCGACACCAGCCAAATCGCCATGCCCGAATGCGGCATCGGTTTGGTGCCCGACGTGGGCGGATCGCTAATTTTGGCGCGCGCGCCGCGTGGGTTGGGTGCCTTTCTTGGCCTGACAGCGACGCGAATGAATGCTGGTGACGCAATCTACGCAGGCTTTGCAGACACGTATATCCCCGAACTCAAATGGCCCGCTGTGATCCAAGGGCTTGAAACGAACGGCGACCTTGCCCAAATTTCGACCGCTGCACAGGACGCCCCACGCGGCACATTGGCCGAACATGCTGCGTTCTTTGAGCATGTGTTTGACACGACGTCCCTTTCCGACATCGTGCAAAACCTCGGTGCCATGGACAGCGATATTGCCACCAAAGCCCGCGCCGCAATCACCCGCAATTCCCCCCTTGCCATGGCCGTCACCCTGCGCATTCTGGCGCAACTAAACCAAAACAGCACGATCCATGATGCCTTGCGCTGCGAATACCGCTTTACCGCCCGTGCGATGGAACATGGCGATTTCATCGAAGGCATCCGCGCCGCGATCATCGACAAAGACCGCAATCCCAAATGGGCCGACTCCATTGATACGCTTGACGCGGCCAAAGTGGATATGATGACATCGCCCTTGGGCATTCAGGACCTTTTTACGGGAGAAAAAACATGAAAATCGGATTTATCGGATTGGGCAATATGGGCGCGCCAATGGCCCGCAATCTTGCTGCCGCAGGCCATGACGTCACAGGGTTTGATACTGCATCCGTCTCGATTGACGGCGTGACACTGACCGACAGCGCTGCGGCGGCTGCCACGGGCGCTGACGTCGTCATCACCATGCTACCAAATGGTGCAATCCTGCGCGCGGTTGCGGCCGATATCATTCCCGCGATGTCCCAAGGTGCCGTCTTTGTCGATTGCTCAACCGTCGATGTCGATAGCGCCCGTGCCGTCGCCGCGGATGCACAGGCCGCAGGCCTCCTGCCCCTTGACGCACCCGTTTCGGGCGGCGTGGGCGGCGCGGCGGCTGGCACTCTCACGTTTATGGTCGGCGGCGATGCCTCTGGCTTTGACAAAGCCAAACCGCTCTTTGACATCATGGGACAAAAGGCCGTCCATTGCGGTCCTTCTGGCAATGGCCAAGCCGCCAAGATCTGTAACAACATGATCCTCGGCGTCACCATGATTGCAACCTGCGAAGCCTTCGCGCTGGCCGACAAACTGGGCCTTGACCGCCAAGCAATGTTTGACGTTGTCTCGACCTCCTCAGGATATAGCTGGACCATGAACGCCTATTGCCCGGCACCCGGCGTTGGCCCTCAATCCCCCGCCGACAATGGCTATAAACCCGGCTTTGCCGCCGAACTAATGCTCAAGGACTTGCGCCTGTCACAAATGGCGGCAACCTCGGCGGATGCCGATACGCCCATGGGCCAAATGGCAACATCCCTCTATGAAACATTCGTGGAAACGGAAAACGGATTGGGCCAAGATTTTTCGGCCATGCTGCCCCGCTTTGAAAAACGTGGCCGTACCTAACCCCTTTCATCTTTGACAAAAATACTCGACTGGGGGTCTGGGGGTCTGGGGGGCGTCAGCACCCCCAGTTGGTCGGATCGCGAAAGCGATCCGAAACACATCCACGACACCCGATGTCGCAAACTCTCTTGCAAATCTCAATATCTTGACCAAACTCCCCCCAAACAGGAGGGACAAGTTATGAAAACCACAACCAGAGTCGCAGTCATCGGTGGCGGTGTCGTCGGGTGTAGCGTGCTGTACCATCTCACTAAATTGGGATGGTCTGATGTCATGTTGATTGAACGCTCAGATTTGACATCAGGGTCAACATGGCACGCTGCCGGTGGGTTTCATACCTTAAACGGCGATACCAACATGGCCGCGCTGCAAGGCTATACCATCCGCCTTTATAAAGAACTTGAAGAAATCACTGGAATGTCCTGTGGCTTGCACCACGTGGGCGGTATTACCTTAGCCGATAACAAAGAACGCTTTGACATGCTTTTGGCGGAACGTGCCAAACACCGCTACATGGGCCTAGAAACGGAAATCGTGGGGCCCGAGGAAATCGCCAAAATCGCCCCGATTACCAATATCGATGGGATTATCGGCGCGCTTTACGATCCGCTGGACGGCCATCTTGATCCATCTGGCACAACGCATGCCTATGCCAAAGCGGCGCGTATGGGTGGGGCGACCATTGAAACCCATTGCAAGGTGATTGAAACCAACCAACGCGCCGATGGCACATGGGATGTGGTGACTGAAAAAGGCACGATACACGCCGAACACATCGTCAACGCAGGTGGGCTATGGGCACGCGAAGTGGGCGCGATGGCGGGCGTTTATCTGCCTCTGCATCCGATGGAACATCAATATATCGTCACGGACGATATTGCCGAAATTTACAACCGTGATCATGAACATCCACATGTCATGGACCCTGCGGGTGAAAGCTATCTGCGCCAAGAAGGGCGCGGATTGTGTATCGGGTTTTATGAACAACCCTGTAAACCCTGGGCGGTTGATGGCACACCGTGGAATTTCGGGCATGAACTCTTGCCCGATGATTTTGACAAAATTAATGAAAGCATTGAATTTGCTTACAAACGCTTTCCTGTCCTGGAAACGGCGGGCGTGAAATCGGTTATTCACGGGCCCTTTACCTTTGCCCCTGATGGCAACCCTCTGGTGGGGCCAATCCCGGGTCTGCGCAATTATTGGTCGGCCTGTGGCGTTATGGCGGGCTTTTCCCAAGGGGGCGGCGTGGGTTTGATGTTGGCACAATGGATGATCCACGGCGAAACCGAACGCGACACGTCGGCCATGGATGTTTCACGCTTTGGGGCCGGCTGGATCAACGCAGGATACACCCTGCCGAAGGTGGTTGAAAATTATCAAACCCGTTTTTCGGTCAGCTATCCGAACGAAGAACTGCCCGCCGCGCGTCCGTTGCGCACCACACCGATGTATAACACATTCGATGAAATGGGCGCAGTTTGGGGTGCGCAGTTCGGGCTTGAGGTTGCAAATTATTTCGCCCAAGGGGACGAGCCACGGTATGAAACCCCGTCCTTCCGCCGGTCCAATGCGTGGGAGGCCACCAAACGCGAAGTGATGGCCGTGCGCACCGCCGTCGGCATTAACGAAGTCCACAATTTCGGCAAATACCGCGTTACGGGCCGCGATGCCCGCGCATGGTTGGACCGCATC
Organism: Paracoccaceae bacterium; assembly: GCA_038134005.1. Lineage (GTDB taxonomy): Bacteria > Pseudomonadota > Alphaproteobacteria > Rhodobacterales > Rhodobacteraceae > CAJXSD01. The sequence goes on along the minus strand of JAYPUL010000011.1, from coordinate 7,353 downwards.
ATGGCGGGCCGTATTCCGAAACAAGGTCGCCTGTCTTTGACCCCAATGCTGTCCCCTATGGGCAAATTGATCGGCGACTTCACTGTGTCGTGCTTGTCTGAAACAGAATTCCAGCTGACCGCCAGCTATGGCGCGCAGGATTATCACATGCGGTGGTTCCTGCAAAACGTTGACGGGGATGTCCGCGTCGAAAACGTATCCGACCGACTAACGGGTTTTCAAATTGCGGGACCAAAAGCACGGTACGTATTGGCGGCCTGCACGCGGTCAGACATTTCCGACATGCGCTTTATGGACGTGCGCCCAATGATTATTGGCATGACGCAGTGTACCGTGCAACGGGTCAGCTATACAGGGGATCTGGGTTATGAAATCTATTGCGACCCGATGGATCAACGCGCGTTGTGGTTAACCCTTTGGACCGCGGGCCAAGAACATGGAATGAAACCCTTTGGCATGCGGGCGATGATGTCGTTGCGGTTGGATAAATTCTTTGGGTCGTGGATGCGGGAATTTTCACCCGACTACACACCGTGCGAAACAGGCATGGATCGGTTTATTGCGTGGGGCAAAAACGCCGATTTCATTGGCCGCGCCGCCGCCGAAGCCGAACGTGCAGCTGGGGCCACACGCCAGTTGGTGAATTTCATCGTCGATGCCGATGACGCGGATGTCGTGGCCTATGAACCCGTTTGGATTAACGGCACGGTTCAAGGGTTCTGCACATCAGGCGGCTATTCACATTATGCCAAAAAATCGGTGGCCTACGCCCTGATCCCACGTGATCAGGTTAAAGATGGCCTGACCGTCGAGATTGAAATTTTGGGCAAAATGCATAAAGCGGTTTTGGTATCTGATCCGCTTTTTGATGGTGACGGCGCGCAGATGCGTGGATAATCTTGGGTTATGACCCAATTACCGGTAATCATTTTGCTTGCGGCTGGATCCTCATCGCGTATGCGCGGTGGGGACAAACAGCTTGAATTGATTGACGGCGAACCTGTGTTGCGCCGTATTGCAAAATTTGCACTATCCACGGGCGCCGACGTCTACATCGCCCTGCCCCATGAAGATCACCTGCGGGTCAACGCAATAGCCGATCTGGCCGTCACACCAATTTACGTTGCTGATGCAGAGCAAGGGATGGGCAAATCAATCAGTACGGCGACGCGGGCAGTCATTGACCTATGTCCACAGGGAATAATGTTCTGTCCGACCGATATGCCGGACCTATGCGACGTTCATTTCAAAAAGGTGATGCAGTCATGGTTCAACGCGCCCACGCAAATTGTCCAGGCAAAGGGGCGCGATGGGCGTCCTGGACATCCTGTGATTTTTCCATTTCGCCTCAGGCATCACTTGATTGAATTGACAGGGGATAAGGGGGCAAAATCCATTCTTTCGACCCAGTCGCCACAATATGTTACGTTCGACGATTTGGGCCCAAACACCGACCTTGATACGCCCGAACAATGGACCGCTTGGCGCGCGTCACACTAGATAATTATCTAGATAATTATAAGGAAATTACCTCTGGGCTTAGCCCCAGTTTGACCGCAACTTGGTCACGTTTCCATGCGATGCATCAGCCACGGGGCGCGCCAAACGTTGGGCCCCTTTGGCCGCAAACATCCGCCCCATCGTGCCAGCGTCCATCAAGGATGCCGAAAATGTTTCGTGTGAATAACCTGTTCCAACCCAAATACCGTCGACCAGTATAACGTCATGTTTTCGGAAAACAATATTATAGCGTTGGGCATTGGCGGCCACCAGCCTAACACCGCGATACCGAATTACCAAATCAGACGCTGATAAAAATGTTTCATCTCGGCCAGTGTCATCATGGATAACAATCAATTGGCTCAGCGCGACATAAATATCTTTGGCGGGAATACAGGTTCCCAAAACATCACGCGACAACAAAACATCGTGTTGCGTCGACCCAACATTGGTGACCGGCATACGATACACATCGTCAAAAGCAATATAACCATTATCACGTGACAAGATCAGATCGGATTTAACAAAGTCTTCGATCGCGACCAAGCCCCGGGCCGTTGCCACCTGTGCACCGACGCGAAAACCGCCCGTTGCTTGGGGGGAATGTTGCGGACATTTGTTCGGCTGCACCCGACACCGCGCCATTCATGAAATCAAAATACTGTTCAACCATTTTAACCCACACAAAATGGTGACAGGCTGGTGCCTATCTTGCTAAGATAAAGGCGTCAAAAAACGCCCAGTTTCGATGATACTTGTCCCTTCCCCCACGAAAGGTACCCACCCAAATTACTACAAAAGTATTAATTATTAATAACCGAAAGGTTGTAAAAATAACCCCAAAGGATCATTCATAGTAACTGAAAGAGGTGGAGGTCATGAAAAAAACGTTTAAGCTTTTGTTTTATTGATATAATTTAATAAACATTGAATCAAAATATTTGACAAATTTCAATTTGATTTAAAAATCTTTGTCAAAGATCAACACAGCACACACGTATCAATTAAGGAAAAGTATTGCTGATTTTATGTGATTGTTTCCAAATCCTGAACGGTCTTACCCAAAGTGATTCGATTGCATAGGTTGGGTACCGTTAGGTAAACTATTGTGAATCAAGTGTATTTTTCGTGACAGCCTGACACAATAAAATGACAATCATCGAAAAATTCAGCGATTTGATTTATTCAATCTTTTGAAGTTCAATTTCATAAATGTCACCTTCATCCCAAACACCTTGAATTTCTGGACCATCCCCGATTGTCAACGTTCCATTCAATTCGGTGGGATAACTTCGGCCTCGATCAAACAAATCAAGCTCGCCTGAAACGAAAATATCTCCGTTTTCTTTATAGGCAACAAACAAGTCGCGTCGCAGCTTGGCAGAGGGTTGATTATAGGTTTGCGCCCCCTCAAATTGCCCCGTCCCACCTTTTAAAACCAAAACGTCGACGGCTTGCCGTTCTCGTGGGCTATTGGGGCGCGCTGCGTTAACAAAATACCATGTTGCTGCATACCGACCAGCCACGGGATCATCACCGGTGATAGGCCGAAAGCCACGCGCGTTTAAAAGCGCCTCGCGTTCTTTTTGTCGCTTTAATGCATCTTTTTCTGCGCGCTGCGCAAAAATGCGGTCTTTGTTTTGAATGAAATGGGTCGAAAGTGCTGCGTCATTCATGACAATATCGACTTCGTAATTCACACCAGACGTTGATGTATATGACCAAAGACCATTGCGTTTTTCTTGATATATATCATCCAGCCGATCCCGGTCAAAGGAATAGAAGTAATAGGCAAACGTTGAAATTGGATCACGCCGTTCATTTTGTTGCAGTTGGCCGTTTTTGACGATGCAGTCAGGAAAACCGAAATCTTGCGCATATTCATTAACCACATTTGAATCGTCCATCACGCGTAAGGCGTATTCGATGTTTTGCAGTGGCGACCCATGTTTTGGCGAAAAGCGATCGGTCCATAAATCAACACCAAGTGTGGACGCAAGATATACATAGTCATGCAAAAATTGCGCGGCCCAGATGGTATAATCGGCGGCATAACAATCGCGAATACGATCATATGCCTGGCTTCCGTCGGGGGCGATGGCCGACGAATATTGTTTGAACACCAAATAACTTAATTCGGCCAAATGTTGATCTTGCGCCGCGATTGCCGCCCGCAATAACCCGTGTGCCAAGAACGGTGCCGCATTCATGCAGGCATCATTCATGGTAGATTTGTTAACCTTTAAAAGACACACGCCATTTGGCAACGGATCGCTGCGTCCCCCAACGGGCAACCGTTGCAACACCCGATCCTTTGCCCAAGCGCCGTATCGTTTCCATTGTGCCTCATCCCACCCCAAAGCATCGTTTAACAATTCAACCCCGGCCATTGCCTTGGATATGGTCATCAAAAAGGTAAAGTTTGGATCCGCGCGACCCGCCACCGCATTGTGCATCTTGTGATATGGACGGAACGGAAAGTTGTGCGCTTTGTCATAGTTGACCCAAGTTTCAACTATATGTTTGAATTGATCCAACCGACGCTGCGCGAGGCTTTCGTCGCCAGACAATGTGCCAAGATAAAGTTTGTTCACATGATCTTGGCATACTACGAATCCATCGCGCATCGTGTTTTCCGCCCATGATCCTGTTCCATCAAGGTTTTTGGACGGATCTGGCGGAACTGATCCAATATTAGGCATCCACTCTGCACAATATTCAATCACGCGAGACCGATCATTCAATTCATTTTGCAGGTCAGCATTCAAGAAATGATAGGTTGTTTTGGTCTTGTCCCAAGACGCAAAGGTTCTGGTCTCGGCAAGGTTAAATTTTGGAACTTGAATTGCGAATTTTTGTTTGAATTCATTCAAAAGCTTTATCGGATCATTTAATAGTTCGCCCGCATACTTGATGGGTCTCTCTGTCCCGGACGGACAGGACAAACCACGGTTTTTCACTTCATTAAAACTATCAATCAGATCGATATTTTTGTGCAGTTCACACAATTCATCATTCGATAATTGCCCAATCGGTTGCACGCGCGTGATGACGCGTTGCATCAAATCCAACGGTTTTGACGCAAAGGTCGCCAAATCATGAATATAGGTTTGTTCGGCCTCGCCAATGTTGGCTGGGGCAACATAACCTGCATCATTGAAAAACGATTGAAGGCCAATTTTTGTTCTGCGTCCGGGGATTCCATCCGCTGTCCCAACATTATACCCCAAGCGATTTAGATCGACCTGAATTTGCTTAAAATCCACCTCGGCGCATTGAACAGCACCCGATGACACACCCCACAAAATTACGTATAACCAAATTATTCTGAACATGTCACACACCCACAAAGCGATGATTGTGATGCTTTTCCAAATTAAATTGGAAAGCAACACAATTTTATCATTTCGATAAGAATGAACCGCAGTTTATAAATAGATTAAAGTTGCCCCAACGCGCCTATATAACACTATGTTCTGATACGAACGGGTTACTGCGTCGTCCATGTTCACGATATTGGGCGGGTGACATTCCTGTGGTTTTTGTGAACGCGTCATAGAATGAAGAAATTGATGAAAAACCGCTATCCATAGCGATATTTGAAACCTTTGCATCGGTTTCGGTCAAAAGCATCCGAGAATGGGACAGACGCGCGCGCAACAATTGTTGTTTTAAGCCCAATCCCATAACTTGTCGAAACAAATGGCCTGCCCGCCCGACCGAAAGGTTAGCGGCCGATGCAATGTCGGCAACATTTATTTGGATCGTATAATTCGTGGCAATATAACTTAACATCGCTTCGACACGTAACATTGATTTCGACGTAATTTCCATCTGTTTCGGCACATTGTTAAACGTCATTAAGGTTTCCCACCCTTCCAACGCCATTCGCCGCAAACGAGTTTCAATTTCTGACAAATGGGTGCGCCGCCATGCGGTTGTGATGTTACTACGTTCCGCATAAATCCGATCCATCATAATGGCGTCGCCGGGGCTGGGCTTTTTTACCGAAATGACATTTCCCGCCAAAACCGCGTTTACCAAATTAGTTGGTAAACCCCACCGCAAAAATTGCCCAAGTGATAAATAGATATTGGTAATTTGCCCCTTACCAATCACGTTATTGACTCGGTGAGGGGCGGCCCCCCAAAAGACCGTCAAATGATCGGCAGCCAATTGTGCAGGTTGACCAGAGAATGAATAACTCATTCCACAATTTTGTAGGAAATTCAATTCTATCGATGTGTGGTGATGATAAGGCGCATCAAACATTGTGGGTATATGGCGTTCAATAATAAACGCATTCGCAGGTGGAACACGCGTTTGATCCACCTGTTCGGAATACGGAATCACATCCGATGGATCACGCTTGGCTGGCTTTTTCATTTTCCCCATTGATTTCAATATGATAATCCCCACCCCAGCAGAAAACGTGCCCAAATTTTAATTATTCATTTTCTGGAAACTAATAGCAAAAATCAGGAAGTATTTCCAGAAAAATCATGCGTGAATACACCTGTCTATAGGGAGGAAACACTATGACATATGTGAAACCAATACTCGGGTCTTTGATGGCAGGTGTGTGCGGGGCTGCATTGATCGCCTCGTCTGCCGTGGCCGATCAAATGCCAGAAGAAAAAAGTCTATCAGGCGTTCAATACGAACTTATTGGACGTGATGACCTTTATACCTACAAATCATTGCCAGATTATCACCAAGCACCCTTTCTGGATGCGCTTGTTGCCGCTGGCAAATTGCCGCCCGTAAATGAACGTCTACCCAAAGAACCTGTTGTTTTCAAAACAGGCGCCATGGTGGATGGCATTGGCGAATATGGCGGCGTTTTCCGCCACGTTATTGGCGGACGCCCAGAAGGGTTCAACTGGCTTGCCGGTCAACACCAAGGTTGGGGTGGCATCAACATGGCGGTGCAAGAATGCCTTGTGCGCCAAGGTCCACGTTGGCAAATCAAATCCGAAGAACAATCAGGTCCGTTGCCAAACCTTGCAAAAAGCTGGGAATGGAATTCAGATATGACCGAATTGACCATGCACCTGATCGAGGGCGCAAAATGGTCTGATGGCGATCCGTTTGACACCCAAGACATCGCGTTTTGGTACAATGACAACGTCGAAGACGCAAATGTCGCATCCCGTATCACCGCGGGTGGCTTTGGCGGCGGCGCGAAATTGGACGTCATCGATGATTACACGTTCAAATTCACCTTTCCATCGGCACAATCGAACACCCTGATCGAAGGGTTGGCCTATATCCAAGGGTGCCCTGGCCCAAGCCATATTTTGAAAGACAAGCATCCGAAATACAATAACGCGGCCAGCTATGATGATTATCTGAACGCGATGCCATCAAACAACGTGCCAATCCCCGTAATGGGTGCATGGGTTCCGGTTGAACACCGACCCGATGAAATCGTCATCATGCGACGTAACCCTTATTATTGGAAAGTTGACGAAGCCGGTAATCAGTTGCCGTACATCAATGAGATGCACTTTAAACTGACCACATGGGATGACCGTACAACCCAAGCTGTTGCCGGTACGGGTGATTTTTCAAACATGGAAAACCCAGGAAACTTTGTCGAAGCTTTGAAACAAAGCCAAGATCCAAGCGCGCCTGTTTCGGCCAAGTTTGGTCCGCGTACTTTGGCATGGCGTATCGAATTGAACTATGCCGCGAATATGGCAGCGTCGGATTACGACAAAGAATTGCGTAACCTATTCCGCAACCTTGATTTCCGCAAAGCCATGAGCCATGCGATTGATCGTGATGCGGTTGGACAAGCCTTGGCGCGTGGTCCGTTTGCCTATCCCTACATGGGTGGCTTTGCCAGCG
>JAYPUL010000010.1:71517-76726 GCA_038134005.1 Paracoccaceae bacterium | reverse complement strand
CGTCAAAAGAAAAGCTGGCATCCAATACCTCAAGGTATAAAAACGCCCCTAACCCACCACGCGCGCCCTCGACAATAACCTTTTGCGTTTGTGCATCGGTGAACACAGTTAAATTTTGACGACCACGTGCAGGTTTCAAATATGCCACAGCTGATGAACACCGACGCCCACCCGACATTGTCATTTGGAAAAAACCAACGCCTTCTTGGTCGGCTCCATTGTAATCGGTGTTAAATGGATACCCCGCTGAAACAGCGGCATCGACCCAGTGATCCACCACATCACGGCTTAGGCGGGACGATTGCACCGATAAAGGCCCATCTGTCCCCCGAAGCCCCGATGCATCAGATCCATTCCAGGTTTCTGCGCGTTTGAAATAGGGCAAGACATCATCCCAACCCCACCCCGTGCATCCCATTTGCGCCCAGGTGTCAAAGTCTTGTGGCTGTCCTCGTACATACAAAAGTCCATTTATCGAACTTGATCCGCCCAAAACGCGGCCCCGTGGCCATGGGATCGACCGTCCCGCTGTGCCGGCATCTGGTTGTGTTTTGTACATCCAATCCGTTTTAGGATTGCCCATGGTTTTGAAATAGCCAACCGGAATGTGGATCCATGGATTTGTATCCTTTGGCCCCGCCTCTAACAACGCAACCGTGTAGCGCCCGCTTTCGGACAAACGCGCGGCAATGGCGCAGCCGGCGGATCCAGCACCAACAATGACGAAATCAAAATCCATACGTCCCCGGTATCAAAAATTGAGACTTTTTGTCTCGTTTTTATTTTAAATGTATGTTACTATACAAAAACGCAATTTCAATTCTTTTCTGAACGAGGCCCAGAATGTCCGATGATAGCCGCATCCCAACGAACCTTAGGACGCTGTTAATTCTTGAAATTCTTGGGAAAAGTGACCGACCAATGACGGCAACCGAAATAAACGATCAATTAGGATTGCCCAAACAAACGGTACATCGATTGTGCACCACTTTGGAAGAAGAAGGATTTTTAATGCGCGTAGGCCAATCCAAACGATTCTATGCCGCGCGCAGATTACGTACCTTGGGCGCCGGTCTTTTACACAATTCCCGCCATTATATCACGCGCCATCAAATCCTTTTGGATGTTGCGGCCGAAGTGGGCGAAACGGTGAACTTTGTTGTGCCTGAAGACGATGGAATGAATTACCTAGACCGTGTTGAAACCGATTGGGCGTTTCGTATCCAATTGCCTGTTGGGACACATGTTCCGTTTCACTGCACCGCAAGCGGTAAATGTTTTTTAGCAAGCCTTGCAAAAAAAGCGCGGACGAATTTGGTTCATTCGCTCAAATTGACCGAGTGCACAAAAAAAACCCATGTTTCAGCATCAAGTTTGCTGGATGAATTGAACCGCGTATCAGACCAAGGGTATGCCATCGATGACGAAGAATTCATGGACGGCATGGTCGCAATTGCGGTGCCTGTCACCGATAGTTTGGGACGCTACGTTGCATCTCTGGCATTCCATGGCCCAACACAGCGCATGTCGATTGCAAGCGCGATTGAGCGCAAAGATGTTTTGCTAAACGCCGCGGAGAAGCTGCGCAATGTGCTATTTTCCGATGAGGACACCGATTAATAGCGCATCGCACAGTTCCTAATGACCGCACGCGAGATCAATCAGAGTTTAAAGAACCCCTGTTTATGCAAAGACGCCTTCATATGCACGCGCTTTTTGTTTTGTAAAGCACCTGTCACGGTGCGCTTCCATGTGCGTGGGACATCAAGGTCGCGATCGTTATAATACGCCTGCATGACAGCGTCATAGTCGTCCACAAGCTTATCTTTGTCGGTCACGTCGAATGCGTTTTCGTGCAAAATCGCATCCAGTGGCAATCTTGGTTTAATGGCATTCTTTGTATCAGGATGACCAAGGCACATACCAAACACAGGGAACACCCCTTCAGGCAAGTTTAACAGGTCGATGACACGATCGGGATCGTTTCGTAAACCGCCAATGAAAACGCCCCCCAACCCCAAAGATTCAGCACCCAACAACACAGTTTGCCCCAAAAGCGCAACATCAACGACAGCGGCCAAAGAATGTTCAAAATACCCATCTAAGGCACCCTGATCTTGGCTTTGTGTTACCGTACTTAGCCGTTTGATGTCAGCGCAAAACACCAAAAATTCGGGGGCATGTATAACCCATTTTTGCCCACCAGCCACTTCGCTAAGTGCTTGGCGCAAGTCATCGTTTGTGACACGCACAATCGAATATGCTTGAATATGGCTGGACGTTGACGCCACTTGCGCCGCGGACAAGATGCCCTTTAACACATCGATGTCGATCGGGTCTTTCGTAAATGACCGAACGGACACATGGGATTTTATTAGGTCTAGGGTGTTCATTGATGTCTCCACATTTTGGAGCGGTATACACGTTGAATTCAGGCGGATCTAGGTGGTTTGCTACATTCTGTGACGACACGTTGGCAGGGCTAATAGAACCGCAAATGATGACATTTATTTTTCAAAGTAACGCCCATGCGACACATCGTTCGAATTAATCTTCGCGATTTGATTGCGGCGCGTGTGATGATAATCGCTAAAAGGATCGGTTCAACTTGACGGCACCAATCATAAAATGCGCCAAAACCATTCACATCAATAATGTTATGCCTGGCAATCCTCGTTTGGAAAATCATCATACTTTTGCCTATCGGCACCCAATTTTTGTGATATGTACGGCAAACAATTGCAACAATTAAGAAGTGTGTGAGAACGGATGCAAATAGACCCATCAATAAATGTTCTAGGTGGAACGCTTCAATTATGTTCTGCGCAACCGGTGACAGGTTTTTTCCGAGATGGTCATTGCAACACTTGTGCACAGGACGCGGGCAGCCACACGGTGTGTGCGATCATGACCGCAGAATTCTTGGCCTTTTCTAAGTATCTAGGTAATGATCTAAGCACGCCTCGACCCGAATTTAATTTTGTTGGTCTAAAAGAAGGTGACATTTGGTGCCTTTGTGCCAGCCGCTTTTTACAAGCGCATGAAGAAGGATTTGCACCAAAAATCAAACCGGAATCCACGCATCTTCGCGCCTTGGAAATTGTGCCACTTGAAGTGCTTGAGCTTTACTATCTGTAAACGCATCCTTAGAAATTCATGTCGCGTATTCCGTTAATACACAGCCCAATGTATGATTTACATTTACCGAACGCGCATAAGGTATCGGGACACAAATTTTCCGCAATTTATTCTGCGATAACAGAAGGCCCAGTTTCCTCTAAATTTGACCATCAACCACATAGTCCAGCGACCGCGCAGGACTTGGCAATTTCACATGATCCCGACTATGTGGCACGGTTTCAAAATAATCTTCTTACCAGATCCGAAATGAACAAGATCAACCTTCCATGGTCGGCAGATTTGTTAGAGCGTAGTTTTTTGATGCCAAATGGGACATTTGAATGCGCCAAGCGTGCCCTTGATACGCGCATCGCGTGCCATACCGCAGGCGGTGCGCATCACGCGTATCATGGGTTTGGGTATGGATTTTGCGTCTTTAACGACCTTGCATTCACGGCGTTACAGCTAAAGCACCAAGGGATCTTCGAACGTATTTTAATACTTGACTGTGATGTTCACCAAGGCGATGGCACAATTGATATTTGCCAAGGACACCCTGACATCTTCACATGCTCGATGCATGGGCAACGTTACGTTGGCCCCCTAAAACGCGCGGGGTCTTTTGATGTCGAATTATCTGACGGAACAGAAGATCGGGAATATATCGATGTTCTGTTTAAGACCTTGCAAACAATTGCGAACAACTTTGTACCGGATATCGTCTTGTATGATGCGGGGGTCGACATTTATTTCGCCGATACTCTGGGCAAACTAAACATTTCGCTAGATGGCATCGAACATAGAGACCGAATGGTGTTGGATTTTTTTAGGGCAAAAAACATCCCCGTGGCCACCGTGATCGGGGGCGGCTATAGCAAAGATCAATCAGAATTGCTTACAAGACACCTTTCGGTATTTCATGCCGCCGCTGAGATATATTAAGTTTAATAATATTACCGACGCTTTTGCATGCAATAATAATCCCCATCCGTTAAACGCGCCGCCCATATTTGCACGCTGAATAGCGACGTACATTCATGTAAGCATCGACCGCAACCCCGGCGAAACCAAAATTCAAACGCCACATAGGGTGTTATGTTTTCATAATCTGATTGAACACTTTTCAGATCACAGCAGCCAATGTAGGTTCTTTGCAACAATGTTAATCAAAGGCAAAACACTGAATGGCAAACTTGTTTTTATATGGCACTCTTTGCGATACGCAGCTTCTTGAAATCTGTCTTTGCAAGAAACTAAGTGATATCAACATTCAACCAGCAATATTGGAAAACCACGCCGTTTATTGGGTAAAAAACCAAAACTATCCTACAATTATCGCAAAAAATGACTTTCGTGCTTCGGGATTACTTTTATCTGACTTAAGCGAACGTGACATTCGTCTTTTGAATTATTACGAAGCCGATTTTAATTATCAATTGCGTTCCCATACTGTGGGTGTTCCCCTGCATCAAGATGGTGACACGACTGGGAAAATTTCTAAATTTGAGGCAACGGTATATTTCAATTTTACCGAAAACGTTGAACTGGGCGAACTTTGGTCGCTGGACGCTTGGGCAACCAAGTGGGGTGAAATCGTGCGTGAAACGGCCAAGGAATACATGTCATATTTTGAAAATCAGAAACCATCTAAACCAATGCCAAGCTATGAAGAGATTTATCATCGAATTTTGAAAAACTCTTCGAAACATTAACGCGCTTGTATCTCGCGGGCATGGGCTAATTTGATGCGCAAATTTTTTCTATGCCGGTTTTTTCGACAGTTTTGATGAAATACCTTCAAAATTAAGATACAAGCACGGGTTTGCCGCCCATCACGGGATACCGTATCACAAGATGTAACTAAGTTTGAAAAAACAGTTTTGCGATCCAATCAGATCGATCGCGCGATGGAAACCAAAGCTAAAACACAGATGAGATCCACGAACCTTAATTTCGCATGCGAAAAGGATAGCTGCCGTGCTGTCAGACGAACACACGCCAGCAACAGATTTGTGAACCTGACAGTGTCGTTGGATGGCGCCGTTAGCGCGATAAACGTCAAGCTCAGACGCGCTTTAGACTTAAGGTG
>JAYPUL010000010.1:15953-71417 GCA_038134005.1 Paracoccaceae bacterium | reverse complement strand
ATGGCGCCGTTAGCGCGATAAACGTCAAGCTCAGACGCGCTTTAGACTTAAGGTGCTCCTGCGCTCAAATTTTTGAAGGCACAGCTCAGATATCTGATTTGCGCGCATATTAGCGTCTTCATACATACTATTCGGATCGCCTTGTTCGATAAATTTATCTGGCAAAAAAATCGAATGAAACGTCAAGCTAGTCGATAGAAGATTTTGAGAAACCAAGAGATTTAATACTATGGCACCAAAACCTCCCATGGCACCTTGTTCAATGGTCACCAATAATTTGTGATGCCGTGCTAATTGGTCCACAAGCAACGTATCTAATGGCTTTGCAAAGCGTGCATCAACAACTGTGACGCTTACACCGTGTTCTTCCAAAAGAATTGCTGCATCTAAAGCTTCGCCAAGATGGGCACCAAAGGAAAGTAACGCGATATCCGTCCCCTCTTGAACGATACGGCCTTTTCCAATTTCAAGGATCTCACCTCGTTCGGGCATAGAAACACCGGTTCCCGATCCACGCGGATAGCGAAACGAAATTGGCCCATCGTCAAATTCTGCGGCGGTCCGAACCATATGCATCAATTCGGCTTCGTCGCTGGCGGCCATAACTGTCATGTTAGGTATATTTGCAAGATAAGAAATGTCAAAAACACCTCCATGCGTTGGCCCATCTGCACCAACCAACCCTGCCCGATCAATCGCAAAACGTACGGGCAAATTTTGCAGCGCAACGTCGTGAACGATTTGATCGTATGCACGTTGAAGGAATGTCGAATAAATGGCGCAAAATGGTTTGATCCCGCTTGCCGCAAGGCCTGCTGCAAATGTGACTGCGTGCTGTTCGGCAATGCCGACATCAAACACCCGTTTGGGATATTCTTTTGCCATTATGTCGACGCCCGTACCCGACGGCATGGCCGCCGTGATTGCAACAACACGGCTGTCGTGTTTGGCTTCGATAAGCAGCGATTTTCCAAATACACTGGTATAGGATGGTGCATTAGCGGGCGATTTACGTTGCGCGCCTGTTGAAACATCAAATTTGGAAACACCATGATACTTATCGGCGGCGTTTTCGGCGGGGGCATAACCATGGCCTTTTTTGGTACAAACATGGATCAGCGTCGGCCCCGATGCGCGGGCTCTTGCAGATCTTAGTACGGTCAATAGCTGGCCCATATCATGTCCATCGACAGGCCCCAAATAGTCAAAACCGAGGTCTTCGAACAAAGTTGCTTGACCCTCGGTTCCGGTGACCAAACGACGCGCCCGTCGCACGCCATCGCGCAAGCTAAAGGGCAAGTGATCCTCGAGAGTGTCGCCAAATAATTTCAAGTTTTTAAAAATGTCCGGGCCGTGTTGTCCCGATAAATAGGATGACATGGCGCCAACGGGTGGGGCAATGGACATTTCATTGTCGTTTAAAATAACGAACATGCGTTTGTTTTCATGACCTGCGTTGTTCAAGGCTTCGTATGCCATTCCAGCCGATATCGACCCGTCGCCAATGACCGCAATGGCATCGCCTGTGGGCTGTCCCAATTCGCGGGCCATGGTAAAGCCAAGCGCGGCTGAGATAGACGTTGAACTATGTGCGGCACCGAAGGGGTCATATGCGCTTTCACTGCGCTTGGTAAACCCACTTAGACCGCCCGTTTGGCGTAGAGTTTTCATTCTACTGCGCCGACCTGTGAGGATCTTATGCGGATAACATTGGTGTCCAACATCCCAAACCAATTTGTCAAATGGCGTGTTAAAAACTGCATGCAATGCAACGGTAAGTTCAACAACACCCAAAGACGATCCCAAATGTCCACCGGTTTGGGATACGATTTCTATGACATCATTGCGCAGCTCTTTTGCCAATGCATCCAATTCCGCATCGGTCATCCCCTTTAAATCGGCGGGACTGTTCACGCGGGACAAAAGATTTTGATGATCTAACATGGACAGTGCCTTTCATAAAAAAAGGCGTCGCTTTGCAAAATTTGCAATCGCGACGCCAGCTCCCGTAGCCAACAGGAAGGGAAAATTTTAAGCTGCCGCCGAGGCGCCAAGTGATGCCACACGCGATCCCGGATCGGGGCCGCGTGTGACGAAGTCATTGATAAACAGGGGTGCCAGTTGTCGCCAATTCTGGCCAGTCCTTGATCATGTTGGTACCTTGCAATGGTTGCTGATACCCTTTGTGACAGGTCTTACATGCCACCTTTGGCGCATCACCATGCATTGGACCCAGACGTGTCTCAGGCAGGACATCCCCCAATGGCACCAAGTAATCGTTATTGATTTCTTGAACCATCGCGATACCTTGCGATGCAGTTGACCATTGCGGTGTGACTTGTTCAGGATCATAGAACGCGCGTGTGTTGTGACACAGCACACAGTTGCGCCCCAATGAATTTGCAAAGTAATTCATCAAGGAATAGGTGCGTTCGGTTTGTTGGATCAACGGATCACCCGGTTCATTTTTCACCCGAGATTCCAAATCATGGACGCCAATGCGTTCATAATTCAAAAGATAGGCTTCTAATGCGTTCGACGGCAATGACGTGTATTGGCTTAGTGGCGTTGCGCGGTTTTGAACCGCTGGCCAGCCGGCCGTTGCTTCGTTGACAGGATCAATTTTGAACCAAATTTCCGATGGAACATTCTGACCGCGGTGACAGGTCATACAGGTCACGCCGACTTGTTTATTTGCATTGACGTGACCGTCCCACCCTTCGTTGATGTTTCGGGTCATTTCAATCATACGACGTGCGACCACCTTGGTATAAAGTGTATCTTCGCCGTAGGTTTCAATATCCCCATCGCCGTGACAGAACGCACAGCCTTGATCAGGGGCAACCCATTCGGTCATGGCCCCCATAAGGCGGTTAAAGTTGTCTTCGGTCACATCACCCAAAACCTGAACATTTGAATAAATGTCTTTGGCCAAGGCTTCGGACCCATCAGGAATATAGGGTTCATTTTCGGAAATCAGCGCGTTATCCGGGTCAGGCGTGCCAAGGTCCGAATTAAATTCAGTCATTGCCATCCCAATGCCCCGCGGACCTGTTTGCAAGCTGCTTGTTGCTGCGGGTTGCCCCCACACAACAATCATTATGGCGACAAAGATCGCCCCGCCCAGGATGCCCACCAAGATGGCAGGCCCATAGACATTTGTGGGATTTTCTTTGTTCCATACATTAAACCAGTTGGGTAACATCTTACTACTCCTGACCTACGAACGCTTCATACGAGCCATAGTTTTCGTAGCCGTATGACCCATCATACATGGGTGCAAAGCTGTGTTCTTGGGCCCAGATGAACCAGTTATCAACAACAGTTCCCGTCAGTAAGATACCGATCCCGCCCGTGATTGGGCAAAGAACAGCAAACCACCAAGCCCAGCGGTGAATGCCTTCCATTGTGGCGTTAAAGCCCATGGTCCAGCGCCAAAATAGCGCGGCACGCTCAGATGCAGTTCCTCGATCATAGATTTGTTCTAATTCACGATCCCCACCAAAGCGCGCCACGGCCAGGATGGTTGCACCATGCATCGCGAACAACAGGACAGACCCATACAGGAACACAATCGAAAGAGCGTGGAATGGGTTATAGTACAAGTTGCCATAACGAATAGAGAACGCAGTTGTCCAATCAAGATGCGGGAAAATCCCATATGGTACCGCTTCGGACCAGCTGCCCATTAGAATTGGGCGGATAAGGCCCAGAACCAAGAACAACCAAATTGCCGCCGCAAAAGCCCATGCCACATGTTTGCCCATCTTGTGTTGTTGGGCCAACAAATAACTGCGCAGCCACCATGTTGATACGGACACCAGTAAAAAGATTGAACTGATGATGTACCATCCACCCTCATTCAGAGGCGGCATCCGCAAGCCCCATTCAGGACCAGGGGGTTCCAGGGCGAGCCAAAAGAATTGACGCAAGAATTCCGGGATAGACCACCCCACTTGTGCCAACATGTTTAGGCCAACAATATTGAACCACAAAAGTCCGGTTGCCAGGGCGATCATCCCGGTCCAGCCTAAATAAACAGGGCCAAGTTGAGCGTTGCCAACCCATCCCGCCAAGGTCGAAAACCATGGCGTTCCGATACGTTCAGCGGACATATTGTTTTCGTTATCAATTCCCATTTCGGCCGGTCCACGGACCTGCACTTGGGTAAATATGTTTTGATATTCAATCATGATCACATCCCTATTTGGCTTGGCCAAATCGGCAGCTCTAACCACCAATTCCACCACTCAGGCCATCCCTTGGTCCAAACGGGCCCAGAGATGATGATACACACCGCTGAAAAGAACACGGCGTTGATTGCCAATAAGAACCCCAATCTATGGATGCCCAGCGTCCCGATAGAGTAGCCAATATAATCACGGAAAAACGTGTCTTCGTGATCTGGTCCCAGGGCATCTTCGCCTTCCTCTGGATTGGCCGCACTCAAAATAAGGGCACCATGTAGCGCCAAAGCAAGTGTGGTTGTAAAGAACAATGTAACCGCCAGCATATGTGCAGGGTTATAATGGAAGTGCAGATAGGCATAGCCGGTGTTGCTAACCCAATCTAGGTGGCTAAAGATACCATATGGAAATCCATGCCCCCAAGCCCCCATCAAAAGTGGACGAAAAATGACCAAGGTCATATACGCCAAAATTGCAAAACTAAAGGCAAATGGAACGTGATATCCCATGCCCAATTTGCGGCAAATTTCGACTTCTCTTAATGCCCAGCTGATAAATGCACCTGTTGCACAAATCGTTATGATTTGCCACAAACCGCCCTCTAACAAGGGCGCAAGAGCCAATCCATAACTAATGTCTGGTGGGGCAATATTGATCAACCAGGGATTAAATGTCCCCTGTTGGCTCGCGCCCCAAAAAATTAGGATTGTTCCCAAAAGTGCAAAGAACGCTGTCGTTACGCCGAAAAATCCGACGTAAAAAGGCCCTACCCAAAAGTCGAACAAATCACCGCCTATGAGTGTGCCACCTCGGACACGATATTTTCTTTCGAAACTCAGCAATGCCATCGTTTGTCTCCGTTGAATTCAGCCGATACTTTGTTTGCAAGGCCGTTTTGTTCTTGGGTTCTGCGGGCGATCGCATATTTGACGCCCGCAGAGATTTTATTACTCATCCGAGTGGGTACGCAGATTACCCGCCAGCCTTTTGGGCTGCCAATTCGAACCAGTTGTAGTGTTCAGTGCTTAGCAGAACGAGATGAATCATTGCTGCTAGCAAGAAGAGAAAAACGCCTTGTGCGACAAACACACGACGTGGATCGAAAACGAGCCAGATTTTATAAAATTTTGCCATTTTCTAATCCTCCTCAGAACCATGGACGCCAGATGAAGACAGCCAAATGAGCCACAACAGCGATGGTTACGAATAACCATAGCCCGCTCATGTAAACTGAATGCAGTTCTTGCGCTTGTTCGTCAGTTAGACCTGTGAAAGACAGATCACTTTTTCCAGCCATGAAATTTCCTCCGGAATGTTTCGTGGCGCCGCAGTGCCCCTGCGGCCGGGTTCCCCAGAAATTCACCTCTGAGGAGCCTGTTCTGCCTATGGCAGAGCAGTCCTTGATCCTCGGCCATTAGGCCGAGAAAACTACGGGCGTGATCCTATGCGCTTCGAGCCATGCGCGCGCTAAAGGACCATTGATTAGCAAACTTTTTGTCCGATACAGATCAATGACCCAATGCATCGTTGCAAAGGGGATCGCACAGATGAAAATTAGCGCGAAAAACACGATGTATTCGATCGATCTGCTGGACTGTCTTTTGAGTTTTTGATGTGAATGTGTTAGGTCTGTCATTCATCTATCCTCCCTAATGTGTTGCGCCGCTGTTGGAATGCACAGCAGTCAAAGTTGCCATCGCCACGCTGTCATGACCCGCGCGAAGTGTTTCGGCTTCGGCTGCGTCACGCAGACGTTTTGCGGCTGATATGCGAGTTAAAATTGGATGTGACGCGATAATGCGATCAAATTCCTTTTGCGCCTCTGGGTCCCATTCTAGGTCCCGTTTCAGAACAGCAGGCGTTGCAGGTGCCGCGTCCATGTCGGTGGCCAACGGCAGAATATGGAACAGCGAGTCAAACAAACCATTGCACAATTCTTGCAAAATATAGGTCGCGCCCGCATAGCCCATCATCGGCGTACCCGTCGCACGACGAATAACGGCACCAGGAAACGATGCAGGAATAAACGAAGGCTGCGGCCCATGGGTTGATTTCAACTCGGCCAGATACATCTTTTCATTGACCGATCCGAACACGACCAAGGGTCTGTGAGTCGCAATCATGCTGCGCACTTCTTGGTTGTTGGTTTTTGAACCCGCAACGCGGCTGACCGCAAAAGCACATGGAAATCCAAGATCGGTTTCCAGATAATTTCGAATACCACGCGCATAGGTGTCATTCGCCACGATTGCGAAATCTGCCGTGCCAAAGAAATCTTGCGTCACGGACCGCCACAAATCCCACACAGGTTTTAGCGTCGAATGTTTTTCTTTTTCGATCAACGGTTCTGCATCAAGGCCCAGCAATTCGCCCAAGCTGCGCAAAAACTTGGTCGTGCTGTCCATACCAATTGGGGCTTGAAGATAGGGTTTTCCCAACACCTCGGATAGGCCGCGTCCAAATTCGCGGTACATACAGATATTCACATCTGCATTCACCAGATTACGCATTTCGGCAATATGCGCACCCAAAGGCATGACCATATTCACCTCGGCGCCGATCCCTTCGACAAGACGTCGAATTTCGGCCAAATCACTCGGCATGTTAAAGGTGCCATACATCGGGCCGAGGATATTAACACGTGGCTTTGCGCCCTCTTCGCGATTCTTTTCGGGCGGCATACGGCCTTTGGTCATCCCAAATTCGGAAAAGATCCACGTCATGGCACGATCCGCCGATTGCCATTGATCTTCGTCGATAGTGCGGGGCAAAAACCGTTGAATTGTTGTACCTTGCGGCGTGACACCGCCGCCAATCATTTCAGCGATGGACCCTGTAACAACGACCGAGGGCAATGCCGGGTCTAGGGTATCCCAAGCACGTTTCATTGCGCCCTCGGTCCCATCTCGGCCAAGCTCTTCTTCGCCAAGACCTGTGACAACAATTGGTAATTCATGCGGGGGAAGCGCATCGGTGTAATGCAAAACGGACGTCACCGGCAGGTTTTCACATCCGACAGGGCCATCAATGACGACCTGTAATCCCTTAACCGCGCAAAACGCATAAACCGCACCCCAGTATCCGCCAGCCCGATCATGATCTAGAACAAACATCAGATCATCTCCTGTGCTTTGGCGGCGCGGGCGGCCTTTTCGATTTTCTTTTGATTTAGTGCGCGGAAATCAGGGCGTAGATTTGGCGCGCCTTCCCAAATTCCCGCCGTGTCGTGGGTGCCAACATCTGTAAAAAACGCCTGCATTTTTGACATGCGGTCGGTGTTTTGAATGGCGGTGTTGATAACCTGTGCCAAGCTGCCCGCCCCTGCCGGGCCCATCAAAGGCCGCGCCGATACAAGGTTTGTGAAATAAAGGGCCGCGCCACCCTTTTGTTTGACGGCCTGAACCAACGGGGTCGTGCCAATCGCCAGATCGGGTTTGAACGCGTCAACGGCGGCAAGGTCATCTTCAAGCGAGGCACGGAATTTCACCACAGTCCCTTTGGCATTTAGCCATTCCAGGTCGTCTTTTGACATTGGCGTTTTGGGGCAAGCGGTTCCGACATAAGGCACCTCTGCCCCGCTTTCGATCAATAGGCGCGCAACTAACAATTCGCTGCCTTCGTATCCTGACACAGTGATGCACCCGTTGATCTGATTTGCCGCCAAGGCGCCTTTGATCGCTGGTAAAAAAGCGTTTTGTGCCGCAGAGATGTGGTCCGCAGACACGTTGAACGCCTCGCCTATATTTTTCAACCATGCGGCCGTGCCGTCGTATCCAACGGGTGCACTGCCAACGGCGGTGCGCCCGGCGGCATTAAATTCACGCAATGTTGCGGTATAAAATGGATGAATTGCGGCGACCACACCGCAATCAAGCGCGGCATACATTTCACGCCATTCCCGTGCGGGCAAGACGGGCCCCGCCGCCAATCCCATCGGGGCCAACATGCCACCAATGACCATTGGGTCAGCTGGGAAAATTTCCCCCAAAAGTGCGACCGTAGGGCGATCATTCTTGCCGCCAACGGGCGCTTGGACTGGGCCAGCCTCGGCTTCTTGGCGGGCGAAATTTAACATTGCGCCGGCCAATATATCTTTGGCTTCAGCATGGGTTGGAACACCAAAGCCGGGGACATCAATCCCAATGATGCGCACGCCATTGATTTCATTGGGCAACAAACGCAGCGGTACGCCGCTGGCGGTTGGAACACATAGGTTTGTCACCACGATCGCGTCATACTTTTCAGGGTCGGCAAGGTCATGAACGGCGTCGCGAATATCTTCGAATAGTTTACCCGTGACCAAAGATTCTGAATCAAATGGCACATAGCCGACAGACCGCCGTGCCCCGTAAAAATGGCTGATAAAGCTAAGACCATAGACACAACACGCCGATCCCGACAACACGGTCGCAACGCGACGCATCCGCAACCCAACACGCAAAGATCCAAAGGCAGGACACATGGATTGGGGTTTATCATGTGGACCAACCGGGTAATCTTGGGCATATTTTTCCAAGATCGCGGCATTTTCGTCGGATGCCATACCCGCATGTTTCAGTGTTTCAGATTGGCACGCAACGCCATCCACCGCAGGAGCAACACCCGCTGGCGGCGCCACGTCGGGTTGACCTGTTATCACATCGACCTGTGCGGTGGTGTCATATGTGATTTCGTTGCTCATCTATACCTCGTCGTAAATGACTTCTAAAGACACTTTGGGCGCAGAATTTTTCCCACGCATATCGGCGTCTGTTGCAGGCACCAAAACATAGTCCCCGCCGGTATCTTTGCTATCAAAGAGCGCTAGAAGCCCGTCTTGGTCCAACGGCGCGGGCCGCACAGGGGGCGCATCTGCCACGGCGATTGCCAATTGTTCAAACAAGGCGCCCCACTGGCTTTGTGATGTGCCAACAATTTGATAGTTTGCGGATTTTTTTCGCAGATCGTCATCTTGGGGGATAGCGGCAAGAACCGGAATGTTCGCAGCATTTGCAAATGCCGCGGCTTCGCCCGTGCCGTCATCTTTGTTGATCACAAGTCCGGCAACACCAACGTTTCCGCCCAGTTTTCGGAAATACTCGACCGCTGAACACACATTGTTTGCCACGTATAGCGATTGTAAATCGTTTGATCCGACCAAGATCACCTTTTGCGCCATATCGCGGGCGATGGGCAGGCCAAAGCCGCCACAGACAACATCGCCCAGAAAATCCAACAAAACATAATCAAAGTCCCAATCATGGAACCCGAGTTTTTCCAGCAATTCAAACCCGTGGATAATACCGCGCCCACCACAGCCGCGCCCGACCTCTGGCCCGCCCAGCTCCATTGCGAACACGCCGCCACGCTTGAAACAAACGTCCCCAATCTGTACCTCTTCACCGGCCAATTTTTTGCGGGTCGAGGTTTCGATGATCGTTGGGCAGGCTTTACCACCAAATAGTAACGATGTGGTATCAGATTTGGGGTCACATCCGATCAAAAGCACACGCTTGCCCATTTCCGCCATCATGTGGGACAGGTTCGCCAAGGTGAATGATTTGCCAATACCGCCCTTGCCATAGATGGCAATAATCTGGGTTTTGCGCGTTGGAGTATCGGCCTGTTCTTGCGCTTGGATATCGGCCAAATCCATGTTGGCTTCATCGCGCAAGCGTTGCGTATAATCTTTTAGATTAGGAACGTCGTCTTTCATTGTTGCGTCCTCCAATCAAGAACCATTTTGCAGCATTCTGGGTTTTCAAACGCGTCGATATAAGCTTGGGCGGCGGTATGTGCAGGTGCACGGTGGGTTATTAAGTCATCCAATGATAAAAGCCCTTCGTGGACCAAAGCGGTGATTGCCGCCATATCGGTTTGTTTCCATTCGGCGGCGACGCGGAGTTTGATTTCGCGCATAAATGCAAAGGGAAAGGCAAAGTTGATGCGATTTGCATAAAATCCCGCCAATACAATCTCTGCACCCTGCCCGCAGCTCTGGATCCATTGATCCATCGCGTCGGTGTTCCCTGAGGCGTCATAAATGGACGTATAATTTTTACGTTCATCTTGGTCAGGGTGGATCACCTGATATCCTTGTGCGCCTGCCATTCGGGTTGGGTTAATTTCCCATACAGTGGGGGGAGGTCCACCTGCCGCAATCGTCAAACGTGCTAACAGGCGCCCAAGGATACCATGTCCTATAATTAATTCAGGCAATCGGGCATCCATTCCCGCTAACGCGTGACGCGCTGTTGCCGCCAAAGCAAACAATGTACCGCGGTCTGCCAAATGGGGGTCTATTTTCGAAACACGACTTGCCTGGGTCACCAAGGTGCCAGCCGAACCACCAAACAAACCTTTTGCGTCCACAAAGGAATTTGACCCCGGTACAAAAACAAAGTCACCAACCGCATGACCCGATCCCTTTGGTGCATCAACGATTTCACCAACGGCTTCATAGCCTGGCACAAGCGGATAGCCCAATCCGGGAAATGGAGGCATTGACCCTGACCATAACAGCTTTTCAGTTCCGGTTGATATTCCAGAATGGTGAACACGCACGACCACGTCACCTTGTGTCGGATCTTTCAGGCCGATTTCACGCAGAGTGAGCTGCCTTGGGCCCTCTAATATAACCGCGGAAGTATGCATGATTGCTCCCATGTGAATGCCGCGTTACAGAGTCGCGGCTTATATGTTAGTTTAAACTGACAGATCAAACTGTCAATTTTTTTTGACATTATTTTTTAATTGCTTCAATAACGGTCGTTACAAAGGGTCGAAAAGACGCATTAATATTGATTTCAGAAAACCCAATATGATCCAAAATATCCCTTATTTCATTGGGAGATCTGGTCTTTCCGGTATTCATAGCCATGGTGTAAATTGCAAAATACGTGTCGCCAAATCTATTTGGGCGTCGACGACCCAACATGGGCTCTGAGATTATAAGACGACCGTTTTCCGGCAGCGCGGTGTAAACTTTGATTAACAATTTTTTCACGGTTTCATCGTTATGATCATACAAAACCCGAATAAGAGATATGATGTCATAGCCTGTCGGCAGGTCGTCATCAAAAAATGAGCCTTCGATAAAATGGTGCTTTGCAGGTTTGGTGGATTGCGTACCCGCAAGATCAAATACAGCTGTTTGCACTTTAGGAAACTTATGAACGACTTGATCCATAAACGCGCCACTGCCACCGCCAACATCCAACCATCGGGCGGCATTCGGCGCGGCGATAGCACGCAAGGTATCCCTTGCGACCATAAATTGGGATTTGGTCATTAGATCGGAATATCGCGCAACATCATTATCATTGACGGCGTCAGGGGTACCAAAAACATAAGGCCAGAACGCGGCCAATTTACGGGGTGCGTCACCATTAAAAAATGCCTTTGGATCAATAAGATCCTGATATAAAATAGAATGGTGATCAATCAATTCCAGGATGCCCGGCAACCCCAAAATTAGCGCGCCACGACGCGCCAAAGTTACTTTATTTCCACGCAGCTTTATCAACCGCAATGCAACCCCCGCCCGGCACAATAATAATGTCGCCTCGGAGTCAAACCCAATCAATTGCCCCAATTCATCAACAGCCCGTGGTTTTTCGTAAAGGCATTCAAGGGCGCCTGTTCGAACAAACGTCAATAAGATTTGCGTATCAACAAACCCCGTCATTAATTGAAAAATCTGTTCGCCCTCTTTGCGAGAAATCCGCGAAATTAAAGGAAGGCGCGACGCCAAGTCTTGGACAGATAAATTACGATAGAATGAGTTGATTTTCGCCGCCCACCAATGCGCGAGACTGCGTGACCGCGGGCGGTATGCGAAATGTTCGGCCATCCGTCAGGCGTGCGGATGGGCTTGATGCGCGACCATCATGCGACTTGATTGCACTTGAACCATCTTGGCCAGTTGTGCTTCGCCTGGGCATGAGGGAATAGATGCAATGGCACCCCCCAAAACGTCGCGCAACTGTTTCTTTGCGCCCTCCACACCGAATTCAGCCACAGCGCTTGGACGATTATTCCTTAGATCTTGCCCCGTTGGCTTACCAGTCACGCTTACATCAGACAGCACATCCAATAAATCATCAGCAATTTGAAACGCTTGGCCAATACGCGCACCAAGCTCCTGCCACGGTTCCGGATCATGTCCAGCAGAAATAGCACCCATTTGCGTCGCCGCAATAAAAAGGGCACCAGTCTTTGACAAATGGTACGCCCCAAGATCCACAACTGCTTCCTCTTCCCATGCTTGACCAGCACAAATTCCATGTGGAAATCCGGTGTAACGCGCTAGATACAAGACCAAATCAGGTACACGTGCGGGCGATACCGCCCCCTGCCCGGCTAATGCCGCGAATGCGTTAACAATCAAGCTATCACCGGCAAGCACAGCGGTGGTTTCACCATATGCGCGATGCACAGTTGGCTTTCCGCGGCGTAAAGATGAATCATCAAAACAGGGTAAATCATCATGAACCAAACTTGCACAATGGATAAATTCCAATGCGCTTGCCGCTGCATCCGTAACGCTTGGCGCATCATCACCACATGCCAAGGCAACTGACATCAAGATAAGCGGCCTTATGCGCGCACCACCTGGAAAAACAGCATAGTCAATCGCTTCCTTGAGTTTAGTTGGTGCAGGCTGCCTGACCGCACCACTACAGATATGTTTCTGGATGGCCTTTTCAATTCGATCATTTAACATGCGACACCCCCAAGGTGACAAGTAAAGTTAACATATGTGTAAATAATACTGGACATATTCATACATTGAGTCAACACTTCAATCATGTTGGGACAAGAACAGGTCAAAAAAGTGCGCCGTAAGATCATCGTTATCGGGGCTGGGATCGGCGGCTTGACCAGCGCCGTCAAGCTCGCGCATGCAGGGCATGAGGTTCAAGTTATCGATGCCGCACCAGGCCCTGGTGGGAAAATGCGAACACGTCCCGGATCAACAGGACCGATTGATATCGGCCCGACGGTTTTGACTTTATTACCCGTCTTTGAAAGATTGTTTCGATCTGTGGGTGAAAACATTGAGGACCATATTGAATTGACGCGCGAACCCATACTGGCGCGCCACTGGTGGCCAGATGGAGCCATGTTGGATTTACATGATGATTTTGAAGCGTCACATGCTGAAATTCATAAGGTTTTTGGCGCAGCAACAGGCAGGGAATTTGAAAAATTTTACCATGACACCCGCGCACTTTTTGAATGTTTCGACCTGCCAGTTATGCAAAATGCGCGACCAAATTTGGCACAAATGACGGCCGCTGTTTTTAAAAAGCCCCAATTAATTCCCAAAATGCGTCCGTTTTCGACGCTTGAATCCAGCCTTAATTCGTATTTCAAAGACCCACGTTTACGACAACTTTTTGGCCGCTACGCAAGTTATATCGGTGGCGCGCCACAAACGACACCCGCGCTTTTATCCTTGATCTGGCAAGCCGAAGCAAAAGGTGTCTGGACAATCAAGGGCGGCATGAACCAACTTGCGCGGACAATTGAAAAGTTGTGCATCAACCGTGGGGCCGAGTTTACGTACAACAAAGCGGTCGTTGAAATGCGGCGGTCCCGCGATGAAATTGACACTGTCGTTTTGGAAAACGGATCGATCATGCACGCTGACGCCGTTATTTTCAACGGTGATCCGCGTGCTATGCCAATGGGAAAATTGGGCAATGATGTCCGGCATATTGCCCAAAACACCATATCTGAAAAACGCAGCCTTTCTGCCTATGTCTGGGGGTTTGATACACATATTGATGCGGCGAAGCTCGCACATCACAACGTATTTTTTGCCGACAGGCCCAATTCAGAATTTGATGCAATTCAAAAGGGCGAAATGCCGACAGATCCAACCATTTATATCTGCGCTCAGGATCGCGGCATCACTAAACCTATCCCGGATGTTGATCGATTAGAAATTATACTTAATGCGCCACCTCTTTCGAAAAGGGCCCCAAAGCCAGAGGATTTTGACAGATGCAAAGCAATCACCTTCGACCGCCTACAACGCTTCGGCCTGACCTTTCAAAAAGAGCTGCGGCGCGAACATCTGACGATGCCAGAGGACTTTGCCTGCCTGTTTCCCGCGTCGGACGGGTCACTTTACGGGCAGAGCCCAGAGGGAATGATGGCAACCCTGAAACGGCCGCAATGTGTGACCAAGATCAAAAACCTATTCTTGGTGGGCGGGGGAATTCACCCGGGGGCCGGTGTTCCGATGGCGGCGCTTTGCGGCCAGCTCGCGGTCGAGGAGATGACGAGGCGCCAAATTTTAACATAGATGTCCCGCCAAACGGCTATGCTTGGTGGTATATTGATGGATTTGATCCTCAGACGGGGCGCGCTATATCAATTATTGCTTTCATCGGCTCTGTTTTTTCGCCCTGGTATAAATGGTCCGGCCGTAAAGAACCGCAAAATAACGTCTGCTTAAACGTCGCGACATATGGCCCAGGGGGTCGATTTACAATGACAGATCGGGGCCGTGCAGCCCTTGGTCAAACACAGCACAGTCTGACAATTGGCCCTTCGTCTGTTACATGGGACGACACCGAAAAATGTCTAAGGATCAAAATTGACGAAATAAGCAGCTTACCATTAATTTCGCGGATCAGGGGCACCGTTACACTGCGACCCAAGGGGATAACGCGCGTTGAATTGCCGTTGACGGATCAAGGCACCCACATTTGGCGCCCCTTTGCCCCGTCGGCCGATATTGATGTTGATCTGGATATGCCGGGTTGGACATGGTCAGGGCACGGTTATTTTGATGCAAACTTTGGAACGCGCGCGCTAGAGCATGATTTCAACTATTGGACTTGGGCGCGATTTCCCGTTCAAGGGGGAGCTAAGTGCTTTTACGATCTTGAACTACGCGATGGCACCCACGAACATCACGCTTTGCATTTCGATACGCAGGGCCTAGGGCGGCAAATAGAGACACCGCCGCCCCCTACCAGATTTTCACGTAGTTTGTGGGCAGTCGCGCGCAATACCCGATGTGATCAAGGCAAGCGACCCAAACAGATTAAAAGCCTGCTAGATGCACCGTTTTATAGCCGTGCAATGGTTGAAACGACCCTTTTGGGCGAAACAACCACGGGTGTTTTCGAGGCGCTTGATCTACATCGTTTCCGCAATCCTGTGATCTTGGCGATGCTTGCGGTGCGCGTCCCGCGTCGCGCATCTTGGCCTGGTTCTGTCACGCCTGAGAATTAAGGCGATAGACAGCTAGGTTTAAAAGCGCCGCAATCGTGACCCACAATAAATATGGCGCAAATGCCGCGCCGATCATCAAATCCAGCGATCCAAAAACAACAACGCACGCGGCCACAGTTCCCCAAAGTGCGCTGATGACATATAGGCCAAGTTTGATCTTTTGCAGGCCAAAAAATACGGGCGTCCACAAAGCGTTAAGGGCGATTTGCAATGACCAAAGCGCCAAGGCCGTTCCCGCGTCAGGACGCGCAGCAAGCTTTGCGCCCGCAAAAGCCATCAAGAGGTACAATGTTATCCAAGTGATCGGAAATACCCAATTGGGCGGTGTCCAATGTGGTTTTCGCAAATTTGCGTACCAGGCCCCTGGCGGGAATAGGCCGCCGGTTGATCCCGCGACAAAACAGGTTGCTAGGAATATACCAAAATCAAACCACATAGTGTCTGCTCCTGCATGGGTGTAGCGTATCAAGCACCGATGTTTTTTTGATCATGCTGATGGAGCTGTTCCATAATCGAAATAAATCTATCACTCCAGCCTGCAATCTGATCTTTTTCAATTGCTGCGGCCCGGATCAGAAATTCCGTCTGCGGCAAGGCATCGGCATAAACGGTCGCGGGTGTGGGCAACAGGATGCTTGCCGCGGCTTTTGTTGCGGAAATGCCCAGCAATTTGATTTTCGACGCTTTCGTGGTGCGCGCGCGGATTGTGATGTTGTCATAGTTATTGTTGCGCAAACTATCCCCAATTGCCGCATAAATGTGTCGGGCGGCAAACATTGCGGGGCGCACCGGAATGGGCAAACACGCAATGCCTGCTTCGGCGCGATGATATAGGCGATCTGCATTTGCCAACAATCGGCGCGTAATTCGTTGCAATTCAGGCCGCGTCTGCCGAGTGGCCATCACATCGGCGCGCGTAATGCCTTCGGTCGCAAGCCAATCATGCGGTATGTACAGCCGATTTTCGCCGGCATCTTCACCAATGTCGCGGGCAATATTTGTCAATTGCATCGCAACACCCAAATCACACGCACGGGCCAAAACATCGCCATCACGGGCCCGCATGATGACACACATCATTGCGCCAACCGCCGCCGCGACACGTGCGGCATAGGCAACAAGATCGTCGTATGTATCATATTCCTTTGCCATTGCATCCCAAACCAGCCCTTCAATCAAGGCTTCGGGCAATGCACGCGGCATGTCGAATTCTTCGACCATGCGGGCAAAGGCGCGATCCATCGGGCGGTTTCTGGGTCGCCCCGAATAGACATCATCTAATCGCGCCACCAAATCCCGAACCGATGCAGATTTGTCTGATTTCAGATCGACTTCGTCGTCGGCCAATCGACAAAATGCATAGAGGGCCAAACAGGGTTCGCGCACCGCGCGCGGTAACAATAAGGATGCGGCATGAAAGGACAACGACCCATGACGGATCGCCTCTTTACAATAGTCCAAATCAGCTTGGGCCGTGGTCATTCTGGCGCCCCCGTTTTCGCAGCGGCGGGCACAAGATGGGATAACACCTCTGATGAAGTTACAACACTTGGGATCCCTGCCCCCGGATGTGTACCCGCCCCGACAAGATAAAGATTGTCGAAATCTTCGCTAATGTTATGGGGCCGAAACCAAGCGGATTGAAAAATACGCGGCTCGATCGAAAATCCCGCGCCATGTGGGCTAAGATATCGGTCTTGAAAATCTTTTGGCGTCAACACATGTTGCGCCAGAATCTTGTCGGCGAACCCCGGGATGGTTTTTTCCAAAACGCGACGCATTTTATCCAGATAAATTGGCGTTTCCTTCGCCCAATCAACGGGTGTGTTGGTTTTCAGGTTTGGCACAGGGGACAGCGCATAAAAACTATCATCCCCTTGCGGCGCAACAGATGGATCATTTACCGAAGGTCGGTGAAGATATAACGACATGTCATCCGCTAACGAAACGTTATCAAATATATCGCCTAACAATCCGCGATAACGTGGCCCGTTCAAAATGGTGTGATGCCCAACATCAGACCACATATCGCGTGTTCCGCGCGTTCCAAAGTACCAGACAAACAACCCCATGGACCAACGTGCCCGCTTTAGCCGCGCGCTATTCCAGCGTTTTGTTTTTGCTTTGCGCAGTAGGGTGTCATAGGTCCATCCGGGATCGGCATTTGATACGACAAGATCAGCATCAATATGCCGATCGCCAGCAAGTTTGACACCGGTCACATGACGGTCCTTAAATGTTATTTCTTCAACAGTTGCGCCCAATGAAATGTGGCCACCTTGCCGTTCGATGACACGGCCCATTGCATCAGCAAGCTCTTGTACGCCGCCTTGGACATAGTGAACGCCAAACGCCTTTTCCAAGTGACTTACCAAAATATACATAGATGTCACGTGGCGTGGATCACCACCAATAAAGAGGGGGTGGAATGATAAAGCCATGCGAAAACGGGGGTCTTTCACACGCGACGCCGCATGGGCATAGACCGACCGATCCGCACGCAAGCGCACAAAGCCCGGCAGTTCCTTAATTAGATCCCAAAGGCGATGCATCGGCTTGCGACCCAATCCTTCAAATCCGAAAAGATAGCGTTTTTCACAATCTTTTAAGAACTTGTTATACCCCGCAAGATCGTTTGGAAACAGACGCTTGACCTCGGCCAACATGTCTTGTTCGGTGTTGCGGATCTGGAAACGGGAACCATCGGGCCATCTGATTTCATAATACGGATCAACAGGTGTCAGGGTCACATCGTCATGAAATGACCCTCCGCATTCGGCCCAAAGGTGTTCAAAGACTTTGGGTACTGTCAGGATTGTTGGCCCGAGATCAAAGCGAAATCCATTTTTTGACATGGATGACCCGCGGCCGCCCAATCGATCAAGTCGATCAAAAACCTGGACACGATAACCCTTTGCCCCCAATCGCATAGCAGCAGATAAACCACCCAAGCCAGCCCCAATGACAATCGCCTTAGGTCGGGATGAGGGATCCGCAGAGATCCTGAGAGAGCGTTCAGGAAGTGTCATGATATTATTACAGTACATATGTCTATTTTATTTTACAATAGAACTGTTTTATGGTTGACTAAAAACATGCCAAGCATCCTTTCTAACAAGCGGAGGCATATTATTCAGATCGTCACTCTCAGCCTGTATCGCTTTGATACGCCACGGCACAAAGTTTGGGCCTTTGTGATGATGGGGCTTGCGCGACTGTCGTTGCGCCGAATACCGCACCTGAATTTCTGGAAACTTCTTGGTTCGGGCACAGGTCAAGGATTTACACCGATCCCCAATTGGGGCGTTTATGCAATTCTTTGTGTTTGGGACAGCGCCGAACATGGACGTCTTGCCATGGCCAATAATAGCATATTTTCACGTTATCGCGCGCGCGCCGGGCACACGGCAACGCTTTTTCTTGAAACTGTAGCGAGCCGCGGACAATGGTCAGGGAAAAGTCCGTTTTCCCCGCAAAGTCGCAGCGATCAAGGTCCAGTCGCCGTTTTGACGCGGGCGACAGTCCGTTGGCAAAAAATCCGAAAGTTTTGGCAACAAGCCCCCGCGATCAGTGCACGGATCGGTCAAAATTCAGACGTTTTATTCAAAATAGGCCTTGGTGAAGTGCCATTGCGTCAACAGCTTACTTTTTCAATTTGGCCAAACCTAAAAGAAATGGCCGCCTTTGCACATGTAAATGGACCGCATAAATCGGCAATAGACCAAGTTCGCCGCGGCAATTGGTTCAAAGAGGATCTGTACGCCCGGTTCAATATAACGGCGATTGATGGGCATTGGCCCGCTTTCGACAAAGAGATTATTCAGGAACAAACAAATGACTAAAGCCTTTCCTTTTTCTGCAATCGTTGGCCAAGATACGATGAAACTTGCGCTGATCCTAACCGCGATTGACCCAAAAATTGGTGGTGTTTTAGTGTTCGGCGATCGTGGCACCGGAAAATCAACCGCGGTGCGTGCTTTGGCGGATCTTTTGCCCCCAATCAGTGCAATTATGGGATGCCCTGTGAATTCACCTGATAGCAAGTCTATTCCAGCTTGGGTCGAAACCGCCAAGGGTCGCAAACATACGATCCCTACCCCAGTCGTTGACTTACCTCTCGGGATCAGCGCGGATCGCGTGACGGGTGCGTTGGATATCGAACGCGCATTGGTGGATGGCGTAAAGACCTTTCAACCTGGACTGTTGGCGCGAGCCAATCGTGGATATCTTTATATTGATGAAGTCAACCTGCTAGAAGATCACATCGTTGATCTGTTGCTGGACGTCGCGCAATCCGGTGAAAATGTTGTCGAGCGCGAAGGCCTATCCATTCGTCATTCGTCCCGGTTTATCCTGATCGGGTCCGGCAACCCAGAAGAAGGTGAACTAAGACCGCAACTGTTGGATCGTTTTGGGTTATCCGTCGAAGTACGTACCCCTCAGACCATTCTAGATCGTATTGATGTAATTAAAAGGCGTGATGCGTTTGATCGTGATCCAGATGGTTTTTTTGATCAATGGGCCACAGAAAATGCCAAGATATGTGCCGACATCCTTGCCGCGCGCAATCGGGTGGAGAAAGTAAAAACAGAAGACAGCATTTTAGAAATTTGTGCTGAAATATGTGTAGCCTTGGGCAGCGACGGGCTGCGCGGTGAATTGACCTTGCTAAAAACGGCGCGCGCGCTTGCGGCCTATGAAGGTGATGCAATGGTCACAATCGAGCATATTAAGCGGATTGCACCGATGGCGCTTAGCCACAGATTACGAAGGGATCCCTTGGATGATGCTGGATCTGTCGTTCGCGTAGAACGCACATTAGACGCCGTCATGAGCTAGACGTGACCGAGATTTCCGATATCGCACATTTAGTGTTTCGATTGTGTTTTCGAGACCCTAAGACCTTTGGCGGCGTTTGGATCAAGACATCCGCTGGTCCACATTTGGCAACCCTGCGCGATAGCTTGCGGATTGCGGACCATAACCCACAGCGTCTACATCCAACCATTTCGATGCCCGAATTGGTGGGCGGCATTGATCCTATCACAAGCCTTTCCGAAGGGCGGCTGTGTTATCAACAAGGAATGTTGGACCGGTCCGAAATCATCACCTGTGTGATGAGCGAACGCTTACCCAAAGACGTCGCCGCGGTTATTGCCGGCGCGATGGATGATCGCGCATTATCCCCTTTAATCCTTATTGATGAAAGCACGCAACAAGAACAAGGCCCGCCCGATGTTTTGACCAATCGCATTGCATTTTGCCTGGACCTTACAAATGTTCGTAGCGTTGATTTTGCGCCTGCCATCCCAAACACGGAACACCCCACCCAGACATTGCCATATTTAAGCGAAGATCAAATTTCTGCTTTAATAACAGCAGCTCTGCAAATGGGCATTGTCGATCTACGGCCCGTTCTGATGGCACAACGCGCCGCACAACACCTTGCCGCGTTTGATGCATCTTCGTCGATACGCCAGCAAGATTTGGATCGTGCAGCGGCGCTTGTCTTTGGACATCGCGCACAATATTTTGAACCCCCAGAAGAACAGGCCCAGCCACCCGCCGAAGACCAATCACAATCGCGAAATGATGATGCATCCAATGCGGCCGACACCCCCCTTCCCCAAGATTTAATGATTGACGCTGTGAAAGCGATATTGCCATCTGACGTCTTGGCAAGACTTAGCTCGAAAACGATTGCATCCAGTCCGACCAAAGGCATGGGGTTCGGATCACGCCAAAAATCAAACCTGCGCGGGCGTCCGAAACCCGCGCGGCCCGGACGGCCCCAAGGTCAGGAACGCATCGATTTATTAGCCAGCTTGCGCAGCGCCGCACCATGGCAAAAATCACGACGCGCCCATCGCGATAAAAAAGACGGCATCGTGATATACCCAAACGATTTGCATATCCAAAGATTTGATAACCGTTCTGAACGTGTTTTGATCTTTGCTGTCGATGCGTCGGGGTCGGCGGCTATGAACCGCATGGGCGAAGCAAAGGGCGCAGTAGAACTTATGCTTGCGCAAGCTTATGCAAAACGCGATTTTGTTGCGCTTATCGGTTTTCGTGATGTGCGCGCGGATGTGCTTTTGCATCCAACGCGGTCACTGGTGCAAACGAAAAAGAATTTGGCTGGCCTTGCTGCAGGGGGCGGAACCCCATTGGCGTTGGGCATTGATACCGCAGTGCGCCTTGCGACGGCGGCACGATCGGCCGGTAAAGCAGCCAGCATCGCAGTTTTAACAGACGGTAAAGGCAATATTAATTTGAATGGCGATGCAGACCGACAAAGCGCGATGGAGGATGCCTATACTGTCGCCCGCCGTGCGCATAGCCTAAACATCCCAACACTTTTCATTGATTGTGGGCGCCGCACAAACCCAGACCTTATCAGATTAGCCGATGAAATGACCGGCCGGTATATTAGCCTGCCTCGGGCGAATGCCCATGGCCTGTCTGAGATCGTGCAAGCGCATTTCGACCAATGAAACCGCGCCAAATACCATCTTGGTGGCCAAATCGTGGCGATTCACAATTTATCCGAACACCACCGTATGGTTGGCATGTTCAAAGGATTGGGACCACAGGACCAAAGATTTTATTATTACATGGTACGGGGGCATCGACACACAGTTGGGCCCCAATGATAACTTTTTTAAAAAACAAAGCACAGCTTTGCGCCATTGATTTACCTGGCCATGGATATTCAAATACACCGCCCATCGGAAAAAGCACCTTGGCAAACTGTACCCACGGCGCAGGGATATTATTACAAAATTTGGATTTTGTGCCCGATGTGATTGTTGGTCATTCCGCAGGAGCGGCAATTGCCGTTTCATTGGCACCAGACTTTGTAACGGCACCAAAGGTTATTTGTGTGAATGCGGCCTTTGGTCAGTTTTCAGGTCTTGCCGGCGTTATGTTTCCTTACTTTGCGAAAATTGCTGCCGCCGCGCCGTTTTCTGCACGTCTCTTGGCACTTGCTGCACAAGACGCGTCGCGCATAAAACGTTTGCTAGACGGTACTGGTTCCAATGTGTCGGACGAAAGCTTGCGCGCATATTCGACTTTGTTCCAGTCTAAAGATCATATCCAAGGAACCTTACAATTCATGGCAGAATGGGACCTTGGCGCATTCTTAGACGATTTAGGGCAAACAAAATCAGCGATCACATTTTTAACCGGCCAACGCGATAAAACTGTGCCACCACACATTTCGCGCCATTGGGCCAATACTATTAAAAATGCGGAGATATTTGAAATCCCCGAACTTGGGCATTTAATGCAAGAAGAGGCGCCCAAAATCATCGCTGACCATATCATGGCAGTAGCTTTGGACGCCTCTTAATTATTCCGTTTATTCAGAAACTGAAACCAAATAGGCCCAGATGTCTTTCGCATCTTCTTCTTTTTTTAATTTAAACGACATCTTTGAACGGGCTTTGCTATCGTCCAATTTTTCCTTCAAAAAATTTGTCGGATCTGCAACGTAAACAATAAAGTCTGCGTCACTCCAGACAAACCCAGTTTCGCCAAGTTCTTTTATACTGTCGCCGTATTTGAACCCATCGACGCTTGCCGCAGCACGCCCAGCCAAGCCGAATAGATTTGGCCCCGTCTTACCACCTTTGACGATTGTTTCGTCATCGCCTTTGATGATCGAGTGGCAGGATTTACATTTATTAAATCCTTTTTCACCCGCCGCGGGATCCCCCGACGCATGGCCTTCGGCCGTAACTGATCCTGCTGTTAAAATACAGAGGATCGAAAAAATAGTACCGAATTTAGTCATTTAATTCTCCTAATAAGTATTCATCTTCCCTCTATGTGACGACACTTATCATAGATTCGTTGATCACGCTACAGCATGCGCAAGCGCACATTGGCGCCACAAAACCGTGAGAGAATTGATCAAATGATCGATATCCGCGTCGGTATGATAAGGCGACGGGGTAAAGCGCAAACGCTCGGTTCCTTTTGGCACTGTGGGGTAATTGATCGGTTGCACGTAAATCCCATAGTCGTTCATCAAAATATCGGCAAGTTCACGGCATTTTACAGGATCCTTGATCATAACAGGAATGATGTGCGACGGGTTATCCAAATGTGGAATGCCGGCGCGGTCCAATCCGGCGCGTAATTTCGCAACTTGTTGACGCTGTCTTGCACGTTCGATTTGTGACGTTTTTAGATGGGCAATTGACGCACGCGCACCTGCGGCAACAGCAGGCGGCAACGCGGTGGTAAAGATAAACCCGCTGGCAAATGAGCGTACAAAATCACACAATTCATGTGATCCAGTGATATAGCCACCCATGACACCGTATGCTTTACCCAATGTTCCCTCGATCAACGTAATGCGATGCGCAAGGCCCAGTTCTTCGGACACACCACCACCGCGGGGGCCGTACAGGCCGACGGCGTGAACTTCGTCCAGATAGGTCATCGCACCGTGTTTTTCGGCGACCTCGACAATTTCTTGCATCGGGCAAATATCGCCGTCCATCGAATAGACCGATTCAAACGCAACAATTTTTGGGCGATCTGGTGCAATCGTGGCCAGCTTGCGATCCAAATCCTCAGGGTCATTATGTTTCCAAATGATCTTGTCAGCGCGCGAATGGCGCACGCCTTCGATCATGCTGGCATGGTTCAGCGCATCAGACAGGATAACAGCGTTGGGCAATTTTGATCCCAGCGTGCTAAGCGCGGCCCAGTTTGACACGTAACCCGATGTGAACAACAACGCCGCATCTTTGCCATGCAAATCGGCCAGTTCATATTCCAACAATTTGTGATGATGATTGGTCCCTGAAATGTTTCGCGTTCCCCCCGCGCCGCATCCACAGCTGTCAATTACGTCTTTCATTGCTTGTCGAACAACGGGATGTTGGCCCATTCCAAGGTAATCGTTAGAACACCAAACCGTAACTTCGTCAGGTGCGTTTTTATCGTGGCTTTTCGCCTTGGGAAAAGCTCCGCATTTACGCTCAAGTTCGGCAAAAATTCGATAATTTCCATCGCTTTTTAGCTGATCAAGTTGATCTGCAAACAGTGCATCATAATCCATGGGAATCCTTTCGCCGGTATTTTTGTTCAATTTTTTCATGTTTTTGTGGGATCATCCATCGCCACAACTGTGCATCAGGGACCGGGAGAACCATCACCCAATGCTCGACCAACGCCATCGCAGTCATCGATGACAAAAGAGAAAATCCAATAATCTGCTCGGCCAATGTCATCGCATAGATGCGTTCGATCCAGCAGGCCAAAGCAAAAGTTAACAGCGTTACGGAAATTGGGAAAAACCAATTCATCGATGAAACGCGAAAATGGCTGGTTAAATGGGCCAGTGCCTTTGGCACAAATTCCACATTGATCCGTGGCACCCCAAAAAATAGGTTCAATTTGGCAAACACGCGGGCACCATAAAGAATGATAAACGTCCACATACCAAACGCGTTTTCGGCGCCCCAGCCGATGTAGACAATCACCGACAGGGATGCCAAAAGTGCTATTTCGTGATAGGCCAATGTGCCCCATGCACGAATGAACCGTTCAATCGGTGTAATGTTTATCGGGCATTCGGTGACGTTTGGGCCAGTGATAACACCGGTAAGGAACGCAAACTCGATCCAACCCCACACCGCCAAAGCGGCAAAAAAGCCCAAATAGACTGCGGTCGTGGTTTGCAGGTTTGCTGTGTAATCTATTCCAAACAAGCCGATCCCAAATATCGGCAAACTCGCCAAACAAACCTTTTGGCGCTGTGTAATCGATAAACGATCACACAAACGCACAGCGATCAAAATCATACCCGTGAAAAACCACCAGCTAAAGATCGCAACAAGGCAGGCTATGACGATTGGATTAGACATTAATAGGATGGCTCCAACCGTGTATATGACGGCACAGCGTGCTTTTTGGCGGGAATGGTATAAAGCGATAAGAACGCTAATCCTGCACGCAGGCTGGCCCCGAATTGTGCAATTTTTTTTCCATCTTGTTTGGCAATCGCCAAATCCACGTTGGCCTTTTGCAACCGCTTCAGGCCCGCGTCCCAGCGTGGGTTGTCGATATCAAGCGTGATTGGGAAAATTTGTTCGCTAAGTTTTGAGGTTTTGATAAACACTTCACGCGCGTACCAATCCGGATCAACACCCAACGCCTTGTGAAACTCTGGTCGTTGATGATCGCGCACATACATTGTTCCATAGACAGCCGTTAGAAAGAATTTGATCCACCACACATTTATGCCACGGGTCAATTTGGGGTCCGTTTTCATCAAAAGCGCAAAGGCTTCGCCATGAGCAAATTCATCATTACACCATTCTTCAAACCATTTGAAAATTGGATGGAACCGATGGTGTGGATTTTCCTCAAGGTGCCGGAAAATTGTTATATAACGCGCATACCCAATCTTTTCCGACAGGTAAGTCGCGTAATAGATAAATTTCGGGCGGAAATAGGTATATTTCTTTTTTTGTGTCAGAAACCCAAGGTTCACTGCCACGCCTGCCTCGCGCAGCGCGTCATTGATAAATCCCGCATGACGGGCCTCATCGCGGGCCATCAATTGAAACAATTGCGTGATATCTTTGTTCGAACCGCGCCGTTTCATTTCTTTGTACAACACACATCCCGAAAATTCGGCTGTGCAAGAGCTGATCAAAAAATCGATGAATTCCTTTTTCAGCTTTGGTTCCATTCCGTCCCAATCGACGGTGTCCCAATCAGCGTTCTTTTTAAAGTGTCCTTTGTTCGGATCGCTCACCATACGATCAATCAACGGGTCCCATTCATCACGGATCTTGCTCACGTCTATCGCATCAAGTTCGTCAAAATCTGTCGTGTAAAACCGAGGTGTCAGTAACGTGTTTTGCATCGCAACCTGTGTCGCTGCGTCACTGT
The DNA here is from genome assembly GCA_038134005.1 of Paracoccaceae bacterium. GTDB lineage: Bacteria > Pseudomonadota > Alphaproteobacteria > Rhodobacterales > Rhodobacteraceae > CAJXSD01. The sequence goes on along the minus strand of JAYPUL010000010.1, from coordinate 45,081 downwards.
CCAAAGCATCTTGTAGGGCAATTGCCTCTTCTGCGGTGGTTGCGTCGGCGGAATGCATATTCATGACAAGACCTCATCTGAAAATGAAAATTCACAAAGCTCCATCACCTCAAGATCACCTGTCGCGCGGGTCCAGAGACGTTCCAAGCCGCTGGCACGCAGGATGATCGCAGTGCGATCTGCGGTTACGATTTCTCCGAATGGCGCCATAATCTCGGGGCCTTCAACCTGGACTTCATCACCAGGATAAATGACAGCCCCATTATTAAATCTGACATGCGCGTGCAGGCTTTCAAATTTATGGCTGATCTCTACCGTGCATGGCACGTGTTCTTTGGTTCGTGTAAAAAACCCCATGATTAGTTTCCTTTCATCGCTTTGGCTACGAGATTGGCAAATGCGCGGGAATTGTCCGCGCCAAATCCCATCAGATCCGCTTGCCAACCGGTCTGAGGGTCAAAAAGAGAAAGACGATTATTTTCGCGCCAAATAACATGCACTGGCGCATCCATAGAGATACCCACGCGCGCGCGTTCGCGTTCGATTACACGTGCCACGCCCGAAATAAATCCACCCTGATCACCCGACATGTCGGCCAACAGAACGCCATTTTCATCCAAAACACGCACCGCTCCGCTTTGATCGCCAAAGATATACAAAGGCACTTCGGCTTTGATTGGTGAATGCGGCGGTGTCGCAACTGCTGGCACGCCCATAAGCTTGACCGTCGTCACGGCGCATAACACCACTAAAACCATCGCAAACATTGACCAAAGCGCGACCTTTGGGATCGTTTCTTCTTGCTTTTTGGTATAGTGAACGTCAGCCATGTGACCCCCTCAATGCGCCGCGACACCCAACGACGGCGCGTCAGATTCTCGTTTATTTTGTTCTTCGATCAGGCGTGCTTTGGCGGCTTTTGCCAAAATATGCGCAACTGCTTCGGCATCTGGGATCGCGCGCAACGTCGGTTGTGGCTTTGCAAATTGCCATGGACGTGCATGCGGCCATAACACAAGAAACGAAAATTTTGGTCCGCCCTTGGTTTCCAGCGCAATATTACCGTGACCCTTGCGTCGTTTTGCAAGTGCGGCGTTTTCAATCTGTGTAAACGGTAAGTTCAATGTTACAGTCAGCGCCGCACCCATGCGCATCGCAACGCGACGGTTTGTGATGGTGTAGACGGTTGCGCGCGCTTGAACATAACCCACGATCATGAACAAAGCCGCAACAATTGCACCGATAACAAAAAAGGGCAAAGATACAGCGATAGCGCGATCCAACGGCAAAAGGTCAACCACCGTAAAGAACCGCCAAAGCGTCAAGACGCCGAAATACCCGACCACCCACCACAGGTTCATGGACTGAACTGTCAGGTGCCACCAATTGGGTCGCCCCTGCCACAAGATGACTTCGCCGCGAGGCGGCAATTCAGGAAGCCCCTTAATCGGTTCTACTGCGAAATCATCGTGTGACATGGAGGGTCCCTTTCTTGGGTTACAACTGTGGCTCGAAGCGCGCAGAAGAGGCATAAAGTGTTCCGCCTGCGTAATAAGCGGAAATCTTTTCTTCCTCTAACAAGGTTACTTGATTGTCCGATTTATGTTTGGGAACATCGTTGAAATGTTTGCCAAAAATCGACTTGATCGCCACACGATTGGAATGAATGCGCGCAAGCGTCATGGGCACCAAACGTGTGCCTTCACCCGTTGCAGCATCCAATTCGATTTCCAAATAGCGCACCAATTGTTCGGGTTCGTCCACCCACATGTCGCAGATTCGACCGACGATTTCGCCGTCTCCTGCCATAACCGGTAACCCACGCGGATCACGACCAGCGGCGACAAAAAACTTATCGCTGCCTGACAGCGGGATAATTTTCGGATGACCATGTGCATCTAATTCGGCAACATCGCGGCGGGCCGCCCATGCTGCGGGACCCACGCCATCCTTCATTGGGTTTCCTGTTGGTTCAAACGGATAGCCATTTGCCACGTTGGTTTGTTGCAATGCAACCTCGCGACGTTCCCCATCGGTATTTGGAACAGTCACATCGCCACGGCCATGGGGCAACTTAAAGGTTTTTGGATCCGGAACAGGGAACATTCCTTGATTTGCCGAAACAGTGCCGTCATCGTTTTCTAACGGGTAACCTTCGCGCATGTTTTCCCGCTGAATGTAGAAGATCAGCAAGGCGAAAAAGATCCAGAACAGCCACAATGCTGCGCTGACCAGATCAAAGTTTCCAAAAAATACTGTTGTCATGTCAGTTTCCTTTCAAAACGCTACCGATCACATTGGAAAATCAGCGAGCTGAATGCCCCCTGACCTTTGATCGGATAAAGATGACGTGCGTCGCGCCTGCCGCACCAATGGTCTGAGAAGAACGAACGTAATGATCAACGCCGCTATCTCGGTCGTGTAAACGGTTGCATAGCCGGTTGCCGGTGTGGCCAAGCTGTCGCCGAACCTGCCGGCAAGTGCGGCAGAATTGATCCAATCCCGCAGCGTCCCGCCAAGTGCGATCGCACATCCCGCCGCTGTGGCCTGTGCGGCGCCCCACGCGCCCAATGCCAAACCACGACCCGCATCATTAATAACAGGTAGGTTCATCGCATTGATCAGTGTTGCCACAGCAAATAAACCCGCGCCCATACCAATCAAAGTTGCGCCGACGAAAAACAAAAGTGGTGACGTCGCAGGCGTTGATAAAATTACCGCAGCAAAAGCGATAATGCCAATCACGACGCCTGTGGTCATCAATCGATGCGGAGCAACACCAGCGCCTAACCGACGTGCAGCAAAGGCGAGGCCGACAAGCGCACCCAGAGACCACACGGCCGTAAGCCATGTGGTTTTGCCGACACTTAAACCCAGAACTTCACCACCATAGGGTTCTAGCAACACATCTTGCATGTTGAACGCAAGCGTCCCAACAAAGACCACAACGATCAAACGGCGCGCGGACGGTGTCGCCATAAAATCCGCCCATGCTGTCGAAAAAACGGGGCGCGGTTGCGCACGTTCTTCGACGGTCATTGGCATGACATGTTCTTGTTTCCACAGTGCAATCAGGTTCAATATCAATCCTGTAATCGCCGCACCTTGCACCACTCGAATAAGCGTCAGATTTGAAAAATCGCGCAACAACCAACCAATCAAAAGAGCCGATAGCCCCATCCCCGCCAGATACATGACATAAAGCAGCGAAACGACACGCGGACGCGTTGCATCATCCGCCCGATCACTGGCCAAAGCCAATCCCGCAGTTTGAGTCATATGCATGCCAAACCCAGTCATCAAAAACGCAAACGCAGCTAAAACTTCACCGGCCCAAGTGGGGCCAAGTGTTTGATCACCCGATAAAACAATCAACGCAAAGGGCATAACCGCCAGACCACCCATTTGGCACAAAGACCCAAACCAGATATAGGGCACCCGTTTCCATCCAATCGCGGATCGGTGTGTATCAGATCTAAATCCCAAAACCGCACGGAACGGCGCGATCAAGACAGGCAAAGCAATCATAATCGCCACGATCATCGCAGGAACGCTAAGTTCGACGATCATCACGCGATTCAAGGTACCCAATAACATGACACTTGCCATGCCCACCGACACCTGGAACAACGACAAGCGCAAGATTTGCGACAGCGGCAAATCTGTGCTGGCTGCATCCGCAAAAGGCAACATGCGGCGCGGAAGGTGTGTCCAGGTATGGCGTTTGGGTGATGTCATCTATGGCACCCCATCGCGTGAGAAATATAAAAACCCGATGTCACGCGCCCCAAATCAACCAACTGCGCATCATCCCTCAGCGCACGGCGCAACGCGCGATAGGATTGCGGCACCATGGTCGGGGATTTGTCGCCCTTGGGGGCAAGCTTTCCAGCATACCACATAGCGGTGAGCAATGGCGTTTTGGGTGCAACCGTAAAACTAATCTGACCTTTCGTGCGACGGATAAGCCCACGCAAAACCGTAGCTAGATCATCGCGCGCATAATAAATCATGCTGTCCATCGCGATGACATAATCAAAAATTCCAAGTGCTGGATCACACATGTCACCGGCGCGAAATTCAATGCAATCGTGCAGATCGACAGGAATACGCTTGCGCGCGATCTCTATCAAAGATGGGCTAATGTCGATCGCCACAACACTTGCGCCCCGCTGTGCCAGTTCTTGGGTAAGCTGTCCTGGACCACAGCCAGCATCCATGACGCGTGCACCTGTCAAATCTTGGGGCAATTGCGCCAAAAGCTTTGCGCGCATTTCATCGCGCCCTGCCCGCACAGTTTGGCGGATGCGCGACACGGGTGCATCTGAGGTCAACTGTTCCCATGTTTTTGTTGCGGTTTTGTCAAAATACATCTCGACCCGCGAAAGTGTCTGATTATAGCGCATCAATCAAACCCCAATAATTCAAAGATCTCACGATCTTCAAGCGGCGCCGGTGCCAAGGCTTCGGTTCCGTTCCACAAAGTTTCGGCAAGGCGCACATATTCTTTTTGTATCGCTGCCACCTCATCATCGAGATCCATTTCAAACAGGGTTTTCTTTTTCAGACGCGACCGGCGGATCACATCGACATCCGGCATGTGGGCGATGCGGTTGAACCCGACGGTTTTGCAATACCGATCAACTTCATCTGTATCTTTGGACCGGTTGGCAACACAGCCTGCGAGACGCACTTTGTAATTGTTTGATTTGGCCTGAACCGCCGCAATAATGCGGTTCATCGCATAAATACTGTCAAAATCATTCGCAGTGACAATCAACGCGCGATCCGCGTGTTGCAAAGGTGCGGCAAAGCCACCACAGACCACATCGCCCAAAACGTCAAAAATCACCACATCGGTGTCGTCCAACAGGTGATGTTGTTTCAATAACTTAACAGTTTGGCCAACCACATACCCGCCACAGCCCGTGCCCGCGGGCGGGCCGCCGGCCTCGACGCATTTTACGCCGTTGAACCCTTCAAACACGAAATCTTCGGCACGCAGTTCTTCGGCATGGAAATCCACTTCTTTCAGAATATCGATAACCGTTGGCACCAAAGACCCTGTCAGGGTGAAGGTGCTGTCATGTTTTGGATCACACCCTATTTGCAGCACGCGCTTGCCAAGTTTTGAAAACGCCGCAGACAGGTTCGAGCTGGTCGTGGATTTGCCAATCCCGCCCTTGCCATAGACCGAAAATACCTTGGCACCGTCAATTTTCATGTCAGGGTCTTGATGCACTTGCACAGACCCTTCGCCGTCTTGGCCATTTAGGCGTGGTACGGTGGTATCTAGTGGGCTCATGGCTGATGCCTTTCGGTAATGGGGTTAAGCTGTGTCATTGTGCGGCGATCCCTTCCATGCGGTCCTCAAGCGCGTCAGCCGCATTTTGCAACGCCGCGATCGTGGCGGGATCAGGTGACCAATAGGCGCGATCCGTCGCCTCAAGCAGGCGGTTCGCCATGCGTGAACTGGCCGTTGGGTTCAACGACGCCAAACGTTCGCGCATCGCCTCATCCAACACAAAGGTTTCGGTGATGCGTTGATACACCCAAGGGTCGACCTGTCCTGTGGTGGCAGACCAGCCCAAGGTGTTTGTCACATGCGCTTCAAGTTGGCGCACGCCCTCGGCACCATGGTCCAACAGGGCTTCGTAGAATTTTGGGTTCAGGGACCGTGAGCGTGTTTCCAAGGCGACCTGATCCGCAAGGGTACGCACCTTGCCTGTGCCTTTGGTGTGATCCGAGATATAGACAGGGATATCTTGGCCGCTGCGCGCACGCTTTACCGCGCGCGAAATTCCACCCAACGTATCGAAATAATGGTCGACCGTCGTGACACCCAATTCAACACTTTCAAGGTTTTGATAGGCCAATTCGACCTTGGACAACACATTTTTCAAAAGCTTTTGGTTCTGGGTTGGCTTGCCATTGCGCCCATAGGCAAAGCTTTTGCGCGCCTCATAGGCGTCGGCCAATTCATCCTCTTGATCAAAGGCCGAACTATCGACCAGCTGATTGACGTTTGATCCATAGGCACCCTCGGCATTGGAAAAAATCCGTAGGGCGGCGGTTTCCAAATCATCCCCTGTTTCGGCCATATGGGCCAAGGTGTTGGCCTTGACAAAGTTCATCGTGGGGTCTTCATCTGCGGCCGCCGCTTTATAGGTCGCTTCGGCCAACATCCGTGTTTGCAACGGCAAGAGATCGCGGAAAATACCAGAGAGCGTCATAATCACGTCGATCCGTGGACGACCCAATTCGCCCAGCGGAATTAAATCGGCACCCGATAAACGACCAAAGCTGTCAAAGCGAGGGCGTGCCCCAATAAGCGCAAGTGCTTGTGCAATTTGTGCGCCGTCTGATTTGATATTGTCGGACCCCCATAGAACCAAGGCAACCGTGCGTGGCAGCGTCGCATGTTTTTCCAAAAGCAAATTGGCCTGCTCTGCACCTTGGCGACAGGCAAACGCCGTCGGCATGCGAAACGGATCAAACGCATGAATGTTGCGCCCTGTTGGCAAGATATCACGCGATCTAACGATGTCACCGCCCGCGACAGGCGGTGTAAATCCAGCATCAAGCGCATGTAATATCGCCGGAATTTCTGTGTTTTGTGCCAATGCTTCAACGAAATCGACATTATCCTCATTGGATATTTCACCCAAAGCTGCACTATAAGACAGACGTTGCGCATCACTGAGAGGCCGGCCAACAACATGTAAACCTTCGGGAACAAGGGCCTCTTCGGTTTCAAGCAATTTCAACCACAATGCATCAATTTCGGTTTCTGTAAAATCAACAGCGTCTGCCTGGTCTTTGATCAGCTGCTCCAACTCAAATCGTGTAGGATCGTCTTGCGACATTTCACGCCATCTGGTCAGACTGTCTTTTAGATCCAATAGCCCCTTATAGAGCCCAGCGGATGAAACAGGCGGCGTCAGATGCGTGATGGTCACAGCATTGCTGCGCCGCTTGGCAAGGCTGGCCTCGGACGGATTATTGCATGCGTATAGATACACATTTGGCAGACTGCCAATCAACCGATCGGGCCAATCAGCGCCATTCACGCCAGCCTGTTTTCCCGGCATGAACTCTAACGCGCCATGCATTCCAAAATGCAAAACAACATCAGCACCGAAGTCACGTTTCAGCCATTGATAAAACGTGGAAAACGCATGTGTGGGTGCGAAACCTTTTTCAAATAGCAACCGCATGGGGTCGCCTTCGTATCCAAAAGTCGGTTGCACACCGACAAAGACATTCCCAAACTGTTGACCTAACACAAAGACCGAACTGCCATCCGATTGCACGCGGCCGGGGGCTGGGCCCCATTGTTTCTCAATCTCGTCGAGCCATGGCGTATTGCGCAATATCCAATCCGCATTTACCCGCGCAGCAACGTTTGCGTCTTGGCCCAAGGTCTTTGCATTGCCATCCAAGACCGCTGCACGTAGGGCGTCAACAGTTTCGGGCACCTCAATCGCATATCCTGCATCACGCAGCGCGCCCATCGTATTGTGCAATGATGCAAAAACATCCAAATAGGCGGCCGTCCCTGCGGCACCTGCGTTGGGGGGGAATCCAAATAAAACTATCGCAACTTTGCGGTTTTGACGTTTAGAACGCCGCAGAGACACCAACTTTTCCGTTCGGGCGACAAGCGCGTCAATCCGTTCATAACAAGGCGCCATCGCGCGATTGTCTTTTGCATGGCATTTGTAGGCACATCCGTTGCACACACCATCTTCACCATGGCGACCCGCAAAAACCGTTGGCGTCGTCGCGCCGTCAAGTTCAGGCAAAGCGATAAGCATCGTCGTTTCAATTGGGCCAAGGCCGCCTGATGACGACGACCATTGGGACAAGGTTTGAAATTCAAGGGGATGCGCAGCAACATAGGGAATATCAAGTTGCTTAAGAACCCCAACGGCCGCATCAGTGTTGTTATATGCGGGCCCACCCACCAATGAAAAACCAGAGAGCGAAACCATTGCGTCAATTGTCGCATCACCGTTTTGTTGGAAATATTCATCAATCGCGGGGCGCCCATCCAATCCACCGGCAAATGCGGGGACAACTTGGATATTTTGTGCTTCAAACCCACGGATCACAGCGTCGTAATGTGCGGTATCACCGCTCAACACATACGACCGCATTAACAACAATCCGACCCGTCCCTTTGGATTTGCAATCTTTGGCAGTGACGCAAAATCCAAGGCCATGCGCCCAGGAATGTCCGGATGATACAAACCGACATCGGGATATTCACGCGGCAAAGCAACGGCGCTCCCTGCCCAGTCAGGAACACGTGAATACCTTGATAGCAAGAAGCGCAACATCGCTTCGATATTCTCGTCGCTCCCGCCCAGCCAGTATTGCATGACCAAAAACCATGCGCGCAAATCTTGGGCCTTGCCTGGAATAAATTTCAGAATCTTGGGCAAACGGCGCAGCATGCGCATTTTCTTTTCACCCGTTTCGGTCGATGGCTTCGACGACCCGCGTAGCTTTTTCAAAAGCGCCATGGTCCCGCTTTCGGGCGCGGCCATATCCAATGATCCCATTCGGGTTTGTTTCACCAGCGCCGCGTCACAGATCATGCCAACCATCGCATCACAATGATCGCGCCGGGCCATTAAAACCGGCAACAAAGGTTTTACATGTTCCTCAAGAAACAAAAGATTCACGATCACTATGTCGGCTGTCTCGATCACTGCTTTGGCACGTTCAAACGATGCGGGATCTTCGCCCCATTGGGCGGCGGCGAAAATCTCTATCTCAAGTCCCGGGAAATCGGTCGCCAATGCGGCCTGCGCACGTTCACACGGCCGCGCGTTATGCGCATCTAGCGTCACAATCGCGATGCGATAGGATTGGATATCAGGGCCGCTATCGCGCATAATGGGCCTTTGCCTCGTATAAGGTGTCGATAGAAATTTCCACGACGCCGCGATCCACGGCATATTTTTCGGTGTTGCGGCGCGCCTTGCCCCGCACAAAGAATGGAATTTTTCGAAGCTCTGACTCGGCATCCTTTAGCCAGATAACGTCAGCACCCATACCCTGCCCTGGATGCACATCGGGCAAGGTGTGCTTGGGCGCATGTGCCGCGTGATGGCTGGGCCCTGCTCTATCGGAAAATTCAAAATCATCGCGGAACATCGTCAACAGATGTTCTTCAAGCCCCATGACCAGGGGGTGCACCCACGTATCAAAAATCACATTCGCGCCCTCAGGTCCCATTTGCGGTGAATAACGCGCAGGGAAATCTTGGACGTGAACCGGAGCAGAAATAACCGCACAAGGAATACCAAGACGTTTGCCAATGTGGCGTTCCATCTGTGTGCCCAAGATGAGTTCAGGCGCAAGGTCGGCTATGGCGCGTTCAACCTCGAGGTAATCGTCGCTGATCAGCGCATCTAACCCCATTGATTTGGCCATCGCGCGCACAGGACGGGCCATTTCACGGTTAAAACATCCAAGCCCAACAACGTCGAACCCGATTTCGTCACGTGCAATCCGTGCCGCTGTCATCGCGTGGGTGCCGTCGCCAAAGATAAACACCCGTTTACCGGTTAAATACGTGCTATCGACCGAGGCCGAATACCATGGCAACCGCGATTGCATTGTCGTTGCCAATTCAGGCTGGCCAATAATTTGACCGACTTCGGCTATAAAATCAGCCGTCGCACCGACCCCGATTGGGATCGTTTTTGTATAGGGTTGGCCCAAGGCACGTTCCAAATAACGACAGGCCAATTCACCCGTTTCCGGATACATCAAGACATTGAAATGCGCCCGTCCGAGATCGGCAATATCAGCGGGCGTCGCACCCATTGGCGCACAAACGTTTACGTCGACCCCCAAATCATCCAACACCTTGGTCAATTCAAGAATGTCATCACGATGCCGAAACCCAAGGGCAGTTGGACCAATCAAGTTACAGGTGATATTTTCAGAGCGTTCAACAGGTTTTGCAACATGTTTGACGATCTGGAAAAAAGCTTCATCCGCACCAAAGTTTTCTTTGCGTTGATAGCTGGGCAATTCCAAAGCCACGACTGGAACAGGCAGGCCAAGTGCCTCGGCCAGGCCACCAGGATCATCCTGGATCAATTCCGCGGTACAGGACGCGCCCACCAGCAATAGGTCAGGTTTAAACCGTTCATATGCCTCGAGACAGGCGGATTTAAACAAACTTGCTGTGTCAGATCCCAAATCTCGCGCCTGAAACGTTGTATAGGTCACTGGAGGACGATGATTGCGGCGTTCGATCATTGTAAACAACAAATCCGCATAGGTGTCGCCCTGCGGTGCGTGCAAAACAAGGTGAACCTTTTGCATACCTGTGGCCACGCGAATTGCGCCAACATGGGGTGGGCCTTCGTATGTCCAGATCGACAGTTTCATGCCACGTTCCCCACTTTTAACAGATCAGACCGCAACAAAGGACGCGCAAACAAGCCCGCTAAATCAGCGGCTTGTTCGTAAAAATGTATGGGGCTAAAGACCAATTCGATCGCCCATTTCGTGCGAAGGCCCTGCGCCTCTAGCGGATTAGCAAGACCTAAACCGCAAACTGTCAGATCGGGATTACAATCCAAAACGCGGTCAAGCTGTTTATCGACATCTTGCCCTTCGGACAGAATGATATCTGTTGGCAAAGCTTCTAAGTCAGAACCAACCAAAGCACGGTGAATATAGGGCGCGCCCACTTCGGTTAGGCGCATGCCACATTCTTGGGACAGAAAGCGCGCCAACGGAATTTCAAGTTGGCTATCGGGGAAAAAGAAAATCGACCGGCCCGCTAATGTTTTTGCAACCGCTGCAATCGCGTGTTCTGCACGCGCTTTCGGTGCAGCGATTGCGGCGCCAAAAACGGACTCTTTGACCTTAAACCGTTGAGCGATAGCAGAAAGCCACGCCGTAGTGCCTTGCGCACCAAATGGGAACGCCGCCGCGATTGGTTTAGCGCCACGACGAACCATTTCATCATGTGCCGCACCCAAGAATGGCTGGGCGCAAATAAAATGTGTATTGGGGCCAACGCCGGCGGGCATATCGGCACGCGCCTGCGGTAGGACCAATACATTCTCAAGCCCCATGTCAGACAAAAGCCGCAGCATTTGGTCTTGGACGACATCAGGCAAAGCGCCAAGGACGGCAAGCTGGGTCTGATCGGTCTGTGGCAGGTCGCGAATCACCGCTTCAAGACAGGTGTCTTCACCTTGGGTAAAGGTCGTTTCGATGCCGGAACCCGAAAAATTGACGACATTTACCCGGTTTTCATATTTTTCCGAAAGTTTTTTTGCCATCGTTGCAAGGTCAATTTTGATGACTTCCGACGGACAGGACCCAACCAGGAACAAACGCTTGATGTCAGGCCGCCTTGACAGTAGTTCCGCAACCGTGCGCTCCAATTCCGCGTGCGCATCCGCCATTCCTGCAAGATCTGTTTCCTCAAGGATAGCGGTCGCAAAACGGGGCTCGGCAAAGATCATTACACCGGCTGCGCTTTGCAAAAGGTGGGCACATGTGCGCGATCCGACAACCAAGAAAAACGCATCATGCATTTTGCGATGCAACCAGATAATTGACGTCAGACCACAAAAGACTTCGTGCTGGCCGCGTTGCTTTAGAACTGGGGTATTGGCACAACCAATCTGGCTTAGATCATTAGGCATAGCTTTCTCCAACGTTGGACTGAAGCCGTGCAGATCTCAGCTTTAGAATGAACTGGGCCGCGTTGATTAAATATGCCACATAGGCAATCAACGCCAATAACATAAGCGATTGCTCTGAAAGCGTATTCGTCAAAAGCGCCGCCACATAAGCAAGATGCAAAGCGATCACCAAAAAGCTGAAAACATCTTCCCAAAAAAACGCAGGGGCAAGCAAATATTGGCCAAAGACAACTTTTTCCCAGATCGCGCCGGTCACCATAATTGTAAGTAAAACACAGGTCTTAATAACGATAGAGACGGTCGCTAAATCATAACCCACACCTGTCACCAGGTATCTTATGACAAGGTACAACGAAGCCAAAAAAACAACAAACTGCAACGGCGCCAGCACCCCTTGGACGACGGTCCAAATTGTTTCATCCCGACGCTTGCGTTCATCAGGCGAATAAAGTGGCTTTGCCAATTCACTCTTGGTTTCATGCGGTTGCATGGGCGTTAAACTCCCAACGCTTGTAATGATTTTAGTATTGCTGATGAATTAATTATGTCAATAAAAACTTACATATTTGGCCGACATATGTAAATAAAGATATACATCCAACAAACAACACACATAAACAAGACCAAGCAAACAAGGATCGGAGGCAAAGCTAAATGAAAAATAGCGACTTAATGAATTTGACAGAATGCAGCCGACCTGAGACACTCTTGAAGACACATAGTAATTTTGGTATTGTTTTAGAGTATAAACGTCGCCATTTTTCGCTATGACTGGGGGCATAAATGGACGATAAAAGTAAATCAAAAGCTCCACATAATTGGCAGCAAGACCATATAAACAGGCTTGCAAAGGACGCAATAACGACTGCGCGTTCTCACTTAAGTTATGACACAAGCCTTCGGTTGAACGAAGCGACTGAATGGCTTGAAGCGTATTCGCTGAAAGCAAGTTTCGACACAATTTATGCGTTACAAACCCTATCAGGTCGTGGCGTGGCCGAAGATATAATTGTTGACCATTGCATCCCGCGCGTCGCATGCAGCCATGGCGATAGATGGGTGTCAGATACTCTTAGTTTTTCAGAAGTATCAATCGGCACCGCACATCTGCAAATGTTACTTAAAACGATAACCGGCAATCGCAAAGTTGATGTGCGAAACCAGCTAGGCAAATGCCTTTTAATTACCGCGCTTGAGGATGAACAGCACACCCTAGGCGCGTTGGTCCTTGGTGATCAAATGCGACGCAAAGGGTATTCGTTAAAGATATTGATAAATTCTACTTTGAATGAGATTTCGCACCTTATGTCGAACAATTCATATGATGCGCTTTTGTTTTCTGCGGGCTCAGAGCGGATCGCGCAATTATCCGCTCAATGTGTAAATAAAATTAGACAAATCCATAAAAACAGTCCAAAGATGTTTCTCGGCGGGTCAATTCTCGCTTTTGGTGTGTCCGAGCCTGTTTCCTCAGAATTCAATCTAGTGACTAACAATCTTGACTTAGTCATTGATGAAATTGAAAATAATGTCATTCGCGTGTCGTCGCGCACGGCTTTGGAAAGGTATAATTCATGAAGACCAGTTCAGACCTCACGTGGGAATTTGGCGCTGTCCCTATGATCGAACCCGAATATTTAGGGGGAATCCTTGCCACGTCGTCTGACATTGCCTTGCTGATTGATTCAAAGGCGCAAATTCATTCCATTCTCTTGAACGCATCGGAAAAGTTATACGGCAACCTTAGTCATTGGGAAGGCCGTGACCTGAACCAATTTTTGACGATTGAAAGCAGGCCCAAATTAAAAAAAGCGCTGGAGCGTATGCGAGACGGCGAAACCATTTTTTATGGACTAGAGCTTAACCATGAAGATAACGCTCAGTGGAAATTCCCTGTGCGCTACAACATTCACTGCCTAGGGAGACATAACAAAATTCTTCTGCTTGGGCGTGATCTTAGGACTTTGTCCGAAAACCAACAGCGCCTAATCCAAGCACAGATCGCCGTTGAACGCAGCATCGAGGAAAAGCGCGAATACGGTGCGCATTTTCGACTCTTGTTGAATAGCATTAACGAACCAGTCGCCTTTGTGAACGCGGACACTGGTGCCATTTTACATGCAAACACGGCCTTCACGGACTTAATTGGCATTGATGAGGGCGAACTTGCGACCACAACGCTGCAAAACACGCTCACCAATCGAGCAGAGCGTCGTGATTTCATTGAAAAGCTGACCCTGGCTGCGTATGGCCATTACCATTTGGATGTAAACATCACGGCACATGATGAGCCGCAAGATGTCCGCATTAGTTCAGAGATCTATCGAACAGCTGGTCAAAAGATTTTGATGTGTAAGTTGCATGAAACATCTGGCGGACCGACCGCCGATAGTGATTTCATCAACAATCTAGTCTCAACCTTTCATCACAGCTCAGACGCCATGGTGTTTAGCGATTCAAAGGGCGCCATACAATACGTCAACGAACGCTTTTTAGATTTGGTCAATGCGGGACACAAAAAAGAAGTGACCGGTCAAAATCTATCAGAATTTTTAGGCCGAGGGCAAATTGACCTTGCCATCATGTTGGAAAATGTGGCCAAATCTGGCTCAGTCAAAACATATGCGACACACCTAAAAAGCAGTTTCGGCAGCAAAATCAATGTTGAAACGTCAGTTTCAAAAAACCAATCAGAAAAGAACACGCTGATTGCTTTCATCATTCGAGAAGTATCTCATTTGGATGAAAATCAATCCAATGGCTTTGCCCATTCACAAGAGGATGAAACCTCTGCAAAAGATTTAGTTGGTCGCGCGACCCTAAAAGAAATTGTCTCCGAGACCACGGATGTCATCGAAAAAATCTGTATCGAAGCCGCGTTGGAAATGACAAACAACAATCGCGCCGCAGCGGCCGAAATGTTGGGATTGTCGCGCCAAAGCCTTTACGTGAAACTTAGCAAATTTGATATCTAAAACGCGCCACCGCCAATAAAATCAGGTCACATTTAATACCAAGCGATCAAAACCGCGCCCGTCACGCGGGCGTTAAGTTTTTGTTGCATGAATCTGAAATGTCAATAATATATGACACATGAGTGTCATTAAAATTAAACACACCCCTCTTTACCCAAAACCCTCGGTTGCTCTTGAGCTTTTGAAACCCATTACTTGGTTTCCACCCATGTGGGCTTTTGTATGTGGTGTGATATCCTCTGGCATCCCAATTTGGGAAAATCTTGATTTGTTGATTTTGGGTCTTTTGCTGGCCGGTCCGATCGTTTGCGGCATGAGTCAAGCTGCAAATGATTGGTGTGACCGCCATGTTGATTTGATCAATGAACCCCATCGCCCTATCCCATCCGGCCGCATGCCAGGATTATGGGGATTATGGATTGCCTTGGCGATGTCTGCTGGTGCTTTGGCATTAAGTTGGACATTAGGGACCTGGGGGCTTTGCGCAACTGTTGTTGCGGTGGCCGCTGCATGGGCCTATTCCGTCGAACCCATTCGATTAAAGAGATCAGGTTGGCTAGGCCCGGGATTGGTAGGCCTATGTTACGAAGGAATCCCATGGTTCACAGGCGCGGCAGTAATGGTTCAGGGTCTTCCTAATTCAAAGATTATCACCTGTGCAGCACTCTATGCACTTGGCGCACATGGAATTATGACATTAAATGATTTCAAAGCGTTAAAAGGCGATACTGCCTTAGGCATTCGATCATTGCCAGTGCAACTTGGCCCCGACAAAGCGGCGCGTATCGCGTGTTGGGTGATGGCCATTCCACAAGTGATCGTCGCTTTGTTACTGCTGCGCTGGGATTTAACGATAAGCGCTGTTCTGGTCGCAGCACTTATCTTTGGACAAATCATGGCAATGCGTAGATTGCTGATCGACCCCGAAAAATATGCACCTTGGTATAACGCAACAGGCGTATTGATGTTCGTTTCAGGCATGATGATTTGTGCGTTCGGACTACGCGGCGCACCTGGTTTTTAGAGATAAAAGGACGGATTATGAAACTAAGTTGGTTTTCTATCTTTCGACTAGGGCTGGTGCAAATGTGCCTTGGCTCTGTCGTCGTTCTGATGACATCGACTTTGAACCGATTAATGGTCGTCGAACTCTCGATGGCGGCCACAGTTCCAGGTTTTTTGGTCGGTTTGCATTACGTTGTTCAACTCTCGCGACCAAAATGGGGCCTAGTTTCCGACGTTGAAAACAACCGCACCAAATGGATTATTTTAGGAATGATCATCTTGGGATTGGGCGCGAACTTGGCAACCTATAGCATCATAATCTATGAAACAGTTCCAGTGTTATCAATGATTGCCTCAGTCCTTGCCTATACGCTTATTGGTGTCGGGGTTGGCGCGTCAGGAACGTCGCTCTTGGCATTGCTGGCAAAACACGCGGCCGCCCGCCGGCGGCCAGCTGCAGCAATGATTACGTGGCTAATGATGATTTTTGGCATTGCAGTGACCGCAGGTGTGGTGGGACAATTGCTTGAACCCTATAGCCCAAGTCGGTTGACCCAAGTTGTTCTGGGTCTGACTATTTTGACGGTGGTGCTTACCGTTCTTGCAACATGGCGTGTCGAACGTGGGTTAGCCAAAATCATTCCAGAACCGCAGCCAAGCGCTCCGTTGTTACAAGAACTTAGAACAGTTTGGGCCCATCCTGATACACAACGGTTCACCGTTTTCGTATATTTGTCCATGACAGCTTATTTCATGCAAGAGCTTATTCTGGAGCCTTATGCCGCACTGGTTTTCAACTACACGCCAAGCCAAACAACATCGTTATCAGGCATTCAAAATGGCGGTGTTTTCGTGGGCATGTTGTGTGTCGGCATTCTTGCCACCGCGATTAACCTTGGGACAATTCGGGGCTGGGTAAAATTGGGATGCATCGGATCTGCATCCATGTTGATGGCGATTATGTTGATGGGCCAGATTTCCACCGGAATCCCACTTGAAATAGCTGTATTTGGGTTAGGCTTTTTCAACGGTATGTTCGCGGTTTCGGCAATTGGATCGATGATGAAACTTGCTGGACGTGGCCCATCATCACGCGAAGGCACGCAGATGGGGTTGTGGGGTGCAGCACAAGCGATTGCCGCCGGTTTTGGCGGATTGATTGGGACGCTTTTGGTCGACGTGCTGCGCGCAGCACAATTTTCAACAGCTAGCGCCTATGGGATTGTTTTTACGTTTGAAGCAGCCTTGTTCATCTGGTCCGCGGTGCTTGCCGAAACCTCAATCCTTACCATCACAAGACCAAAGACATACCGCGCATCCGCAGGAGATTTGAAAAATGTATGACGTTCTTGTTATTGGTGGCGGCCCCTGCGGTGCAACCGCTGCAGAAGACTTGGCAAAATTGGGCTATTCGGTCGCGCTCTTAGATCGCCCCGGCAAAATCAAGGCCTGTGGCGGCGCAATCCCACCTGTTTTAATTCAAGATTTTGACATACCCGACAACCTTTTGTGTGCAAAAATCGATACCGCCCGCATGGTTTCCCCCAAAAAGCGCAGCGTGGACATTCCAATTGAAAATGGATTTGTTGGAATGGTCGATCGCGATATTTTCGATAATTTCTTACGCAAACGCGCCGAAGCAAATGGTGTCACCCTTTTTCGTGGGACCTTTGAAACCATCGCACGCCCAAACGGCAACCCCGAAGTCACATATTTCAATCATGACAGCCGTGAAAAAGATATCATATGCGCCAAAATGATTATCGGCGCTGATGGTGCGCGCAGCAAAGTTGGAAAATCTGAAATCAAAGGTGCCGAAAAAATACCATATGTAATCGCATATCACGAAATCATTCGCGCCCCCAAAGATGCACCAGCATACCAAGGGCACAGATGCGATGTGATCTATGACGGCAGCGTATCACCCGATTTCTATGGCTGGGTTTTCCCGCATGGCGATACTGTTTCAGTTGGCATGGGCACAGGTGTTGATGGTTTCGATTTGAAAAAAGCAACCACAGCGTTGCGCGAAACATCTGGGCTTTCCACCTGTGAAACCATCCGTAAAGAAGGCGCGCCAATACCCCTTAAACCATTGAAGAAATGGGATAATGACAAAGACGTCGTTCTGGCGGGCGATGCCGCAGGCGTTGTTGCCCCAAGTTCAGGCGAAGGCATTTATTATGCAATGTGTTCTGGGCGCATGGCTGCAAAGGCCGTTGCTGAAACCTTACGTACGGGCCAAGCAAAGCATCTGCGCGCTGCGCGGCGTGCGTTTGTCAAACAGCATGGCACCGTCTTTCGGGTTTTGGGCGCGATGCAGAACGCCTATTACAAAACGGATTCACGGCGGGAACGGTTTGTATCCCTCTGTCATGATATTGATGTCCAAACCATGACGTTCGAAGCCTATATGAACAAAAAACTAACACGCGCAAAGCCAATGGCGCATTTGCGCATCTCGTTCAAAAACTTGGCGCACCTGACAGGGTTAGTGCCAGAGGAGTTCGTATGACGGTTTTGATCCCAGCATGGGTGGATGGTGTGCTCTGCCCCGTCGAAAAGCTTGAAGCCCATAAAAAAGGCCTTAGGCACAAGGCGATATCAGTTTTTGCATTTTCACAAGGCGATGTTTTGCTGCAACAGCGGGCGATGGACAAATACCATTCACCGGGGCTATGGGCCAATACCTGCTGTACCCATCCAAACTGGGGCGAAGATAGCCATGCCGCCGCACATCGCAGGGTGGCAGAAGAGCTAAACCTAACGGGATTAGATCTAAACTATATTGATCAAATCGAATATCGGGCCGACGTCGGAAATAATTTAATCGAACACGAAGTTGTCGATTGCTTTATCGCGGTCTGCGAAAAGCGTCCCGTTATTGTCCCTAATCCTAATGAGGTGATGGATTATACTTGGATTAATCCACACACCTTAAAGACCCGCATTACAGCCGCACCAAACCATTATACAAAATGGCTACAAATCTATGTGCAGGACCATTTTGAAACACTATTTCGGCGCGGTTGTGAAATGTCAGCGTCTTAGATTTGTTTTGTCATGTAAAAGGCCGCAAAAATACCCAACACCAACAAAAGGAATTTGGCAGCAAACGCAGCTTTATGGAAAAACGAACTGTCGCGGAACACAAGGATTGACGCCCCCGCCGCGTAGGCTTGGCCAGATTGTTTCAACTTTTGGGCATTCAGGTCATTCATCGCGGCCGTATAGCGCGCGTTCATTTCAGTTTTCGTCGTAACGTCGTCTCCCCAACATCACAAGGGGACCATTTCAAGTGCACCCCATATTGTCAACACCCCAAGAGAGAGGACATAATGACGCAGAAATCTGTCATAGTCGCTGGCGCAACAGGCTATATCGGTCGTGCGGTCGTTGCTGCCGCTTTGGCAAGAGGATATGTGGTACACGCTCTGGTCCGATCTGAAAAATCGGCCGCATTCCCGGAACACCCAAATTTATCGGTAATCCAGTCAAAGTTTTCTGCGATCACTGGATGGAACATTCAATTGCCCCACGCAGATGCACTTATTTCCTGTCTGGCAAGCCGTACAGGGACACCTAAAGATGCATACTTGGTCGATTATGAAATGAACGCCGGCCTCTTAAAACTGATGCGGCCCCACGTCGGCACGCGCTTTATCTTGTTATCGGCTATTTGTGTCCAAAAACCACGTTTGGCGTTTCAATTCGAAAAGCTCAGGTTTGAAAACATACTTTGCGAAAGCGGCCAGCCCTATTCGATTGTGCGGCCAACAGCCTATTTCAAATCGTTATCTGGCCAAATTGCGCGTATTCGAGATGGAAAATCATTTTTATGTTTCGGTGATGGCATGCAAACGGCCTGCACACCGATTTCAGAACGTGATTTGGCGGGATATCTTGTCGACTGTGTAACGCTGCCAGAACGCCACAACAAAATTTTGCCAATCGGCGGACCTCATCCTGCGATTACCCCCGTTGACCAAGCCAACTTGATTTTTGAAGCTTTTGGAAAAACTCCCAAAATTAGATATGTGTCGCCAAAGATTTTTGACTTATTTCGGTCCCTACTCGCGCCGCTGGCACCATTTTCCGAATGGGCGCGCAATAAACAGGAATTGATGAAGATTGGACAATATTACGCGTCGGAATCTATGTTGGTTTGGAATGCAGACCTAAATGTCTATGACGTAGCCGTTACGCCTCAAACAGGATCGGATCACATTGGCGATCATTTTACAAATGTCGCGCGTGGGCTTACAGTACACGTACCTGATGCGCACACGCAGATTTATTGATTTTCCTTGTCATTCTGAATAGGTTTGACCTAACCCCACTGTTTAGAGTGACATCTGATTGCCTGATTTTGATTATACCCAGCTACCAATCATTATTAGCCTGCTGGCTATCTTGGGCGGTTTGACATTTCGTGGCATCTGGATTTGGGTGTCTTTGACATTTGCGGTCTTGTTTTTATATGTGACTGACGCAGACAGCATTATCACTTTGGTCATTTATGCATTAACCGCGTCTTTGATGATTTTCGGGTTTTTAAATATTCGCCGCGGGCTTGCCCCGACCAAAGAGGATGTGGGCGATCACCCCTTTACCTTTGTCGTCGATTCAAACAACCTTTTGGGACTTGTTGATTGGGATTTGGACCGATTTGCCAGCTTTATCAACGAACTGGAACAAGACGGTCTGCATACACATTTGTTTTTCGATTATACGATTGCGCGCACATTGCGGGAAAATAATTTAATGCTACCAAACGAAACCGTGCCCACCGCTATTTGCCGTGTTTTAGGTCGGGATCGATACAATCTAACCGTCTCCAAAAAGGGATATACGGCCGATCCTTTGATCATACGCTATGCCGATCGCAACAACCTAATAGTTCTTAGCAACGATAAGTTTGACAAAAATAAAGAAGACAAGCTTATTCTGAAAGCTGTTCTTCGCTTGAAATCGAAAGGACTTATTCGCAGGGTTTGTTTAATCGATAATCATATGACGATAATGTGATATCAATAAATCGGTCTTGCGGCCGTGTGTATGGCTTGTGTCGACCTATCCCCAACACACCTAAGGACTCAGCTCGATACGAGTGATCAGTCGCGCGCAGACAGATATATGAGATTTTAACAAAGCTTGAAGAGCTGAGCAAAGTGGCCCTCACAATATATAGCCTTCAAGGAATGCATAGGCGATCTGACGCTTTGGAACCGTTCGTCGCGCGTTGATGCACTGGATCAATGCAATATCCATCTTACCTAAAAAAGGCATAACAGAGGCTGCCATATCAAAGCACGAATTTAGGAATTAACCCCTACTCACTTAAGCGGGTTTTAGTCACACATTGTCGTCGCCCGATTTTTGGCGCGCCCTTTTTGCACACCCATCAAAAATGTCACTTGGCCAGACATAGATGTCTGAAAACA
This sequence comes from Paracoccaceae bacterium, assembly GCA_038134005.1. Taxonomy (GTDB): domain Bacteria; phylum Pseudomonadota; class Alphaproteobacteria; order Rhodobacterales; family Rhodobacteraceae; genus CAJXSD01. Next base: position 23,970 of record JAYPUL010000010.1, on the reverse strand, counting down.
AATATGGCCACGCGCGACGTCTTTGCCTATGATTTTACTGTGTGGCATGTGTAAAACTGTGCGAAAGGACAAACTGATGGCACAAACCAGCTTAGGACATGTAATCCCGACCCAAGCCGTACACCACATCACGCTTGTCGGGGCGAATAGACAAACGTCCATAGATTTTTGGCAAGGATTGCTTGGAATGCCATTTGTCTTTGAACAACCCAATTTGGACAATCCAGAGGAATCTCATTTATATTTTGATCCCGGCGATGGACGTCTTATTACTATTTTCACAAATGAAACGAGAATGCCAAAAACAAAGCGCGTTCCCCAAGACATAGGTGCCGTTCATCACATTGCATTCGAGGTAAGCCAATCCACATTCGAACAGATCGAAGAAAGATTTAAGGCGCGCGGCCAAGCCTATATTGGTCCCAAGGACCGTGGTTTTATGAATTCGATCTATTTTCGTGACCCACTTGGCCTATTGATCGAATTGGCGCATTATACGTTCACCGTTCCCGAAGGCTTTCGCACAGCGGATGTTATGATTAACGCGCATCGCGCCCGTGTCGCGGAAGGTGCATATAATATACAACAACGCCATATCGCGTTAGCCATTGAACAGCTAATAGGCACAAGAGATACGCTTTGATGTCCATCAATGGATAACCAATAACATAGAAAGACCACGTCAATGGCAGCCAAGACCCCACCCCAAGAGACCTGCGCAGCATGTGAATTTGAAGCGCCAAAGGTCGATGAAACCGCGTTAAATACGTTTCTGTCCGCCAATACTGGCTGGACCCTACAACACGATCAGGACATTCGGAAAATCAAACAATCATACCGTTTCAAAAATTTTGCTGACGCTATGGTATTTACAAACGCTGTTGCCGCGCTTGCAGAGCGACATGGTCACCACCCAACGATTATCACCGAATGGGGGGCCGTATCATTAGAGTGGTGGAGCCATAAAATCAAAGACTTGCATCAGCTTGACCTTGAATTAGCTGGGCAATGTGACGTCTTATATCAAGGAAAACCACACGCTAATTTGCCAGCATAAGGGCCAAAATATCATCGGCGCAGGCCAGCCAATCAGCATCAAGGTCATCCAATTGATCGACATCGAATGTGATTTCACTTTCCCAATATCGGCCGCTTTCAAAAAAGTATCCCAAATCTTGCTCTCGCTTTAGAATGGCGTTGATCCGCGATTGAATCGACCGATTATCCATGTCGACGCTATGAATGGTTTCGCTGGATCTGGGAAAAACCAAACGCGACTGTGCATTGGACAAGTTTTTAACCACACACTTATTCATCCATGATAAACATAAAAACCGAGCAGATTTCGCATCCAAGTTTCTAAGCGTTACATCCGCCCTAAGTGGGTCAGCGGCACCGTTTCCATAAAAATGAGTTTTTGATTGATCATCATAAACCATGTCACAACCAAGTATATCAATATGTCGCGGCCTATGTTTTCCCAGCGCCCAATAAAGCGCGGTAAATGCCATGGTCGCACCCGCATAGACAAAGCCACCAAAGTGATTTTGAACATCAACAAAATCTAATTCAGTCACAAAACGTTGCCCTTTGCCTAATTCTGGCGGCTTTCTCTCATCAGGAAAATCATATGGGTAGATAAGTTCGGTCCAATTCGTTAACACACGCCACGCATTATTAATGACAATGATTTCGTCATAGACGCTCAGGTCATTTTTATGAATTTCAAGCGCATTTGGAGCGGATCCAAGTACGAGTATTTTATTAGTATTGTTCACTAAGCTTTCCGCCGTGGTCCCATAAATTATACAAAATAATTCCGTTTATTGTGTTAGTTCAGTTTCGATAAGTTTTACGATCTTGGCATTATCTGGTTTTACCGTGGGCCCCCACGTTCCCAGAACAGCGCCATTTACCCCAATCAAAACCTTACTAAAATTCCAACCCGGCACCCAATCATATTCGCGCTTCATCCAAGCATAAAATGGATGAACCTTTCCACGCCGGACCTTGGAAATTGTTGTCATAGGCAAGGTGATGTAATAATTCACGGTGCAAAAATCTTTTACCTCGGCAGAGGTTTCCATTTCTTGATTAAAATCATCAGATGGAATGGCCAATACAATGAGCCCCTGTTCATTGTAACGATCATAAAGCGCCTGTAATTGTTCATACTGAGGCGTGAAGGCGCACATCGATGCCGTATTGACGAACAATATCGGCTTGCCACGCCAAGCATCGGTTGAGTGCGTCCCACCATCGATATTATCAAAATCGAATGACGGCATTGGAACCGTTTGCGCAAGCAATGCGCAGGTCCGCATGAAAAATACCAAAAAAACCGTTGTAATTTTTACCATCATACCGCCCATGTGCGACGCGAAAAAGTGACGTCGCCATCATATAAGGCGCGCAACTTCAATGCGACGCGACGTCAATAACAAAAAAGCTATCAGAACGGTTCCAAGATTAACACTTAAAGATGTGTAACTTAACAATTAGAAACCTAATCAACGTTCCAAAACCATGTGTTATTCTCAAACTAGCGCCAAATAAGCAGTGTTGTTATTGTAATTTCCCAGCTTCTTGGATCCGCTGGGATGTGTGGCCGCCCGCGGGCGGCCCGATGCCATTACGTTCAAAACTGCAACCGGTATGGAAACCAAACAAGATTAATCATCAGGTGACAAAAAACCACCAGATTGGCGTCGCCATAACGCTGCGTATAACCCATCGCGGTTTAGCAAATCCGAATGTGTCCCCTGTTCAATAATCTTGCCCTTATCTAAGACAATCAGGCGATCCATTGCGGCAATCGTAGACAAGCGATGCGCAATTGCGATAACCGTCTTGCCCTCCATCAATGCAGAAATACGAGATTGAATAGCTGCTTCAACCTCTGAATCTAATGCACTTGTTGCCTCATCCAGAACCAAAATCGGCGCGTTTTTTAGGGCAACGCGCGCAATCGCGATGCGCTGCCTTTGGCCACCCGACAATTTGACGCCGCGTTCACCGACATGTGCATCCAATCCCTTGCGACCATAGCTGTCGACTAAGTCATGAACGAACATATCAGCTTCGGCAATACGCAAGGCGGTGTCGATTTCTTCTTGTGACGCATCGGGGCGACCATATGTAATGTTGTCACGCACCGAGCGATGCAACAAAGAATTGTCCTGCGTGACCACCCCGATTGCCGATCGCAGGCTTTCTTGGGTGACGCCATGAATATCCTGGCCGTCAATTTTGATGATCCCTGATTGTACATCATAAAATCGCAACAAAAGGTTCACCAGCGTCGATTTACCCGCCCCTGATCGCCCGATAAGACCTATTTTTTCACCAGGCCGCAAGGTGAGAGATAGATCATCCAATACCGAAATTTGTTGCGCTCCGTTATGTGCATCATATCTAAAGTTCACGTTTTCGAATTCAACCTTTGCCCCTGTTACCTTCAAAGGGGCTGCGTTAGGTGCATCGACAATGGCACGCGAAAGCGAGATACTCGAAATCCCATCGCGCACTGTGCCCACGTTTTCGAACAAGGCCGCGAATTCCCACATGATCCAATGCGCCATGTTATTCAGCCGAATGGACAGAGGCACGGCAATCGCGATCGCACCGACATTGACATGGTCATTGATCCACAACCATAACCCCAACGCACAGGTCGACGCGACAAGCCAGACATTGATCAAGTTTAGGATGATGTCTTGCGTCGTTGATAAACGCATTTGGTGATGCACTGTTGATAAAAAACGATCCATGCCCGAATGCATCCAACGCTCTTCGCGGTCAGCATGTGAAAACAGCTTAACGGTCGAAATGTTGGTGAAACTGTCAACAACCCGTCCGGTCATCATGCTCCGCGCATCTGCTTGTGCCGCCGCGACGCGCGCCAAACGTGGCACAATTTGCCACAACATAATCGCGTAAAGACAAGCCCACGTCGCAAACGGGATCGCAAGCCGCCAATCAAGCGTTGCCGCCAACATCAGCGCTCCGATAAAATAAACCGTGACGTAACTTCCAACATCCATAATCTTTAATGCAACTTCACGCACTGCCAAAGCTGTTTGCATCAAACGTTGGGCAATTCGACCTGCGAATTCATCGTTGAAATACCCAATCGATTGCCGCAACAAATAGCGATAAACCATCCAACGTACACGTTGCGGAAAATTACCCATCAACGATTGATGCAACACCAATGACGTAAGCGCGTTCAAGATTGGGAGAGCGACAACAAGCGCAAGACCTTTGGCAATCAAATTCGTGCCATGGCCTGCGAAAAACGTTTCCTTGGAACTTTTCGATAAAACGTCAACCAATTCGCCAACCCAGCTAAAAATCATGACTTCGAAAATGGCAATCGCGCTAGCGCCAATACAAACTGCGACCAGCCACGCAAAAACGCCACGCGAATAATGCGTCATAAATCCCCAAAATGTCGAAGGTGGTGTTGTTATATCCGTGTTGGGATAGGGGGAAACCCGATTTTCAAACCAGGAAAACATTATCGAATTTCTCCACTCTACGGTTGCATTTCTGCGGGACCATGTAAATCATTGCGGTGTGATATGACATCGTGGCAACGTTGCCAAGTCCGTCACGCACCGACGATACCCTCCTCCAAGAGCGAGCGCCAGAATGTATAATTTCGAAAACATCCTTTCCAATACGGCACAGACGTGTGCAAAACCTTATAACGGCCTACCTAAACACCACTTTGTTGGTGGCAATATTGATGAACCAACGGTTCCAATTGGCGCTTTATCTGATGCACTGGTCGACCTGTTAAAGGATGAAGGTTATCATTTGGCCAAATACGGCATGGATAGTGGTATGCAAGGCTATCGCCCCTTGCGTGAAGAGATTGCATCTATCTTGCGTGACCGCGCCGGCATGATCGTCACCGCGGATGAAATTCTTTTGACCACAGGATCTTTGCAAGCAATGGATTTGGTGAACAAAGCACTTTTAAACGCAGGCGATGTCGTGTTGATTGAGGCCGAAAATTATGCCGGAACGCTGACCAAACTGGATGCCCTTGGCGTTGAATATATCGGGATCAAAACCGATGATGATGGCATGTGTCCAATGGCCTTGCGCGAATCTTTGACCACCTTACATCAATCCGGGCGAAAGCCGAAATATATATTTACGATCCCAACCGTACAAAACCCAACGGGAAGTATCATGCCGCTTGAACGGCGGCACGCGATTTTAATGTTGGCGCGTGAATTTGACGTCCCTATTTTCGAGGATGATTGTTATGCGGATTTGGTCTTTTCTGGCGAACGGCCGCCGGCGATACATGCCTTGGATACCGACGGCCGCGTGGTGTATTGTGGAACGTTTTCAAAAACCATCGCCCCTGCGTTAAGGGTTGGGTATCTTGTCGCCAAATGGCCGTTAATGGGGCATATCTTGCCTCTCAAAACGGATGCAGGAAGCGGTGCGTTAGAACAGATGTTATTGGCTAAATTCTTGCCAAACAATTTCGATGCCCATGTGAAAAATCTGCTGCCCATGCTCGAAGCCAAGGCAAAACTTTTGTGTGACGCCTTGGACGAATACTTTGGCTCTGCCGCGACCTATACCAAACCCGTTGGCGGTATCTATCTTTGGGTTACGCTGGCTGATCATGTCGACACAGAAAGGTTGTTGGCCCTAGCCATGGCCGAAGGAATTGAAATCAACCCTGGCCCGCATTGGGCCGTTGATAAACATGCAAATAAAAATAAAATGCGGATCTGTTTTGGTCATCCGACCCATGCCAGCATCAAAGAGGGTATCAAAAAACTCGCCGTGATCTGCCATAAGGAATTTGGCGTCCCCAATACCAGCAGCAACAGCAAAAATTAACTGAACATCCAAAATGCGAAAGACGTGAAAGATGAAAGAGATTATTTTAAAAAATAGACCAAACGGAGCGCCGACGCTGGATGATTTTTCCCTTGTTGATTGGAATAACCCAGCGCTGAAGTCAGGTGAAATTTTGGTACAAGTGCTGAGCTTTTCATTGGACCCTTATATGCGCGGTCGGATGGATGATGCAAAATCCTATGCCGCGCCTGTGGCGTTGGGTGCGCGGATGGAAGCCGGCGGCGTTGCGCAAGTGATCGAAAGCGCGTCAGATCATTTCAAAACCGGGGATTTTGTTTTTGGAATGACAGGTTGGGCAACGCATGCGGTGTTGAATGCAAAACTTGTTAGAAAGCTGGATATGCCACGCGAACACCTTGACCGCGCATTGGGTGTTTTGGGGATGCCCGGATTTACGGGTTGGTTTGGCTTGATGACCCATGGTCGTCCGAAAGCGGGTGAAACATTGGTCGTTGCCGCGGCCACTGGCCCCGTTGGTTCGATGGTCGGGCAATTGGCCAAATTACGCGGGCTAAACGTGATCGGCATCGCAGGGTCGGCCGAAAAATGTGCAATTGCAATCAATGAATTGGGGTTTGACCATTGTTTGAACCACCGCTCATTTGCCACCGTTCGCGATCTAAGGTCTGCCATTTCAGACCGCGCACCTGAAGGAGTGGACATCTATTTTGAAAATGTTGCGGGTATGGTTCTAGAGGCGGTTGTCCCCTTAATGAACGTTCACGGACGCATCCCTGTATGTGGTATGATCAGCTGGTACAACGCTGGCCGATTGGGGGCTGACGCAGACACGTCATCGCTGACGGCGCCGTCGATATGGCGCAACATCTTGGTGAATAGGCTCTCGGTGAACGGCTTTATTATTTCCGATCACTGGGATCAATTCGGAACGTTTTTACACGAGGTGTCACCGTTATTGGATGCAGGCAAAATCGCGTACAAAGAGGACATCACGCAGAGGATCGAAAACGCACCCAATACGTTTATTGGAATGCTACAGGGTCAAAACCAAGGTAAAACTATTATCAAGGTTAGCCCGTAACTGAGCACCTTAAACAGATACCTTACTTTTGTATTTCTAATTATTTCTGAAATAGGAAAGAAATATCACTGAGATAATTTGCGGTATCAGGGTGGACAATATAAACGATAGCTTGATTCAAGAAATCCGCAACTTAGATACATGAGTGGATGCATTAGCACGTCGGGAAAAAACACATCTCTGCGCTCTTCTCATAAAACACAAACGGGACAAATTATGCGTAAAATTTTAGGATATAATGACATACATTCGACGATCGCCGATCAAGTACAAAGCTATTATAGCGACGTGGTTGATGACGTTTCTGCAGCTGTCAAGGAAAACAGAGTTGTTGTCGTTGGCATGCGTTGGAATGATGCAGTTTGGCAAGCGCGAAAAAATCTTAAAAAGGCGGGCGTGGATTTCAAATACATCGAATATGGTAGCTATACGTCAGCGTGGCGAAAACGGCTTGCTCTAAAAATGTGGACAGGTTGGCCGACCTTTCCAATGATATTCATTGACCAGAAACTAATTGGTGGAAATTCTGACTTAAAAAAGCTGATTGCTGATGGAAAAATTTAAAATGGGAATTTTTGAATTAAATGATTTAGCGTTTGAACTTTGAAATAAGCGCGTGCATTAAATAAAACGTTGGAGACCATTAATCCCTGATGCTGTTGGTTGTGCATCGGTGCCAAAAGGCTTCATATTCGCCTTTGTCTGTCGTCTTACCGTAACAATAATCGCGTTCATATCGTAGGGTGAGGTAAATAAAATCTTGGACACTGCACCAAGCTCAAGTAGCTTCGGAATTTCCCGGACCGCCCCGACAATGACCATTTGCTTCTTGATAGACTTCGATTATCCCACTTGTTTGAACATCAGAAAAAAAACTTTCGGCATTAGCTGATGAAATCGTTAAGTATATCACTGAACAACTCAGCAAATATTTTATATGACCCATTGTTTATCCCCATAACATTTTTCAAACTTGATCACGCCAAAATGAGGCATGATCAATTTATTTTGCTGGCATATATGTAATCTAGTTCTGCAAACAATATGCGCCACTTGTGCTAAAACCGCTGGGACAAGAACCAT
>JAYPUL010000010.1:0-15853 GCA_038134005.1 Paracoccaceae bacterium | reverse complement strand
TAGTTCTGCAAACAATATGCGCCACTTGTGCTAAAACCGCTGGGACAAGAACCATACTTTGGCACTGCGAAACGCGCATTTTTGTTGTTCGCCAAGCATGCATCTCCGCTTGTACTGTAACCACTTGGGCATGATCCAACCTTTGGAACCGCAAACCGTGCATCCCGCCCAGGTTTGCAATAACTGCCACTGGTGCTGTAGCCGCTTTGGCAAGAACCATTCTTTGGGATTGCCTGGGCCTGAAGAGCCATCACGGGCGCGGCAAAGCAGGTCGCGGTCAAAAAAATAACTATTGATTTTCGCACCTTAATAACTTTCATATTGATACTTTTATCAACACGTCAATGAGATCAGAAATCAAGTTACGATTAATTAACGAGGAAGAAATGTTGGAAAGCGGAATTAAACAACAAACACGCTGATTATCAACGATCCAATCACGAACACCGTCACATTGCGACGAAGAGTAATGTATTTAAGACTTAAATATCCGCTTTGCCAAAGACGAAGGTCAATCCACAAAAGCGCAGCAAACCCAATTGAACAAAGAATTGCAAATTCGCCTGACTTGAGAAGTAGAAAACCGAACCATCCAGCCAACGTAATTGCATTGCTCATGAACGGCAAAAGACGCGACCACAAATCGTTTTGGCCCAGATGTTGCCCCCAATGTACACCCGCCATGAATGACAATATGACCAAAGCATAGGTTGAAAGTATCAAATCAACGCGACCCAAAAGAGGTAGTGCCTCAACACCATAATGCAACAAGATCACGCATATTATAAATGGGAAGGTTCCTGCATATGTTAAAAGCGCAGTCACGGATTTCATTTGCATATCGCTACCTTTACATCAATATTATTTGATCGTGCAAATCACGACTAGGCCTTGAAATTACTTCAATAAAATCAAACCGCAAGAGGATTTCCTTTAAGTAGTTCGACACCATTAATGCGCCACCCAAGACCCGTATCAATCAAATAATATCGCAGATAGTGCACCACATTGTCTTGGTCGACCACTTCTATGTCTTGGATATATCCTTCCCCAAGCTTTTCAAACGATAAAAATGTGACCGACTTAGGGCGCCAAACCATGGGATAGCCACGACGCACCATGCGACCAAAATTTTCTGGGGTACGGAAAATTGACTTGATATTTTTGCTGGCAAACTCAAAAGCAGAAACAAAGTCGTCTTGTTTGAAGTTTTCCAATTGTTGGGAAATAACACTTTGCACGTCCGATTTTGGGTCTGCCTTTAACGGCAAAGCCATGCACAAATAAATAAGTGTTATCCAAAAAAGACGCATAACAACACAATATCATGGCCGGAATGCGTTTCAATTTAATCTTTTTTAATGATCGCGGCGTTTTGTGTGACGGGCAACAAGATCTAAAGAAAATACATCATTCAATTAACTGATGAACCTCAATAACAGTCCCGATCAGATCATAGAAAAAGATTTGATGCCATCCTTTGACAGCGTCAGAACCCCAATCAGAATAAGGAATGTTTTGCTGTTCCAAATGTTTCTTGAATGCTTGAATATCGTCTGTGCGATAAGCGACGTGCCCCGTGACCAATGGATTAACAACATGGCCTGACCTAAATGAGTTTGTTATGTCTCTTGGCGTTAAATGAAGTTGTATCGTCCCATCTGTAACAAAACTCACGTCGCCCACTAAATTTTTGTCATCATTTATAGGAGGCAAATTGCGTGGATCATCGTCACCTAATAGCATCACGGACCGATAGAAATCATCCAACGCTGGCACGTTGTCACCGCCGATATTGATGTGATGCAACCAAACACGGATGCTTTTTCCCCAAAAATCGAAAACGAGACATATCTTGGACATGATCGGTTTTTCTATCTAACTTTCTATTGAAAGATGATGCAAACACTAATGGCTGCTTCATTTCAAAAGCAAAATGAAACTAAAATACAAATTTTTATGATTGTGGCTATTTTTTCGAAAACCTATTAGTTTTGCAAAAGACCAAACGATGTCATTTTTTAGTCACACTTTTTATCGTTATTTTACATCATCATATATTTTTGGGTAATTTTTGCTAATCTGTACGAATAAAAAAATAAAAACGAGGCAGGCAAATGAATACCTACGCAGCATATCATGTGCTGCCTTTTAACCGTCGTGCGCGGAGCTTAAAAGGCAAACTTAACTTTAAATTCGCTACATACATGATGATTTTCTTTATCTTTGTGGTGATTTTGTCAGAAACTTTAATATCATAGTCATTTGTCGAAAGACGCATTTCTGCCTATATTGTCATGTTGTCGCGACAGGGCACTTTCACCTCTTTTTACCTAGCCTGTTTAACTAAGTGTTCTTGGGTTTTTAACGGTGTGAAACCAAATGACTAAGGTGATGCGCTGACCGCAATTCGCTCCGCCGCGTGTTGCTTCGTAGATCTTTCGTTAACATGGTTTAACGCGGTTATTACCACACAACATGGGTTTGCTTCGTTAACCCAACCGGTACTCGTCACGCCGAAAAATGCAATTGGCCTTTAAATTTGAACAAAATTCAAAGGCGCGTTTTTTCAACATTAACAATCAATTACAAAGTCTTAATTAGATTTCTTCGCAATCATCCCGTTAAATGCGCCTACATCCTTAGTTGTTGGCTACGACATGATGTTTGGGCCTTTCAGTGATAATTCCTTCCCTCTATATCCCTTCTGAAAGGCCCAATTTATTTTAATAAAAATCTAGATCTACGACGCTTATATCGGCGGAATAGTCTTTACCAAAGGCAACTATTCCTATGGATTTAATCGTATCTGTATTTATCGCAGTACTCATAAAAGCCGATGATTTTTTGAAATCTGTGAACGGAATCCTAATCTCACGCCAAGTTTGGCCAGCTTGAAAGCCAGCTTGGTAATATTGCCAAGGCAGCAACGTAGAGGAATTCCTTAAATGTAGAAAATATTGCTCTCCGTTACCTTTCGCCTTTAAGACTATACCCGTTTTTCCCTTTGCAATCTGTGATGCAACATCCGTGCGCACTTGAATGAAACCACCATTGTTCGCTGTGGAAACGCGACCAATTAAACGTAAAGCTTTTCCAGCATCGCTGTTTACATAACCCGCGTTACCTTCTGAAACGCCCCCCATCACAGTGTCGGCGAAAAAATTCCACTTCCCCGAGATGATTAAATTATCTGCCATGGCGATCCGGGATGTTAAATAAAACCCGACACAGAAATATGATACCCATCGGATTAGTCCGCACATACACATTGCAAACCTTCACTATTGATAAAATTACAAGCTAATATTGAGGTAATAGGTCTTTCTTTGAAAGTCATCCCTTCATAGAAATAATTTCGTCCCAAGTACCTATCTGTGTCGCAGACGCACGCAGATTGTGCAACGTGGCCTTAAACGTCAAAATTTAGCTGGCGCGCGCCACACACGCCCCCTTTTATTAAATAAGCAAGGTGCGTATTTTCCAATTCTTAGCAGTAAAGTTCACGGCCGAGTGCGGACGTGCGTGATTAAACTATAAGGGAAAAAAGTGCCCGCAAAATAGGTCTAAAGAAGGGACGATATAAAAGCCGAGAAATATGCAAGTCACTGCTTTAAATATAAAATTTATGGATTAATTGGTGCGGGTGGAGGGACTTTCCAGTTCAGCAAAGCTGAAGAACCCCCACATACAACTGGCCATATTTGCATGACGCCAAGTTTGCATACCTCATTAATATCAGATACTTACATCAATTCGTGCGTGAAGATTCACACGTTATCTTCTGCCTGTCAACTGAGTTGTCAGAACTTAGAAACCCTCAGATGTGTGACAATGTGTACCAAATGTGTCCCAGATGTGTACCAAACTTTAATGGGGGGTGCATGGGCCACCTACCCCTACTGCGATGTGTATATTTAGCCTCTGCCAGAATTTAGGATCTGACTTTGTGACAGGTTCCTATCCACTGAATTTGTGGACAGAATAAAACAAACATGCTCTACTTTGCTTGGAGGTAAAACTATGTCAATACAACTAGCACCTAGACCTAAGAACGAAGAAAGACGAGTGGCTGCAGTCAAAAGAACTGGTATCATCGATAGTGACCAGTCAGAAAACTTTTCTGTTTTTTGTGAACTGGCTAAGGCTCTCACTAATTTTGACTATGTGTCGTTCAGTTTATTCGATGAGACCTTCCAATGTAATATTTCCAGCACAGAAGTTCTCAACGAAGGTGGTGATGGTAAGAGTGAACGTACTGAATTTAACGTTTGCTCGTATGTTCTGCTAAGTTCTGAGCCTACGTTAATCCCAGATATGAGGAAGCATGAACGTTGGAAGACACATCCCAAAGTACTCTCAGGAGAAGGTTGGCTTGGTTATGCAGGTTTTCCAGTAATCAACAAAGATAACTATGCATTGGGTACTTTTTGCCTTCTGAATAAAAAACCAGCTGCATTAAATGAAGAGCAAATACAACTCATCAAGGGTATTGCACAACGTATTGCACACCAAATTGACATCCAGACCAATCAACGAGAGACAACAGTGGATGCTGTACAGAGTGCCCTTAGAACTTTTACTTCAATAAGTTCTGATAATAATCTGTCTCTATTTAATAATTTCTTGTCGGTGTGTTCAGGTAAATCAATTCCATCTGAAGAGATGAAAAGTCTAGATGAAATGGGTTTGACCGAAAATTCTGAGCTCAGCTCAAAAGGGAAAGACATTTTAAGGCAGATGAAACTACAACCAAAAGTCATGAAGAAGAATATTGTAAGCTCCAAAGATAAACCTCAGTTCCTCGATGATCTATTGGGAGAACTATAAATGTTTGCACGTATATTCGAATATAAGTTCACGAACTTAGACCAAGCCAAAATAGCAGCAAATCACCTATCAATGGAAATGGGTGATAAAATCGAGAAGTTTAACATTAATTCGTTGAGTATAACTATTGGGAAGTGCGCAAGTATCTCAGTTGTCTGTAAATTTGAAAACAACAGTGACATGCAAAACTTCGAACAGTTTGCTTCGTCATTACTCAAGCAGATGCAGCAAACCTTTACTTTCAAATCCAGTGGCTTCCCAGGAGTGACCATATTTAATTACGACAGTGAAGCTGCAATGGAGGCGATTGAGCTCAACTGATGAGTTGAGGCCACCACACCCTCCTGCCATGTATATATTCAACCTCTGCCAGAGAGGTTTCTGAAAACTTTGTCGTTAATCAATGTGTTTGAATTTAACGCATCAAAGATATCTATTCCTGACTTATTTGAAAGCATCCAAGATCAACAGGAAGAAATATACAGCCAATATCAACAATAAGGCTGTGGTAGCCCACTTCACTAACTTCTGAACTAAAGTTAATATTTTAGATAGTTGCATTCTCTAGCCTTCTTTTGCCTACTACAATGAAATTCTTCACCGCCTTCAAAGTTGCTCTGCCTTAATGATCGCAACAACAGAAAGAGAGCAATTGATAACATTACGAAAAAATCATTGCTAAACGATATCTTTCAAGTTTCAAAACACAAATTCTTGTTACACTCAACGATTGGTTAGTTAGATTGATATTTAAAATAACTCTGATATCTTTTCTTTATGAAAAGTATTTTGCTGATTTTCTCACTTCTAACGGCTTTAGTTGCACCGATTTCATTAAGTGCAGCTGAATGCAAAGATGATCCCAATGAATGTACAACGCAGAACTTATGTGAAGTCTCAACTGAGATGCTTAATGGTCAAAAGGTATGGTCAAGAAGACCCGAACTTACAGGTCACATCAAGTTCGCAAAACAAATTGGCATAGACTGTCAAGCAACTGATCCTACAGATCCTTGTGATTTAGATGCAGCTCAATGCATATTTTAAATCATTTGATATTCGCTTAGCCCATCGAAAATCTAGATCATTGGGAACTGCAATGTAATTTTTATCAGTATTTCTAAGTTCACGATCTAAATCTAATGCAATATCAAATAGTTTATGAAATTCATCTACCATCACGCCATTACGCATAGACCATGAACGTATCTTACTGAAGTGCTCAAATTTAAGCTGTGCTTCACCCGTAGCATAGAGCGCCTCATCAACCACAAACAGATCACGATCATCTAATTTACCATGGTTATATTCAACAAATGAATGTGTTATGACGAGCACCTGCTTCCGCAGTTCTGAGCTTTTGTCCATTAATCCATTGGAATGATAGTAACCAACAACTTCTTTACCCAAGTATTCAATGAGCTGTTCATACACTTTCTCCACGGAATCTTGATATGGGGTCAGAAAGCAAATCTTTTTATCGGGGTACTCTTTTACGAACTCAACGATACCCCAAATTGCCCCTGTAGTTTTGCCAAAACCTGTAGGCATTGGAAGATAGACGGGACCTTTTTCAAAACCAAAAGCCAAAGAGCTGATTGCACCTGCAGCCAGATGAGCTGAGTGTACCTGCCAATCTGAGAGGTATTGACACTCTTTGTAAGTGTTACGCCTTCTTTTGATGGCATCATTGAATAGACGAATTTTCATACCAGATATATGGTAATTAGGCCACACCATTTCAAGAGCATTTACATAAAAATCAAATACTTATAATAATTTTATGTCTATACGATTACATGAAATACAGAGGCTAGATTATTAAGTAATTGATGTTAGTACTATCAAAACCGACCCATTAAGAATATTATAATTAATAGTCAGACCCATCAGGTTGGATGAACTGCAACGCAACATCTAGAGCCTCTTTGGGGCTAAGGATGTCTAGGCCACTATACCATGCGATGATTAAATAATAAAAATACGATGCTATGTAACCAACTATAATTAGACCCAGATACCTTTCATACTTAGCAGCATTATTTTTAAATTCTTCAATTGTGTCGATCTCTAATTCAGACGTGACCCAGTTTTGAATTGTTAGGTAAATAACTACTATCCATTGAGCCATCGATAAAATAATCAATAACAATAATCCTACAGGTCCAAAAACTAGCAAGGGAGCAATTGGAATTAAATAGTAATAGCCAATCGCAGGTCCCCAGACTTCTGGCGATACCAAAGGAACAATTAGGATTGGACCAAACATTAATGCTAAACTAAGTATCCCTTCGACTCTTTTTTTATTCGCCAAGTGAAACCTCCTGCGTACTTAATTTAGCACTAAATTACTCAATCAAACTGAAGTTTATTAATCTCTTTGAAAATAAGTATATTTAATTCAGCACCCATCATAATGAACACTTCCATCACTTAAAATAGTATTACATATTCGAGCTCCCAACATACGTGCTCCATATAGATTAGCGCCATTGAAGTCTGAACCATCGAGAATTGTATTTCTTAAGTCTGCTGAGTTCAGATTAGCTTTGTTGAACCAAGATTGAGATAAATCTACCATTGAGGTTAGCTCCTACTAAGTCAGCTTCCGAAAGAGTGGTTCTAAAGAACACAGTTTCATTCAACTGCGCAAAATTTAGCTTAGCACCAAGTAATGAAGCATGTGATAGATCTGCGCCTTGAAGTTGTGCTCCTGTCAAATCTGCATAGGATAAATTGACACCATTTAGATTGACACCTTTTAGGTTATCATCGCTCAAATCACAACCAACACATTTTCTAGTTGATAACAGCCTATCTCTTTCTAAAGACCCAGCCCAAAGCTCATGAGCACTTACAACAAGAAGTATGAAAATAAGTTGCTTCATAACGATCTAGTCAACCCTTTTACCGTGTGAATGTTCTAGAGATAACAATCTTGGATCTTTATATTCAAGAGTTTCTTATTAATCGATCAATACTCTACTTAAGAACTCACGAATTGACCTGATGTCGTATCCATTGCCATAGTGAGAGCCAATTGTTTGCACTGAACTCCAACCTCCTATTTGGTCAATCAACTCTAGTGGACACTCAACAGCCCTCAGACGATCCCTGAAGGTATGTCTGAGGCAATGTGCTGTAAGACCATCAAAGTCTTTCTTAAGCCATTTAGATAGGGCAGCAGAGACATGATCAGCTTTGCACTTCCCTGCCCTCACATATCTTGTGAATAGATACTTCTCATCACTGTTCTTCAGTGCTTGCTCCATTGCAGTCTTAGCATAACCAACTAGAGGTAAAGTCCTCTCACTATTCTTTGTCTTTAACCGTCTGATGGAGTTAGGTCTGATATGAATAAGCTCCTGCTTCATGTCGATGTCTTGTAGTTCCAATCCAACGATCTCAGCCAGTCTACAGCCTGTTTCGCCCAGCAAAGGCATCAGTAGTTTAATCTGACTGCCTGACGCCAAGGCATCTTCATAACCGATCCTTAGTTGGTCAGCAGTGAATGTACCCCTCTTGGAAACATCATCTCCCTCATTCTTGATCATCAGCCTTGTGAAAGGATTACGTTTATCTAGATCCAATTCAGCATAAGCATAATTCAGGATTGCACTGAGACTGTTAATTCTTCTTATTGTAGCTGTCTTGTTGCCATTTAGATGTAGGTGATGCACAAAAAGCTTTGCATCTTCTCTTGTGTAAGTTTTTACATCTCTATCACCTGCTTAAGAGATAAAGGTAGCTAAGGCTGTCCTTGGGGGTCTTTGAGCTATTTCTCTGAGGGCTAAATATTCTTCCGCCATCTCTGACAACAAGGTAGACCTAGGTTTAAAGCTTTTAATGATAGTATCAATATCAACTGCTTGGACCCTTTCACTATCTCTCCAAGAACTCTCTAAGACATAACCTAGACGTTGTGCATACTCAGCTGCTTCCTGAGGAGATTCCGATAAAACTTGCCTGATATGTGAACCATAAATGTGGACTGCGTGCTTGGGCACACGTCTATTATAGTAATACGTGCCAGAACGACAAATTGTGTACTGAATGTGTGACATAATAGTAGCATCCAAAGATTAAACTTGAAGGAATATCAGTAACTTATCAGGATTAATTGGTGCGGGTGGAGGGACTTGAACCCCCACGCCATAGGCGCCAGAACCTAAATCTCATTCAAATTATTGTTTTTATTACTTTTATTTTTGAGACCTCACATCTTTCTGGTTACTATTTTTGACTGCCAAATGAGACCGCCATGGTTTTAATAGCCCTCGTGCTTGGATGGTTGGCCCCTAGCCCATCTGAAATGGGTCGTGGGTTATTAGCGATGTTTACAGCTTTAAGAAAAAAGAACCCCGCATGAAGCGGGGATGGGAGTCAGAAGTTTAATTGAAAACCTCTCAGGAGAACTGTTCTTTAAAACAGTGTGCAGTAACATTAGCAAAAACTAACCAATCTGACCATTAAGTTTACCTAAGGGAAAGTTAATGTTCCCCAAAGGTAAAAAAAAGCCCCGCATAAGCGAGGCCGTAGTCCAACAGGGAGGTTCAGAGTAAATCTGAACAAGAAGTAATATCGTCCTGATAGTTTTTCGAAACGTCCAAAGCAACAATTAAACGATTGCATTAAGATTGAACAAAAAAATAGAGACAAAACTGCAACAGCTTTGTCCCTATCTTCTCTCCCTGTCGGACTAACGCCGATCTATTTGTGGTCGAAACGCTAGCAGATAAATCTCCACTTACAAGTAAAAAATTAGGACCAGCTCATGGACAACCAAAAATTAATGGAACTGCTACATCGAACCCTAGCAGAAAACCTCCTGTCACGAGTGCAGGACCCTGAAGCTAAATCAGCGGACCAAAACGTCGCCCGTCAGTTCCTGAAAGACACCGGCATTGATGCCCTACCTGTCGATAACTCACCCTTGAGTGAACTGGTGAAGGCTCTACCTGACTTTAATGATGACGATACAGACCTGTCGGAGATGAAACTCAATTAGTAGGAAGAACGCAGTCGTCGCTTTCCTCAGTACCTGATGGACAACTGTCGTCACTGAATACCAGCAAAGCCAGCGAGATGACTACAACGACCATTGCAATCAGAACGCCATACACAAACAATTTTAATAAAGTTCTCATATGACACAGCCTAACCCGCTTTCAGATTTCCGCAAGTTTCTTTACATCGTCTGGAAGCATCTAAACCTCCCCGACCCGACGCCCGTTCAATGCGACATTGCTCACCGCATTCAGCATGGCGACAAACGTATGATTGTTGAAGCCTTCCGTGGTGTTGGCAAAAGCTGGATTACGTCAGCCTATGTGGTCTGGTTGTTGTACATGAACCCACAGCTAAACATTCTCGTAGTGTCAGCCTCAAAGACACGTGCAGATGACTTCACGACGTTCACCCTGCGGCTCATTAACGAGATGCCGATACTGTCGCACTTGCGCCCCAAAGAAGACCAACGGCAGTCCAAGATTAGCTTTGACGTTGGTCCAGCAGCCGCAAGCCATGCACCTTCTGTAAAAAGCGTCGGAATTACTGGCCAGCTTGCAGGTTCACGTGCGGATTATATCATCGCTGATGACATCGAAGTTCCAAACAACAGCATGACACAGGGTATGAGGGACCGTTTGTCGGAGGCAGTCAAAGAGTTTGACGCTATCTTAAAACCTGATGGACGTATTATCTATTTGGGCACGCCACAGAACCAAGAAAGCCTCTACAATAAGCTACCTGAACGTGGCTACAAAACGCATATCTGGCCAGCCCGTTACCCCGATGAAGATACTCGTATTGGATACGGCGGGCAGCTGGCTAAATACGTTGCAAGTAGGCTACAAAACGACATTAACTTAGTTGGACAACCAACTGACCCTAAACGTTTCTCTGAGTTTAACTTACTAGAGCGTGAAGCATCCTATGGACGCAGCGGATTTGCCCTTCAGTTCATGCTCGATACAAGGCTCTCTGACGCGCTTAGATACCCTCTTAAGGTAGGTGAACCTCATCGTGATGGATTGCCCCACTCACGAGGCTCCTGAGCGGCTCTCATGGTCATCTGATGACCAGTATATCATCCAAGATTTGCCCAACGTGGGATTTACGGGTGACCACTACCACAGACCCATGTTTATGGCAGATGATTTTGTTGAATACACAGGCTCTGTGATGAGCATTGACCCCTCTGGTAGAGGTGTTGATGAGACTGGTTATGCAGTCGTCAAAATGCTCAACGGCTACCAGTTCGTCCGTAGATGCGGCGGGATTGCTGGCGGGTACTCTGAGGAAGCCTTAGAACAGCTTGCCCGTATCGCCAAAGAGGAAGGTGTGAACGAGATAATCGTCGAGTCCAACTTCGGTGACGGCATGTTTAACCAACTGTTCACCCCAATCCTCAACAGGATTTACCCCTGCACTCTTTCTGAAGTTCGACACAACAAGCAGAAGGAACTGCGAATAATCGACGTTCTGGAACCTGTGATGAACCAGCATAGGCTTGTGGTGGACAAGAAGGTCATTAAGCAGGACTACGAAAGCTGTCAGCACCTGCCACCTGAATCGGCTTTGCGTTATCAATTATTTTATCAATTGACCCGAATTACGCGGGACAGAGGCGCATTGGTCAATGACGACCGCTTGGACGCCCTAGCAATGGCTGTTCAATATTGGACTGAAGCGATGGCACAGGACGTAGAGAAACGTATGGCTGTACGCCGTGAGGAAGCATTACAGGATGAATTAGCCCGTATGCATAGACAGCATCAGCTAGGCTTTGCGGTAATGTCTGGGCATAATCTCAAGGATACGCAGAAGTCTTACAGGTGGTGAAATAAAAAGGGTCTTCTGCTTGGGACTCAGAAGACCCTCGTTTTGCGAAGCTGTACAGTACAGCTATGAGTACCTTCAGGAAACCACAGGTCCAAATGCAGATCAAGTTAAAGTTCTACACTGAGACTAAAGAAAAAGGGCCTTCCGACGCCTAAATACGGAAGACCCTTCCCCAAGGGAAAAAGTACGAGCATATTATGAATACCTATAGTTAACCATTGGTTTACGACCAAACCTAGTTAAAGTTTCGTAATAAGACTGTAATAAGTTTAGTCGTGCGTAGGTGTTTATAAATAAAGACAAAAATGATTGGTTGCACTATGGGAGATAGGCGAAGCCTACCTATAGGTAACCTAAAAGATTAATTAAATAAGACAACGTACAACGTCTTACTTATAGGTCAACCTACAGGTAACTAAATGTACAACTATAGACCTAGATGGTTACAAAAGTTCGAACGGCGGTATGCTTGGACCACTCGATGATACACTAACACCTTCTGAATTGTCGGTTCAGCAGAGGCCGCCGTCCTGTGTCTTAAGATTAGCATACTTTATGCCAACTTACTATTTTTTTAAATGAACCGAAATTTGCCCAACGCCATTTGATACTTAGGGACCCCCCCTAAGAGGGAATAGACGTTTATTTCGTCCAAATGTCTATTTGAGGTCCTTTGTGTTTGCACTTACTGCACCTTAATGACTTCTGAAGCTGACCTAAGCTGGCTGTACTGGTTGCATTAAGGACGAACTGACGGACATCTGCGATTAACTCATGCTCACACTCAGGGCAGACTATTAGTAACTTGTCGTCTAGGTAATCAGATAGTTTCCGTTTCACCATAAGCCTCTTCAAGTTGCAATTCGGCCAACTCCACGACCCAGTTCATTTGTTCCAGCGTCAACTGCTCACCCATTTCCAACTTAGGCAAAACCAAATTGATTATTTCATGAGCTAACAAAGTGATTTCATCAGGTTCGGCCTTAAGTGGACCGTTGGAAATATACATAGGTTGCCCCCCAAAGGCATAAGCCACGCTGGTTTCAATAAATTGACAATGTCGGAATGTTCTACATTTGTTCTCTTCACGTAAAATTGTCAAGAAATTTGCGAGGGACATAAGGATAGTCATCAGGTGTACCTTTGGTTTTCACAGATGACATTTATTTATACCCACGAATCCCTCTATGTCGTCCCTTACAAACAGACACTGAAAAAAAATTTGAAGAAAAACTGCGAGGGGGTGTACGCAAAGTACCGTTCGCAAACTTCCCCCCCCTGCCGCCCCGACCGAAACGGCCCGAAAACCAAGGGCAAATCCAGAGAAACTCCAAGATGACCTGCAATTATCCTTTGATTACAATGGGATGTGGTTAACTTGTGCATTTAACACGCGCCATTTTACCCTGATTTTGGGTTACATCGGCGCGGTTTAGCTGTCTGTATTTTACCTACCGTTTTTTTGCTTCAAGTAAACGTAAACAATCCAAATTAAATAAGGCGTGCTTACGACACCTCCGACAAAGGTGAAAATACCTGACCCTAAAAACCAGTGGTATATTATATCTTCCCACCAATAATTATCCTCATGGAAAAACGGATTGGCCAATTCAAAGTACCAATCGACGATCGCGTCGACCGCAAACGGTATAGTTAAAAAACCAAATATCCAATATTTACGAAATAGGTCATCAAGCATTCCACCACCCTACAGAACACCTACATATAATCAATAGATTCAACCTACCGTTTTCGTAACTCAAAGGAACACCTCATGCCAAAAGCAGGTATCATCAATCAAGCCACTAAATTGGTCGCAACGCTCAAACAACAGGGCCACACTGTAAAAGCACTGGAACTTTACGAGGATAAAATTCGGGTTGAGTTTTCGACGGGTGACGAGGATGTAGAATATAACGAATTAGACTACGTCCGCTGGAAATAAAGCAGTCAAAATATACATATCTGCCGTTTTCATCGTCACACAGTTGTCACACAGGTCACCTATGGTACACCTGAGGTGGGCCCATGCACTTCTCCCAACGGTGCCTCGACCCTAACCCAAAGGTTCACCTCAACCCCAATTCCGCGATTGGCACACCTTATGCAACACTATAGCATTGATGTTCTTAACTTGCGGCGCAGCCTATTGCTCGGTTAATAATAGCTGTGCATCTTTTTTACCTGCACACATATTTTCGGTTAGAAACGCCAATTCGAAACTGTTGAATATTATGTTTCTTGATTATCAATTTAATTGGTTGCACTTTACCTAATATTCATGGACTTAAGTTGTCGTAAGGCCGAAGCATTCAAACTTGAATGGTCTGACATCGACTTTCAGTCCAACCGCATAACATTTTGGGGCAACCGCACGAAGACTGGCAAGTCACGTTCGGTGTCCATGACAGGACGTATCAAGGCTGTGCTTCGTCAGTTACGCCTTGAACGTGGGGCCACACAATCGACTGTCTTCGGACATTTGTCATTGCGTAGCTTTGAAAACACTTGGGCTAAAATGCGTGATGCACTTGGTCTGAGTGACGACACGCAGTTTGTAATACATGCCATGCGGCACACGTGCTGCACCCGCCTACTGGCGAAAGGTGTGGACTTGATAACTGCACAGCATTGGATGGGCCATGGCGACATTCGTCAGACTGCTGCATACGCTCATGTGATGCCTAGAAACCTAGATGCTGCTGCCACAGCTCTTGAGAACCACGGACAGTACGCATCACAACAGCGAGAGGTACTTTAATGGCAAAAATCAGCGTTGAACAACGAGCGTTACAAGCGATGGCTCTATTTGAGCAAACGGGGCGCACCGATGTTAACGTCAAAATCAAAGGACAAGAAATATCTTTAACGTTCAAGGACGATTCTGAACCAGCAAACTCTTTGCACAAACTAATGGAGGCTGAATTTGCCAAAGCAAAAAAAGCATAAACGGGAAGGTCTTCCCAAATACGTCTATCGCAAGCGATTAGGCGTTTTATACTTTCAGCGACAAGGCGAACCTGCTGTCAAATTTGAGTGCCAAGACCATGATGACCCTGAGTTCATGATGGAATATGCACTGCTTTTGACTGGCAAAAAACAGCGGTTGATGAAACCAACACGTAAGCGTGACATGGCACACCTCATTGACCACTACGTCAAAAGTTCAAAGTATATCGACCTAGCACCAAGCACGGCGCAGGGTTATGACGAAGTTCTGAAATATCTCAAAACTAAGTTTGGTCAGATACTAGTTAGCGATTGGGATACACCTTCTGTAATTATGATGCAGGAAGGTAATAAAGAGCGACATCATTTCTCAAACTATTGTGTCGTTGTATCTCGTATCCTGTTTAAGGAAGCGATACGCTTGGGTTGGATTAACTATAATCCTGCACAAGGTGTGGAACTTACTAAAAGCAAGAACCCACCACGCAGACCTTGGCCATATGACAAAATCAATCAGTTCAAAGATATGGCCACAGGCCGCGAACTGCTGCTGTTTGAAATGTTACTGGCAACAGGTCAGCGTATTCAGGATGTCTTAGACATGAAGTGGACCGACATACGTCCGATAGATGGAACTGTTGGTGTCGAACTGGTTCAGAACAAGACAGTTAAACCATTATGGATTCCCCTACGGGATTCACTGGTAACCCTGTTGTCAAACACGAAGCGAGTGAACGAGTATATCATCACCAACCGCTATGGACGCGGGAAGTGGTCATATCGTGGTGCGCATCAGGCAGTGCAAAAAATCCGAAAGCAAATTGGTGCTGAGGAATTTGATATTCACTGTCTTCGTTATTCAGCCGCGCGCGATTTAGCATTGGCGGGTATGGATGATGAAACTATCGGTGCGGTAACGGGTCAATGCATGGCTACGGTACAGCATTACACTAAGAGTGTGCGCCAAATGGCGAACGCTAAACGGGCTATTGCAGCACGTGAAGCTATGCTTCTGGAGAACAGAGCATAAACAAATTTCTGAGACTTTTTCTGAGACTCGGAAAATAACACTGACCATGGCGGTCTACGAACCGAATGTAGAAAATGCATAAAGCACTGATTTGTTTTGATTTTTGTTTAGTGGTGCGGGTGGAGGGACTTGAACCCCCACGCCAAAGGCGCCAGAACCTAAATCTGGTGCGTCTACCAATTTCGCCACACCCGCATTGCG
>JAYPUL010000009.1:62109-77012 GCA_038134005.1 Paracoccaceae bacterium | reverse complement strand
AATCCCAAAAATAACAAGCGCTGAATTGGCCGAAAGTTTGGGTTTTAACCCTTTGGAAGTTTTAAAATAACGTCTCGGCCGCCTTTGATATACCGCAATTCCGTGTCGCCAATCGCGGCCACTTTGCCACCGTCTAATTTATCGCCAACACTGACCATTTGACGACGGCCATTGGAAAACCGAACCAAGGCCCGTTTTTTGGATCCTGTGCCATAAACACCCAACAAATTGATCTGGTTCAGCTTAAGCGCATTTTTAATCGTTGCTTCTTTGCTGACCTTTGCGTTGGTTGGGATGTTGGGGGCTTTGGATGTTGTCGTTTGTGGATCGGGTTGAACGGATGCCGATTTGGTTTTCGACGTTGTATCCAAATTTTTGGGGCGCGCCTTGGGTTTTAGGACTTCGTCCAAGCCGGTTTCCCAATTTGCAACGTCATCCGTTTGTGTGGATGTGGTGTCGATGGCCAAGTCTTCCAACGCAGCCGGCATTGGGCGCGGGCGCAAAAGCTTTAGCGCGTCATTATTGGCTTGGGCTTGAATGTCGGCGGTATTGGTGTCGGGGCGTGCGCGCGGTTTGATATCGATCAACGGCGTGCCGCTAGATGCCAAAAGCGATTTAATTGTTTCAATCACCGGGTCGTCCGCCTTTTGCTTTTCGGGGAACGCTGGTGGAACGCGGGCAGGTTTGCCCAGATACACCATGTGCCCTTCTGGCGATAACGCGCCTTCTGGCACGGCTTTCACCAATCCTTGCGGATCTAGTTCAAATATCGTGCCAGATGGCGCAGGCGGAAAGGTGTGGGGCGTGTATCGGTCATTGACCGAACTGGGTTGCGCATAAAGCGCAATCGCGTCTTGGATGGCCACAGATGGATCGATAGAGGCCAAATATATATTGCCCAAAGGCAAGGGGTCATCAATATGCGGGGCAACTGGGTCGGATGGCCAAATTCCCGTCGCGGCATAAATGCGTTGCAATTCTTGCGGGGTGTACACGACACCTGTGTTTATGTCTTCGGGCGTCTCGGGTTCCAAAGCCAATTCGACGTTGTCTAAATCTTGGGCTGGATCGGTCGGCACCGACGGATCATTTGGCGGCAAGCTTAATTCAACGGGTGCATCGGGGATGGTCGATTCAGGCGGGATGACCTGGGTCATCTCGGTATCCGCCTCGGGGCTTTTTGACAGGAAATAGGCGACCGCACCGCCGGCAACACAGATGAATAAAAACACCGCCGCAATCAACGCACGAGGCGCACCAAAACCGCGATCTTGGCCCAATTGTCCGACCCGTTTGCCAAACATTGTTAACCGTTGCGCGTCATCGCGCAGATCGGCCGATGGGGCGCGATGCTTTGGCAAGGCCACAATCGGCGCTTTCGGGGGGGATTTATCGATCGCAGCTTTTCGCCGGCTAAAAAACAATGCGACGGGGCTTGGTTCGTCGGTATCTGTTGTCGATAATGATCCTGCCGCTTGGTCGATATCAACTGGGGTCGCGGCGATCAAGGTCGATTGCGTGTCATCCACTGTGGGCGCAGGATCGTTGCGTTCGTCAAAACGTTTGGTCGAAAAATTCGCCGGTGCGGTTTTTTTGTCAACGGGGGTAGTGGCGTTTTGGGTCAGGCGGGTGACGGGTGTCATAAGCCCGACCGGATCCGCCGCCAAGCCGAAATAAGGGTAATCGGGAAACACATCAGCGTCAGGGTGCGCAGCAACCCCCAATGGGATGAAGCCATAAGATTTCACAAAATCTTCGGCTTCTTTCAGCGTTTCAATGGCTGTCGCTGCGACATAGACGGTATCGTCTTTTGTTTTGAAATCATACCGCAATTCGTTCAATTCATAGGGGGTTGAACCCTCTAATTGACGGATGATGTTTTCCAATAATTCAATGCGATCCCAATTAGGATCATTCTGGAACGTCACAAATTTGATTTGTTCGGTCGGGATGAAAAGTTGAACCTTTGCATCACCTTTTGCCAAGGTTTGCGCCGCCTCGCGCAGCGCCGCAATATCGGCGTCCAACGAGTCAGATACCAATGTGGCACGATCCGTTTCGATCCACGTCGTATTTTCACGACGCATCAAGGCGATCCCATCAAAAGATAGGTTCAGCGAAATAGTAGGAATTGGTTTTGTCGCGTCTGCCATATCGTCTCACTGGGTCTTCTGATCGCGCATCTTATATCAATCTGTACCCAAGTAAAAGCGAAACACCGCTGATGGCGGAAATCTGCCCTAGGTGGATCAAATGAAATCTGCGATACTTTGTTAGGTTCGTTTCAGGAGGTAGAATATTGAAAAGACAAATACTTTTTATTTGTATGTTGCTTATCTCGGCGGCGGCAAGTGCCGGTGAAATGTCCGTTTTGGGCAAAGGATCGGTCGTGGTGGATCCAGACCAAGTTGTCATTCGCGTGGGCGTTTTTGCCCGTAACGATGAAGCGTCCAAAGCGATGCAGGACATGAAAGATCAAGCGTCACGCGTCATTGACGTGATGCAAAGATTTGTATCCCGCGATACGGATGTTCAAACCCAAAATCTAAGCATCCAACCATGGACACGCTATGACCGTGATAAAGATGAAAGCGTTTTCATGGGCTATGAGGCCGAAACGAGTATTAGCATGTCATTGGCCGATACTTCACGGTTAGGACCTGCGTTGGATGATCTGACGATGCTTGGGGTGGGGCGGATCGGATCGTTGTCGTTTTGCGTATCTGATCCTGAGAACTATATAAAACATGCGCGGCATCTGGCAATTCGACAAGCGATTGAGACAGCGAACGACATGGCTAAATCGGCCGAGGTCACGTTGGGGTCAATTCGGGAAATTTCCGCGCCACGGATCCAATCAACCCAATATGTCAAAACCGCGTTTCAAGAGGTCGCAATGGACGCGCCATCACCGATTGCTGCGGGAAAACTTACGATAACAGAGGAAATTCAAATTACCTTTGATATCCAATAACGCTCCTGCCCGTCAAAAAGACGGGCAGGCCTTATACCGGCTTACATCGCCGCAGTTAACGCTTGGTCTAGATCGCGCATCAAATCTTCGGCGTCTTCGATGCCGATGGAAATGCGCACCACGTTTGGACCTGCACCGGCGGCGACCTGTTGTTCTGTGGTCAACTGACGGTGGGTGGTGGACGCCGAATGGATCACCAAAGACCGCGCGTCGCCCAAGTTTGCGACATGGCTGAAAATTTCAAGGCTGTCGACGAATTTGACGCAAGATTCATAGCCACCTTTCAAGGCAACTGTGAACAAACCACCCGCGCCTTTGGGACAAATGCGTGATACACGATCGTTATAAGGAGAGGAGGGCAGGCCCGCGTAGGTCACATAATCCACCGCTTTGTGGCCTTCTAACCAGCTGGCGATTTTGGTGGCATTTTCAACATGGCGCTGCATGCGCAGTGAAAGGGTTTCAATACCCATCAATGTGTAATGCGCCGCTTGTGGGTTCATGGTCATGCCCAAATCACGCAGACCGATGGCAATGCCATGGAACGTGAACGCCAATGGCCCAAAGGTTTCGTGGAATTTCAACCCATGATAGGCGGGTTCTGGTGCCGATAGGGATGGGAATTTGTCGGATGCGGACCAGTCGAATTTACCGCTATCAACCACACAGCCACCTGTCACCGTACCATTGCCCGTCATGTATTTTGTGGTGGAATGCACAACCAATGTCGCGCCATGTTCGATCGGGCGGCACAGGTATGGTGTCGCGGATGTGTTGTCCACAATCAATGGAATGCCTGCGGCATCGGAGATGGCCGAAATCGCGTCCAAATCGGTGATATAACCGCCAGGGTTTGCGATGGATTCACAAAATACCGCGCGCGTGTCATCGTTTATTGCGGCTTTGACCGCGTCCAAATCGTCGAAATCGACAAAAGTTGCGGACCAGCCAAAGCGTTTGATCGTTTGGCTAAACTGCGTGATCGTTCCACCATATAGGCGTGATGACGCGACGATGTTACGACCAGGTGCCATTAACGGGAACAGCGCCATAATCTGTGCCGCGTGACCCGATGAACAACATACCGCGCCTACACCGCCTTCAAGTGTGGCAATGCGTTCTTGCAATACCGCAACGGTTGGGTTTGTCAGGCGGGAATAAATATATCCAACCTCTTGCAAATTGAATAATGCGGCCGCGTGGTCGGCATCGCGAAAAACGTAAGCTGTTGTTTGGTAAATGGGGGTTTGACGCGCGCCTGTTGCGGGGTCTGGGCGGGCGCCTGCGTGAATTTGCAAAGTGTCGAAACCGTAGGTTGGTCCGTTGCTCATATCAATGCTCCTGTTGGTATAACTTTTCGCAGGTTAGAATAGGTTTCCAATGGGGACAACGGGAAAGTTACGTCCGGGCGATGGCGGCTTGGCCAGCTTTGGAAAGCGTATAGGTCCCGCGTTCCACACGGTCGAACCACCCATATAGATTTGCCCCCATCAAACGGGTTGCTTCGGTAATATCGGTCTTGGACGCGACATCGGCGCCGCGCGAAGGGCCATGTTCGGCCAAAAATTTTGCACAAATTTCCGACCGTTGTCGATGGCTTGTAATAACATGACCCGCACGCGCGCCGCCCTGGTTTGGGTCGCCCAATCGACGGTCAAATTCTGAGTGTAACCGTTTGGTTCGTTTGGTGTTTTTGCGTCTTTGGAATGGCTTGGGGGAGGCGTATTCTTTGACAGATCCGTCCGATAGGTCAACAACCAAAACCCCCAATTCCAACCGACGACACAGCGCCAAGTTCGCCTTGAATGCCCGCCATCCAACGCGCCCGCGCCATTTGGGGACGGCGACATACACCTGTGATGTCATGCTTTGGCGCGCGGTTGCCTGATGTAATAATGTCAGGGAAAACCCCAACTTTAATTCGATCACCACAGGGTCACCTTGACCGTCGATTGCAACCACATCAGCGGCGGCAATTTCAGATTTCACAGCATATCCGCGGCTTTCCCAATAGGTTTTGATCGGATGATATAAATCGGTTTCGGCGTTATGAGCCATCGGATTAACGGACCCAAAGTTTGTGGTTTTTTAACCGTTTTCGAATGATGCGTTGGGTCGACGGAAGGTTTGATTGATCAAATAAAGTGCGCGCTTTTGTGCCAGCATTTTGATAAATGAACCGTTTGAAGGGATCGTATTCCTTGAGAATGCGTTTGATTTTTTGGTCGCTTGCGGTTGTTTGCACCGCGTTAATCACGGCATCGGGTGCCGTGGCGTAGAGCAACGCCATATAGCGGTAATGGGTGCTTATTGTGCCATCCAATAACCCCAAGGGCAATGCATCGCGCCCGCCCCCAAAGCTTTGGATCACAAGGGGCAACGCGATTTGATCAAGCCAGGGATACAGCGTTTGGCATTCAATTTCCTTTGGTGGCGTGTCACGGATCGCTTTTGCATACTCTAAATACCGTGCGCCGAATTCATGGGGGCATTTGTAATAAAAATATCCGGCGTTGTAATAGGCATAGCGCCGCCAATATTCATCAGGTTGAGATGTGTCCAAGCTTGCATCAAAATCAAGACCGACCAAGTCATAGAGTGATTTCCAAATTGCGGTATAGCCAGGTCCGTATAATTCGATTTCGGGCCATGTGCCTTCGACATTTGGTGACGCACCGGGACGATCAAAATCAAAAGGAACGGATGTTATGTCGCCCGTAATGACCGTGTCGGTATCAAAAAATACAAAAGGTTCCCCTTTTGGCAACGCGCTGAGGCATTCGATTTTATTTCCATTTGGGTAATATTGACCGAACGCGTTTGATTGAAACGAAACAAAGGTCACACCCAAATCCGTTAATGTATCGCGCAGGTTGGGATCGACAATGCGTGGGTCGTCTGGCCATGCGTGATTTGGTTCGGGTTCTGCCAAAAATAACTTGCCCGCGAAATTAGGATCTGACGCACGAAATGTGGCCGCAAACAACACCGCTTCATATTGAAGCCGGCCAGATTGGCCAACGATGACAATATTAAAATTTTTCAAATGCGCCTCATTCGTCGGGGTTCAGTCCAGTTTAACGGCGCGCGCCCAAAAAGAACACATGAAATTCGGACAATTCTATGTGTTCGTGTGTCGACCTAGGATCAAATCGGCGGCTTTTTCCGCGATCATAATGGTGGGCGCGTTTGTATTGCCTGATACCAAGGTGGGCATGATGGACGCATCCACCACACGCAGTCCGTCCAATCCGTGGACGCGCAGGTGATCATCAACCACATCGCCGGCGGCGGCATCCGGACCCATGCGGCAGGTGGACACAGGATGATACAACGTGACACCCGTTTCGCGGGCGTATGTTAACAATTCATGATCGCTGGTATTTTCAATCCCTGGTCTGATTTCACAATCGACATGTCGCGCGATGGGCGCGCTGGCCATGATGTCGCGTGCAATGCGCAGACCTGCGATATGGACCTGTTGGTCAATTTCGGCATCCAGATAATTGGTCACAATCTTGGGGGCTGCCATTGGGTTATTTGATGCAATATGAACATGCCCAACGCTTTCGGGGCGCAATTGGCACGGGCCAAAGGTCATGCCGGGAAATGTATCGAAAATGCGTTTTGCAGGATTGGCAAAGGTCGCATTGGCGATGTGGTATTGAATGTCGGGCCCGACCAATCCGTTACGCGATCGCACAAACCCACCCAAAATTCCCGCAGGCAATGTCAGAGCGCCACGCCGTGTTGCAAGGAATTTAATAATCTCGCCGACCAAGCGCGGTCCGCGCGATAGGTGATTGATCGAAATGTTGGACTTTAATTTCCACGAGATGCGGGAAATGTAATGATCAGCCATGTTTTCGCCGACGCCGTTGAGGTGATGAACAGGGGTGATGCCCAAATTGGACAAACGTTCCGAATGGCCAATCCCCGACAATTCCAGGATTTGTGGTGATTGGATGGCGCCCGCGCTTAGGATTGTTTCGCGCGCTGCCGTGATGGTGACGTGTGTTCCACGCTGGTCACAGACTACACCGGTGATGCGTTTGCCGTCGTTGATCAAACGCAGCGCGCGCGTGTGGGTCAAGATCGTCAGGTTTTTGCGGGCTTTGATCGGGCTAAGATAGGCACGCCGCGCCGAATGGCGGATGCCGTTTTTCTGGGTCACTTGGTAATAGGAAAACCCGTCCTGTTCGGCACCGTTGTAATCGCGGTTGTGCGGATAACCACGGGTTTTTGCCGCCTTCATCACCATATCCAATGCGGGATAGGTAGACCGGATGTTTGACACCTTCAACGGCCCGCCACGTCCGTGATAGGTGTCTGTCGCGTCATGTGGCGCATCCAAGCGGCAATCTTCGGCGCGTTTGAAATAGGGCAGGACATCGGCATAGGACCACCCGCGATTGCCGCGTTGTGCCCATGTGTCATAATCGGCTTTTTGACCGCGCACGTACAGCATGGCGTTGATGGCCGATGATCCCCCCAACACTTTGCCGCGTGGAAAATCAATTGCGCGTCCCGCGGTGTTGGGTTCGGGTTCGGATTTGAACATCCAGTTGATCGACGGGTTCACCATGGTTTTGATATATCCAGCGGGGATATGGATCAAAGGATTGCGATCTTGGCCGCCGGCTTCGATCAAAATAACCGAGTGTTTAGGATTTTCAGACAAACGATTTGCCAAAACACAGCCCGCCGAGCCGCCACCAATGATTACAAAATCTGCCTGCACCTGAAACCTCATCGTTGGGAATTGGCGACATGCAAGCGGATTTAAGGGCGGGATGCAAGATCGGAAACGATGTTCCCGAACGGTCAGTGCCGAAAAAGACAAAAGCCAGACCGAAGTCTGGCTTTTTGTTTTTTGGAGCGGGCGATGAGATTCGAACTCACGACCCTAACCTTGGCAAGGTTATGCTCTACCCCTGAGCTACGCCCGCGTCCTTTGGGTAACGGGGTATTAGAAATTAATTTCATCTCTTGCAAGGGATAAAACGCAGAATTTGAAAAAATTTTCAAAATAAACAGCCGACGCGTTTGTTAGACGGCCGGCTGCCTCCGGCGGGAGTATTTTGGCAAAGATGAAAGGATTATTCGAATTCGATCAGCAAATCCTTGGCGTCGATTTGGGCGCTGGGCATGACGTGGATCGCTTTGATCTTGGCGTCGCGTTCTGCGTGCAGACCTGTTTCCATTTTCATCGCTTCGATGGTCAGCAGTAAATCACCCTCGTGGACCTCTTGGCCGACGTGCACGCCGATAGAGGCCACAACGCCAGGCATCGGCGCGCCAAGGTGGTTGGGGTTGCTTTGATCGGCCTTTGGTTTGGCGGCGGTTTGTGATTTGACCAAACGGTTGGGCACCCGGATAACGCGGGGTTGGCCATTGAGTTCAAAGAACACTTTGACTTCGCCGTCGTCCAAGGTTTCACCGACCGCTTGTAGACGGATTTCCATGATTTTACCGGGATCAATTTCCACGCTGATTTCTTCGCCCGGTTCCATGCCATAGAAAAAGGTTTTCGTGGGCAAGGTGCGCACGGGGCCATAGGTACGATGGCGCCCCATATAATCCAAGAAAACTTTTGGGTACATCAAATAACCATTCAAGTCTTCGTCGTCGATGGTCATGCCATCGAGTTGCTTTGATAGATCTGAACGTGTTTGTTCCAAATCAATCGCTGCAAGGTGTTTGCCGGGGCGTTCCAGATTGGGTTTTTCGCCCTTGAGCACCTTGTTCACGATGCCATCAGGAAAACCACCATGGGGTTGGCCCAGATTACCGCGCATCATATCGACAACGCTATCGGGGAAGGCGACGTCGGTGTTTGGGTCTTCGACCTGCGCGCGGGTCAAGTTTTGCGACACCATCATCAATGCCATGTCGCCCACGACTTTGGAGGATGGGGTAACCTTGACGATATCGCCGAACATTTGGTTGACGTCCGAATAGGTGCGCGCCACGTCATGCCACCGATCCTCGAGCCCAATTGAACGGGCCTGAGCTTTTAGGTTGGTGAATTGGCCACCTGGCATTTCGTGGAGGTATACCTCGGACGCGGGGGCTTCTAGCCCACTTTCAAATGCGGTGTATTGATGGCGCACGTTTTCCCAGTAATCCGAAATTGCGCGAATGTTTTCAATGTCCAAACCGGTGTCGCGATCGGTGTGGCGCAGGGCTTCGACGATGGATCCCAAACAGGGTTGTGATGTGCCGCCCGAAAACGCATCCATGGCCACGTCCACGGCATCGACGCCTGCGTCGGCTGCGGCCAAAATTGTGGCGGCGGCAATGCCCGATGTGTCATGGGTATGGAAATGGATCGGCAGCCCGACTTCTTCTTTCAACGCTTTGACCAAGGTGCGGGCGGCGGCAGGTTTCAATAACCCTGCCATGTCTTTTAGCCCCAGAACATGCGCACCCGCATCACGTAGATCTTGGCCCATTTTGACATAGTATTTCAGGTCATATTTCGCGCGATCTGGGTTCAGAATGTCGCCTGTGTAACAAATCGTGCCTTCACAAACTTTATTCGCGGCGATTACCGCGTCCATGGCGACACGCATGTTTTCAACCCAGTTGAGGCTGTCAAAGACGCGGAACACGTCGATGCCTTTGGCGGCTTCGGCCACGAAAGATTGCACGACGTTGTCGGGATAGTTCGTGTATCCCACGCCGTTTGAGGCGCGCAACAACATTTGTGTCATAAGGTTTGGCATGGCAGCCCGCAGATCGCGCAGACGTTGCCAAGGGCATTCTTGCAAAAAGCGATAGGCCACGTCAAATGTCGCGCCGCCCCAGCATTCGACCGAAAACAGTTGCGGCAAGTTGGCCGCGTAGGCGGGCGCCACTTTGATCATGTCGATCGACCGCATGCGGGTTGCCAACAACGATTGATGCCCGTCGCGCATGGTCGTATCGGTGATCAACAATTGTTTTTGTTTCAACATCCAATCGGCGACGGCCTTTGGCCCGTTTTGTTCCAAAAGGTTACGCGTGCCATAGGCGATTTGGTCACTATGTTTTGGGGCGGTCGGGGCGCGTAGGTCTGCGGAGGGGTGCGCACGGCCGGCCGTTTCCGGGTGACCGTTCACGGTGATGTCCGCGATATAGGTCAATACCTTGGTGCCCCGATCGCGACGTTTGCGGAAATGAAAGAGATCGGGCGTTTCATCGATAAATTTCGTGGTATATTCGTTCGACAAAAATGTCGGGTGTTTCAAAAGGTTTTCGACAAAGGCGATATTGGTCGCGACACCGCGCACACGAAATTCGCGCAGCGCACGATCCATACGTGAAATCGCTTTTTCGGGCGTGGGCGCCCACGCGGTGACCTTGACCAGCAAGCTGTCGTAATAGCGGGTGATTACGCCACCGGAATAGGCGGTCCCACCATCCAAACGAATGCCCATGCCCGTGGCCGAGCGATAGGCGGTGATGCGGCCATAGTCGGGGATGAAATTGTTTTGCGGATCTTCGGTGGTGACGCGCGTTTGTAAGGCATGACCATGCAGGGTGATATCCGCTTGCGATGCTTTGCCGGTGGCCTCGGCCAATGTTTTGCCTTCGGCGATTAGGATTTGCGCCTGAACGATGTCGATGCCTGTGACTTCTTCGGTTACGGTGTGTTCAACTTGGACGCGGGGGTTGACTTCGATGAAATAGAATTCACCACTGTCCATATCCATCAGGAATTCAACGGTGCCCGCGCATTCATAATTCACGTGCGCACAGATGCGGCGCCCTAGATCACAGATTTTTTCACGCTGATCTTGGGTCAAATACGGGGCAGGGGCGCGTTCGACCACCTTTTGGTTGCGACGTTGCACGGAACAATCACGTTCCCACAGATGATAAATCTCGCCGTGTTTGTCACCCAAAATCTGCACCTCGACGTGACGGGCACGGGTGATCATTTTTTCCAAATATCCTTCACCATTGCCAAAGGCGGCTTCGGCTTCGCGGCGGCCTTCCAACACTTTGTCGGCCAATTCGTCGGCGTTATAAATGGGGCGCATGCCGCGCCCACCGCCGCCCCATGACGCCTTAAGCATCAAGGGAAAGCCAATTTCGGCCGCCTCGGCGCGAATTGCATCCATGTCATCCCCCAGAACTTCGGTGGCGGGAATGACGGGTACACCCGCGGCCATTGCGACCCTGCGCGCGGATGCTTTATCGCCAAGGGCGCGCATGGTTTCGGCTCTGGGCCCGATAAAGGTGATCCCATTCGCGGCGCAGGCGTCAACAAATTGGGGGTTTTCCGACAAAAGGCCATAGCCGGGATGGATCGCGTCAGCGCCGCATTCACGCGCGACACGGATGATTTCGTCGATCGACAGATATGCCTGAACGGGTCCCATGCCGTGCCCAATGCGATAGGCTTCGTCCGCTTTGAACCGGTGCAAAGAAAGTTTGTCTTCTTCTGCAAAAACGGCAACCGTCTTTTTGCCCATTTCGTTTGCTGCACGCATGATGCGGATCGCAATTTCACCACGGTTGGCGATAAGGATTTTTTTGAATTCGGGCATAAGGTGTCTCCGACCTAAAAGGGACAGTGTTGCTGACCCAGTATTGCGTTAAAATAATGCTGCAATGCAGAAGAACCGCTGTCAACAGGATTTGTAATATTTCTGTAACATTTGGGGCATAAATTCTGCGATCACAAAACGTGATAACAAAAAACCACATAATTGACGTTTCTGCCGATTTTATTGGGTATATTGTTGCACAGATAAGTGCAAAAATTTGCCGAAAATTACCTTTTAAAAATAGGTAATAAGTGCTGTCTTATTGGTGGGCAGTGCGAATCCATTTGTAAACATAT
This sequence comes from Paracoccaceae bacterium, assembly GCA_038134005.1. Classification (GTDB taxonomy): domain Bacteria; phylum Pseudomonadota; class Alphaproteobacteria; order Rhodobacterales; family Rhodobacteraceae; genus CAJXSD01. The sequence goes on along the minus strand of JAYPUL010000009.1, from coordinate 65,205 downwards.
CTTTTACATGTGAAATTACCCATGTTTTTTCAGAACATTTAACGAACATCACTTTTCAACAGGTTTTGTTAACGCTATTTTGTAAGCATGAGCAGCTTTGATGAATCACATGCCTTCGAAGGGGCGAGCCTGTCTGCGCGCGCAATGGCCGCGCGGCCTGCGACATATTTGGATGATTTGAACCCCGCCCAACGCGAGGCGGTCGAAGCCTTGGATGGTCCTGTCCTAATGTTGGCGGGCGCAGGCACCGGCAAAACCAAAGCATTAACCAGCCGCATCGTGCATTTGTTGTCAACGGGGCGGGCGCGGCCAAACGAAATATTGTCGGTCACCTTTACCAACAAAGCGGCGCTCGAAATGAAAAACCGCGTGGGTTCGATGTTGGGCCAAGCGGTAGAAGGTATGCCATGGATTGGCACGTTCCATTCAATCTGTGTCAAGCTGTTGCGTCGCCACGCGGAATTGGTGGGCTTGAAAAGCAATTTCACCATTTTGGACACGGATGATCAAATCCGTCTGATCAAACAGGTGTTGTCGGTCAATAATATCGACGAAAAACGATGGCCTGCGCGGCAAATGGCGGGCATCATTGATCATTGGAAAAACCGCGCTTGGACGCCGTCCAAGGTGCCAAGTGCCGAAGCGGGGGCCTTTAACAATCGCGGCACAGAAATCTATGATCAATATCAAACCCGCCTACGGGAATTGAATGCCTGCGATTTTGGCGATCTGTTGTTGCATATGGTCAGCATTTTTCAGGCCCATCCAGATATCTTGGAACAATATCAACGGTGGTTCAAATATATCCTTGTCGACGAATATCAGGATACCAACGTCGCGCAATATCTGTGGCTGCGTCTGTTGGCGGGGGGGCATAAGAATATTTGTTGTGTGGGCGATGATGACCAATCCATCTATGGCTGGCGCGGTGCCGAGGTTGGCAATATCCTGAAATTTGAAAAGGATTTTCCAGGCGCTGTTGTGGTTCGGTTGGAACAAAACTATCGCTCGACCCCGCATATCTTGGCCGCCGCCAGTGGCGTGATCAGAGGCAACGAAGGCCGTTTGGGCAAAACGCTTTGGACGGCCGAGGAAACCGGCGAAAAGGTGCGTTTGATCGGCCATTGGGACGGCGAAGAAGAAGCGCGTTGGATCGGCGAAGAGATTGAAGCAACGCAACGCGGCACCCGCGGTGGCCGCGCCTATGGTTTGGATGCAATGGCCATATTGGTGCGTGCATCGCACCAAATGCGTGCTTTTGAGGATCGGTTTTTAACTATCGGCTTGCCCTATCGTGTGATCGGTGGGCCACGGTTTTATGAACGCATGGAAATTCGCGATGCGATGGCCTATTTCCGAGTTGTGACCAGCCCTGACGATGATCTGGCCTTTGAACGGATTGTGAATACGCCCAAACGCGGCTTGGGTGACAAGGCGCAACAAAAGATCCAATCATACGCACGTCAAAACGGAGTGTCCTTGGTCGAAGCATCGCGGATCCTTTTGTCGGAAAACGGGCTCAGCGGCAAAGCGGCCGGCGAATTGCGCGCCTTGATCGACGGGATCGATCGTTGGGGGCATTCGGCAGGGGACCAAGACCTTTCGCATATGGAATTGGCCGAAATCATCCTGGATGAGAGCGGTTACACCACTATGTGGCAAAACGATAAAACGCCCGAGGCCCCCGGTCGTTTGGAAAACCTGAAAGAATTGGTCAAGGCCTTAGAGCAATTTGAAAACCTTCAAGGGTTTTTGGAACATGTCAGTTTGGTCATGGATAACGACACCGATGACGGCGGTGAAAAAGTGTCGATCATGACATTGCACGCAGCCAAGGGGTTGGAATTTCCTGTCGTGTTTTTGCCTGGATGGGAAGATGGCCTATTCCCGTCCCAACGGTCGATGGACGAAAGTGGCATGAAGGGTTTGGAAGAAGAACGCCGATTGGCCTATGTGGGCATCACCCGCGCAGAAGAGCTTTGTACAATTTCGTTCGCGGGCAATCGTCGCGTCTTTGGCCAATGGCAATCATCTTTGCCGTCGCGCTTTATTGATGAACTGCCGGCGGATCATGTCGATGTATTAACCCCTCCCGGATTATACGGCGGCGGCTTTGGCGCGGCGGGGATGCAATCAACCCTGCATGATCGCGCCGCTGACGCCAATGTTTACAATTCGCCCGGCTGGCGGCGCATGCAAGATCGGTCACAAACGCGGTCGATTGCATCGGCGTCACAGGCAAACAACATGGTGATTGACGCGACCGCAACACCCGCCTTTGGTTTGGGGGATCGCGTGTTCCATCAAAAATTCGGCTATGGCGCGGTAATCGGTGTCGAGGGGGATAAATTGGAAATTGCCTTTGAAAAATCAGGGGTCAAAAAGGTTGTCGCCCGTTTTGTGACAGGGGCAGACGATATTCCGTTTTGATGCAATTTCGGTGATTGTTCGGTTTGGTTAATATTCTTTAACGGCGTTAACAAAAAAGTATTCGTCGAATCAGATTATTGTTTCGATACTGGCCAGCGGGGGAAAGGTGCTGTTCAGGTGTCGACGTTACATCCAAGAATTGCGCTGATTGTGAAAACGGCTGGGTCCAAAAATTTGGATATTAATGGCGACACGAAGCAGCGCAAAGATACGACTATGCAACATTCGCAGGGTGGATCATCGTGGCCATCAACCTATGGCGATTTGACCTGTGTGCATCTTGGTCATGCGGCACAGCTGATCGGGACAAGCCACGCGCACTTTAGCGCGCCCTATGCTGTGAACGAAATTATTCCACGGTATTGGCAACGCTAAAGCACCAGACCCCCAGTTCCACAAAGACATACGCTATATTTTGAGCACGACGAAGCGGATCAATTTTCATTTCCATGTACATCGCAAATTCGGGTGTCTGGGGGCCGATTTATCGGTCAAAACTATAACTATTTTTTAATTTTTAATAATTTTTAAAACTTATTGGAGAAGACTTATGCCAATTACTTTACCACTTATTGCCGGGAATTTATTGACCTTTGGCCCAATACCAGATGGAATAACGGGCACTCTTGGGGCGGATTTGATTTATGCGGGGGACGGAAACGATAC
>JAYPUL010000009.1:0-62009 GCA_038134005.1 Paracoccaceae bacterium | reverse complement strand
GAATAACGGGCACTCTTGGGGCGGATTTGATTTATGCGGGGGACGGAAACGATACGGTTGCCGCGCTTCCCGGTAACGATGAAATTGACGCAGGCGCGGGTGATGATAGCGTTTCCGCAGGCGATGGTGATGACGTCGTCTTGGGCGCAGATGGTGATGATACGATCAATGGCGACGCAGGCAACGACACATTGGATGGCGGCGCAGGACATGACGCAATATCGGGTGGCGATGGTGACGATTCCGTCGACGCGGGCGATGGGGATGACAACGTCTATATGGGAGTTGGAAACGATATCGCATAACTGGGGGCAGGCAACGACAGCGCAAGTCTATTTGACGCGAATGATTTTGCCGATGCCGGCGACGGTCATGATGCCGTTTATGCGGGCAAAGGCAACGATACCATTTACGGTGGTTCCGGAAATGACACATTGGATGGTGTGAATGAAAATGACTTTATTGTCGGCGGGGACGGCGATGATGTGATCGACGGCGGAAACCAGGCTGATATGCTATATGGCGGCTTGGGGAACGACCTGATTTATTGAGGGATACGCGATTTCAACGATACCGTCGTTGCGGGCGTTGGCAATGATACCGTCTATGGTGGTGGCGGCGATGATAGCCTGAACGGAGGCGATGGGTATGATAAAATCTATGGCGAAGACGGCAACGACGCGATTTGGGGTGTCGATGGCAATGATCTCCTTGATGGTGGTTTAGGCGCAGATTGGATCAATGGCGGCCGTGGGACCGACACGCTTATCGGGGCTGAAGGTGATGACACCTTAGATGGAAATCGCGGTAACGATCAAATTTATGGCGGCACAGGAAACGATCGATTGTTTGGTGGTGTTGGGAATGATCATCTGGATGGTGGTGATGGTGATGATTATTTGAATGGTGGTGTTGGCAATGACATCTATATCGCCAGCGCAGGGACCGACACGATCGCGATGTTCGAAGATAATGTGGACACAATCGACATGTGGGGTGTGGCCTTTGCAACGGCATCTGATGCGATCGCCTTTGTCGATAATTATGGTGCGATTGTTGGAAATGACGCAGTCTTTTCCTATGCGGGTCAAACACTTATCGTCACGGGCGTCACGGATTTAACGATTTTCTATGATGACGTGATCAAATAAAAAAGGCCCCCGTGATGGTACGGGGGCCTTTGAAATTTTAATGTCTCTAAAAACTAAAGGGCGCTATCGCACCGACCACAAACCCCATCATGTGCATGGGTGCCGACGTCAGGCAAAATCTTCCAACAGCGTCCGCATTTGTCCCCTGTTGCTTTGTCAAAAACGACGGCGATGCCATCAATTTCGGGCAATTTGAACGCATCCGATGGGGCGGCGTCGGTGGTCAGTGTAATCGCCGAAGTGATGCACACATCTTCAAACGGAACCGACGTCAAGGCCGCCGCCAAATTAGCATCGGCAACGTAAACGGTTGGAGCCGCTTCTAGGCTGGCGCCAATAACTTTGTCCGTCCGTTGGATTTCCAAGGCCGATGTCACAACACGGCGCGCCCGACGGATGCCCACCCATTTGGCCGCCAACGCATCATTGCGCCATGTGGCAGGCGTTTCGGGAATATCGATAAGGTGTACCGAACTGTCATCGCCAGGGAACCGTTCCAACCAGACCTCTTCCATCGTAAAGACCAAGACGGGTGCCAACCATGTGGTCAGGCGATGGAACAAGATGTCCAAAACCGTGCGCGCAGCGCGGCGTTCAGGTGTGTTACCATCGCAATACAAAACGTCTTTGCGCACGTCGAAATAGAATGATGACAAATCAACGGTCGCAAAGGTAAAGATCGCTTGGAACACGCCTTGGAAATCATAGGCATCATAACCGGTGCGGACTTTTTCATCCAATTCCGCCAAGCGATGCAGAACCCATTGTTCCAGCTCGGGCATATCGGCCACATCGGTTTTATCGGCGGGCGTATAATCAGCCAGCGACCCCAACATAAAGCGCATGGTATTGCGCAAACGGCGATAGCTGTCAGCAACACCTTTTAGGATTTCTGGACCGATGCGTAGATCGGCGGAATAATCGGATTGCGCCACCCAAAGGCGCAGAATGTCGGCGCCATATTGTTTGACAACCTGCTCTGGTGCGATCGTGTTGCCCAAGGATTTGGACATTTTCATGCCCTTTTCATCCAAGGTGAACCCATGGGTCAAAACACCGCGATACGGCGCGCGACCACGGGTGCCGCAGGCTTGCAACATTGAGGAATGGAACCATCCGCGGTGTTGGTCGGTGCCTTCCAAATAAAGGTCGGCCAGGCCGTCGTCGGACCCGTCTTCGCGGTCACGCAGAACAAAGGCGTGCGTTGATCCTGAATCGAACCAGACGTCCAAGATATCAAATACTTGGGTGTACTCATCAGGGTTGACGATACCTGACAGGAACCGTTCTTTTGCGCCATCCTTATACCACGCATCCGCGCCTTCGGTTTCAAAGGCTTCGCCAATGCGTGCGTTGACTGCGTCATTGCGCAACAGGAAATCATCATCCGTTGGCAAACACCCGTTTTTGGTAAAACAGGTCAGCGGAACACCCCACGCACGTTGGCGCGACAGAACCCAATCGGGGCGTGCTTCGATCATGGAATACAAACGGTTGCGGCCGGTTTGTGGTGTCCATTTGACCAGTTGGTCGATGGAGGTTAGCGCACGTTCACGGATGGTGGTCCCATATGTGTCTTGGCCATCGCCAACCGCACGGTCAATGGCGGCAAACCATTGTGGTGGGTTGCGGAAAATGACGGGCGCTTTCGACCGCCATGAATGCGGATAGCTGTGTGTCACACGACCGCGGGCGATGATGCCGCCTGCTTCGACCAATTTGTCGATGACGGCGGTGTTGGCTTTGCCTTCTTTACCTTTGTGGTCAAAGACTTGCAGGCCAGCAAAGAACGGTACATGTGGCAAAAATTCGGACATTTCCCCCACATTGTGGGTCATACGATCCATCCAGTTGCGTCTGACGAAACATTCATAGTCGTCCGCACCATGGCTGGGCGCGGTATGCACAAAGCCCGTGCCCGCATCATCGGTCACATGATCGCCATCAATCATTGGCACGTCATAAGACCAGAAATCATCGATGTCCGCAAAGGGGTGCGCGCAAACGGCATCCGCCATTTGATCATTGGTCACATCCGCCACACGGGTGAAGTTTGTGACACGTGATTTTTCCAACGCATCCGCCGCCAATTTATCGGCAAAGATGTACAAATCGCCGACATTGGTCCAGCTTTCCTCTTGGGTTTCATCAACGCGGTAAAGGCCGTAGGCAATTTTTGGGTTATAGGCGACGGCCTTGTTCGATGGGATCGTCCAAGGGGTCGTTGTCCAAATCACAACGCGCGCATTTGCAATCGCGTCGGGTGCGGAGCGGAATTTGAAGGGCACCCAAATCGTGTGTGATTTGTGATCGTGGTATTCAATTTCGGCCTCGGCCAACGCGGTTTTTTCAACCGGTGACCACATCACAGGTTTTGATCCCTGGTACAGCGTGCCGTTCATCAAGAATTTCATGAATTCTTCGGCGATCACGCGTTCGGCATGGAAATTCATTGTCAGGTATGGGTTTTCCCATTTACCTGTCACGCCCAAGCGTTTGAATTCTTCGCGTTGAATATCGACCCAGCCTTCGGCGAATTTGCGGCATTCGGCACGGAAATCAACAACGTCAACTTCGTCTTTGTTTTTGCCTTTGGCGCGGTATTGTTCTTCGATTTTCCATTCGATCGGCAAACCGTGGCAATCCCAACCGGGGATGTATCGCGCATCACGGCCCAACATTTGTTGGCTGCGCACGATGAAATCTTTCAGGATTTTGTTCAACGCGTGACCGATATGCAAATGACCGTTCGCATAGGGGGGGCCATCATGCAAAACAAACGGCGCGCGGCCTGTTTTTTCGCGCAGGCGATCATAGACACCCATCTTTTCCCAACGCGCCAGCCAATCAGGTTCACGTTGTGGCAAACCGGCGCGCATTGGAAATTCGGTTTTAGGCAGGTTCAAGGTATCTTTGTAATCAGGTGTATCCGAGCCCATTATAATGGTCCTTCGTCTTGTGTTTTTATGATCAGGGTGGGTCGGCGCGACACATCAAACGCCTTCGCCCGGCATCTCACGTTAGAGTGCCGGGTATATAATTCGAATAATAATGATCGAATTGTGGGTCATGGCGTGCTTATACAACAGGCCCAAAACAGCGTCCAGAGGTTTTGCGCGCCTATGACCTCAATCCCTGCGACTAATTAACCCCATATAGGGATTGTGTCGCTTGGATTTCTTCTAGAACCTGACGCGCAACAAGGCTTGTCATTTGCTTTAAGTGTCGGTGTTCTATTGTTTCTGTATCAGGCGTGGCCTTTAATGCCGTGTACGCCCAAGCAAAAAAATCTATTTTACGTTTCAAATAAGGATCTTTTTCGGTTGACCGCAATGCGGTTAACATGACGACATAAGGGTCCGAATTTGATGTGCCCGCTGGTGTGCGGGCAGAAGTTTGGTGATCTATAAATGTATAGTTTTTCAATTTTGCCTCCGATTAGGAGTAATTCATAGCTATGTGAGTGTGATAGGCATAGGGAAACAAAAATAGAGTGTTTAATTTAATTTGTTGTTTCCTTGGCCCGCGATGCCCAGTTCTTCCAAAATTTGACGCGCAAGCAATGCGTTGATCTTTTCGATATGAATTTTTGCCAATGCATCGTCCGAATTCATCTGCGCCGCTTTTGGGAAGCTTTTAATAAAGAAATCCAATTTGCGTTTTGTGCTGGGATCCATTTCCTTCGGGAACTTGAATGGCGCAAAATCGAAACCGCTTTCTAGGGGGATTTCTTGTTTTTCTTGCGTCGCTTTCGCGTACCGTTCAGCATTTTCTTCACATTCGATTTGAGATTGCGGTCAGCCTTTGGTTGCCTGATATTTCGTCCATTTTTTTAACCTTTCAGTATTCATTGATTTAACCTTTCCCTAGTTAATTTAGCCAATCTACCACCCAATCATACCTTTCGGGTATTACCCAAAGGGGGTATCATCGTTGGAACGCGGAAAAGTACATGTATTTAAGGTGGGGACGGCTCAGGTTAATCGCAGTGTAGGTCAAAGCTTACATGTTGTAATTTTCACGCAACATGTTTTGCACGGCATCACGCGCGGATTGATGCCCCAAAGACCGTGCTTGTTCAATGGCGGTGTAGACATCTGATAAATTTATATTGTTTATCAACTCTTTAACGGGTCCAACGGACGCTGGGCGCATTGATAAAGTTGTAATCCCAAGCGCAGCCAAACAAATCGCTTCGACTGGGCGGCCTGCGTCTTCGCCGCAAAATGACAACCGTGTCTTGGAATTTTCGCATTTCGCAACGATATGTTCTAAGAAACTTAGGAACGATAGGTTTAAGGTATCATACCTCTTGCGTACCAATTCATTTTCGCGATCTGCGGCGAAAAAGAATTGTTTTAGGTCATTGCCACCAATCGACACAAAATCGACCGAATCGAAAAACGATTTAGGTGCAAAGCCCAACGACGGTGTTTCCAACATCGCTCCGACTTCTAGGTTGGTCGGAGTAGGGTGGCCAAGCCGGTGTTCGCGTTCCAATGCAATGTCCATTTCCGCACGCGCACGATCAAATTCTTCGATCTGCGCAATAAACGGGAACATGACCGACAATGGGCGCCCTGCGGCCGCGCGCAACAAGGCCTGTAATTGCATCCGCAAAACCCCGGGCTTGTCCAAACCGACGCGGATGGCGCGCCAACCCAGCGCAGGGTTTGGTTCATCCACCCGTGCCATATAGGGCAACACTTTGTCCGACCCAATGTCCAATGTCCGAAACACAACGCGTTTGCCTTTGGCCGCATCCAAAATGCGGGCGTAAAGCGCGCTTAGTTCGGATCGTTTTGGCATTTGTGATCGGATAAGAAATTGCAATTCAGTCCGAAATAAACCAACGCCTTCCGCACCAGAATTTTCGAGGCTTGGCAAATCGGCCATCAGACCCGCGTTCATGTTCAAACTGATACGTTTGCCATCCAAGCTAATCGCGGGTTTATCGCGCAGCTTCTGGTACCGTTCCTGTGCTTGGGCCGCCATCGCAATTTTTTCTTTAAACGCGTTGCTGACCAAATCATCGGGGCGCAGATGCACAACACCTTGTTCGCCATCAACCAAGATCGGATCCCCATTTAAGGCTTCGGTCGTGATGTTTTTGGCATGAATCACCAAAGGGATTGCCAAGGCACGCGCGACAATGGTCGCGTGGCTGCCAACGGATCCTTCTTCCAATACGATCCCTTTTAAGGTCCGCCCATAATCCAATAATTCTGCTGGACCAATATTTCGCGCAATAAGGATCGGATTATCCGGCATCTCGGCGCCCGTGTCGCGGCCTTGCCCGGTGAGAATGCGCAGCAAACGGTTCGACAAGTCATCCAAATCATGTAACCGATCACGCATGTAAGGGTCGGTCACTTTTGACAGACGAGAGCGTGCAGAGCTTTGTTCTTTTTCTACGGCCGCCTCAACGGAAAGACCCGTTTCAATATCGGTTTCAATACGCCGCATCCAGCCGCGCGAATTTGCAAACATCTTATAGGCTTCAAGAACCTCAATCTGTTCCTTATCGCCGCCTTGGACGTTTTTTAACATATCATCCACATGGTTACGCAATGTGGTTACGGCGTCTTCCAATCGGTTCTTTTCACTTTCGGGGTCTTCGGACACAAGGTTTGTGACCACAACACGCGGTTCGTGCAACCAAACCTGACCGCGCGCAGCGCCTTCTTGCGCGGTGGTGCCCCGAAACATAGCGGGACGTTGGTGCAATGCCTTCAACCCGCTTTCTTCACCCACGAATGCGCCCAATTCCGCCATTTCGGCCAGAACCATCGCGACAACTTCTAAGGCATAGATTTCGTCCCCCGAAAATTCACGGGCCTCTTTCGATTGAACAACCAAAACGCCAAGGGTGTCCCCCAAGCGTTGGATCGGAATGCCAAGGAACGAAGAATATATCTCTTCGCCTGTTTCTGGCATATACCGAAACCCTTTTTCCGAAGGTGCATCGGCGGTATTGACCAACTTTGATGTTTTTGCGACCTGTCCAACCAAACCTTCGCCAAGGCGCATCCGCGTTTTATGAACAGATTCGCTGTTCAAACCTTCGGTCGCGCAGAGCTCAAGCGTGTCTTCGTCACGGAACAAATATACCGAACATACTTCGGTACCCATTGAATCCGCGATCAAATGGGTAATCTTATCAAGCCGTTCTTGCCCCTTGGCCTGTTCGGCCATGGTGTCGCGCAAACGACCTAATAATTTACGACTGTCACTTTCGGACCGCTGTGGCATGGGCGATGTGCCCCCTTAGGATGCTTTCTCCAATTCAAAGGCATCATGCAATGCTTGAACCGCAAGTTCCATGTATTTTCGATCAATCAACACAGAAATCTTGATTTCTGATGTCGCAATGACCTTAATGTTTATTCCTTCATCAGAAAGAGTCTTAAACATCTTGGCCGCGACGCCCGATTGGGACCGCATCCCAATGCCAACGGCCGAAATTTTCGCAACATTTGTGTCCGCGATCAATTCGTCGAATTTCAATGCGCCGCTGTCTTTTGTGCTGTTCAACGCTTTTTGTGCGCGCAAAACTTGGTCGGTCGGGCAAGAGAACGTCATATCCGTCAAACCGTCTTCGCCAATGTTTTGGATGATCATGTCAACATTGACGCCGGCATCGGACAACGGGCCAAAGATTGCAGCAGCGATACCAGGACGGTCTTCGACCGACACCAGGGTCATTTTCGCTTCATCACGGGAATAAGCTATGCCCGAAACAACGTTGGATTCCATGATTTCCTCCTCGGAGCAGACCAAAGTGCCTGCGGTGTCTGATGGTTCTTCAAAACTTGATAGAACACGCAATTTTACTTTATAGCGCATCGCCAATTCAACAGAACGGGTCTGAAGCACCTTCGCCCCAAGCGAGGCCAATTCTAACATTTCCTCAAAGCTGATCTTATCCAGCTTGCGCGCTTTTTCCGAAATGCGTGGATCGGTCGTGTAAACGCCATCCACGTCTGTATAAATATCACAGCGTTCCGCATCAAAAGCGGCGGCAAAAGCAACGGCTGTGGTATCTGATCCACCGCGGCCCAAAGTTGTGATACGGCCTTCTTTGGAAATACCTTGAAACCCTGCAACAACCGCGACCTTCATGCCTTCGGCAAATTTGGCGTTGATGTTGTCATTTGGGATTTCTTCAATCCGCGCGGCTGCGTGGGCGGAGGAGGTGATCAAAGGCACCTGCCATCCTTGCCAACTGCGGGCGGGGATATCCATTTCTTGCAACGTCAACGCCATTAGACCCGCAGTGACATTTTCACCAGATGATACAACCGCATCATATTCGCGCGCATCGTAAAGAGGCGATGTTTCATTGACCCAGCCAACCAATTCATTGGTTTTGCCTGACATCGCTGATACGATGACGATAACGTCATAGCCCTTCGCAACTTCCAACGCCACGCGCTTCGCGGCGCGTTTGATACGGTCCAGTGTGGCGACGGATGTGCCGCCGAATTTCATAACTAGAACGGGCATGACTTTCCCTTAATTCGTGAATTGCGGCGGGTTTATGCGTTTGTGCGACCATATACAAGATATAATCAATCTAGACGGGTCACATAGACGCAGGTTTAATTGGTTTTTTGCTTGGTCATAAACGGCAAGGGGACAACGTTTATCCCATCCTCAATCAACGCCTTTGCTTCGTCAGGTTTTGCCTCACCATAAATCGATCGCTCCGGTGCGTCTCCCAAATGCATTTTGCGTGCTTCTTGGGCAAAACTTGTTCCAACATAATCGGAATTTTCTTCGACATGTTTACGCATCTGTGCAATGGCCATTTCGGCATTAGATTGCGTCAGAACGTGATCATGTGCACTTGATTGTGCGCTTGTCGTCTTGTTTACCCGCGGCGCCATGATCGCTTTTTTTACATTATGTGTGCCACACAAAGTACACGTAACCATGCGCGCCGCCAATAGTTTATCAAACGCATTGGCAGATGCGAACCAACTGTCAAAACTATGATCGTTTTCACATTTCAAACTATAGCTGATCATTACAAAACTTTGCATGTTTCGGTGCGATTGACATAATGCTTTTGGCCCGAAAATCAAGCACCTTAAACCAAATTTACTTACGTCGCTATGGCTGAAATCAAGGTTGTCTCAACCGCATTTCATTTTCTGTCCAAAAATATCCTCGCCGAAGGCGCAGGTTTCAATCTGTGATCCTGGTCCTGAAATTGTACGACATTGCAAATTGAAAAGGGGCCGGTAAACGGCCCCAATTCAATGCCTTATGAACGATCTATGGCTTAGAAATTAAGCGATAGATCTTTATGATCCGCGGTACAGGACGCCAGATAAAGCGCTTGATCACGGCTCAATTTGTCTTGTGTCCGTGCCCCAATCGTTCCGCGAATACCATCTAGATATGCGGTTAGATCGCCGCGCACTTGCGTTTCGGCCAACGCACGCCATTCTTTTTGCCCGTCATAGGCTTTCACGGCTTTGGCGTATTCTTTCAACGCGGTTTCACGATCCAACTTGCGTTTGCCCAATGCTGTTTTGGCTTTGCCCAACGCCTTTTTGACATCGTCGGCCCCTTCGATTTCGCGGAAAACCCGCTCCATCTCTTTTGTCGCGTCTTCTGCTTCTGGGAAATCGGCGGTTTCAATGATGGCGGCAAGTGCCGCCAAATCGGCGCCCGCGGCGTCATAGGCTTTTGAACCGTCAAGCATCGCCAACAAAATCGCCCCGTCTTCATAGGCACGATCCGCTTCACGGTGATACGTGTTGCGCGCATTTCCTTCGTTATCGGTCAAGACCTTGAAGGCTTCATGGGTTGCATCCCAATCGGATGGAATTTGCGCCGCATAAGCGTCAATTTGCGCTGTGATGTCCGCGATCTCGGCTTCGACCTTTGGACGATCTGGATTGGTATCATCCATGCGCTTTAACTGCGTGTCCAAAGCGTCGCGATGTTCGCCAAGATTACGCATTTGCTTTTCAAGCCCGCGAACAAAGACCAATGTGGGACGATACACGACCTGTGCCTGTTCGACGGCAGCCACGGTTGCGGTGATATCGTCCAAGGCACCAATGGCTTTTTCAGCGGCCGATGTTGACGATTTCAACAATTTCCCGAAATCTTTCGGCATTCCGTCCATATTGATCGACTTTGCGCGGTCTATTGCGCTAAGTGTCGTACCGGACCCAGTCGCCAATTCGTCCATCACAAATTGATCAAGACAGAATTGCAACCGTGGATTCCGAGGAGGGGGGGCCGCTTCGGATAAAAAGCTGGACCGGTTTGGCAAATAGTTCACCAAAGGCGGATACAGACCCACGATCAACAAGGCCAAAAGCTGAAGCGAAATAAACGCAACGACGCCTTTGTACATTTGGATTGTTTTCACCGATGCTGGGGCAACCCCGCGTAAATAAAACAACGCAAAACCGAAGGGCGGTGTTAAGAACGATGTTTGAATGTTCAAACCGATCATAACACCCAACCAAACGGCGGTAATGTTCGCGGATGGGTCTGCCAACAAAATTGGCGCAACGATTGGTACAACCACCACGGCAATTTCGATGAAGTCTAGGAAAAAGCCCAAGACAAAAATCACGGCCATGACGATGACAAACTGTGTCCAGAACCCGCCAGGCAATGAAATTAAGAATTCGCGAACCAATTCTTCGCCACCGAATGCGCGGAACGCGGCGGTTAACATCGCCGCACCCAAAAGGATGACGAACACCAACGCGGTTGTTTTGGCCGTTTCCATCATGACGCCGTTCAACGTGTCTTCGATTTTAAACGCGCGGAACCCTGACCAAATGACACCGGTTAAGATTAACACTGTGCCAATTGCACCAATAATGATGCCGGTAAAATCTTCGGGCGTGGTGGCCGCTTTGACGTTCATGTCATAGTTCATCAACGCAAATGTAACAATTGCAAGACCGATTATTGATGCAATTGCAGGTGCAAACGGGTGTTTATGGTCGCCCTCCAACCGATATCCGGCCATGATCAACGCGCCCGCCGCACCGATGGCGCCGGCTTGATTGACGGTTGCGATCCCTGTGATGATTGAACCCAGAACCAAAAAGATCAATGCAAGTGGTGGGACAAGTGTCAATAAAACCTTGCTGGCGAATTTGCTGTCGTATTTTCCTTCGTATGGCACCGCAGGAGCCGACGCAGGTTTCAACATCGCATAGCCAAGAATATAAACCATATAGATGCCAACCAACAAAAGTCCTGGTACAAAGGCCCCAAGGAACATTTCGCCTGCTGATGTTGAACCAACGTCAAACACCGATGGCATTTGTAATTCGCCGGTTGTTTCTTTGAACAATGCTTTGCGCGCTGTTGATGCTTGGTCTGTGGCGGATGCCAATTGGTCGGCCAAAATGATCAAGACGATCGACGGTGGGATGATTTGCCCCAATGTACCTGAGGCTGCGATCGTGCCTGTTGCCAGCGATGGGGAATAGTTATTGCGCAACATCGCGGGCAAGGAAATCATCCCCATTGCCACCACAGTTGCCCCAACAATCCCTGTTGTAGCCGCCAAAAGCGCACCAACAAATACAACCGAAATCCCCAAACCACCGGGAACGGGGCCAAACAATTGCGCCATTGTGACCAAAAGGTCTTCGGCAATTTTTGACCGTTGCAACATAATGCCCATAAAAATGAACAATGGGATCGCGATCAACGTATCGCGTTCAACTTCCCAATACACGCCGCGCAGGTTCAAAACACCCGCCGACAACCATTCATAAGGTCCGCCGGAATGGAAAAATGCGGCGGTATCGCCCATGGTTAAATATCCCGCAATCGCGGCAAGTGAGATCGTCAAAATGGCGGCACCCGGCAAAGCAAAGGCGACGGGGTATCCTGACCCCAGCGCGGTGGCCATAATCACGATTAGGACAAGTAGAAAAAACAGTTCCATCAGCGACCTCAGTGAGAAACGGGTGAAATTTCGCGGCGACCGGGTTCGTCCCGTTTGTCTGCAACCGCCTCAAAGAAATAGCTGACGAATTGGGTCAGCATGGTAATGGCGAATAGCCCGATAAAGACCGCCATTTGATATTTGACATACATCCCTGCGCTCCCTGATTGGGAAACTTCAAACGTACGCACGGGTGCGTTGATCATGGATGTCGGACCCGACATGCCAACGATCAAGATGGCCCAAGCCGTCGTCATGCCCAATAATACGGTGCCAATCGCGTTCACTTTGCCTTTTGTGCGGCTATTGAGGCCGGCAAACAATATGTCGACGCGAACGTGGCCTTCTTCGTAAAGGGTAAAGGCGGATGCAAATAGGAACAACGCGGCGTACCAATACCGCACCAAATCGCCCATGAATGCTTGTTCATACGAAAAGATAAAGCGTGACAACACGATGCCCAATTCGGCTGCAGCGATCAATGCGGCCAGCCAATGAAAGCCCAGCGTAGGGGTAAACAGCGCGACAACAAATCCCAACACGATCATGGGGAAATGTAGATAGGGCGCAACAAACGCGGCGCGACCAAATTCACGGGCGAAATCAACGTCGAACCATCCGTTTAGAATTTCCTCGATCCGTAAAAACGCCAAGGTCGCATCCGAAATGCCAACGAAAAATACGCTCCAAAAGAGGGCGCGTACGATATAGCTGTTGAATTGGTGGATCTGATTTGCATCCCAGCGCAATGCTTGATTTGGCGTCGCGCGCACGTAAAGGACCGAAATGACGATCGCGGCGGCGTATAGTCCTAAAGTAACAAAAGCGCCGCCGTTTAGGCCAAGCGCGGGTATCTGCGTAATTTGTGGTGTCCCGTAAACAACGTTTAAAATGTTGTTAATTAAAAAGGCCGCCAAAATCGTCAGCATCGACCAACCAAACAATCGCGCCAAAACCGCTGGGGATCCGTGCCGTTCGACCTTTGGTGTTGCTGCCAAATCAGTCATGTGTCCTCTCCTGAAAGGAAAAATGAATTTTAGCGCTGCGCGGATCAAGGGATCTGCGTGTTCCATACATGGATGTCACGACGCGCTTGTGTTTGCCCGTGATAAAGCAAAGGCGAGGCCTGTTAAAAACAAGCCCCGCCCTGTGCCGTCTAACCGATCTTAGCCAATGCCCAAGATACGGTTACGTTGGTTGATAAACGTACCTTCCAAAGATGCGATTGTGCCACCGATTTCGCGTAGCTTCGCTTGGAAATGATCGTCGATCTTTGTTGCCAACGCCGAATGTGCGCGGGTTTCTTCGAATACTTCTGCCGCTGCTTCGCCGAACGCATCCCAGATGTCGTCGTTAAAGTTGCGAACCTGAACGCCTTGTTCGTCGATCAGTTTTTGCATGTATTCGCCGTTTTTCGCCATTGCTTCGTCATGTGACGCGGCATGTTCTTCATAGGCTGCAGCTGTGATTACAGCACGTTCCCAATCTGACAATGAACCCCACCAAGACGCGTTGATACCTAATGCCAAACCGCCGCCTGGCTCGTGCATACCACCAGTATAGTAGTATTTCGCCGCTTCATAGAACTTCATGAAGTAGTCATTGTATGGACCAACCCATTCTGTCGCTTCGATCGCGCCAGAAACAAGGTTTTCATAGATTTGGCCACCTGGAAGCGAAACAGACGACGCACCCATTTTTGTGATAACCTGGCCACCTAGGCCGGGCATACGCATTTTCAGACCTTTAAAGTCATCTGGGCTTTCCATTTCTTTGTTGAACCAACCACCCGCTTGGGTACCTGTTGAACCAACTGGCAATTTTACTGTGCCAAATTCGGATGACAATTCGTTCCATAGCTCTTGGCCACCGCCGAATTTGATCCATGCGTTCCATTCTTGTGTGGACATGCCAAATGGAACAGATGTGAAATACGCAAAGCCTGGGTGTTTCCCAGTCCAATAATAATCCGCACCGATATATGCGTTTGCGTTGCCAGATGACACTTCGTCGAACGAGTCAAACGCGCCAACGCGTTCACCCGCTGCAAAGTATTCTGTTTGAATAGCACCGTTTGAAATTTCAGTGACGCGCGAAGCAAAGCGCTGTGCTGAAATACCCAAACCAGGGAAGTCACGTGGCCATGTGGACACGATGGTCATTGTGCGTGTGCCTTGGGATACGGCTGGTGTAGCAAGCGCTACGGCACCCGCGCCTAGGGCAGCACCTTTTAAAAACTTACGACGTTCCATGCAATTACTCCTCACTGTTTGCATTTTAAGGGCGCGACCATTCTGCGGGTCGCTGTATTGGTAAGGTTATATTACCACTTTTTAATTCGCAACAATTATTATCGCTGGCTTCATTTTGACACAGGGGGACATTGATTTGATTGTTTTTCATATATTCCCCAAAAGCGTTAGCGTTGTGCTCATGCCAGTCAACCCTTCGGCCGGCGATGTGTCAAGTCATTAACAAGATCGATCACAAAAATGCGAAATGGAAAGGGGGCATCATCGTCAGGTGCGATGATACGCGCTCAATTAATTGATTATTTTTTGGGCTTAACGAATTGCAAGTTGCGACACGACGTTCAAAAACATCGTTTCAAACGTAAGGCCGTCGCGGAAATGGGCCAAATCGCCAACCAAATCGTTCCGTTTTTTGGGGGAATTGGCAAAATGCCCCGCGCCAAGCGCCGCGGCATAAAACGCCCAAACCAAACGCGATGCTTCGTCATTTTCAATATTTAATGCATCACAGAATATTTTGGCCATTGCCTCCAACACGCGTTGAAAAGACGCAAGTGTTTCTTGGTATGTTTCTGACGGTAAACCGCCCTCGAAATTGTCGTGCGCGTGATGCATCAAAGGAATCAACAATGGGTCTTGTCTGAGCGTCGCGGCGTAAGTTTCGCAAAACGCATCATAGCGTGGCCCGTGTGCAACCTTGGTTTCGAACCGGCGCAACCAATCGGCCAGTGTTTTTAGGAACAATGCTGCCAAAATTTCGTGCCGTGTTTCAAAGTATAAATAAAGCGTCCCCTTGGCCACACCACAGGCGGCGCACAGCGAATTCATCGATAAACCCTCTAATCCATCGCGGCGTGCCAATGATTCCGCAGTCGATATAATAAATTCACCTTTGGCAATTTATTCGGTTGGCGTCTCTGCGCGGTTCGCTTTTTTCATTATGCTGCTCTATTTTTTGAAAAAGCTAACATATTCATGACGGAAGGTCACTTGAAAATCATGGATTGGTTGCTTGCGCATCTGTCAAATGTGAATAGGTTTATTCAAAAAAGGACGGGAACATGCTGAACGGGATTACCATCGTCGAATTCGAAGCATTAGGCCCCGCGCCATTTGCGGGACGCATGTTTGCCGAATTGGGCGCAGATGTGATTGTGGTGCATCGGCGTGACGACGATCATTCACCGGCAAAATCCCCGCAAAGCCCGTTGGACGCGGGCAAACGATCCATCGCGTTGAATTTCAAACATCCTGATGATCTCAAAATCGCCCAGTCGTTGATCGCCAAAGCCGATGCCTTGATCGAGGGGTTTCGCCCGGGTGTAATGGAAAAGCTAGGGCTTGGCCCACAGGACATGTTGGTGGCAAATCCAGCACTCGTTTACGGGCGAATGACAGGGTGGGGGCAAACAGGCCCATTGGCGCGTGTCGCAGGGCATGATCTAAATTACATTTCATTGTCGGGCGCGCTGCACTACGCGGGCGTGCCAAACGATATTCCCCAAACCCCTGCCACTTTGGTGGGTGACATCGGTGGGGGTGCGCTTTATTTGATTGCGGGTGTCTTATCTGGTCTGATCCATGCAATGAAGACAGGCAAAGGTACCGTGGTTGATGCCGCGATTGTCGATGGATCTGCACATATGATGAACCTGTTGATGTCGTTGCAAGCGGCGGGTGGCTTGTCTGATATCCGCGGACAAAGCATGTTGGACGGTCCGCATTGGTCGCGCGTCTACAGATGCCAAGATGATCGGTTTATTTCGGTCCAATGTATAGAACCCAAATTTTATCGCACATTTTTGGATGTGATGAATTTGACGGCTGATCCCGCCTTCGCCAATCAATATGATCGATCCACTTGGGCATTTGCTGCCAGTCGGCTGGCTGAGATGTTTTTGCAATTCCCCCAAGCGCATTGGGCAACTTTGTTTGACGGATCGGATGCCTGCGTTGCCCCGGTTTTGTCACCACAGGATGCAAAAAATAGCGATCATATCCGGCACAGACAGATTTGGCGCGATGAAAATGGCGTCACAATGGCCGCAGCTGCACCGCGCTTTTCAACCTATCACACAACGCCCACACCGATTCCCGACCGGGACGCTGACCGTGCCGCCATTTTGGAATGGGCCGCCCAAGACTAAGGACATCACATGACACCAGATCTATTAACTTTGAATGGCATCTTTGATCGCCGCTTTTCGTGTCGCGGTTTTTTGGAAACGCAGGTTGACCGATCCGTGATCACCCAGATCATTCAAACGGCACAAAAAGTGCCCAGCTGGTGCAATTCGCAACCTTGGCAGGTTCACCTGTTGTCACCACAAAAACGCGATGATCTGTCCGCTCGCCTGATGGATGCCGCCTTAGCAGGGCAGGAAACCCCCGATATCGCGTTCCCGCAACGCTACAGCGGTGCCTATAAACACCGTCGTTCGGTCTGTGGGTGGCAACTCTACGATGCGGTTGGTGTTCAAAAAGGCGACCGCGATGGATCGCGTCAACAAATGTTGGAAAATTATCGGTTCTTTGGGGCCCCGCATGTCGCAGTTATTTCAACCCCGCGTGAATTGGGCCCCTATGGCGTGCTGGACTGTGGCGCCTTTGTGACCGCATTTACCCTTGCTGCAACGGCTGCCGGCGTGGCAACGATTCCCCAAGCAGCGATCGCTGGCATGTCGCCCATTGTTCGCGATATGATCGGCTTGGCGGCGGATCGTGATGTGTTATGTGCTCTGTCGTTTGGGTACGAAGACAAAAACCACCCCGCCAATCAGTTTCGCACAAACCGCGCAGACCTTGGCGACGTCCTCATCGATGTAGGCTGACACAGATTCCGGCCAAAATATCCCCAACGAAAAACATTTCATCTTTGCATAAATACCCAAAAAAAGCGCGGGCCAACGGCCCGCGCTTTGGTCGGATTGCGTAGCAATTCGAAACAAAATCCGCGATTACGCTTTGGCGGCAACCACAATGATTTCAACCTTGTAATCAGGCGTCGCCAAGGCGCTTTCGCCTGCTGCGCGTGCGGGTGTGTGGCCTTGGGGAACCCAAGCATCCCAAACCGCATTCATCTCTGCGAAATCATCCATGGATTTCAACCAAACTTGCGCCGACAAAATACGTGTTTTGTCGGATCCGCATTCCGCCAATAAACGGTCGATTTGATCGACGATCCCTTGGGTTTGTTCGGTCACAGATGCGCCTGGATTGGCAACTTGGCCCGCCAAATAAATCGTGTTGCCGTGCACAACCGCTTGGCTCATCCGGGGGCCGGTTTCGATGCGAATAATATCAGACATAGGAAGCTCCTTTTTGGTTTTATCCGCATCTAAACCGGATTTGCGTCTGTGGCTAGTGCCTAGATGTCGATTGCCTGCATCACCTGCGGTTCTATCACGCGTGCGGATGGGACAGCTGCGGCCAAAACATCGGCATTTTGTTCCAACAGCGGAAATGTGCGGTAATGACAGGGGATGATCGTTTTGAAATCAAAGAATTTTGACGCCGCATAGCCCGCGCGTTTCATGTCCATCGTGAAATGTCCGCCAGCGGCCAAAATGCCAATGTCGGGGTGATGTAGATCGTTGAACACCGCCATATCGGCCATCACGTCTGTGTCGCCCGATACATAAATTGTGTGCCCTTCGCCTGAAATCATGAAACCGCATTCGGTACCTGCGGGCAACAGATCCCCGTCAGGCGACATGGTCGAGGAATGCACAGCATTCACCATCGTCACAGACACATCGCCCAAACGCACCGTGCCGCCTTTGTTGTATCCGATGATGGCAACGCCGTGTTTGCGCTCTAAATATCCCATAAGGTCGTATTGCCCGACAACAGGGATACCCAAATCTTTGGCCAAACGTGGGGTGTCTGTCATGTGATCTGCGTGCGCGTGCGTTAGCAATATATGTGTTGCCCCTGTGGTCGCCGCGTCATGTTGATCCTCGCGCAACATCGGGTTGCCCGTCAACCACGGATCGATCAACAAAATTTGCCCCGCAATTTCAATGCGAAACGAGGCATGCCCCAGCCATGTAATTTTCATCTTGCGCCCTTTCTTTTCCCCCATGATTGCGCGAATTTCATGCGCTGTCGAGCGTTATGAACGGGCTGCCGTTTGCGATGTTGTACATGAGTATTTTTGCAAAAGTGAAAGTGTGGGTGATGAAAAAACGCCCAAACCTTTCATGGATTGCAAGATTATCGTTGGCAATGCTTGCAGGTGGACGCGCGTGGCGTTAAACGGGGGGCAAGTTATTAAGGAGAGCCTTATGTCAATTGATACGGCAATCGCTGCCAAAGTGGCCAAGCTGGCGCGCATTCGCGTTGAAGAGGATGCTCTGCCTGCATTGGCAGAGGAATTTAACACGATTTTGGGCTTTATCGAACAGCTCAACGAAGTCGATGTTGAGGGCGTTGAGCCAATGACATCCGTAACCCCGCAGCGTTTGAAACGTCGCGCGGACGTTGTGAACGATGGCGATCAACAAGACAAAGTATTGAAAAATGCGCCGGACGCGCGTGAAGGGTTCTTTGCTGTGCCAAAGGTGGTGGAATAATGTCTGATCTGAACAAACTTACCATTGCAGATGCACGCGATATGTTGCGTGCCAAAAAGGTCAGCGCCAAAGAATTGACCGCCGATTGTTTGACCGCGATTGATGCGGCCGATGCGCTGGGTGCTTATGTGCACAAAACACCTGAATTGGCGATGGACCAGGCCGCCGCTGCTGACGCTCGTTTGGCGGCAGGTGATGCGCCGGACATGTGCGGCATTCCTTTGGGGATCAAAGATTTGTTCTGCACCAAAGGGGTCGAAAGCCAATCTGCAAGCCGTATTTTGCAAGGCTTCAAACCCGAATATGAAAGCACCGTGAGCCAAAAATTGTTGGACGCGGGCACCATCATGTTGGGTAAATTGAACATGGACGAATTCGCAATGGGATCGTCCACGGAAACATCTGCTTATGGCAATGCGGTCAACCCATGGAAAGTGGACGATCGTGATTTGACACCGGGCGGATCGTCGGGTGGGTCGGCCTCGGCGGTTGCGGCGGATTTGTGTTTGGCGGCGACCGGTACGGACACGGGCGGATCCATTCGTCAACCGGCGGCCTTTACCGGCATTGTGGGGATCAAGCCAACCTATGGTCGGTGTTCGCGCTGGGGCATCATCGCCTTTGCGTCATCTTTGGACCAAGCGGGCCCAATGACCAAAACCGTGCGCGATGCCGCCATTATGCTTGAGGCCATGTCAGGCCACGATGCCAAAGACAGCACCAGCGCCGACATTGCCGTTCCGAATTTCGAAGCGATGTTGACGGGTGATATTCGCGGCAAAAAGATCGGCATTCCAAAGGAATACCGCATGGATGGTATGCCCGCCGAGATTGAAAAATTGTGGGGCGAGGGCACTGCAATGTTGCGCGATGCAGGGGCCGAGATTGTTGATATTTCGTTGCCGCATACAAAATACGCGTTGCCTGCCTATTACGTGATTGCGCCTGCTGAAGCGTCATCAAACCTTGCGCGCTATGACGGTGTCCGCTTTGGTCACCGTGCGACATTGGCGGCGGGCGATGGCATCACAGAGATGTATGAAAAGACACGCGCCGAAGGGTTCGGCCACGAAGTTCAGCGCCGCATCATGGTCGGCACCTATGTGTTGTCTGCGGGCTTTTACGACGCTTATTACAACCGCGCGCGCCGCGTTCGGGCCTTGATCAAAAAGGACTTTGACGACGTGTTTGCCGCGGGAATTGATGCGATCTTGACCCCTGCGACGCCATCGGCGGCCTTTGGATTGGGTGAAATGACCGACGCTGATCCTGTGGCGATGTATCTAAACGACGTCTTTACCGTGACCGTGAACCTTGCGGGTTTGCCAGGTATTTCTGTGCCAACTGGGTTGAACAGCGATGGCTTGCCATTGGGGCTTCAGTTGATTGGCCGTCCGTGGGACGAAGGCGATCTGCTAAATACCGCCTATGCCCTGGAACAGGCCGCAGGGTTTGTAGCCAAACCAAATCGTTGGTGGTAAAACGCCAAAGATTGGCAGGGGGATAACGATGCGCCGTTTTTTGATTTGTGTTTCAATGTTGGCACTGGCTAACTGTGGCGGTGGCGACATTCCCAATAGCGGTTATGTCCCCCAACAAGAACAACGCATTCGCGATGCCGCGCTTGCGGGTATTCCTGCCCCTGTAGAGGTTGAGGCAGGCGAATTGGAAACGACATCGCCTGACTTTACCCAAGAAGACCCTGATCAACCTGTCGACTTGGATGCGTCTGTGCAACCCACACGGCCGTCATTGGATAATCCCGGATTGTCTGATGAACAAGATTTTAGTGCGGTTTCAGATCGTCAGACAATCGAAAGCGATGCGGCGCGTTTGGAACGCAATCGGACGCTTTACAAGGTGATTGAACCAACAGCGATCCCGCGACGTCCGGGAACAAATACGCCCAATGTCGTGGAATATGCGATCCGTACAAACAACCCTGTTGGGGCGCAACTTTATTCCCGTGGGCCTTTTGCCACGCAGGGGCGATTCCAACGGAATTGCCAAAAATATGCGTCAGACGCTGCCGCTCAAGAAGCGTTTTTGGCCGCAGGTGGCCCCGAAAAAGACCGTCAGGGGTTAGACCCCGATGGGGATGGATTTGCATGTTATTGGAACCCCGAACCTTTCCGTTTGGTGCGTAAACGATAAACATGGACCGTCGGTGGCATCCATCGCCGAATTTCACCGAACGGCGGGGTGGGGTCAAACCACGCTTTGTTATTTTGCATTACACGGCGATGGACACCGCACAGGATGCGATTGACCGCCTGTGCGCACCCGAACACGAGGTTTCCGCGCATTACGTCATTGACGAAGGCGGAGCGGTGACCCAGTTGGTCGACGAGGAACAGCGCGCTTGGCATGCGGGGCGGTCCTATTGGCGGGGCTGTACGGATGTAAATTCTGCGTCGATCGGGATTGAATTGGCGAACCGCGGCGATCACCCGTTTCCCGCGCTTCAAATGCGCGCCTTGCGTAGGGTCTTGGACACGATTTTAACGCGCTGGGCGTTAGATCCCGCTGATATCATTGGACATTCTGATATTGCCATAGGGCGCAAAACGGATCCAGGTGCGCGATTTGATTGGCGGGGGTTGGCGCGCGACGGCTATGGTTTATGGCCCACTAGGGGGACCCAGGCATTGGATCCAAATCAGTTTTTACAAAATGCACACCGCTTTGGATATGACATCAGCGCTGGCTGTGACGCGGTGTTGGCCGCGTTTCGGTTGCATTTCGCACCGCACCGGTATGGCCCATTGACCGCGTCCGATTGTGCGGACATGGCATCCTTGGTTGCGCAAATGCCTGTTGACGACGTCACGCCATCGGCCTAAAGCGGCATCACGCGGGGGGCTGGATGGCCGCGGGCCGCAAGGCGCGAGGAAAGTCCGGACTCCACAAAGCAATGGTGCCAGGTAACGCCTGGGCGGGGAAACCCGACGGAAAGCGCAACAGAGAACAGACCGCCCATGCATACATGGGTAAGGGTGAAACGGTGGGGTAAGAGCCCACCAGGGGACTGGTAACAGGACCCGTATGGCAAGCCCCACCAGGAGCAATGCCGAATAGGAACCTTGCGCGGGTATGATCGGGCAACCGATATCACCGCAGGGCAGCTTTGGCCCAAAGGTTCGGGTTGGCAGCTAGAGGCACAGGGGTGACCCTGTGTTTAGATGAATGGTCATCCACGGGGGCAACCCCGGGACAGAATCCGGCTTATAGGCCCCCCGCGTCTTTTAATTCGTTAAGAATTGGTTAACGGCCATTTGGATGTGCATGTCAGCAGGGCAACCAAAACCCTATCCAGACAGTATAACCCAAATTGGTGAATATTTCGTATTCACGAAAAACCGCAATAATGACAATGTTTTATGGTCTCACATCTGCCGTAATGACCGCGTAAGGCGATGAATTGTCCGCTATCCAGCGCAAATTTTTCTCGTCGGTATCGCGTCGGTATGACGTCGTTATTACGTCGGTGTCCTGCGCGTGTTGCGGCAGGGCATCGTTAACCCAAGGGTTCACCGTGCCGCCGCCAAAATGCCCGCAACATCCAGATATTTTTCTAAATGATCGGCCAAATCATCCAAGGTTTGATCGACGCTTTGGTCATATTGGGCGTTTGCGGCCACACCGAATTGCGCCAACCATGCGGCGCGAAAGGTGTCGTTGGCAAACATACCGTGAAGGTAACTGCCTTGGATCTGACCTGACGGGGTCATGGCACCTTCGTCGACGCCGACAATGCGGGCAAAGGGACGGGCACGGTCGGGGCCAGTGGTGCGGCCAATGTGAATTTCATAACCGCTAAACGCCTGACCCGATTGGGCGTGAATGGCCGACACGGTGCCCAATCGCTTTTCCTCGGCCATGACGGTGTCCACATCCAAAAGCCCCAATCCCGCGTCGGTCCCCGCGGTGCCTTCGATGCCTAGGGGGTCGGAAATCGTCCGCCCCAACATTTGATATCCGCCACAAATGCCCAAAACACGGCCGCCGCGCCGGACATGCGCCATCAGATCAATGTCCCACCCTTGGGCGCGTAAAAATGCCAAATCGCCGCGCGTGGATTTTGTGCCGGGGATAATGACCAAATCGGCATCAACGGGGATCACGCGCCCAGGGCCTACCATTGTCAGGCGCACGCCGTCCTCTTGGGTCAGCGGGTCAAGATCGTCAAAATTGGCGATGCGTGACAGGCACAGACAGGCAATGTGAAAGCCGCTGTCACGTTTGGGCGTGGCCAGATCAATCGCATCCTCGGCCGGCAATTTCCACGCATCGTAAAACCATGGCAAAACGCCATAGCCTGTCCATCCTGTCCGGGTTTTGATAAATTCATAGCCGTCGTCAAACAGGCGCAAATCGCCGCGGAATTTGTTGATCAAAAACCCCACAATCCGATCCGCATCGGCGGGATCAATCACCGCTTGGGTTCCCACAACTTGGGCAATCACACCGCCGCGATCAATGTCGCCGGCCAAAATGACGGGCACATTTGCGGCCTCGGCAAAGCCCATATTGGCAATATCGCCATGACGCAGGTTGACTTCTGCGGGGCTTCCGGCGCCTTCGACGATCACCAAGTCGTGGGACGCCTTAAGCCGTTCAAAGCTTTCGATAACTTTTCCAATTAACTGGGGTTTCAGGGTGTAATAATCACGCGCGGCCGTGGTGGTCATCCGTTTGCCTTGGACAATGACCTGTGCGCCGACATCTGTTTCGGGTTTTAACAAAACAGGGTTCATATCGCTGTGCAAGGGCACGTTTGCGGCCCACGCTTGCAACGCCTGCGCGCGACCGATTTCGCCGCCATCGACCGTCACAGCGGCATTGTTGGACATGTTTTGCGGTTTGAACGGGGCCACCGATAGGCCACGCCGAAAGGCCTCACGACACAGGCCCGCAACCAACATCGATTTTCCAACATTCGACCCAGCACCTTGGATCATTATCGCACGTGACATGGGGACCCTTTCTTGAATCAGCGGGGCAAACGGGGGCGTTGCGGTGCGTATTGTTTAAGCGTCCTATTGCGCTGTGCAAGGGATATAAAATATATCTGCCGCAAATCAGGGGGAAATGCGGGGTTTTGGCAAATTTATTGCGCCTAAATGGTTTAATTTTGGACAAAATACCGAAAACACCGTTGACTCGGGCGACAGCTTGGGTAAAAGGCAATCCTCATAGGAATTCGCGGGCAACCATGACGCCCGACGCAGGAGATGTAAAATGGCGAAGCCAACCACGATCAAAATCCGCCTGAACTCGACCGCGGGCACTGGCCACTTCTACGTGACCAAGAAAAACGCACGTACCATGACCGAAAAAATGGTTGTGCGTAAGTACGACCCAGTTGTTCGCAAGCACGTCGAATACAAAGAAGGCAAAATCAAGTAATTACTTGATCGCTTGAATTTCAAAAAGCCGCGGGATCGTTTCCGCGGTTTTTTGCGTTTGTGCGCTGTCCACGAAAATATGGTGCCCGAAATCGCGCCGCGATGGGGGCGATTTTCAAATGATGCGTTTTGCATCACAACATGTCGTTTTTGTTGTTGATCCATTCCCTAAATCCGGTAGGGTTATAGGCACTAAGGTGCTTGCATATGCAAGAGAATTGGGAAGTCGGTGTAACCCCGACGCTGCCCCCGCAACGGTGAGGGTGGAATGCGTTTTGAACCACTGGGCGATGCTTGGGAAGGTCAAAGCGCGCGGCGCAAGCCATCCGCCCCGAGCCCGGAAACCAGCCTTGGTCACATAACGTCAACCTACGGTGGGTGGGGATGGGCAAAATGATTTGTCCCATTTCATCCGCTTTTTATGCCACGGGGCGTGGCAAGAGGAAAAAATGGATAGACTAGGCAATCTTGGCCTCATGCACGGGGCACACTCATGACTGCACAAGTGATTTATGAAACGCTGCGCGACTTTCACGTATCGGATGATTTGGCCGACCGTGCCGCGCGGGATGGGTTTTTGGAATGGTTGATCACCTTGCCTGCGCGCAATGATCCCCATGCCGAAGCGCGCCGTGCATTAAATGCACTGGATATGCAATCGAACGCCACCCGTGCGTGCCACTTGTTCGTTGATTTTTTAACCCAGGCGGCCAACCGCCCCTATGCGCGTCCACAGCGCAAAGGTGGATCAAAGATGCGCAGACGGGTTTTGCATTAAGCCCATCGTAGAAATAAAAAAAACGACGACGCAGGGAGGAGAGCGTCGTCGTTTTTGTTTTAAACAAACCCGTAAGGGAGGAGAACGAAGTTTGTTTTATCGGACTTAGGTCCAAATTTGCGGTGAGCTATCAAGGGAGGAAAGATGGCTCACCAGTTTGCCGATCGGGTAAAGGGAGGAGGAAACCCAACCAGCGGATAATCTTAGTTGTTTACCGCGTCCAAAGCGATCGAACGGATCATCGAACGGGACAAACCCAAATCGGCCAATTCGCGGTTTGACAATGCTGACAATTCGCGAACTGTCTTTGTGTACATGCGGCGACGTTCAACATAGTCTGCAACGTTTGCCAAAATTTCTGCACCACGTGCAAAGATGTTTGCGGGTGCGACGTGTGTGTTTACTGCGTATGCCATTTCATTTTCCTTTTCATCGTAGCGCTGTCATGTTCTGCGCTGTTGAACCTAATATGATGCTTTTGCTGCGCATGCACAATTATCAAGGCTGCAATGCCGCTATGCAGCAAGTGCATGGTATTCATGGATAAAATTCACAAAACTGACATATTTTGCCTGTCTTGGGAAAGTCATCCCGGCGGGATACAGTTTATGCGGGTATGGTTTGCGCGCTGCGAATGGCGGATATCGAAACGCTGCATACTGTCCAAAGTTTCATGATTTTAGACAAAAGTTATTTTTGCATGCGGATGGGGATTCGAAATGTATAGCGGGAGTTGCGCATTGATTTTGGCGCTGCGGGAAATTTGGCGCGATTCACGGCGCTAAGGGCTGCTTGGTCCAATATCGTGTGGCCCGATGATGCCGCCACTTTTGCGGACAACAATGTACCTGTTGGCGATACGACGATGACAACCTCGACAACGCCGGTTGATCTTGTGCCGTTGGGATAGAATTTCTTGCGATTGATAGCTTGGCGCAATTGGCCCGACCATAGGGCGATCGCTTGTTTGATCACGCCTGCCGTTGCGACCGCATTTTGCGGTGTCTTGGAGGCTCCTTGTGTCCCCGTGGGGGCGGTGGTTTTGGCAATGCCTTTCGCCTTTTGTGATACCGCAGGTGCCGCGGGGCGGGGCTTTGGCCGAACTTTGGGCGGCGCGGGCGCGGGGGCGGCAGGCACAACATCGGCACGATCGGGGGCAATATCGGGCGCTGACGGGGCGGTTTCGGGCGACACGGGCGCCAAATCCGTTTGACGTTGAGGGGGCAGTGCATCGCGCGTCTGTGCGATCTGTGGCGCGGTGCCGCCGTCCGGCAAGAGCAGGTTTGGTATCTCTGGCGCTGTTTGGGCCAATAGAGGGGCGGGTGCGGGCATTGACGGCGCGTTTTCGGCCACCGCGGGCGACGTTAGTGGGGGCATCACTTCACGAGGGGTAGGAACTGTCAGAGTACTCGGCGCGTCGGGGGCAGTGTCATTTTGGTTTGGTTGAACCGGATCCGGCGGAGAATCGGCCAATTGCGGCGCCGTGTCCCAATCTTGGGTAAGCGCGACCAAATCCTGAGCCGCAGATTGCACAGTAATGTCGTGATCGCCGGCGTCGCCTGCGCCGTCTTGGGATGCGGGTGGCAACGCGGCAAAGGCCGCAATGTGCAAGGCCAGCGCGATGGGCAGGAAAATCATGATATCGCGTCCGCGCATCATGTGCCCTCGGTGTGTTTGGCAAGAACCAAAGATATATCACGTAGGCCGCTGGCGTTGATTTGTGTAATAATCCGAACCAAGCTTGCCGCGTCCAAATCGCGATCGGCATGAATGACAACGGGCGCGGTTCCCGCAACGGGTGCCGCCGCGTGCAATGCGTCCATCGCTGCTTTGCCCGTTTCGCCCATATAATATATGTTACCCTGCGCGGAAACGTATAACCGTGCCTCGGGCGTTGCGGTTGTATCGCTTTGTGCGGCGGGGGCCACGATTTTTGTCGGCGCTAGCGGCGTGATTTGCGCCGTCATGAGGAAAAAGATCAACAACAAAAACACCACGTTGATCATGGGCACAATGTTGTCATCACGACGGCGGGAATTGGGGGGGTTAAGGCGCATCTTTTGCCTCAACCACAGCTAAATTCGTCAGATCGTTTGATGCAAGAAACGCCAAGGTATCGACCAAATCTTGGACACGCGCTTCGGTGCGCGGGCGGATCACAATCACGTCGTCGGGCGATGGCATCAACGCGCGGACACGATCAACGATCGTCGATTGATCCATCGCAAAGCCATTTAAAAACAACGCGCCTTGAGCGCCAATTTCAATCAAGCGCGGCGCGCCTTGGTACCCCGCACCTGACCCGCGTGACGGCGTCAGGGCCATTGTCGTATCCATCCCAAATCGTGCGGCCAACATAAAAAACACCAACAACAAAAAGACCACATCAATCATTGGGGTCAAACTTGGGCGTGTGCGCCGTCGTTGGGGGCCAAGGGAAAACATCTATTCCTTGGGGGCGTTTACGAAAATTTGGGTCGCGGCATCTTCAATGTCGGCTTGGATGGCGTCAACGACGCTGTCGAACCAGCTTAGGAACATCGATGCAGGGATAGCGACGCCCATGCCTGCGGCGGTGGTCAAGAGCGCTTGCCATATGCCGCCTGCCAACGCGGCGGGGTCTGCTTGGTTGCCACTTTCTTGCAACGCTTGGAATGCGTCAATCATGCCCAATACGGTTCCCAATAGACCGACCAAAGGCGCGATCGAGGCGATCAATTCAATCAATCGCAATCCAGACTTCGCTTGATGCAAAATCGCGCGGCCCACACGCATACATTCGTCTTTTGCGTCTGTTTCTGATATGGTTGGTGTTAAGATCGCGTCAATCGCCGCGCGGGCCATTTGGGTGCGTACATCGGTTGCGGTGCCCAATTGATCTTTGGCCGCCGCAATATTGCCTTGTGCCCAATGCCCCAACACGCGCACCAATCGCCGATGGCGCCACGCCCCCATTTGGGCAAGGTGCCATGTTTTCCAAATGCTGATTGTGAACAACACCACCGAAAGTGCAAAAATTACCCAAAGCGCGGGGCCACCGCGATGAAGAGATTGGATCATGTGGTCAATCATAGGCGATGTTCCTTTTGGGCCAATACGTCCCGCGCAGTCGTCAGTATGGTGCAAAGCTGGTCCAAACCGTCCGACACGGCGGCCGGTCCGGGTTGTAAAATAAGCGGCGATTTTATTTCAAAAATCAAATCATTTTGCACCGCAGGCATGCTATCCCATCCGGGGCGCGTTTTAATTTTGTCGGTGACGACTTTTTTCCCGCACCAAGACGCGATGATCACATCGGGGGCGGCGTCGATGATGTCTTGTGGGTCTAAAATCCGTGACTTTGCACCTTGTTCGCGGCTGATTTGCGCAAAAACGTCACGCCCGCCTGCGATGTCGATCAATTCAGAGACCCACCGAATTCCGGAAATGGGCGGATCGTCCCATTCTTCGAAATATACGGTCAGGGGGCGATCGGGCTTGGCACGGGTGCAGGCGTCGATTTTGGAACGATACTGTGCGATCAAATCCGCCGCCGCCTGTTGGCAGTCAAACAGCCGCCCAAGCGTGTCGATCATGTCGAATATGCCTGCGAGGCTACGTTGATTAAAGGCGTGAACCGCGACGCCTCGTCGAATAAGATCGGCGGCAATATCGGCCTGAAGGTCGGAAAAGGTTAAAACCAAATCAGGGTTTAACGCGCAGATTTTGTCACTATCCGCGCTGGTGAATGCCCCGACGCGGGGTTTTTCGCGCCGCACACGTGGCGGGCGGATGGCATAGCCTGTGACCCCGACGATGCGATGATCTTGTCCCAAAAGATACATGGTTTCGACGGTTTCTTCGGTCAGGCAAACAATGCGATCCAGGGCCATAGCGACAGTCCTTAATCCGAAATCACGCTCAGCGGTTGAAAAACCGCGCCGTGTTCGGTTTGGGTGTAATAGGCATTGATGCGAAACACATTGCGCAAATTGTCTTGGCTCAAAACATCCGACGGCGTGCCAAAGGCCACCAATTTGCCGCGATGCATCAACGCCAATTTGGTGCATGATCGCGCAGCAAGGCCCAAATCGTGGATGGATGCAACAACCCCATGACCGTCGGCAGCCAAGCCGCGAAAGACGTCCATCGTGGCCAATTGGCTTTCCGGATCAAGGCTTGCGGTGGGTTCATCTGCCATCAAAAGCGGCGTGTCCTGCGCCAAGGCGCGGGCAATTAAAACGCGCGCCTGTTCGCCGCCTGAAAGTTGAATTGCACTGCGTGTTTCAAACCCAACAAGCCCCATACGTGCGATCGCGGATGCGATGGCGGTGTCGTCTTGGGCGGGGTTGTTTTGTGTCAACCGGCCAAGTGCGACGACGTCGCGTACCGACATTGCCCACGCGATTTCGCGGTTTTGTGGCATCCACGCCGCGCTGCGGGCACGGTCGCGCGCGGGAAGGGATGACACAGTGGATGTGCCGGTATGGGGCAATAAACCCAATGCGGCGCGCATAAAGGTTGTTTTGCCTGCGCCGTTGGGACCGATCAATCCAATAAATTCGCCCGCGCTGACCGAAAACGAAACCTGATCCACGACGGGGCATTCGCCACGCATGACGGATAAATCGTGGACGCTTAGCAATGTCATTCCAAACCTCCGCGTGTTTTATAGATAAGGTGCAAAAATAATGGCGCACCGATAAGGGCCATCACAACCCCCAATTTCAAATCACCATTGGGCAGGATCAACCGAACGGCAATATCGGCGATCAAGACCATCACGCCGCCGCCCAAGGCGGATGCATATAGTAAACTGGACGGGCGCGCGCCGACAAAGTTGCGCAATATATGCGGCACGATCAAACCTACAAATCCGATCGCACCGGACACTGCTGTGACCGCGCCCACCGATGCGGCAACCCCGATAATCAACACCAACCGGGTACGCGACAGGTTGATGCCCATGCTTGCGGCGGTATCTTCGCCCAAGGACAACGCGTTTAACGCCCGCCCCAGCGATGCGATCATGGCCCAACCAATCAAGCAAAATGGCAATGCGACCCAAACGTGATCCATCGACCGGTCGGCCAATGATCCCATCATCCAAAACACAATTTCATAGGTCGCATAGGGATTGGGCGATAGGTTCAAGGCAAGCGATGTTAACGCGCTCGCCAACGCGCTGACCGCGATGCCCGCAAGGATCAACGTCAATGATCCGCCGCGCGGCCCCGCCAAGGTCAAAATCATCAAAACCGCGACCAAGGCCGCACCCAGCGCAGACACAGGTAACGCCAGCCAAAACAACGCTGCAAACCCCGTTTGCAACGAAACGACCGCACCCAAAGACGCGGCACCCGAAATGCCGATGATCCCCGGTTCAGCCAAGGGGTTGCGCAAATAGCCCTGCATCGCCGCACCGCTTAGACCAAGCGAAACGCCGACCATCATACCCAACACTGCACGCGGCAGGCGGATGTCTTGCATCACGCGCCCCAACGGGCCGTCACCTGAAAACAACGCGCTAAGGCTATCGCCAAAGGATGCGTTTGCTTGCCCGATCATCAGAGATCCGACAAAGCTCATAACCAAAAAAAGGATCAATAAGGGCGTGATCTTGTTCATTGCGACCTCTTGTCAGGGTGTTCGCGTTGCAAGTCTTGGATTGCATCCAAAACCAAAGGTGTACCACAGACCCAGCGCGCATCCGTATGCGCCGACATCTTTAACGGGGCAAGCGCGGGATGGCGCAGGATTTCTTCGCCGCGCGAATGCCCGGGAAAGGGGCGTCCGGTGATCACAACGTCCGGTTCAATCATCACTAGCCGTTCCAACGGTACTGTGCCGCCCCAGGTCAGGCCCAATTCAAGCGCCACATTGTCATATCCCGCCGCAGTCAAAATTTCACCCGACAACGATTGTGCACCCGAGGTATAGCCGTTTGCATGGTACAAAATTGCCCGCGGGCGTTGGAAAATGCCCGATTTCATTTGGGCCAATCGTGCGTCAAAATCGGCAACCATTGCAACGCCACGTTCGGGGTGGCCAATCACTTGTGCGACGCGCAAGATGTTGGCGCGCACGGTGTCAAAACTTTCGGCGGGGTCAAATATTTCCACCTGCAATCCCAAAGATTGCAGCATGTGAACAGATGCTTTTTCCGTATAAAGCCCGGCGACGATCACATCGGGTTTTGAAAGGTAAATTTCTTCGGCGCTGCCGGAATTTTGGTCAAAGCTGCGCGCCATCTCGATCATGGCAGACGAATGTGCGTCACTGGCCATCGGGGACAACGATACGATTTGGTCCGGATCCGCCAGCATCATCACCAGCTGATCCGTACACAAATTCATCGACACAACACGCGGTCCCTGCGCTTGTACCATACTGGCCCCCAAGATGAGGGCCAGCGTAAAGGATATGACCTTAGAAGGACGCACGGATCCCTGCAAATACTGTGCGGCCGGGCATCGAATAGCCAGACTGCGTGCTGTATTTATAATCGCTTAGGTTTTCGATGTTACCGTATAGCTCCATCGTGTCAGACAGTTTGTAGTTTGCTGAAACGTTGAACACGGTATAGTCTTCGATTGATGACTGCGCGTGATCAATTGCGGAAACGATCTGTGCCTTGGTGCTAAGTTTGTCATTGAACGCGTGTGTCAGTGTCACAACAGATGTTCGGCCCGCGGCACGACCAAGGCGCGTGCCGTCGTCGTCAAGGATTTTGTTGTTTGAGAACGCTAGATCAACCGTTGTTGCCGCGGTCATAGGCAAGCTAAGTGCGAATTCTGCACCCTTTGCGTGGGCACCTGCGGCATTTTCATAAGTGCTGCGTGGATATCCATAGGCCCAATTGATGCGGTCTTTGAATTCTGTTTCATACATGACCAAGGACGCTTTCGCGCCGCCTGCAAAATAATGATCAACGCCCACTTCGAACGATGTGAACGTTTCTGGTTTCAGATCAGGGTTGCCATCCGTTGGGTACGCGCCTTCGTAAACACCATAAAGTTCGCTCAGAGCAGGTGCGCGGTAAGATTGTGCGATCGATCCGCGAATAACGGCTGCATCGCTAAGCTTGTACGCGGCATTCAAACGATAGGATTGGAATGTCCCAAAATCAGAATGAACGTCATTGCGGATATTCGCAACAAGTGAAAGTTTTTCTGTTGCTTGGTACTGTGCCTCTGCAAACACGCCTGTCGTCGTTGCCGATTTAGAGCCTGAGACAATCGTGTCGCCTTTTGCCGTTTCTTGTTTGGTATCCGCGCCAAATGTCAGCGTCAGATTGTTAGCCACTTTGCCCGTTGCCAAATAAGATAGCGTTTGACGATCCGCCTTCATTTTCACCGTGCTTGCGGCAAAATCGGGGTTGTTGGCCGCACCTGATGGAGAGGTTGAAAAGCGATCTGATTCAAAGAAAGATAGCGCGATTTTGTGATCCCAGTTGACACGGTTGATTTCGGTGAAAACGCGCGCGCCAGTTGTTTTGTTTTTGGAATATTCGTCCGTCGTGCCGTCAAATACGCCGTAAACCCAGTTAGTGTCGTCTGTGTAGAATTCATCAAAATCTGCGCGATCTTCTTGGTAAAACGCTGTTGCACCGATCTTGATGCTATCACTTAGTTGATATTCGCCAGAAAGTGTTAGGCTTTTTGATTCAAAGCCGTCTTTTTCGGTGTTTTCAGTCCCGGTTGTGGATTGCATGCTTGTGGGCGCGGCCGCAGTAATGCCATCGGTTTTGTACATCGACGCTGCCAAGCCCAACGATAAACGATCGCTGCGTTGGATGATTTTGTATGTACCCGATTGTGTGTTGTTTGACCCGATGCCGAAATCGACCGACTGTGTCGTGCCGTCGACCGCATTGTCTAGGTCCAATGTTTTGATGCCAACGACACCGGCAATCGCGGATGATCCGTAAAGCGCAGATTGCGCGCCTTTTAGAACGTCAACGCTTTCGATTGCGTTTGTGGTCAGCGCACCAAAACCTTCGAATTTTGTTTTTGTTGCGGATGGGTCTGAAATATCAATACCATCACGTGTTACGGTGAAATATTCAGAGGCCATACCGCGCAGTGAAACAGATGTGACGCTGCCGGCGCCGCCGCCTTGTGTAACCGAAAACCCAGCTGTGCTATTCAGGATTTGGTTCATAGATGTCGAGGTTGCTGTATCAACATCTGCATCTGTGATTTCTGAAACAGATGAAGCCGTTTTCCAAGCTTCGGTTGGTGTTAGGGTCGCATTGACCACAATCTCTTCCAACAAAATGGCGTCTTGGGCGAAAACGGGGGCGGTTGTCATCA
The DNA here is from genome assembly GCA_038134005.1 of Paracoccaceae bacterium. GTDB lineage: Bacteria > Pseudomonadota > Alphaproteobacteria > Rhodobacterales > Rhodobacteraceae > CAJXSD01. The sequence continues at coordinate 28,613 of JAYPUL010000009.1, read as the reverse complement.
GCATGAGAGCGCTGAGGCTAAGTGTTTTTTTCATCGTATTTATCCAATGACGGACAGGGCCAGAGTGACCCCAAATTTTAATATTAGTCATTGGAAAGGTGGCCCTTCCTCCGACGGTTCAAACGTCACCGCAACGGAAGAACCGTAATCTGACACGCACCCCGCGATCAGAAAGGGTGATCAACTCGGCAGGTCTCCTGACTTGCGGGTCATTGCTTTGTTGGGCCTTCCCGTGGTGTGTTCCACAGTGGCATATGCCAACATCGCTCGCCGCTCACAGTTGCGGGGGCAGCTGCGGATTTGGGCGGACCCTCACCACATTCCCTTTTCATCGGACGCACTGTCCGAACCGAAGCAACCACGGCGTAACGTGCGGCTTTCGAAAAATCAAGCCGATTCATGCGCCTGTTTTCCGTGTGATTTGATGCGGTGCAAAATTGCGATATGGGAATTTATGGGTCAAATGGCAAAATTTCGCGAATCACTTTGGGGGATGGTGCGATTTTTGGACGAAACTCTGCGGAAATCGGCCGTGTTCCCCCGGGTATTTTCAAGATATTTGATTAACCTTGGGAAATGATGGGGCATTGAATAAGTGTGAAATATGTCCATATATGGTTTATATTTTACATATTTTATCAATATATTGTTTTTCGGTGGTACCTGATCCCGTATTTGGTATCTGTGGCGGGTCGTAGTTTTCCATTTATTCCCATAATTTCCCAAAAATGTCTTGATTTAGCCGGGTGGTCATGGCATCAATGATCCATGATGAGAACGGGAAAAACGGGCGTTAAGATCCGAAATTCCAAAAGTCAGGTTTCATACAGGCCCCGCTTTCATCGAATTGCAAAGATCCGACGCGCGAGCGAGCAGTAACCTTCCCCAGGTGCATGCGTAGTTGGACGGACCCACACGTTGGGATGAGTTCGGCGGATTGGGCAGTGGCAGCAGCTCAGTCCGCCGTTTCATTTAAAACGGTGAAAAACAGAGGATGGCCAGGGTAGTGGCGCGACGGTTTAGAGGCGAAGGTCTACATAAAGTAGACGCTAAAGGGCGGGTATCGATCCCGGCCCTGTTTCGTCGTGTGATCGAAGCCTGTGATCCAAACTGGAAAGAGGGATTGCCCCCTGAGTTGGTCATCGTTTACGGCGATAATCGTAAAAAATACTTAGAATGCTACACGATCGAAGCGATCGAAGAGGTTGATCAAAAAATTGACGCTTTGCCGCGCGGGTCGATCGGGCGCAAAACTTTGGAGCGGTTGTTCCATGGTCAATCCTTTCCGACATCCATTGATGAAACGGGCCGATTGGTGTTGCCTGCAAAGTTGCGGCAGAAAATAGATATTTCATCCGAGGCGTATTTTATCGCGGCGGGTGATACGTTTCAAATTTGGAACCCCGAAACATACGAACAAGATCAGGCGCAAACCGAAGAATGGTTGAATGACTTGCCTGATGATTTTGATCCCCTCAGCTTTCTTGATGGGGACGGGGGTGCGCCATGACGGGCGGCGATGACATGACGCCTGTTTCTGCACCACATATCCCTGTCTTGTTGCGCCCAATTTTGGCGCAAGCCGCGCCAATTTCGGGCACTTGGTTGGACGGCACATTCGGTGCAGGCGGCTATACGCGCGCTTTGTTGGACAACGGTGCCGATGTTGTTTATGCGGTCGACCGCGATCCAATGGTGTTTGAAATGGCACAGCGCTGGGCGGGCGATTACGGTGATCGATTGCGCATGGTGCAGGGGGTGTTTTCCAAATTGGATACCTATGCCCATGATTTGGATGGCGTCGTTTTGGATCTGGGCGTGTCGTCGATGCAATTGGACCAAGCCGAGCGCGGATTTTCCTTTATCAAAGACGGCCCCTTGGACATGCGGATGAGCCAGTCTGGCCCAAGTGCCGCGGATTTGGTCAATACCTTGTCCGAAGAAGAATTGGCCGACACCTTGTTTTTATATGGCGAAGAACGCGCCAGCCGCCGCATCGCACGCGCGATTGTAAAGCGTCGTGACGTAACGCCGTTTGAAACGACCTTGGATTTGGCGGATGTGATTGAACGATCCTTGCCGCGCACAAAGCCTGGTCAATCACACGCCGCCACCCGCAGCTTTCAAGCATTGCGCATCGCGGTGAATGATGAATATGGCGAATTGTATAACGGTATGCTGGCCGCAGAGCGCGCGTTAAAGCCGGGCGGTTTGTTGGTGGTTGTCACCTTTCATTCTATCGAAGATCGCATGGTCAAACGGTTCATGCAGGTGCGGGGCGGCAAAGCCAAATCCGTAAACCGCTATGCGCCTGATATGGATGCGCCGGATGCCCAATTCGAAATGGTGACGCGCAAGGCAATCGCCCCTGATGATCAAGAATTGGCCGAAAATCCGCGGTCGCGGTCGGCAAAATTGCGGATCGCCCGACGCACCACCATCGCGGCGGGCACGGATGTGGACGCAAAAGAAATCTCAATGCCAGTGGTAAAGAGGAAACGGTAATGCGAAGTGTGTTTGGCATTTTAACGGTCGTTGTTGTGATGGGCTTGGCCTATTGGGCCTATCAAGAAAACATAAAAACCCAAGCGGCGATTGCGCGCACGCAAACTTTGCAAAACGAAATCGGTACAGCGCGATCGCGATTGGCGGTCTTGCGCGCGGAATGGGCGTTTTTAAATCGCCCCGATCGGTTGATCAAGCTCTCGGTCAAGTACTTTCCCGACTTACGCTTAGCGCCTTTGCGTGCCGATAATTTTGGCACAATTGACCAAGTCGATTTCCCCAGCGATTTCCAATTTGATCTGCGCAGTATCGAGGCGATCGAAGTTGCCGAGCGGGGGGCACAGTGATGACAGGATCAGGTCTAAGAACGCCGTTACGTCCATTAAGCCGCATCTTGCCCGCCCGGGCGCGCGGGGAAAATACCGAATGCATCGAACGTGAAAATATTCGCCGCCGCCATGAAGAAGTGCGCGAAGACGCACGGTTGCGCGCGCAAAGCCGGTTGTTGGTTTTGGCCGCGATTTTCGTGGGTCTTTACGCGGTGGTCGGCGTGCGCATGGGGATGTTGTCCGCATCCGAAGCAACCGAACCGCGTGCGGCGCGTTCGGGGGCGTCCATCGTGGCACAGCGCGCCGATATCGTCGACCGCAAGGGGCGCATTTTGGCGACCAATATGGACACATATTCATTGTATGTGGAAACCGAACATCTGGTTGATCCGGAATTTACTGCGCAACAGTTGGCGGTCGTATTTCCCGATCTGAACGCCGAGAAATTGACCAAAGATTTCACCGGCAATCGCAAATTTTTGTGGATCAAAAAAACCTTGTCCCCCGAACAGGTTCAAGCGGTCCATGATATCGGGGATCCCGGTTTGCGGTTTGGTCCGCGTGAAATGCGCCTTTATCCAAATGGCAAATTGGCCGCCCATGTTTTGGGGGGATCAAGCTTTGGTCGTGAAGGCGTGGATGCCGCCGAATTAATCGGTGTTGCAGGTGTTGAAAAGACGTTCGACGAACGGTTGCGTGATCCGGCGCAATCTGCGCAACCTCTTGAATTATCGTTGGATTTATCCGTTCAAGCGGCCGTCGAGCAGGTGCTTTATGGCGGGATGAAGTTGTTGAATGCACGTGGTGCAGCCGCGATTTTGATGGATGTGAACACCGGCGAAATCGTGTCGCTTGCGTCCTTGCCCGACTTTGACCCCAACCACCGCCCACGTCCACCTGTCAAAGGCCAAGCCTCTGACAGCCCGTTGTTTAACCGGGCGGTTCAGGGCGTTTATGAACTTGGTTCAACGTTCAAAATCTTTGCCGTCGCCCAAGCGATGGAATTGGGATTGGTCAATCCAACGACCATGGTTGACACGCGCGGCCCGATCCGTTGGGGCAAATTCAAGATCAATGATTTCCACAATTACGGCGCCAAATTGCCCGTTTGGGAAGTCATTACCAAATCGTCAAACATCGGCACAGCACGCATTGCGCAAATGATTGGTCCAGAACGCCAACAGGAATTTTTGACCAACCTCGGTCTGACCAAAGAAATCCCGTTGGAAATGATCGAAGCCAGCGGCGGGCGTCCATTGTTGCCGCCAAAATGGTCCGAATTGTCTACCATGACCATTTCATATGGCCATGGCTTGTCCGCAACGCCGTTGCATTTGGCTGCGGGCTATGCCGCGATTGCGAATGGCGGGTTCACAGTGCAACCAACCTTGTTGAAACAATCCGTATCACGTCACACAAGCCGTGTTATGTCACAGGCGACCGCACGGAATGCGTTGAAAATGTTGCGTGGCGTTGTGACGAATGGCACCGCGTCAATGGGGGACGTGGCGGGGTATCCTGTGGCGGGCAAAACCGGTACTGCGGATAAACCCAACGCGAATGGCAAATATGACAAAGACAAGGTTATTGCCACCTTTGCATCGGTCTTTCCCGCAAATGATCCCAAATATGTTTTGGTGGTGTCCCTGGATGAAGCCGAAGACACCACAGGGTCAGAACCGCGCCGTACGGCGGGGTGGACCGCGGTGCCAATTGCCGCAGAAATCATTGGACGTGTCGCGCCGTTGTTGGGGATCAGACCAGTCATTGAAAACCCGGATGCGGCTGATATAACGCAGGTCAAATGGAATTAAGGCAGATCACAGTGCCGACACATTAGGGATGGTGGATGAATGGCTAACCAACGCAAAACATTAGGCGAATTAGGGTTTGCTGTTCACACATCTCTTGTTGTGACAGGCATTGCGATTGACAATCGTGCGGTCAAAGAGGGCGATTTGTTTGCCGCCTTGCCCGGAACAAATGTGCATGGTGCGCGGTTTGCTGCGGATGCGGTTGACGCGGGCGCGGTTGCAATTTTGACCGATCCCGATGGTGCGGCCGAATTGAAAACTACGGTTGATGCCGGTTTCCCGATCATTGTGACCACCGATGTCCGCGCCGCACTGTCCCGCGCCGCAGCGCTTTTTTACGGCGCACAACCCCAAACGATGGTTGCGGTGACGGGGACCAATGGCAAAACATCCGTATCGAATTTTTGTCGCCAAATTTGGAATGAATTGGAATTGTCGGCCGTCAATATCGGCACCACAGGTGTCGAAGGTGATTGGACACATCCATTGCGTCATACCACACCTGATCCGATCACGCTTCATTCCATATTGGCCCAAGCGGCCGAACATGGCGTAACCCATGCCGCGATGGAGGCATCAAGCCATGGGTTGGATCAACGCAGGTTGGAAGGCGTGTCATTGGTTGCGGCGGGATTTACCAATTTCACCCAAGATCATTTGGATTACCATCATAGCTTTGATGACTATTTCGCCGCAAAAGCGCGTTTGTTTGAAAAACTCTTGCCGATGGATGGCACCGCGGTCATCAATACCGATGATCCAAAGTTGGGGATATATGCATCCGATTTAACGATGCTGGGCTATAGTTTGATCACGATTGGCACCAATGTCGCCAACGATATTTACATTTCCGATCAACGCTATGATGCCACGGGTCAAACGGTGCGCTTTGCCTATAAGGGTAAAACCTATGTCAAACGGTTGAACCTAATTGGCGGTTTTCAGGCGGAAAACGTATTAATGGCGGCGGCGTTGGTCATCGCTGCGGGGTCTGAACCGCAGCATGTTTTTGACACGTTTGAACATTTGGTCACGGTGCGTGGGCGTATGCAATTTGCTGCGACGCGGGCCAATGGCGCGTCGGTCTTTGTTGATTATGCGCATACGCCCGATGCGGTCGAAACCGCCGTGTCGGCGTTTCGTCCGCATGTTATGGGGCGTTTGATCGCCATCATCGGGGCAGGCGGGGATCGTGACAAAACCAAACGTCCTTTGATGGCGCGTGCGGCCGTCGATCGTGCGGATTATGTGATCGTCACCGACGACAATCCCCGAAGCGAAGACCCTGCGGACATTCGCGCCCAAGTCATGGCTGGTGCGCAAGGCTGTGACACGATCATCGAAGTGGGGGATCGCGCCGAAGCTATTTTACGTGCGGTGAATATGTTAGAGCCGGGTGACGGATTATTGATCACGGGCAAAGGCCATGAAACAGGCCAGATCGTCGGACATGATGTGTTGCCATTTGATGATGTGGAACAGGCCTCGGTTGCCGTGGCTGCTTTGGATGGGATGATTTAACAATGGCGCTTTGGACATCACAGGATGCGGCTTTGGCCACGGGTGGCCATGCGACACAACCGTGGCAGGCCGATGGCGTGTCAATCGATACGCGCACATTGCAGGTGGGCGATTTGTTCGTGGCCTTGAAAGCCGCGCGTGACGGTCATGAATTCGTGGCGCAAGCTTTGGCAAATGGGGCGGCGGCGGCCTTGGTGGACCATCATCCCGATGGCGTTGACGATGATGCGCCGATGTTGATCGTGCCGGATGTTCAAGCGGCATTGGAAGATTTGGGGCGTGCAGGTCGTGCGCGCAGCCAGGCCCGTGTGATCGCTGTGACAGGGTCGGTTGGGAAAACGTCGACCAAAGAAATGTTGCGTGATATCTTGCACGACCAAGGCAAAACCCATGCATCCGTTGCAAGTTATAACAATCATTGGGGCGTGCCGTTGACGTTGGCACGCATGCCGGCCGATACGGATTATGCGATCATTGAAATCGGAATGAACCACCCCGGTGAAATTGCGCCGTTGTCATGTATTGCGCGGCCGCATGTCGCCATGGTTACCACAGTTGCCGCAGCACATTTGGCCGCCTTTGACAGCGTTGAACAAATTGCGTTGGAAAAGGCATCAATTATCGATGGTTTGGAACCAGGTGGGGTTGGGGTATTCAACGCCGATATTCCGACCGCAGCGGTTTTGTTCGACTATGCAAAAACCCGCGGCGTTGCGGTTCATAGTTTTGGTGAAGCCTCTGATTTTGCGACGCTTTTGAACATCTCTGTGACGGGGAATGCCACAACCGCGGCGGTGCGCGTTGGCGCACAAGACCACGTTTTAGACATTCAATCGGCGGGCAAACACTTTGCAATGAATGCGTTGGGTGCGTTGGTTTGCGCCACATGCGCCGGAGCGGATACCGCGCGGTCCGCCCGCAATGTGTCAAACTGGACGCCTGTCGTCGGCCGCGGCGCGCGTGAACATATCACCTTGGCTCAGGGCAGCATCGATTTAATCGATGACGCCTATAACGCCAATCCAACATCGCTGCGCGCAGCTGTTGCGGTTTTGGCGGGCGCAACGGCGCAGCGCCGGATCGCCATTTTGGGCGACATGCGTGAATTGGGTCCCACCGAAATTATGCGTCACGCCGAAATTGCAACCTGGTCTGAATTGGACACGGTTGATCAAATCCACACAGTTGGCACATTGATGCACACCTTGCATCTTGCCTTGCCACACCAAAAACGCGGACACCATTGTGACACAGCCGATGACATGGCGGCGATTGTGTCCGATCTGATCCGGGCAGGGGATTGTGTGTTATTGAAAGCATCTTTGAGCATCGGGATGCGCAAGGTGGTTGACGCACTTAAAAATATGGGCCATGCGGCACAAAATACCTAGGGGACAGATATGTTATATTGGCTAACAGCACTTTCTGATGGCGGCGATTTTTTCAACCTCTTTCGCTATATCACCTTTCGGGCGGGCGCTGCGTTTTTTACGGCGCTTGTCTTTGGGTTTATCTTTGGCAAGCCGTTGATCAATGTCTTGCGTCGTCGCCAAGGAAAAGGCCAACCCATCCGGAGCGATGGCCCCGAAGGCCATTTCGTCAAAGCGGGCACGCCTACCATGGGCGGATTGTTGATTTTGTCGGCACTGTTGACATCAACATTGCTTTGGGCGCGGCTTGATAACGTCTTTGTTTGGATCGTGCTTTTGGTCACACTTAGCTTTGGATTGATCGGTTTCGCCGATGATTATGCTAAAGTTTCCAAACAAAACACCGCGGGCGTTCCGGGAAAAGTACGTTTGGGGCTTGGGTTTTTGATTTCGGGCATCGCGGCCTTTATCGCTGCGATCAACCATCCCGAAACGTTGCAGTTCCAATTGGCCTTGCCTGTGTTCAAAGACACGCTTGTGTATCTGGGGCTATTGTTTGTTCCCTTTGCAATGGTGGTGATCGTTGGATCAGCGAACGCGGTTAATTTAACCGACGGTTTGGACGGCTTGGCCATCATGCCGGTGATGATTGCTGCGGGTGCGCTTGGCATTATTGCCTATGCGGTTGGTCGGTCTGACTTTACCGAATATCTGGATGTGCATTACGTCCCGGGTACGGGTGAAATCCTTATTTTTTGCGCCGCTTTGATTGGCGGCGGCATGGGGTTTTTGTGGTACAACGCGCCCCCCGCCGCGGTGTTTATGGGGGACACCGGGTCATTGGCGTTGGGCGGCGCATTGGGTGCAATTGCTGTGGCCACCAAACACGAAATCGTTTTGGCGATCGTTGGCGGCCTTTTCGTGGTCGAAGCCCTATCGGTTATTATCCAGGTCTTATATTTTAAACGCACAGGAAAACGCGTGTTTTTAATGGCGCCTATTCACCACCATTTTGAAAAAAAGGGGTGGGCCGAACCGCAAATCGTAATCCGATTTTGGATTATCGCCTTGATCCTTGCAATGATCGGTTTGGCGACCCTAAAAGTTCGATAAGTTTTGATCTGGTAACCTTTGATAAACCTTTTCCCTTTATTTTGTCCCAAAGGACAAGCAAGGGGATGTCTTTATGGGGAACTCTGTACATTGGTATTTAGGAACTGATGAGGACGATTTTATTTTTGGATCGTCCCGTTGGTCAAAAATAATTGCGGGTGCGGGCAATGATACGATCTTTGCCAATGGGGGCAAAGATACGGTTTTTGCCGGCGATGGCGATGACGTGATCCGCGGCGGTCGGCGCGGCGATGATCTTTATGGCGGCGCGGGCCATGATGCGATTTACGGCGGCAAGGGACGCGACGAACTGTACGGCGGCCAAGGCGACGATTATTTATCAGGCGGCAATGGGCGCGATGAATTATACGGTGGCGATGGCCATGACACTTTGTCGGGCGGCAATGGGCGTGACACGTTAGATGGCGGCGAAGGTGACGATCACCTTTCAGGCGACGCAGGAAACGATTGGCTAAGCGGCGAGGACGGTCATGATTACCTAACAGGTGGTCGGGGCAGCGATGTGTTGCTTGGTGGTGCAGGCGACGACGCGTTGGACGGCGGCCAAGGATCGGACCGTTTGATCGGCGGTGACGGGCAAGATGTGGCGATATATTCCGGCGGAATTGGGGATTATTCTTTGACAAAACTGTCGGATGGCAGTTGGTCCGTTACATCCCTAACCGACGGGTTTGATAATGGAACCGATGTTTTGATCGACATCGAAGCGGTGTATTTCCAAGCGGATGACAGGCTTGTGTAAATCGACGGCCGCGCCAACCCCGTACATATCGAAGAAGACGCATTCGAAGTGCGCGCAGATCAATCATTGGTCTTTGATTTGGCCGACTTGTTTACAAATGATTTTAACCCCGACGGATTGGATTTGGACATCACCCAAATTGATGTGACATCGACCTATGGCATCGATATCGAAGTGGTCGATGGCAAGATCATTTATCACACCGATGGTGCCTTTGATGATTTGGTCCAAGACGCAAGGCTAACCGATGATTTTCGATACACTGTGGTGGATACGTCTGGAAAAATGCATACGGGCCGGGTGACTGTTACCGTGGTTGGCATCAATGATGCGCCCGTCCTTCAGGCGGATTCATTCGTCGAGGTTTGGGAAAATACAACCGAGGTTGGCAACTTTAAAGCGATAGATCCAGAAGGCGAAGCGGTTCAGATAGACATCGTTGACACGGGCGATGGTGCATTATTTGCGTATGACGCGCAGACCAAAACATTGTCATTTATCAACCCGCCAGATTTTGAAAATCCATCTGATGCGGGTGGTGATAACCTTTATCATGTTAGCCTTCAGGCCAGCGATGTTCATGGCGCATCCACAACGCAAACGATTACCGTCAAAGTCAAAGATAGCAACGAAATCGCGTCTCAACCCCGTATCAACGAAATCCATTATGACGATACCGGAATGGATGACGGCGAATTTGTGGAAATTCGGGTGGCCAACGGGTATGATATTTCGAACCTGGCTTTGCTGCTTTATAACGGCAAGGAAGGGTATCACAACGTTTACGCGACAATCACCGAGGGTGCGTTTGGATTGGAGCTGGCATCGTCTGACGATACCTATGATTACTATGTTTGGAATGCTCCGATGAATGGAATCCAAAACGGAAGCCCGGATGGATTTGCATTGGTGAATGGCGATGATGTTATCGAATTCCTAAGTATCGAAGGCACATTTGTTGCCGCTGATGGTGTCGCCCAAGGGTGGATGTCGAACGATATTGGCGTCGAAGAAATTGGCACTACCGCGGAAGGAATGTCGTTACAGCGCTTGGACGATGATACATGGATCGGTCCCATCGCACATACAAACGGTTATGCGAATACGTCGGACGCGGATTTGTTCGCGTAATTTATTTCCACTGACCCCTTGCACATTTCATGCGATGGCGGGAAAACTGCCATAAGTGAAAATGAGGGCAAAGATGATCGTTGCGCAAGGTGTCAGTGGACAAACATACGCCGTTTTGGGGTTGGGTCGATCGGGATTGGCGGCCGCGCGTGCGCTGATCGCGGGGGGCGCCACCGTTTGGGCATGGGATGACAACGATGCCGCGCGTGCCCGTGCACACGCCGAAGGTATTGAACCGTATGATTTGTCACGCGCACATTGGGACAAGATCGATTGCCTGATCGTAAGCCCCGGCATCCCGCATCTTTATCCAACGCCAAATCCTGTCATTCGCGCGGCGCTTGTCGCAGGGGTGCCGGTCGACAATGACATTGGGTTGTTTTTTCGATCTTTTGCGGACCAAGATTGGATCGATTTTGACATCACGCCAAAAATCGTAACCGTTACGGGATCGAATGGAAAATCAACGACCTCTGCTTTGATCCATCACATTTTGGCAGCGGCCGACAGGCCGACCCAATTGGCGGGAAACATCGGGCGCGGCGTGTTCGATCTAGACCCCGCACAGGATGGCGATGTCATCGTGCTTGAACTTTCCAGCTATCAAACCGAACTGGCGCGGGCCTTAACACCGGATATTGCGGTTTTGACAAATATATCGCCCGATCACTTGGATCGCCATGCCGGTATAGGCGGATACTTTGCCGCAAAACGCCGCCTTTTTGCCGAAGGTGGACCTGACCGTGCGGTTATCGGAATTGACGAAGTTGAAGGAATCTTTATGGCAAATCAACTGGGTGTTGGGGCAAATGATGATCGCGTTATTCGGGTGTCATCGGGCCAAAAATTGGACGGCCTAGGGTGGAGCGTTTTTGCGCGCAAAGGGTTCTTGTCCGAATACAGAAAAGGCAAACAAATCGCATCCATTGACCTGCGTGATATTACGGGCCTGCCTGGGGCGCATAACCACCAAAACGCCTGTGCGGCCTATGCGGTGTGTCGGTCCTTGGGGCTTGCACCACGCGTGATCGAAGAGGGGATGAAAACCTTTGCAGGTCTTGCACATCGATCGCAATTCTTAGGCGAAAAAGATGGGGTTCGCTTTATCAACGACAGCAAAGCCACAAATGTGGACAGCGCGGTCAAGGCATTGGAAGCATTCAAAAATATCCGCTGGATTTGCGGAGGCCTGCAAAAAGAGGGCGGATTAGATGCGCTTTCTGCGCCTTCAAACGCGAACGTCAAAAAAGCCTATGTCATCGGACGCGAGGCGGCGCAATTTGCGATGCAATTGACCTGTTACACGGTGGTCTGCACCACGATGGCGGAGGCCGTGAAACAAGCCGCGGACGAGGCCGAAACAGGGGACACCGTGCTCTTGGCTCCTGCGGCGGCCAGCTTTGATCAATACGACAATTTCGAACAACGCGGGCTGGATTTCATGGATCAGGTGGCCCAAGTCCTAACCCGCTGAGCCCGCACAAAACCCCCATCAGTACACCGTCGGTATCACGTCGGTGCATTGCACAGATGTTTCCACCCCCATAATGCGGTTCGAACAACCGCATATCGTTTGACCACGGCCCAGCAGCCGTTTAGCCCGCCGTGATTGCCTGTGCGGCGGCGTGGGCCGAGGACCACGCCCATTGGAAATTATAGCCGCCCAGCCAGCCGGTGACATCCACGGCCTCGCCGATGAAATACAAGCCCGCGACCGATTTTGCGGCCATGGTTTTTGACGAGAGGTCATCGGTGTTGATGCCGCCCAATGTGACCTCGGCCGTGCGGTATCCTTCGGTGCCAGAGGGGCGCAAGCGCCATTCGCGCAAGCGGGTGACCAGATCGATCAGCCGCGTGTCGGACCAATCGGCCAGATTGCCCACCAGCCCCAGATCATCCACGATATGCGCCACCAACCGCGCGGGGATCAGCGCGGCCAATTCGGTTTGGATCGCGCGACGCCCCGCGATTTGGCGTTTGGACCGTAGGGTTTCCAACAAGGTGCCAGATGGGTCCAGATCGATGATGATGTCCTGTCCTTCGTGCCAATAGCTGCTGATTTGTAACATGGCAGGGCCGGAAAGGCCGCGATGGGTGAATAACATTGCTTCGTCAAAGCTTGGGCCATCTGCATATGCGCGGACGGGGGTGGCGAGGCCAGAAATTTCGGCAAAGCGGCCGTCGGAAAACGTGAACGGCACCAAAGCGGCGCGGGTGTCCGTCACGCGCAGGCCATATTGCGTGGCAATGTCATAGGCGATGCCGGTTGCGCCCATTTTCGGGATCGATTTGCCGCCGGTGGCGACAACAAGGTTCTGGCAGGTGACCGTAATGCGCCGGCCCTGACGGTCAAGGTCAACCTCAAAGCCGCTATCTGTTTTGCGTAGGTCCTTTATCGAGGTGCTGACCCACACCTGTGATCCCGCGCGATCGATGTCGCGGTGCAGCATCGCAATGATGTCTTTGGCAGAATGATCGCAAAACAGCTGGCCCAAGGTTTTTTCGTGATATGCGATGCCATGGGCATTCACCATGTCCAGAAAATCCCATTGCGTATAACGTGACAGTGCGGATTTGACGAAATGCGGATTGGCGGACAGGTAATTTTCGGGGGTTGCATACATATTTGTGAAATTACACCGCCCACCGCCCGAGATGCGGATTTTTTCACCCGCCGCTTTGGCGTGATCAATGACGATAGACCCCGGAACGTGGGCTGCGCACATCAACCCGGCGGCGCCTGCACCTAATATGAGTGTGTTTACCTGCATCTATCCCATCGGCGAATTTGCGTATCATTCGCGTGTTTATATTATTTTTACTGGTAAGAAAGGGCAAATGCGTGTAGCTTTGCCTTAACGATCCCAAATGGGGCATGTCAGAGGCAGTAAAGGCGAGTATTCCATGACTGAGATGGTCTATGGTTCAATTCCAGTTTCACGGGGCGAACCCATTCTTCCAAAATGGTGGCGAACGGTTGATAAATGGACGTTAGCGGCCATTTTAGGGTTGTTTAGCATCGGATTGCTCTTGGGTTTGGCATCATCGCCCCCGTTAGCGGAAAAAAACGGATTGGCGCCGTTTCATTATGTGCAACGACAGGCGTTCTTTGGCGGGTTGTCGATTGTTGCGATGGTTGTGACATCAATGATGGGTCAGCAATTGGTGCGTCGTTTGGCGGTTGTCGGATTTTTTTTGTCGTTCATTGCATTGATTTTTCTGCCATTTTTTGGAACCGACTTTGGCAAAGGTGCGGTGCGTTGGTACGCGTTGGGCTTTGCGTCGGTGCAGCCGTCAGAATTTTTGAAACCCGGGTTTATCGTTGTTGCGGCGTGGTTGATGGCCGCGGCACAGGAAATTAATGGCCCGCCCGGTCGGTTGTGGTCATTTATTTTAACGATCACGGTGGTGTTCTTTTTGGCAATGCAGCCCGATTTTGGTCAGGCCTCTTTGGTGCTGTTTGGATGGGGTGTCGTGTATTTTGTTGCCGGCGCGTCGTTATTGTTATTGATCGTTTTGGCGGTATTAACGGTTGGGGCGGGCACGCTTGCCTATAACCTATCCGATCACTTTGCCCGCCGTATTGACGGGTTTTTGTCGACCGATATCGATCCACGCACACAGATTGGATATGCCACAAACGCCATCCAAGAAGGTGGGTTTTTCGGTGTTGGTGTCGGCGAAGGCCAAGTCAAATGGTCCTTGCCTGACGCGCATACAGATTTCATCATTGCGGTGGCGGCCGAAGAATATGGGTTCGTGATGGTGGCCTTTATCTTGGCTATTTATGCGTCGATTGTTGTCGCGTCTTTGGCAAGATTGATGCGGGAACGTGACCCGTTCACGCGCCTTGCGGGCACAGGTTTGGTGTGTATGTTTGGTGTTCAAGCCGTGATCAACATGGGCGTTGCGGTGCGGTTATTGCCCGCCAAAGGGATGACGTTACCCTTTGTGAGCTATGGGGGGTCCTCTGTGATTGCGGGGGGGATTGCAATGGGGATGTTGCTTGCATTTACCCGATCAAGACCGCAAAAGAACGTCGCCGATATTTTGAACGGACGGAAGTCATGACAAAATCACCACTGGCCATTTTGGCCGCAGGCGGGACAGGGGGGCATATGTTCCCTGCACAGGCCTTGGCAGAAGCGCTTTTGGCCCAAGGGTGGCGGGTGAAATTGACAACCGACCCGCGTGGCGCACGCTATGTCGGTGGATTTCCAAAAGACGTAAAAATCGAAGTACTTAAATCGGGCACATTTGCGCGCGGTGGAATGATGACCAAAGTGTTGGTGCCGTTCCAAATTTTTGCTGGCACAGCCAAGGCGGTTGTGCAGATGGTCTTTGATCGGCCTGATGTTGTCATTGGCTTTGGCGGTTATCCGTCGATCCCAGCGGTTGGGGCGGCGTGGATCCTGCGGTTGCCGCGATTGGTTCACGAACAAAACGGTATTTTGGGGCGTGTGAATCAAATTTTTGCGCGACGTGTTCATGCGGTTGCCTGTGGCACGTGGCCGACACAGATGCCCGACGGGATCAACGCGGTACATGTGGGCAACCCTGTACGCGCGGCGGTCTTGGACCGCAGTGGTGCGGGATACATTGAACCCGGCGATTATCCGATGTCACTTCTTGTGATGGGCGGATCCCAAGGTGCGCGCATTCTTTCCGATGTTGTGCCCCCCGCGATTGCCGCGTTGCCAATGGATCTTTTATGTCACATCCGGGTGAGCCACCAAGCCCGCGACGAAGACCATGATCGCGTGGCCAAATATTATTTCGAACACGGCATCACCGCCGATGTTCAGCCGTTTTTCCACGATGTCCCCATCCGTATGAGCGAAGCGCAATTGGTGATCACGCGTGCGGGTGCGTCTACGATTGCGGATTTGTCCGTCATTGGGCGCCCGTCGATCTTGGTTCCGTTGGCGGCCGCTATTCGCGATGAACAAACCGCCAATGCAATGGGTTTGGTCACTGCACAAGCAGCGGTTTTAATGACCGAAGACACGTTCCACGTTGACACATTGAGCGCGAAAATAAACGAAATTTTGACCCAACCGGCCGAGGCAATTCAAATGTCGCGCAACGCATTATCGGTTGGAGTGCCAGATGCCACCACACGATTGATTGCATTGATCACAGATATCATGCCGAAAGGGAAATAGATGAAAGCCGCAGTTGTAACCAAGCTTCCAAACGACATCGGGCCTATTCATTTTGTGGGCATTGGCGGGATCGGCATGTCGGGGATAGCTGAGGTGTTGTTGAACCTCGGGTATCAGGTGCAAGGATCGGATTTAAAAGAAAGCAAAATCACCGAACGTTTGGCATCACTTGGGGCCAAGATCTTTATCGGGCAACGGGCCGAAAACCTGGAAAGTTCGGAAGTGGTTGTCATTTCTTCTGCGATCAAAACCGGCAACCCAGAATTGGATGCGGCACGTATGGCGGGATTGCCCGTCGTGCGGCGTGCGGAAATGTTGGCCGAATTGATGCGCATGAAATCCAACGTCGCGATTGCGGGCACGCATGGCAAGACCACCACAACCACCATGGTTGCAACCCTTTTGGATGCAGGCGGCCTTGATCCGACCGTGATCAACGGCGGAATTATTCATGCCTATGGATCAAATGCCCGCATGGGCCAAGGCGAATGGATGGTGGTTGAGGCCGACGAAAGTGACGGCACCTTCAACCGTTTGCCGGCCACGATTGCGATTGTCACAAACATTGACCCCGAACATATGGAACATTGGGGCAGCATCGAAAACCTGCGCAAAGGGTTTTATGACTTTTTGTCGAATATCCCGTTTTACGGCATAGCAGTGTGTTGCACCGATCACCCCGAGGTCCAGGCGTTGGTCGGGAAAATCACCGATCGTCGTGTGGTGACCTATGGGTTCAATGCCCAAGCGGACGTCCGGGTGTTGAACCTGACCTACAAGGCGGGGGTCGCACATTTTGACATCGCCTTGCAACAATCGGAACAGGTCATCACGGGGTGCACCTTGCCGATGCCGGGCGATCACAACGTGTCAAACGCCTTGTCGGCCGTGGCGGTCGCGTTGCATTTGGGTATGTCGCACGATGATATTCGCGCGGCTCTTGCAGGTTTCAAAGGTGTCAATCGCCGCTTTACCAAAGTGGGCGAGGTCAATGGCGTCACGATCATCGACGATTATGGGCATCATCCCGTTGAAATCACCGCTGTTCTCAAGGCGGCGCGTCAGGCCAGCGACGGCCGCGTGATTGCCGTACACCAACCGCACCGCTATACCCGTTTGTCATCTCTGTTCGAAGATTTCTGTACCTGTTTTAACGACGCCGACGTCGTTGCCATTGCCGAAGTCTATGCCGCAGGCGAAGACCCAATTCCCGGCGCAAGCCGCGACGATTTGGTCGCGGGTCTGATCCGCCATGGTCATCGCCACGCGCGTGCGATCGTCTCAGAGGATGATTTGGAACGTTTGGTACGTGAACAGGCAAAATCAGGCGATATTGTTGTGTGTTTGGGGGCCGGGACCATTTCCACATGGGCGCATGGTTTGCCGGCACGCTTGGGTTAGGCGCTATTTCGATAATTCGCGGCTAAGATGTTCAAATCCTGCACTTGGGCTGTCGTCATCGCCACAATTTGACATCACGGTTGTTTGCGCAATCGCGCTAAATTCGGTG
This sequence comes from Paracoccaceae bacterium, assembly GCA_038134005.1. Classification (GTDB taxonomy): domain Bacteria; phylum Pseudomonadota; class Alphaproteobacteria; order Rhodobacterales; family Rhodobacteraceae; genus CAJXSD01. The sequence goes on along the minus strand of JAYPUL010000009.1, from coordinate 11,392 downwards.
CCGTCATATTCGAATTTTGTGACACTTGGATGAAGGGCAAGCTTGAGCGGCGTGCCCTCTAACACCTCGAATTTCGCCCGACCCCGTTTGAAGGTGTGGTATTTTCCAGATTTCAGATCCTTGATGACAAAATCATGATCCGCAATCGGACAGCCGTTTATAAATGTGATGTCTACCGCAATAATTTGGGGGTCGGGGCGGCTTAGGATCATATAGCTGATCATCCCGATGAATGCGGCAACGACAAGGGCGAGGAATGCGTACTTCATGATTGCTCCCTGATCATGCAACTTGCAACGGCACGGTTTGGGTCCAATGTTAGATGGGATTGCGATTTTTGGAATGTGAGTATTTTTGCAAAGATGAAAGACAGGGTTGATTTGGCATATCTAATCAGGCACATCGAGGAAAAGGAGCCGCCAATGTCACAGATGCCAATACCGCGTGGAAAATTGACGCCAAATCGTGATTTGTCCGATTTGACATGGCTGCGTGTTGGTGGGGTGGCCGATTATTTATTCCAGCCTGCGGATTTACAGGATTTGTGTGATTTTTTGGCGGCATTGCCGGCTAATGTCGCGGTGTTCCCGATGGGGGTTGGATCAAATCTGATTGTGCGCGACGGCGGTTTGCGTGCTGTGGTGATCCGATTGGGACGCGGGTTCAATGGGATCGAGATTGATGGCACCCGTGTGACCGCCGGTGCGGCGGCGTTGGATGCACATGTTGCCAAACGCGCGGCGGATGCGGGGTTGGATTTGACATTTTTGCGCACGATCCCTGGGTCCATCGGTGGTGCGGTACGCATGAATGCGGGATGTTACGGAAGCTACACGGCCGATCATTTCGTATCGGCGCGTGTTGTTTTGCGTGACGGGACCGTGGCCACGGTGACGGCCGATGAGTTGAATTTCCAATACCGTCAAAGTGATTTGCCCGAGGGGGCGGTGTTGGTTGAGGCCACGTTTGAAGCCCCCCAAGCGGACGCAGATGCGTTGCATGCGCGGATGGAGGCGCAGTTGATCAAGCGCGACGAAACCCAGCCCACCAAAGATCGCAGCGCCGGCAGCACGTTTCGTAACCCTGCCGGATTTTCATCAACGGGGCGGGCGGATGATGTGCATGATCTAAAGGCGTGGAAATTAATTGATGACGCGGGCATGCGCGGCGCGCGCATCGGTGGCGCGCAGATGAGCGAGAAGCATTCCAACTTTTTAATCAACGCAGGCGGCGCCAGCGCACAAGATTTAGAAAGTTTAGGCGAATTAGTACGAAAAAGGGTTTTCCAAACCAGCGGAATAGAGTTAGTATGGGAAATCATGCGGGTCGGTGATCCGTAACAAATGACGTCCACAAGGGCGCAAGAATAAGAACAACATCGGCGAAACGCCGAAACAGAGGCAATTTGGGTATGTCGAGCAGGGCAAATCCCAAAGTCGTGGTATTGATGGGGGGACCATCGCGGGAACGCGAGGTGTCGTTATCTTCGGGACGCGAATGCGCCACGGCTTTGCGACAAGAAGGATTTGATGTCCACGAAGTGGATGCAGGCGAAGATCTTGCGCAGCGTTTGCGCGATCTTGCGCCCGATGTCGTGTTCAACGCTTTGCATGGGCGGTGGGGCGAAGATGGCTGTGTCCAAGGTATTCTTGAATGGCTGCGCATCCCTTACACACATTCAGGCGTTTTGGCTTCTGCTCTGGCGATGGATAAACAACGGTCCAAGGACGTGTATCGCCGCCACGGTTTACCCATTGTTGAAAGTATTTTGGCGCCCAAAAGCGATGTCTGTGCGCGCCACATGATGGCGCCGCCCTATGTGGTTAAACCCAATGCCGAAGGGTCTTCGGTGGGTGTGTATCTGGTCATGGATGGGGCGAATACGCCGCCGCAATTGGATGATGCGATGCCCGATATCGTGATGGTCGAAACCTTTGCCAAGGGGCGCGAATTGACCACAACCGTGTTGGGCGATCGCGCCTTGGGCGTCACCGAAATCATCACCGAGGGTTGGTATGATTATGATGCGAAATATGCGCCCGGTGGATCGCGCCATGTGATCCCCGCGCAATTGCCCGATGATATTACGGCGGCGTGTTTGGAATATGCGTTGCGTGCGCATGATGCGCTGGGCTGTAAAGGCATGAGCCGCACAGATTTTCGCTGGGACGATACGCGCGGATTGGACGGGTTGGTTTTGTTGGAAACCAACACCCAACCCGGCATGACGCCCACGTCCTTGGCCCCCGAACAAGCGGCCCATGTCGGTATGAGTTTTGGCACGTTGTGCCGTTGGTTGGTGGAGGACGCGTCATGCGATCGTTAACCCCGCAACGCGCCTATCGCGCGCATCGCAATGACCCGGCCCCGTCGCGATGGTCGTATCGTTTGATGCGCATCATGTTGTCGCCTGTCCTGCGTCGTTTGGTGTTTTTTGGCTTTCCTGCGGCGGTCTGTGTGGGGAGCGCGGCGCTCTATCTTGCTAATGAAGCCCGTCGTGATCACATCGTGGCCGGTTATGAACATGCCTATCGGTCAATCGTGGAACGCCCCGAATTTATGGTGAATGTGGTTGCAATTCACGGCGCAAGCCCTGCGTTGGATATGGATATCCGCGAAGTTTTGCCCGTCGATTTACCGGTCAGCCAATTTGATCTGGACCTAAAGGAAATTCATGCGGTTCTTCGGGAATTGGATCCTGTGTCTGATGCACGGCTTCAAATCATGCAGGGCGGCACATTGGAAATCACTGTCGTCGAACGCCAGCCGGCGTTTTTGTGGCGCAACCGCGACACGTTAGAGGTTTTGGACGAAACCGGCGCCTTTGTGCGCTTTGCCGTCAGCCGCCTGGATTATCCGAATTTGCCCTTGATCGTTGGGGAAGGGGCCGACACACAGGTCGCCGTTGCAAAGATGTTATTGGCGGCGGGGCGTCCAGTCGCCAATCGGATCCGCGGATTTTCCTATATTGGGGAACGGCGTTGGGATGTGGTTTTAGACAACGATCAAACCATTATGTTGCCCGAAAAAAATCCGGTCCAGGCGTTTGAACGCGTTTTGGTTTTGGATGAAACCCAAGACCTTTTGTCGCGCAACATTGTGGCGATCGATATGCGCCTGTCGCAACGCCCGACATTGCGGGTCGGGCAGAAAAATAACCAAGATTTAGTCAATACAAATGTGAATTCTTCGGAGGCAGTCCATCAATGAGCGAGCTTTATGAATCCCAGCGCGCCATGCGCGCAATGCGAAAAGCGGCCATGCAACGCGGCGTCATTGCCATTTTGGATTTAGGCAGTTCGAAAGTAGGATGTTTGATCCTGCGATTTGATGGAATGGAACATGCGATTGACCCTGACGGTGTGACGTCCTTGGCAGGCCAATCTGGGTTTCGTGTGATCGGGTCAGCCACAACGCGGTCGCGTGGCATCGAATTTGGTGAAATTTCGTCAATGCCTGAGGCCGAACGCGCCATTCGCACCGCGCTTCAATCTGCGCAAAAATTGGCAAATGTGCGCGTCGATCATGTAATTGCGTGTTTTTCGGGGGGCGCGCCACGATCTTATGGATTGACCGGGCAAATCGACGTCGAAGACCAAATGGTGAGCGAACAAGACATTGCGCAAGTGTTGGCGTCATGTGACGTTCCCGATTATGGCATGGGGCGCGAAGTGTTACATGCGCAGCCTGTGAATTTCGCACTTGATCATCGGTCGGGATTGTCTGATCCACGGGGTCAAATCGGCCAATCCTTGTCGACCGATATGCATATGCTGACGGTGGATCAAAAGGTGATCCACGATCTGGCTTATTGCGTCAAACGGTGTGATTTGGAATTGGCTGGCGTTGTGTCTTCGCCCTATGTCGCGGGTCTTGCGTCGTTGGTTGAGGATGAACAAGAATTGGGCGCGGCATGTATCGATATGGGCGGTGGGACCACATCAATTTCGATCTTTATGAAAAAACATATGATTTTTGCGGATACTGTGTGTTTGGGTGGTGATCATGTGACGCGTGATATTTCGATGGGGCTTCAGGTGCCCTTTGCAACCGCCGAACGGATCAAAACGCGCAATGGTGGTTTGATGGCCACGGGGATGGATGATCGTGACATGATCGAAGTGGGCGGCGAAACGGGCGATTGGGAACATGATCGTCGCGCCGTGAGCCGAACAGAATTGATCGGCATCATGCGCCCCCGCGTCGAAGAAATTCTGGAAGAAGTCCGCGCCCGTTTGGACGCCGCAGGCTTTGATCATTTGCCCAGCCAGCAAATCGTTTTGACAGGCGGCGCCAGCCAAGTTCCCGGCATGGATACGCTTGCCAGCCGCATTTTGGGTCAACAGGTGCGCTTGGGTCGCCCGTTGCGCATTCATCGCTTGCCACAGGCCTATTCGGGCCCAAGTTGTTCCGCTTTGGTCGGCCTAAGCCTGTTTGGCGCAAGCCCTCAAGATGAATGGTGGGACTTTGAAATGCCTGCACAACGATACGGCCAAAAGTCGTTGCGCCGTGCGTTACGGTGGTTCAAAGAAAACTGGTAACCACTATCTGTGGTAGTTGTTCGCAATATTCCGCTTAAATAACGAAAAAACGTCTATATTTTGCGTTTTTTCGCGTGACCTTTTTGTAATTCAACGTTACAATCGCCTCAATTAGGCGGAAATTTAACCCGAAAATGGGAAAACAGGCGGACACACTTATGGCATTGAATCTCTCGGTACCCGAACAAAACGAATTAAAACCACGCATCACCGTGTTTGGTGTTGGCGGCGCTGGCGGTAATGCGGTCAATAATATGATCGAAAAACAACTGGATGGTGTTGAATTCGTGGTGGCGAACACAGACGCACAAGCATTGCAACAAAGCTTGTCCAGCCAACGCATTCAGTTGGGCGTGAAAGTGACCGAAGGTTTGGGCGCAGGCGCGCGTGCCGAAGTAGGGGCCGCCGCAGCCGAAGAAAGCATTGAACAAATCGTTGACCACCTTGCGGGTGCACATATGTGCTTTATCACTGCGGGCATGGGCGGCGGAACCGGCACAGGCGCCGCACCGATCATCGCGCAAGCGGCGCGTGAATTGGGCGTTCTGACAGTTGGTGTTGTCACCAAACCATTCCAGTTCGAAGGTGCAAAGCGCATGCGCCAAGCCGAAGCAGGCGTTGCGCAATTGCAAAAGATGGTCGACACATTGATCATCATCCCGAACCAAAACCTGTTCCGTGTGGCCAATGAACGCACAACATTCACCGAAGCCTTCAGCATGGCGGATGACGTGTTGTACCAAGGTGTCAAAGGTGTGACCGACCTTATGGTGCGCCCAGGTTTGATCAACCTAGACTTTGCGGATGTTCGCGCCGTCATGGACGAAATGGGCAAAGCGATGATGGGCACAGGCGAAGCCGAGGGCGAAGATCGCGCAGTTCAAGCGGCCGAAAAAGCTATTGCGAACCCATTGCTGGACGAAATCAGCCTACGTGGTGCAAAAGGTGTATTGATCAACATCACCGGTGGTTATGACCTGACCTTGTTCGAATTGGACGAAGCGGCAAACCGCATCCGCGAAGAAGTCGATCCAGATGCAAACATCATCGTTGGCTCCACATTGGATCCCGATATGAATTCCGTCATGCGCGTTTCCGTTGTCGCAACAGGCATCGACGCAAGCGAGTCTATTTCAGACATTCCAACGCCACGCCACAACACCTTTGCTGCGGCGGCGCCCGTCGCGCAAGAAGAGGCAGCACCGACCCAACCCGCAATCGCAGCCGAAGCGCCAAGCCTGTTTGACGCACCTGCCGCACGCGAAGAAGAGGTCGAAGTGCCCTTTATGGCACCCGAAAACGCATTCACGCCGATGGTTGACGAACACTTGCCCGAGCCTGCTTATCAAGAAAAAGCGGAAGAGGAAGAACCCGAAGTTTTCGTCGCACCAAAGGCGCCGTTGCCTGGCACACCTTCGGAAGATGCAATGGCGCGCTTGCGTGCGGCCGTTGATCGTAGCCCCCGCGCACCAGCCGCAGATGTCGAAGATGAACCGGCCGAATCCGAACGTCCACGCTTTGGCATCGGGTCGTTGATTAACCGCATGGCAGGGGGTGGTTCTGATCACGATCGTCATGCCGCAACAGCGCGCAAGCAACCACAGGTGCAATCCTCGGCCGCGGCACCAGAATCACATGACCGCAGCCCAGAACAAGAACGCATTGAAATTCCTGCGTTTTTGCGCCGCCAAGCGAATTAATATCTGGTGAAATTCACCCTTCGAGGCCACCGATAATTCGGTGGCCTTTTTCTTGGCGGGTTTCCGCTTATGCAAAATGACTTTGTTACAATGAGTCACAAAGATTGAATTGTCATTCCCATACCCCGCGCGTAACGAGATGAGTGAAGAACAAGACCGTTAGGGTCCGAGGGACATTTTGCAGACAACTATTGCAAAGACATTAACATTTCATGATGTAGGCCTGCATTCCGGTGCGCCGGTAACCTTGCGTTTGGTCCCTGCGCCTGTGGACCATGGTATCTGGGTCAAGCGCGTCGATATCGAAATCGGCGAAACGCTGATCCCTGCGCGGTGGGACCGCGTGGAACAATCCCCGCTTTGCACGAAATTGGTTGGCGATCATGGTGTCGATGTATCGACCATTGAACATGTCATGGCTGCGCTTGCGGGCTGTGGGGTGCATAACGTGTTGATCGAAGTGGACGCGGCTGAATTTCCGATCCTTGACGGCAGCGCAGTTCCCTTTGTGCGTGAAATTCTTGCCGCGGGTGTTGTTCCGCTGGATCGTCCTGTGCACGCGATCCGCATTCTCAAACCTGTCGAGTTTAAGACCGATGCAGGGTGGGCGCGATTTGAACCTGCGGATCGCCCTGAAATGAGCTTTTATATTGCATTCGACGACCAAGCGATCGGTGTGCAAAGCAAATCGATGAACCTATCTAATGGGTCATTTGTACGCGAATTGTGCGACAGCCGTACGTTTTGTCGCAACGCCGATGTTGAAATGATGCGCGCAAATGGCTTGGCCTTGGGCGGTACATTCGAGAATGCAGTTGTCGTGGATGGCGACAAAGTGTTGTCACCAGGCGGATTGCGCCACCAAGACGAAGCCGTGCGCCACAAGATGTTGGATGCTTTGGGCGATATCGCGCTTGCCGGTGCCCCTATCATCGGACGTTATGTCGGGCATCGCGCAGGTCATGCCATGACGAATAATCTTTTGCGTCAATTGTTTGCAATCCCTGATGCGTTTGAATTGGTTGCCTGTGACGCCGATGTCGCGGCGATTTTGCCAGGGGCGGGTGCGCATTTGGACGAAGTCTGCGCCGTGGCGTAAGCAAAAAATCGAACATTATTGCGTAGGGCATTTTTCCTGTCGATTTTCTATGCTAGACCGCATATGAAAAACAGGTCAGTATAGCGATCATATACGCAAAGGGTGGGAAATATGGCTGCAGGCAAATACAAAACAATCTTGGTCAGCGCGCTGTTGGCTGCGGTTGTTCTGGGTGGGTGCAGCGGCACGACAAAACCCGTGATTGTCGATGTCGAAGGATATCCGCCGCAAGAAATCTTTGCCCGTGGCGAATATGAAATGAACCGCGGAAAATTTGCGAATGGTGCGTATTTCTTTGGCGAAATTGAACGGCTTTATCCCTATTCTGAATGGGCAAAGCGCGGTTTGATCATGCAGGCCTTTGCGCACCATGAAAACAAAGCATATGATGACGCACGAACGGCTGCACAACGTTACATTGATTTCTACCCTGCCGACGAAGATGCGGCTTGGGCGCAATTCTTGATCGGGCTCAGTTATTATGATCAAATCGAAGATGTTGGACGTGATCAATTTTTGACCATGGGTGCGTTAAAGGCGTTTCGCGTTGTGATCGAACAATATCCAGATAGCGAATATGCCCGCTCGGCGGCTTTGAAATTCGACCTCGCTTTTGACCATCTGGCCGGCAAGGAAATGGAAGTGGGGCGGTATTACCTAAAACGTGCCAACTATGCCGCTGCGATCAATCGGTTCCGCCTTGTTGTCGAAGATTTCCAAACCACAAGCTATACCGCCGAGGCGTTATATCGGTTGGTCGAAGGCTATATTGCATTGGGATTACGCGACGAAGCCCGCACCGCCGGCGCGATTTTGGGGCACAACTTTCAATCCACCGAATGGTATGATCGTGCCTATGATTTGCTAACAAAGCAAGGGTTGAAACCTGGCGTCTTTGGCACAAGCTGGTTGTCAGAAGTACATCGTCAGGTGATCAAAGGCCAATGGTTGTAATAGGACCAGATCGCAAATGCTGCGCGGCTTAGATATTCGCAATATGTTGATCATCGATCAACTCAGTTTGGAATTCACCGATGGGCTAAATGTTCTAACGGGTGAAACCGGCGCAGGTAAATCGATTTTGTTGGACAGTTTGGGCTTTGTCTTGGGATGGCGGGGGCACGCGGATTTGGTGCGCCAGGGCCAAGATCAAGGTGAAGTAACCGCATGGTTTGACATTCCCCACGATCATCCGGCCCGCGCCATTTTGAACGACGCGGGGATCACATGCGAGGATGAATTGATTTTGCGCCGCGTGAATACCCGCGATGGACGCAAGACCGCATGGATCAATGATCGACGTGTGTCGGGTGATGTGCTGCGTAACCTGTCGGACACTTTGGTGGAACTGCATGGTCAACATGATGATCGCGGCCTTTTGGATCCGCAAAATCATCGTGCCATTCTGGATGCATTTGGTGGACATTCGGATTTGATCGCGGATGTGCGTCAAGCATGGCGCGGGCTTACATCTGCGCGTCGTGATTTGGCACAGGCCCAAGCGCACCAAGCCGAATTAAAGGCAGAAGAAGATTTTCTGCGCCATGCGACCGCAGAATTGCAATCACTGGATCCTCAGGTCGGTGAAGAGGCCGATTTGGATACCCGTCGGCGTTTGATGCAAGGTGCCGAACGCATCCGTGAAGATATCGTAAAAGCGGCCCAAGCCCTAAGTCGTGATGGCGCAGAAGGCATGATGGGCGATGCGTTGCGATGGTTGGATGACGCGGCCGATCGTGCAGAAGGGCGGTTGGATGAGCCAATTTCCGCGCTAAACCGCGCGATGATTGAATTGCAAGAGGCCGCAGATGGGGTTGACCGCGCATTAGAGGCGTTGGATTTTAATCCCCATGAATTAGAACAAACAGAAGAGCGTTTGTTTGCCCTGCGCCGATTGGCGCGAAAACACCAAATCGCACCAGATGATTTGGCACAGTTATGTCAAACGCTGTCCGATCGTTTGACCGCGTTGGATCGGGGTGCAGATCATTTGGATGCATTGACCGCGTCTGTGCGCGCGGCCGAACGCGATTATGATGCCGCGGCACAACGCCTAAGCGCCGCACGCCACGATGCTGCAACCCGCCTAGATCACGCAATGGTCGCGGAATTGGGCCCCTTGAAAATGGAACGTGCCCAGTTTTCTACCCAAATTACTGCCGGCCCTGCGGGGGGCGAAGGGATGGATCAGGTTGATTTCGTGGTGGCCACGAACCCCGGCGCGCCATCAGGCTCATTGATCAAGATCGCCTCTGGCGGCGAATTAAGCCGGTTTTTATTGGCGTTGAAAGTATGTCTCAGCGGTACTGACGCGCGCGCAACGATGATCTTTGACGAAATTGATCGCGGCGTAGGCGGCGCAACAGCAGACGCAGTCGGACGCAGATTGGCCGCATTGGCAGAAGGTGGACAGGTTTTGGTTGTCACCCATTCCCCACAGGTTGCCGCGTTGGGGCGCCAACATTTTCAGGTGTCAAAAGATCAACGCGAGGACGAAACAATATCCAATGTCATGGTCTTGGATCCGCAGGCGCGCGTCGACGAAATCGCACGTATGATTTCGGGCGATCGTATCACCGATGCCGCACGTGATGCCGCGCGTGCGTTGATTGGCGGGGCCTAGGTGTGCGTCGTTTCGGATCGCTTTCGCGATCCGACCAATTGCGGATGCTGATGCCCCCAATTGTGACGCGGTGGGTTTTTTAAAAGGGCACGTCAGGTTTGGCCGTGCGACGTGGTCGACAGATCAGGGACAAGTTTTCCGGGATTAAAGATATTTTGCGGGTCAAGCGCGTGTTTTAGCGTCCCCATCATTTCCCACGCCGCGCCGTGTTCGCGTGTCATGAATTTTTTCTTGCCGATGCCAATGCCGTGTTCGCCTGTGCAGGTGCCACCCAAATCCAGCGCACGCTTTGCCATTCGGTCCGACACATCTTGGGCGATTTGTTTTTGTTCGTGTTGTTCAGGATCAATCAAAAGCAAGGTGTGAAAATTGCCGTCGCCCACATGACCCAACATGGGGCCGTTCAAGCCGCTTTGTGCGATGTCATCGCGCGTTTCACGAATGGCTTGGGCCAGGTTCGCGATTGGCACGCAAATGTCGGTGACAATGACGCGTTTGCCCGGATTTGCCGCCAAGACTGCGTAATGTGCATTATGACGCATGGTCCAAAGCGTTTTGCGATCATCAGGTTTTGAGGACCATTGGAATTCTTCGCCGCCATATTCATTGCAAATATCGCGGAAGGTTTCGGCGTCTTGATCGACCGAGGTATCGTTCCCATGCAATTCAAAAAGCAACTGCGGGCGTTCCTGAATTGTGGTTCCCGAATAGGCGTTGAATGCGCGCACAGCGTCAGGATCCACGAATTCTATCCGTGCCATGGGCAATGCCATTTGGATGGTTGCGATCACCGCATCCACCGCGTTCACCATATCGGGAAAAGCGACGATGCCCGCGCTAATGGCTTCAGGGCGGGGATGCAATTTAAGCGTAAGTTCGGTGATCAATCCCAACGTGCCTTCGGCGCCGACAAAAAGCGACGTTAAATCGTAGCCTGCGGATGATTTTTTGGCCCGCGATCCTGTGCGTATGGCGCGGCCATTGGCAGGCACCACTTGGAGCGCTTTGACATTGTCGCGCATCGTGCCATAGCGCACGGTTGTGGTGCCGCTAGCACGCGTTGATGCCATTCCGCCGATCGACGCGTTTGCCCCGGGATCGACGGGAAAAAACAACCCGGTGTGACGCAATTCGATGTCCAAAGCTTCGCGGGTAATCCCCGGTTGCACGGTGACCAACATATTTTCGGTGTCGATGTGCAACACCTTGTTCATACGTGAAAAATCGACGCTGATCCCGCCGTGGGGGGCAGCGGCCTGGGCCTCTAATGATGTGCCGGTTCCCCAACCGATCATCGGAATTTTATGCGCGCTACACAGTTGTACAATTTGTTCGACATCTTCGACGGTTTCGACATAGGCAACCGCATCAGGTGGCATTTCGGGAAAATGGCTTTCGGATCGGCCATGCAATGCCCTATCCGACGGGG
>JAYPUL010000008.1:68271-79056 GCA_038134005.1 Paracoccaceae bacterium | reverse complement strand
ACCAATTGGGCCAAATCTTTTTCTATTGGATGACCGGTAGCGGGTAAATTTGCGGTCAATGCATTCCCATTTTGATCGATCAATCCTGCTGCGCCTATGCCGACCGGCACCGTATCCGATCCGGCACGTGCCCAATTGATCTCGGCTGCAAGCGACGCCACTAAGCCTTGGTAATCTTTTGGTGTCGACACACGACGTTTTTCTACGATGTCCCAATCGCGATTGAAAATCTGCGTTTCAATTTTTGTCCCACCAAGATCAATTCCTATTGCGAACATTGTTGCACCTCATGCAAACGTACTCCCGATACCACGCAGCTAAGGGTTCCTCGGCCATCAAAAGGAAGGTCCACATTCAAACCCAATCGATTTGACCAATGAACCGACTGCACTTGGGCCAACAAAATAATGATGAGCGCAAGCCATGCGGTGTTTTCCGTTAACGCGGCACAGGGGGCTTTTGCAAGTTCAAATAAGAATAATGGTTTATTGGGGAATTGTATTTTCATTTTGCTGAACAAATCATCTTCGTACGCGTGACAATGTCACTTGGACGTTTTTAGCAAAAAGATCATAGTGTGTCGGCATACAAAGAATTTTGGCCCATCGCGAAACTCCGACGTGGTTTGCCACATTGATGGTATCTGACCTGCCGATAAATCTAGCGGTTTAAATGCGGCTTCGCGTGTCGTAAAACCTAAGGTTCTCGTGCAGATATATAAGATGCTCGTCGGCGCGTTTGTGACATTTATGCGCTCGCGGATGCGTATGAACCTGTCTTTTCTGCGCTTGATTAGAATGCGTACAAAAACGTGCCATGATCCTAAATAGGGCTTGCAAAGCGTAGGGGCATTTGATCTGTGCGTAGGACGTTTTGAATAAAAGGCCCCCACATGTCGTCACAAATTTTTCGCCTTATCGCAACTGAAATAAACGCATCCGCCGCACAGGTTACTGCAGCTGTTGGCCTCTTGGATGAAGGGTCAACCGTACCGTTCATTGCCCGCTATAGAAAAGAGGTCACGGGCGGTCTGGATGACGCGCAATTGCGGACATTGGCAGAGCGTTTGACATATTTGCGCGAATTTGAAGCGAGACGTGAAACGATCATAAAATCTATTACCGAACAGGGTAAAATGAGCGATGATCTTGGACTTAAATTGACGCAGGCTGTGACCAAATCCGAACTTGAAGATATCTATTTGCCATACAAGCCAAAGCGTCGCACCAAAGCGATGATTGCGCGCGAAAATGGGTTAGAGCCCCTTGCGCGGCGTTTGGTCGATGATCGTGCTTGCGACCCCGACACCGAAGCGCGCGCGTATATCAATGCCGAAGCGCCAGACGAAAAATCGGCCCTGAACGGCGCGCGCGATATTTTGACCGAAGAGCTATCGGAAAATGCGGATCTTCTTGCACGGCTTCGTACGCACATTCGCGATAACGCAGTTTTGGCATCCAAAGTCTTGGACGGTCAACAGGCGGCGGGACAGAAATTTTCCGACTATTTCGATCATAGTGAACCGTTAAACAAGGTCGCGGGCCATCGCGCATTGGCCATGTTCCGCGCACGCAACGAAGGTATTGTTTCGCTAGATTTGGTCGTGGATCCCGACGCCGCGCGCGGCACATCTCGTGCCGAAGAAATGACATTGGCGACGTTGGCGGGCCGGGTCGGAACGACACAGGCGGACAAGTGGCTGCGCACGGTTGCGACATGGGCATGGCGGGTTAAATTGGCAAATTCAATTTCAATCGATTTATTGGTAGAATTGCGTGAAAAAGCAGAAGAAGAAGCGATTACTGTCTTTGGACGCAATTTAAAGGATCTTTTGTTGGCGGCGCCTGCGGGGAACCGTGCGACGCTTGGGCTTGACCCGGGGATACGCACTGGTGTCAAAGTCGCCGCTGTGGATAGCACTGGTAAAGTATTAGAAACTGCCACAATTTATCCATTCCAACCCAAAATGGATGTGAACGGATCGATGGCGGTTCTTGGCGCACTAATACTGCGTCATAACGTAGATTTGATTGCGATTGGCAATGGAACCGCCAGCCGCGAAACAGAAAAATTAGTGATCGATCTTTTGGCGCAAATGCCGGCGGGGCGGACCAAACCGACCAAGGTAATTGTGTCCGAAGCCGGGGCGTCGGTATATTCAGCGTCGGCATTGGCATCCCAAGAATTGCCTGATTTGGATGTATCTTTGCGGGGTGCCGTTTCGATTGCACGACGTTTGCAAGATCCGTTGGCCGAGTTGGTCAAAATTGAACCTAAATCAATTGGCGTGGGCCAATATCAACACGATGTTGATCAATCTAAACTAGGTCGGCGTTTGGATGCAGTCGTCGAAGATGCGGTGAACGCCGTTGGTGTGGCGTTGAACACCGCGTCGGCCCCATTGTTGGCGCGCGTCGCGGGGATTGGTCCGGGACTTGCCGAAGCCATTGTCGCACACCGTGAGATCAATGGCGCATTCGCGTCGCGAAAGGAATTGTTGAAGGTGTCCCGACTGGGCCCCAAGGTCTTTGAACAATGCGCCGGCTTTTTGCGTATCCCCAACGGCGATGAACCGCTAGATGGATCCGCAGTTCACCCCGAAGCTTATGCAGTCGCGCGAAAAATATTGGCCGATTGTGGCGCAGATTTGCGCAGCATTCAATCCAACCCGCGGGCATTGGCATCGATCAATCCTGCCGCTTATGTTGATGAAAGTTTCGGGTTGCCAACGATCAAAGATATCTTTGGCGAATTAGAAAAACCCGGACTTGATCCGCGTCCTGAATTCAAAACTGCAAATTTTGCAGAGGGCGTGAACGAAATTTCGGATTTAAAGGTTGGTATGTCGTTGGAGGGCACAGTCACCAATGTGGCCGCATTCGGCGCATTTGTTGATATCGGCGTTCACCAAGATGGATTGGTCCATGTGTCCCAGCTGGCAGATCGGTTCATAAAAGACCCACATGACGTCGTGAAGGCGGGGGATATTGTGCGCGTGCGTGTTGTTGAGGTTGACGTCCCGCGTAAGCGGATCGGATTAACCATGCGCAAAGATGGCGGTGCAAATGAACAGCGGCAGGAACGTAGTTCAGAGCCGAAGCGCAAAAATGACCAAAGGTCATTTGAGGCAAAGCAAAAGCAAATGCCAGATCGTGGTGGATTTGGTGATTTGTTGCAGGCGGCATTGAAAAAGAAATAACGGCTAATTTCGAATTGCTTTGCAATCCCACAAACGCGCGGGCGTGCCGCCCGCGCGTTGTTTGAGTATTTTTGCAAAAATGAAAGATCAACGTATGGCTGTTCGAGGGCCCAAAGGTATGCCCGGCTTATGTATTGGTTAATGCATCAAGCACACGTTGATAGACTTCGCGTTTGAATGGCACGATGTTATCGATCAATTGATCCAATGGCATCCACTTCCATGCCGAAAATTCAGGGTGTTGAGTGGCGATGTTGATTTGATCATCTGACCCATTAAACCGCATTCGGAACCATTTTTGTTCTTGGCCGCGGAACTTGCCATCCCAAAATTTTGGAACCACATCATGTGGAAGATCATATAGGATCCATTCATCAGTTACCTTTTCAATGGTAACAAGGGCGGGGTCGATCCCAGTTTCTTCGGAGAGTTCACGTAGGGCAGCATCGGTTGGATCTTCGCCATCATCGATGCCCCCTTGTGGCATTTGCCAGGCGTTACTTTGATAGTCCAACCGTTGCCCGACGAAGGCCATTCCGTCGCGATTTAACAACATAATGCCCACGTTCTTACGATAGGGCAGTGCTAAAATTTCGTCTGGCGTCATTTGTTATGCTCAATCGCCGACAGACCTTTTAGGATGTCGATCGCATAAGCCAATTGGTAATCTTCATCGCGCAATTTTGCGGAGGCTTCCGCTTTTGCCCGATCTTCTTCGATTTGACGAATTTCATCTTCGGTCAAGCTGTCGTTTGACAGAGATCCACGCAGATCGGCTTCGGATCTAAAGCCGCGGGGTTCGTCTTCGGTTTGGGCGGTTGTAACGCGGCGCGGTTGTTTTACGATGATATCGGGTGACACGCCCAAGTTCTGGATTGAACGTCCTGACGGGGTGTAATAGCGCGCAGTCGTGAGGCGCATCGCACCATCACCGCGCAACGGCATGATTGTTTGTACGGAACCTTTGCCAAAGCTTTTCGTGCCAACGATAATAGCCCGGCGATGATCTTTTAAGGCACCCGCAACGATTTCCGATGCAGAAGCGGACCCGCCATTGATCAAGACAACAATTGGTTTTCCGTCAATTAAATCACCGGGAGTTGCGTTGTAGCGATCGCCATCTTCGGGGTTGCGGCCACGGGTGGAAACGATTTCGCCTTTCTCAAGAAACGCATCTGATACGCGGATCGCTTGGGTCAACAATCCCCCCGGGTTGTTGCGCAAATCCAAAACGATGCCATTGATATTATCCATGCCGCCGGCTGCATCGACTTCTTTCGCCAATCCGTCCGCGAGGTTGTCATAGGTGTTGTCGTTGAACGTGGTCACGCGCAAGACAACAGTTTGACCCTCTGTGCGGGCCCGAGCCGCGGTTAATTTAATGGTGTCGCGGATGATTGATACGTCAAATGGTTCGGTTTCGCCTTCGCGTACAATAGTGATGATAATTTCTGATCCAACCGGACCGCGCATTTTATCAACGGCTTCGTCCAACGTCAGGCCAAGCACGCTTTCGCCGTCGACATGTGTGATAAAGTCGCCCGATTCGATGCCAGCGGCATCAGCGGGGGTACCGTCGATGGGGGACACGACCTTAACAAAGCCTTCTTCCTGGGTGACTTCGATCCCAAGCCCGCCAAATTCGCCGCGGGTTTGCGTTCGCATGTCGGCCGCGTCGTCGGGGGATAGGTAACTTGAATGGGGGTCAAGCGATGTCAGCATGCCGTTAATTGCCGCTTCGATCAATTTCTTGGGTTCGACTTCTTCGACATATTCGGCACGAATGCGATCGAAAATATCGCCAAACAAATCAAGCTGTTGATAGATGTCTTGCTTGCTGCCTTCGCTTGCAGCCAAAACGGGGCCTGCGAATTGGGTTGCGGTCAGGGCCCCCATAACGCAGCCAAAACCTGCAGCTAGAAAAGCTTTTTTCATTTTCTATCCCTCTATTTTCGGAACCAGCTCAATGGATCTTGTGGCTCTTTATCCTGTCTTACTTCAATATAAAGCGTTTCTGTGCGGACTGCACCAGTCCCTTTATCAGTTTGTTCTAAAATAGTTTCAATTGTTTGTGAATTTCCGCCCATCATGCCGATCGGGCTGCCGGCTGGCAAGACTTGTCCCATGGTTCCAAAAGTTTCCCCAAGGCCGGCAAGAATAAACAAGGTTCCCTTTTGCGGTTCAATCATGCTGACCAGCCCATAATCCAACAGCGGTCCGACATATCGGATCGTTGCGGCCGTTGGGGTCGTGACGATTGCTTTTTCATTTGTGGCGACAATAATGCCTGGTCGCGCAATCCCCGCGGCGTCGGGTTCATTGTAATAACGCACAACGCGGCCTGACACAGGCAAAGGTAATGTGCCCATACGATCCGAAATCGACGGAAGACTGGTTTCGACTTCGTTCAATGCAATCATTTCTAAACCACTGGCAAATAGATCCAATGTATCCGACGCCGCGATCAAGATTGCGGTGCGGGCAGGGTCTTCGGTAAAACGGCGGGGCAAATCTGTTCGATCCGCAATCGCGCGGCTTAGATCGGTGCGCGCCGTTTGAAGCGATTTCAGACCGGTTTCCAAATCGGCCACGACCTGTTTTTGCAGATCGATCAAATATCCCAATTCAGTCATATCATTGCGAAGCACGCCCAGTTTGTTTTGTATTGAGGGCAAAATATCCGCAACCAACATCGATGATCGTGCCGTCGTTAGCGGGCCGTCTGGGTGGATGATTTGCGCTTGAACGGGGCTTTTGTCGATGCTTAGCAACACGCCAAGCAGCTGTGAATACGCGACTTCTTGTTGGTTCATGCGTTCTTGGACGGTCCGCTTTTGGGATGTGATGGACCGAAGGCTGTCACGCATGACCGACAAACCACGTTCAAAGCTGGTGATGGTTTGGGTCAACGCTTTGACGCGGTTTTTCGCGGATTTGGTTTGTTCAAGCGCGCTACGTGCTTCTTGGACTTGGGCAGAAGCGGCGCGGGCTTGATCGGCAAGGGGTTCGCCCGTGGCCACCGACAGTCCCGCACCCATGAGGCACAAAGCAACAAGCCCTATGCGTCCCCATAATATCATTTCAAAATAAGGCTTTCACCGGTCATTTCGGACGGTTTGGGTAAATCCATCAATGCCAAAAGTGTTGGTGCTAAGTCGGCCAAACGTCCCCCGTTGCGCAACCCGACGCCTTTGGGTCCACCATACAGGGCGACAGGGACCAAATTCAATGTATGTGCCGTGTGTGGACCGCCTGTTTCAGGATCGATCATGGTTTCACAATTGCCGTGATCCGCGGTGACAATCATTGCCCCTCCGACCGCGTCCAGTGCGGCCGTCACGGCGCCCAATCCTTGGTCGACCGCTTCGCAGGCCTTCATCGCCGCGGCAAGATCGCCTGTATGCCCGACCATGTCAGGATTTGCATAATTGGTTACAATTAAATCATACCCATTTTGGATCGCCTCGACGAATTTTGCGGTGACCTCTGGGGCGGACATTTCAGGTTGCAAATCATAGGTCGCGACTTTGGGTGATTTTGGCATGAAACGATCTTCACCAGGTTCTGGGGTTTCCTTTCCGCCGTTCAGGAAAAACGTGACATGGGGGTATTTTTCGGTTTCAGCCAGACGAAATTGGGTTTTACCCTGTTTTGCGACCCATTCACCCAATGTGTTGATGATTTTTTGTTTCGGATAGCAGGTCGCCATATATCCGCTGTGATCTGATGAATATTCCACCATTCCCAAAAGCGTCGCCCAATTAGGGCGCTTGCCCGTGTCAAATTCGTTAAATTCAGCTTCGCCAACGGCGCGTAGAATTTCACGTGCCCGGTCGGCACGGAAATTCAAACAGAAAAATCCGTCGCCGTCTTTGGCGCCTTTGTAATCACCAATAACGGTTGCAGGAATGAATTCATCCGTCTTTCCCGCTTCATAAGAGCGCGTAACCGCCGAAAGTGGATCGGATGCACATGTCGCCGCGCGTGCATGGATCATGGCATCAAAGGCGGTTGAAACCCGTTCCCAACGGTTGTCACGGTCCATGGCGTAATAGCGTCCCGTTACCGTCGCAACGGTGATCGATTTGGGCATACGCGTGACCAGATCGGCCATGTAGCCCGCCGCAGACGACGGCGCAACATCACGACCGTCTGTGATGGCGTGCAAGACCGTCGGAACGCCGGCCGTATCCAGTGCGCGCAACGCAGCCAGAACATGTTCGATATGCCCATGGACACCACCATCCGAAACCACGCCCATCACATGCGCAACGCCTCCGGTGATTTGAAGTGCTTTGATAAAGTCATTTAGTGCCGCGTTGTTATAAAAAGATCCGTCTTCGATTGCCAAATCGATTTGACCAAGATCCATTGCAACGACACGCCCGGCACCGATATTGGTGTGCCCAACCTCTGAATTTCCCATTTGTCCTGTCGGCAGGCCGACATCACGCCCGTGGGTGATCAACGTTGCATTGGGGCAGGTCGCCATTATGCGGTCAAAGTTGGGTGTATTCGCCAATGCGGGCGCGTTCGCCCCCGTTTCATCGCGTTTGCCCCAACCATCTAAGATACATAATACAACGGGTTTTGGTGCCATGTCATCCTGCCATTTTGTGTTGGTATCTTTTTAGGTCGAAATGCGAACAATCTCAAGCGTCGCACAGACTGATATCTGGCGAAATGAGTATTTTTGCAAAGATGAAAGACCGACACCCTAGGCGCGATGATATGGACCGTTCCCCAAGATCGTCGCGGCGCGATAGAGTTGTTCGGACAACATGACCCGCACCAACATATGGGGCCAAACCATGTGTCCAAAGGAAATTGAAAAATCGGCTTTCGCCCGCAAGTTTGGGTCGATGCCATCAGCCCCGCCGATAATGAAGGTGCAATCGGGTGCGCCATTGTCACGCCAACGGGCCAGTTGGTCGGCAAATTCAGGCGAAGTTAACATGCGCCCGCGTTCATCCATGGTCACGATCAATGACCCTTTGGGAATTGCACGTTCCAAAAGCTCGGCTTCGGCGGTCATGCCGATGTTCTTTTTATCTTCGACTTCTATCAAAGAAATCGGGCCCAGCCCCATGGACCGACCCGTTTTTTCAAATCGATCGCAATAATCTTGGATCAAAGTAAGCTCTGGACCGCGCCGCAGGCGGCCCACTGCACAAATTGTGACACGCATCTCAGCTTAGTTGGTGCCTTGTGGCATCCACATTTTTTCAAGCTGATAGAATTCGCGCACCTCTGGTCGGAACACGTGAACGATAATATCGCCCGTGTCGATCAATACCCAGTCACCGGTTTCTTTACCTTCGACTTTGCAAAGACGATTGTGATCTTGCTTTAAGCGATCTGTCAGCTTTTCCGACATAGCGGCAACTTGTCGGGACGAACGTCCGGACGCGATCACCATGTAATCGCCAATAGACGTCTTGCCGCGCAAATCGATGTGCACGATGTCTTCTGCCTTGTCGCTTTCAAGTGAGTTTAGGATATGAGATAACAGCGCGTCGCTTGTCATCTTTGAACTGTCATCACCCGAAGGTGAAGGTGCTTCTGCAGCCGTAGCTGCGCCAAGACTTGGTGTCAGGACTCTGCCCTCCGTATTAGGCGCTGCGATATCCACAGCGCTGGGATGTAATTAATATAGCAGAGGCTGCATTATTTCTCAACGCCGGATGAGTCAATCCTCATATGGTGTGACATTCCGTTGTTCGTTTAAAATACGCACTTCCTGTTGGGGGAAGGGGATTGAAATATCATGTTCTTTGAACGCATCCCAAAGCGCCAAATACACGTCGCCACGAATATTGGTTAGACCGCTGGTCGGGTCCTTGATCCAAAACCGTAAAACGTATTCAACCGAGCTGTTGCCAAAGTTGACGATGTGACACACAGGGGCGCGATCCTGCAGCACGCGGTTGACCGATAACGCGGCCTCAATTGCAATTTTTCGCACCACATGTGGATCGTCGTTGTAGGCGGTTCCAAAATGTAAATTCAACCGGACAAAGTCATTGGAATGGGACCAATTCACAACCTGACCGGTAATCAAGTCTTCGTTTGGAATAAGGTATTCTTTGCCGTCGCGGGTGACGACCGAAACATAGCGTGCGCCTAATGCCTCGATCCAACCAAAGGTGTCCCCAAGGCTAATTACGTCGCCCGGTTTGATCGATTTATCCAACAAAATGATGATGCCTGACACAAGGTTTGAGACGACCTTTTGCAAACCAAAACCAAGGCCAACACCGATCGCACCGGACAATACCGCCAATCCCGTCAGGTCAACCCCAACCGTTTTCAGGCCAAGGAAAAAGGCGGCTCCGTACAAAACCATTTGCATGAATTTGACGGCAAGCACCTGCATGGATGGCGAAATATCCTTGTTTTCTTTGATGCGTTTGCTGCCGCCTTGGGATAAAAACTTTGCCCCCACAAATAGGGCGGTAAGGGTCAAGAACGCCTGAACGACCAACCAAACCGACACGCGCAGATCGCCGATTTCCACCGCTGCGCTATCCAGTAAATCAACGGTTTCAGACGACACATTCAAGATGGCCAACGTCACCCAAGCCCACCCGACATAGCGGATCAATGATCGGATAAAGCCGTTTGAAATCAATCGTGTGGTTACCGCGATCATCAACCAACCAAGGCTAAGTTTCGCGGACACCCCCACCATATAAGACCGGCTGGGCCACGTCATTTCGCGCATGATCAACACACAGGTCCAGCTTAGCAGAACAAAGAATATAAGCGGCAGGCGTTTGTGTAAGGTTACCGCCAAACGCATGCGCCATTTGGGCCATCCTTCACGGGTACGCATCCATTCGTGGATACGCGGAGAGATGATTTTTGCCGCAATCCATGCCAGCCCCAAAAGCGCAACAATAATGATCAATTGATACGCATTCCATGGACGTAAAAGGCCGATCAAAAATGATTGCGCCTGATCGACCAAACCCAAGGCGATGTCTTGGGTATTTGCGGGGGATCCTTCGGCAAGTGCGGTGGTGTTTTCCATCTATTTATTCAGGTCCAATAACGCTAAATATTGTTTAGTTGATTGTAATATATCCAAAATTCAAAACACTGGCAAAGGTGACCCATGCCCAATATGGCATGAACAAATATGCTGCGCCGCGGTCGATCCGCCAACTTAGCACCGTGAATGCGCCGATTGCGGCCCACAAGACCAAGATAATATAAAACGCACCCCATAGGTCATAGGCGCCAAAAAATACGGGCGTCCATAGTGTGTTTAATGTCATCTGAAACGCCCAAAGCGCCAAGGCTAAGGTTTTGAATTCATGGCGTTTCGATTGAGAAATGCGATAAGCGCTTGTTGCGATCATCAAATATAGTAGGGTCCAAACAGGTCCAAATAACCAACTTGGCGGAGCAAAGGATGGGCTAACCCAACCATTGGCGTTTAGGTCGCCCACAAACCAAAAAGCAGTCGCCGCGGCGGTGACAGTGCAGGCATAAAATAACACCCAAGTTAGGATTTTGATCATCTCATATCTCCGTATTCGGCGACATCTTTAGCCCTGTTTCAAACAAAGTCAAATTGAACA
>JAYPUL010000008.1:58262-68171 GCA_038134005.1 Paracoccaceae bacterium | reverse complement strand
ACGTCGGTGCAAAACGCACGTTGCGTCAGGGGCTTATTAATTGTCTTGGGCTAATTTTAAAACCAAACTTATTGAAGAGAGGCAAGAGAAATGGTATTAATATGAAAGAAAATGAATATAATATTTCCTAGGAAATCAATATGACCCTGTCTCATAACACAATAGAAGATCAAAGTGCCGCGGTCGTGGTGGCAAAGGCGGTGTTTAATGCGGCGCACCGTCTTGGCCTAAGCCAGAAAGATCTGTCCGAGATTTTGGGGCTAAGCCAAGGACAAATTAGCAAGCTGAAAACAGGGGATGCATTTTTAACGGGAAAGGCGTTTGAAATTGCGGTTTACCTTATTCGCATCTTTCGATCGCTCGATACAATCACAGGCGGTGACGAACAGACGAACAAGGCATGGATGCACAATGAAAATACCGATTTGGGCATGATCCCGCTACAGGCAATAAAATCGGTCGCGAATTTGGTTGATACGATGAATTATCTGGATAGCGCGCGTGCGCCGCTATAGCGCCTATCGCCACACAATTTGGCGCATGATCGAAGGACAATATCGCCCTGCTACGATTAAGTTGGTCGACAGCCTGTCAGAACAGGCGCTGTTAGAGGACATTCTAGATCGTTCAAAACCGCCCGTTCCCACCGAATGTCAGCATTTGGATTACCAATTCAAATCGCCATTTCGTTATGGAAAATATCCGCTTTCGTCGCGGTTTCGGCGTGCGGGGCGAACGCCCGGTGTCTATTACGGGGCGGAACATTCGATCACGGCGGTCATTGAATTTTCGTGGGCGCGCAAGGCGTTTTTTCAGGCCTCGCCCAACACGCCATTGCCGCAAAACCCGATCCAGCTTTCGGCGATTCAGGCCGAAATTGTAAGCAATCACATGATTGATCTAACGTGGCCTGATATTGCCGCATTGGGTCCGTGGACGGATCCTGATGATTATGAACCGTGCTGTGCCTTGGCGGATCAGGTCCGAAAAGATGGCGGACAGGTTATTGTTTATGCGTCTGTGCGCGATCCTGATGCGGGGCGTAACGTGGCGGTGTTGACCTGTGATGTGTTTGGCCAAGATGCGCCCATCGGCCTGCAAACGTGGCAGGTTATTTTGCGTCAAGATCGGGTGATTTTGAATAATGAAAGTCGGCGCCAGACCTATGAATATTTATTCGGCGATACGGCGTTTATGACGGCGGCGGGCTAAGGATGTCCGCAAGATCATAACTTTTTCAGGCGGCGCACGTGACGCCGCCCGGTACGGGTAAAATCAAAAAATTACCGCGTGAATTTCTTGTGCTTCATGCGCTTGGGTTCCAAGGCATCTGGGCCAAGGCGGCGTTTTTTGTCTTCTTCATAGGCGGTGAAATCGCCTTCGAACCATTCGACATGCGCGTCGCCTTCGAACGCCAAGATGTGTGTACAGATGCGGTCGAGGAAGAAACGATCGTGCGAAATCACCACGGCGCAGCCGGCGAAATCGACCAAGGCGTCTTCTAGCGCGCGCAGGGTTTCAACGTCCAAATCGTTGGTCGGTTCGTCCAACAACAACACATTGCCGCCCTCTTTCAACAGGCGCGCCATGTGGACACGGTTGCGTTCACCGCCCGACAACAGGGACATCTTTTTCTGTTGATCGCCACCTTTGAAGTTGAAGGCCGAACAATAGGCACGGCTGTTCATTTGTGCGTCACCCAATTGGATGATTTCGGCGCCGCCGGAAATGGCTTCCCACACGGTTTCGTTGTCTTTTAGATCGTCGCGCGATTGATCGACATACGACAG
Organism: Paracoccaceae bacterium; assembly: GCA_038134005.1. GTDB lineage: Bacteria > Pseudomonadota > Alphaproteobacteria > Rhodobacterales > Rhodobacteraceae > CAJXSD01. The sequence continues at coordinate 66,381 of JAYPUL010000008.1, read as the reverse complement.
CTGAACAGTATCCCCATAGGTCACATTGCCCGCATCTGGTTTTTCCTGACCTGTCAACATTTTGAACAGGGTTGATTTACCCGCGCCGTTCGGACCGATCACACCCACGATACCACCGGGGGGCAGCGCAAAGGACAGATCTTCGATCAACAGCTTGTCGCCCATGGCCTTTTGCAGACCTTCGACCTCGATCACCTTGCCGCCCAAACGGGGACCGTTTGGAATAACGATCTGTGCCTTGGTGATTTTGTCACGCTCGGATTGTCCCGCCAATTCGTTATAGGCGTTGATACGCGCCTTTTGTTTCGCTTGGCGGGCTTTTTGACCCTGACGCATCCATTCCAATTCGCGTTCCAACGTTTTTTGGCGGGTTTTGTCTTCGCGGGCTTCCTGTTCCAAACGTTTGGCTTTTTGTTCCAGCCAGCTGGAATAATTGCCTTCGTATGGAATGCCGCGGCCACGGTCCAATTCCAAAATCCAACCCGTAATGTCGTCAAGGAAATAACGGTCGTGGGTAACGATCAAAATGGTGCCTTTGTAATCGATCAAATGCTGTTGCAGCCACGCGATGGTTTCCGCGTCCAAGTGGTTGGTCGGTTCGTCCAAAAGCAACATGTCAGGCGCTTCTAACAACAATTTGCACAGTGCGACGCGGCGGCGTTCACCACCCGACAGGTTTGCGGGCAGAGCGTCGTCAGGTGGACAGCGCAGCGCCTCCATCGATACGTCAATCTGGCTGTCCAGATCCCACAGGTTTTCGGCGTCGATCTGGTCTTGGAGCGCGGACATTTCATCGGCGGTCTCATCCGAATAATTCATCGCCAATTCGTTGTATCGATCCAAGATCGCCTTTTTCGAAGCGACACCCAACATGACGTTTTCGCGCACGGTCATGGTTTCATCCAGCTTGGGTTCCTGTGGCAGGTACCCGACCTTGGCGCCTTCGGCGGCCCATGCTTCGCCTGAAAAATCCTTGTCCAGACCGGCCATGATTTTCATCAGCGTCGATTTACCCGCGCCGTTGACACCAACGACACCGATTTTCACGCCAGGTAGGAAAGACAGATGGATGTTTTCGAAACATTTCTTACCACCTGGATAGGTCTTAGACACCCCTTGCATGTGGTAAACGTATTGATAGGCGGCCATGGAATGCTCCTGTGAATTTGGTTTTAGGGTCTCATACGGGAACCTGCGGTCTGTCGCAACGTTGAATCTGTTCTTCGGTCTTGAACGCTGCGTGGATCAGCTTCGTATATAGAGCCCAGAGGCATTTTGATCGACCTGATAATCCCAATGCGTGTTGTTGGCCGACATCGCCGCATTCACAACCTGTTTTAATGGCAAACGATCCCAGACCTCAGTCGAGATTTTATTCAGATCAAATTGGCCATTGGTAAGAATGTCGTGTAATTTGCGTTCAACTGCGGCGTGCTGTGGATCGCTGGCAAGGTTTGTACATTCGTTTGGATCATTGGCAAGGTTGAACAACTGTGGTGCGGTTTCATGGCAGTAATGATATTTCCAATCGCCCAAGCGTACCATAAAGCTGGGGCGCATAATCCCTTCGCCGTGGTATTCAGAAATGATCGGAACAGCGTCCAAAGTGCCCCCAGTAATGGCGGGTAAAAGCGATCGTCCATCCATTGGCGCAACGGGCGATTGGCCCGCGATGTCGACAAACGTTGGTGGTAAATCGATCAAGGATACGGGCGTGTCAATGGAACAGGCCGCTTGCCCCGGCATGTCCACGATCAACGGGATGCGCGCGGACCATTCATACAGGCTGCGTTTTTGGATTAAGCCCTTTTCCCCGAGCATTTCGCCATGATCGGACGTGACGACAACGATTGTGTTGTCCCGAAGACCTTGTTCGTCCAATACCTCTAGCAAGTCACCGATTTTGTCATCGACATAATGCGCAAGGGCGGCAAAGCCGCGCCGCATTGCGATGAGGTTTTTGGGGTCGCGAATTTCGTCGCCCCGCAAATGCAAACCGTGCCAGCGACGCAGCGCTTGATCAAAGAACGAATACCTGTCTTCCATGTCTTCCGGATAATCAGGCAAGGGAATATCTGCGTCTTTGTACATGTCCCAATATTTTTGCGGAACCTTATAAGGCGGATGTGGGTTGGTATAAGACACTGTTAACATCCACGGTTGATCACCTGGTGCGTGGCGCAAATATTCCAGCGATCGAAAATGGGTTTCTTCGTCATATTGCAATTCTTTGGACCATCCTGGTCCAATATTTTCGGCGACATATTGCGACACGAAATCAAACGCTTGGTCGTTTGGGTTCTCTGGATCCGGCAAGGGATAAGACCATATAAAGCCCGACGGATAGACATCCGTGTTCAGCCGCCGTTTAAAGCCATGTAATTGATCGGCACCGATAAAATGCATCTTGCCCGACAAGACCGTGTCATAGCCCGCATTAGTAAGATAATGCGCAAATGTTGGGATAAAGCTGTGATAGGGGTCACCGTTGTCATAGCACCCTGTATTTGATGTATAAAGACCAGTCATAAAGCACGACCGCGCAGGGACACAGATCGGGCTGGGCGTATAAGCGTTGGTAAAATTTGCAGACGTCTTGATCAGCTGCGCAATGTTTTTCGTACGCGCCCCCATGCCGCCCAATGCATCTAACATGAAAGGTGTCATTTGGTCTGCCATAATGACCAAGATGTTAGGCTGAGTTGAATTTTTCATCGTGCCGTCCTGTGTGACAGTTAATTGCAACGATAGAAAATTGGATGCATTACGAATGCAAGTATCGATCTGTCTGTGGTGGCACAGAAAAATGTCGTTTTTGAATGCTTTTGACGGAAAGACAACCGCCAGCCAATCTGATCATTGGCTGGCGGCTTATATCATGATCTATTTATGTGCTTACAAAAACTCGCCGTTCATACCTGTGTCGATCAGGGCGATGGTTTCGTCGATGCCGTAAAGCGCGATAAAGCCGCCGAAACGGGGGCCTTGGGTCGCGCCCAAGAGGACTTCGTACAAGGCGCCGAACCAATCGCGAAGCGGATCAAACCGATCGCGGCCACAGGCATAGACCACAGATTGCAGCGCTTCTGCGTCCAGACCACCGTCCCATGACTTTAACTGATCACGCAGATCGGTCAGCGCTTCGCGTTCCAAATCGGTTGCGGCGCGGAACACTTTCGTGGGTTTCACAAAGTCGTTGTAATAGCGCACGGCAAAGCCCGCGGCCTGGTCCAGTTGCGGGTTGGTTTCGGGCGATGCATCGGGGGCATAGCGTTGGATAAAGCCCCACAGTTGATCTTTGTCATCCGCATTCGCGACGGCGGCCAAGTTCAACAGCATGGAAAACGGCACAACCATATCCGATTGCGGAACGTTGTGGCCGTGGATGTGGAACACGGGGTTGTTGATCCGCGCGGCGGGGTCTTGGTCCGCGTAGGCGCGCAGTTGTTGGTGATATTCATCCATCGCCTTGGGGATCACGTCGAAATACATGCGTTTCGCTGTTTTCGGCTTTTGATACATGAAATACGCCAACGATTCTGTCGACGCATAGGTCAGCCATTCGTCGATAGAAATACCATTGCCGCTGGATTTCGAAATCTTTTGGCCTTTGTCATCCAAGAACAATTCATATGTGAAATGTTCAGGCGCTTTGTGGCCCAGAATTTCACAAATCCTGTCATAGATCGGCGTGTTCGTTGAATGATCTTTGCCGTACATTTCGAAATCAACGCCCAAGGCGGCCCAGCGTGCGCCAAAGTCGGGTTTCCATTGCAATTTCACATTGCCACCGGTGACGGGCAGGGTCCATTCGCGGCCATCCTCGTCGTCAAAGGTGATGGTGCCGTCGGCTGCGTTCACCTCTTTCATTGGAACGTACAATACACGGCCCGTTTCAGGGTGGATCGGCAAAAAGATCGAATAGGTTTGTTGGCGTTCTTCGCGCAGCGATTTCAACATCACCTTCATTAGGTCGTCATAGCGTTCCGCGGCGCGGCGCAACACGGTGTCGAATTGGCCAGAGCCATAAAATTCGGTCGCGGAATAGAATTCGTATTCAAATCCGAACGTGTCCAAGAACCGGCGCAGCATGGCGTTGTTGTGATGGCCAAAGCTTTCGAATTCGCCGAACGGATCGGGCACAGATGTCAGCGGTTTTTGCAAATGTTCGCGCAACATATCCTGTTGTGGCACGTTGCCCGGCACCTTGCGCATGCCGTCCAAATCGTCAGAAAAACAAATCAGTTTCGCGGGAATATCGGAAATTTCGCGGAATGCACGCATGATCATCGTGGTGCGGGCCACTTCGCCAAAGGTGCCGATATGGGGCAGGCCGGATGGACCGTAGCCTGTTTCAAACAGAACATATCCCTTTTCGGGCGGCGCCTTTTCATAGCGTTTCAACACGCGGCGCGCCTCTTCAAAGGGCCAAGCTTTTGAGCTCATTGCAGCATCGCGCAGAACAGACATGTGAACACTCCGATAATGATTGTGGATTCTTTTCCCTTGGGGAATTGCGCTGTCATAACGGGTTTTCTGCACTGCCGCAAGGTTTGGTGGGTGTTGCCTATTGCCCCATGCGAAATTCGTTCCTATTCTAAAGTTATGATCAATGGAAAGGATCCCAAAATGACGCGTGAGGCCCCACATGTTCTAACAGAACAAGATTGTTTGGTTGCGTTGATGGTCGCGTTGACCATTTCGGATGAAGATGTGCGCACGTCGGAATTGGTGAAAATTCAATCCACGGTGAACCATTTGCCGGTTTTTGCGGACTATGACATTGATCGTATTACGTTAATTTCAAACATCGTCTATGATCTTTTTGAACAAGAAGACGGGATTGACGCCTTGTTTGGATTGGTGCGGGACAATTTGCCGGATCGATTGTTCGAAACCGCCTATGCGCTGTGCTGTGATGTGGCGGCGGCGGATGGGAAAATTCGTGACACTGAATTACGCCTGCTGGAAGAAATGCGGTATGAATTGAATATTGACCGTTTGAATGCCGCGGCGATTGAACGCGGTGCACGGGCGCGGCATATGACGCTTTGATGGCGCTGGGCTAACTGCCCAGACGCGCCCATCGATACAGCAATCCGTTTTGCAAACTGCGCGCGTGTGTGACCCATATCTTCGACCCGGGGGGCGTTTCGTTTGTCGCGTTGTTGGCTTTGGACCGCGCGGTTAGGTCTTGGCCAAAGATTGCAAATGCAAACCGTCGGCCATCTGCGCGGTTTAGATACCCCGACAATGCCGAAACAAAATTCAACGTGCCCGTTTTGGCCGAAACTTTTGCGCCCGATGTGTCCAATTGCCCTTTTGCAGTATAGGTTTGAACGGCCTTCAAAAGGCTTTCAAATGTGGGGTCAATTGCGGGTGCAACGCATAATGCTGTGATCATATCGCGTGCGGTGATTTGGGTTTTGGCGCCCAATCCCGAATGGTCATGAAAGGTTGATTGTGTCATCCCTAATCGCGTTTTGGCCCATTGGGTCATCGCGGATGCCGATTGGGGCAAAGAGGCGTGGGATGCCCCTGCGTGACGTGATGCAGCCAACCCAACGATTTCGGCGGTTAGGTTTGTCGAATGGTACAACATATCTTTCACGATATCAGCCAAGGGCGCGCTTTGATCGGTTGCCAACACGGTGAGATTGTCGGTGGCTGGGTTGGTCTTGGGCCCGGGCTTTGCGCGTGGCAGGGCAATCCCAACCGAGGTCGCAATTTCACAAAAAACATCAGCGGTATAGCGGTTTGGATCACGCACGGGCAACCACCGTCCGCCCTTTTTGCCAAGTGCTTGGCGCATCACGCTCCAATGTTCTTGGCCGTTGTTTTGCGCAAATGTGAACAAGGGGCCAGCGCGGTCAATCACGGTCATATTCGTGAATGCGACCGACGGGCGCGTCGTGTTGCCGCGCGCGTCCATCGTGGTTGCATAGCCTGATGCGGTTTGGCTCCATTCAAAAAAGACGCGGTTGAAATTCAGGTTTAGACCACCAATCGCAGGGTTATAGCCGACATATACGGGTTGTTTATCGTCAATCTGAAATAGATGCGGTAACGCGGATCCGTCATAATAAAATTGACCTGTCATGCGCTTTAACCCGCGATCGCGTAACGTTTTTGCAAGGCCGACCAATCGATCGCTGTCCAATGTTGGATCGCCCGTTCCCGTTAAGATCAAATCCCCCTGTAACGTGCCATCCGTGATTGGGCCGGTCGCCAACACAGAGGTTGAAAACCGAAAGCCACCGCCAAGCGTATCCAACGCATAAAGCGCCGTGATGGTCTTTGTTACGCTGGCGGGGGTCATGGGTTTGGAGGGGCTTTTTTCTTCGATAATGGTGTTTGCGTTCAGATCATAAAGAACGAAACCAAATTCGCCTGAGATATTATATTTCGCAATCAATTGATCCAATCCCGCAGGCGGAATTGATCCGGGGCGCCAATGGGGATGGGGCGACGTCATCGGCCCTTGGGCATGGGTCAAAGCGGGTGCGGCCAATACCGCCAACGCGCCAATCATCAAACCGGTGAGACATGCCCGAATGTGGGACCTTAGATGCATTTAAAAATCCATGTGTTCAATTTTCATTCACCAGTTTGGCGCAAGCGGGTTGAGGATGTAAAGTTCAAAGGCATGTTGACATAACACCACCGCGGTGCTGGCCCATCGGCCAACCGATGCGCGGCGCGCGCGGGGATCCTTTGTGATGCATAAATCCGCGCAGCTTTTGCCACCCTCGGCGCAAGACGCGATCCAGGACGCGCCAAAATGCCAAGCGGAATATTTTGCATGATCCAATGCCACTCTTTCCAGCGGTCCAATTGAATAAGGTTATCGGCCCCCATCAACCACACAAATTGCACATGCCGATGGTGATGGATCAAATATTCCAACGTCTGCGCGGTATAGACCGTGCCGATTTTCGCTTCGATATCCGATACGGTGACGCGTGGGTCGGTGATCAAGCGCTGGGCGTAATTGATGCGATCGGCGATGGGTGCGGGCGCATCCGATTTCAGCGGGTTTCCTGGGCTGACGACCCACCAAACCCGATCAAGCCCGAACCGCTTTAATGCCGCTTGGGTCACGTCGATGTGACCTTGGTGGGCGGGGTTGAACGACCCACCCAATAAACCGATTTTGATCATGTGTTGCGTCCTGCCCATGTTGCACCGATACCACAGGGGCGTGCACAGGTAAACAAATCGAATGGTGCAACGCGCATCGAGCGTTGCGCAGTCAGATCATTAGCTTCGCTGGGATAATTTGACCCCAATCTTATCCAAGAAAGGCACCCTGATGAGCATTTCATTGACCCACGGCATTGATTTTTCCCCTTATCCATTTTCACGCGGTCTAAATTATTGGTCCAGCGGAAATGGGACACCTGCGAATGACACGTATGATGTGATCGGAAATTCCGCCTATGTGCCCGTCGATCAGGATTTCGGCGGCTGTTTGGAATTGGTCAAGAACGATACCGTCCAAAAAGTTCGATTCACGGGTCAAACCCAATTGATGCCTGAAACGTATCTGTTGGTCAAAACGCGGGTCAAATTGATGACGGGTGGTTTGCCTGCGGTGCGTATTGCCGCATGGGCGGGCGATGCAAACGGGGATCACGTATCCCAAGTGACCCAAATCGGCCCGGCCGTGTCTTTGGCAAATTATGGCGAAATCTATGAAATTTCCGCGATCGTGGGTCCGGGGCTTCGGGATGGGGTCGATATGGTGTGGGGCGCACAGCCCACCTTTGGCCATTTCGGCATCGACATCACCGGCCCGACGGGTGCGGTGTTGCGGGTCGATGATATCACAATCGAAGATGTATCCCATCTGTTCCAACGTGACGCATTGAACATCGCCGATGTCCGCGATTATGGCGCAATCGGTGACGGCCTTACAGACAACTTTGATGCGTTCGTGGCGGTGGATCAGGCGGCCAATGGGCGTCGTTTGGTTGTGCCTGCGGGCGATTATGCGATCAACCAAGCGTTGACCTTGACGTCGCATATCGAATTTGAAGGCTGTTTGGTGATGCCCGAAACGGCGCCTTTGATTATCGCAAAATCCTATGATTTGCCGACCTATATCGATGCGTTCAAA
>JAYPUL010000008.1:0-58162 GCA_038134005.1 Paracoccaceae bacterium | reverse complement strand
TGCGTTCAAAAAGGCGTTCCAAGCCTTGCTGAATAGTTCGCATCACGATTCATTGGATTTGGGGGGCGTACCATCACCGTGACCGAACCCATCGACATGCAAGCGGCTGTTTCCAATCGCAACAGCTATGGCACGCGGCGTGTGATCCGTACGGCCAATTCTATGCTTCTGGTTCATTGGGGTGGCAAGATAGTGTTGTACAGGCGCGCGCAACCTATTCGTCGAATGCGCCGACGCAATTAACGGATGTTGAAAATATCATCGATATTCAAATCGGATCATTGGTTACGGGCCAAGGTGTTGGCCGTGAGGTTTATGTTAAGGATAAAAACGAAACCACCGGAAAAATCACGTTATCCGAAGCATTGCATGATGCTGACGGCAGCCAAGTGTTCACCTTTACCCGATTTAAATACACCTTGGATTTTGCGGGCTTTGAATTGCTCAGCTATTTTAACCTGCAAAACATCGAACTGAATTGTAACGCTGTGGCCAACGGCGTAATGTTGGCGCGCAGTGGTCGTTTGTTTCATCTGTTGGATTGTTACATCACAAAGCCCAAAGCGCGCGCAATTACGTCGTGTTCGACAGGGTGCCAAGGTATGTTGATTGACCGGTGCCACTTTGTCACCGCAGAGGCGAAAACAAATGCCCCGGATCGTGAAAGCATCGCATTCAAGGCGAATGCAAACGACATCAAGGTGCGCGACAATTGGGCGTCGCAATTCCGCCATTTCGCGGTGATTGGGGGATCAAACAATTTGATCAGCGGCAACCATTTTTACCAAGGCGACGATGTGCCAAGTGGTATTCGCACCGCCGGGATCGTATTGACCAAATCGGCGACAGCCACGTCGATTGTTGGGAATTATATCGATAACTGTTTTATCGAATGGACCAACGAACATGATGACAGTCCAAATTTCTCGGTTGGTTTTGGATTTTCATCGTTGGCGATTTCAAACAACGTCTTTATGTCTGGGGATGTGTCGGAATGGTTTTCCTATATCATCGTCAAACCGTACGGTTCAGGACACGCGTTGTCGAATTTATCGGTCACGGGCAACAACTTTAAATCCATCAACGGATCGATTGAACGGGTGGATCGGGTGGATACAACCTATTCCGATTTACGTCCGACGAATTATTCGAATGTGCGATTTGAAGGGAACAATTACCAAAGCGTTACGATCAAAACGGCGAATCCTTTGGTCGTCGATCATAACCAGACGGGCACATCCACAAAATAGTCTGTTGTGACTGACAATAAATTGCCCTTTGGCGGGTATGCCCGCGATGTCAGCGCGATCGTCGCAAAAAATAGCCTGACCACCTCTGCGGGGGCGCAAAGCTATGCATTCCCAACCGTCGCCGTGGAAAAGGGGTTTGATCGAAACGAGGTTGAGCTAAGTTTTCCCACCGCTACCAAAGGAAAAGTAAGCGTTACCGTGCAATGCGATAGCTAAGTTGATGTAAAAGAAAGCCGCCGTCCAAATATGATTTGGGCGGCGGTTTTTATGCGATGGTTAAAATTTGCGTTGGCTTTTGCCGCGATATGTGCGGGTGCCGCCTTTGCCTGCGGTGGATCGTCCACGGGATTTGACGGCCTCTTCGCCCGCCGCTTCTATTGCGGATTGGCGGGCCAACGGGTCGTCCGACACGGCCAAATCGACCGCTTCCAACCGTTTGATTTCGTCGCGCAGACGGGCCGCTTCTTCGAATTCCAAATTCTCGGCCGCTTTGCGCATGTCGGTGCGTAGGCCTTCCAAAACGGTTTGCAGATTGCCGCCCGTCATGCCTTTGTCGATTGTGGCGGTCACGCGGGATTGATCGGTGTCGCCTTTGTACAGACCCGCCAAAATATCGTCGACGTTCTTTTTGACCGTGGCAGGGGTGATATTATGTTCGATGTTATAGGCAATCTGTTTTTCGCGGCGGCGATTGGTTTCGGCAAGCGCGCGTTCCATTGATCCCGTAATCCGATCCGCATACATGATCACGCGGCCATCAACGTTGCGCGCAGCACGTCCAATCGTTTGGATCAAAGACGTTTCAGAGCGTAAGAACCCTTCTTTATCTGCGTCCAGGATAGCCACCAACCCACATTCAGGAATGTCCAAGCCTTCGCGCAACAGGTTGATGCCGATCAACACATCAAACGCCCCCAACCGCAAATCGCGCAGGATTTCGATCCGTTCAATCGTATCGATGTCCGAATGCATGTAACGCACACGGATGCCTTGTTCATGCATGTATTCTGTCAAATCCTCAGCCATGCGTTTGGTGAGCGTGGTGACCAACGTACGATATCCCGCGGCTGATACTTTGCGCACCTCGTCCAGCAAATCGTCGACTTGCATTTCGACGGGACGGATTTCAACTTCGGGATCCAAAAGCCCCGTGGGGCGAATGACCTGTTCGGTAAATACACCCCCTGTTTGTTCCATTTCCCACGACCCGGGTGTCGCCGAGACATAGACCGATTGCGGGCGCATGGCGTCCCATTCTTCGAATTTTAGCGGCCGGTTATCCATACACGACGGCAATCGGAACCCATGTTCGGCCAATGTGAATTTACGGCGATAGTCGCCCCGATACATACCGCCGATTTGTGGAACGCTGACGTGGCTTTCATCGGCAAAGACGATGGCGTGATCGGGAATGAATTCAAACAACGTGGGCGGTGGTTCCCCTGGCGCACGACCGGTCAAATAACGGGAATAGTTTTCGATGCCGTTGCACACGCCGGTGGCTTCTAACATCTCAAGATCAAAATTGGTGCGTTGTTCCAACCGTTGAGCTTCTAACAATTTGCCTTCGCCGACCAGTTGATCCAACCGCTGACGCAGTTCTTTTTTGATGCTGATAATCGCCTGCTGCATCGTGGGACGCGGCGTGACATAGTGGGAATTGGCGTAAATGCGCACTTGGTCATAGGTACCGGTTTTTTCCCCCGTCAGCGGGTCAAATTCGGTGATGGTTTCCAATTCATCCCCGAAAAACGAAAACCGCCATGCCCGATCGTCAAGGTGGGCGGGAAACACCTCTAGCACATCGCCACGTACACGAAACGATCCGCGTTGGAATGCTTGGTCATTACGGCGGTATTGCTGGGCGACCAGATTGGACATGATTTCGCGCTGATTATATTCACCACCCGCTTTAAGGTCTTGGGTCATCGCGCCATAGGTTTCGACCGACCCAATACCATAAATACAGCTGACCGATGCCACGATAATCACGTCATCGCGTTCCAAAAGCGCCCGCGTGGCCGAATGGCGCATACGGTCGATTTGTTCGTTAATCTGGCTTTCTTTTTCAATATAGGTGTCGGACCTGGGCACGTATGCTTCGGGTTGGTAATAATCATAATAGCTAACGAAATATTCGACGGCGTTGTCGGGAAAGAACCCTTTGAATTCGCCATAAAGCTGGGCCGCCAAGGTTTTATTCGGGGCAAGGATAATGGCGGGGCGTTGGGTTTCTTCGATGATCTTCGCCATGGTAAAGGTCTTGCCTGTGCCGGTGGCGCCCAACAAAACCTGATCGCGATCGCCCGACAAGACGCCCGCCGACAATTCCGCAATCGCCGTCGGTTGGTCGCCCGCCGGTTCAAATTCGGTGTTCATCACAAATTTGATACCGCCCTCTAATTTTGGGCGATCCCGAACGGCACCTGTTGCGTGACCAATTTCTTGCTGTGACATTGTGGGTTCTCTGTTCAAAGCTTCGTTTACGTCTTGCTGACATAAGATCAAAGCGTGAACATTGCAAATTTTCTAACTATATACAATCCATTTTTCGCCAAGTTGCGCCTTGTCCCACGCAAAAAAATCGCGCATAACACGGGCAAGTAACAGGAGTCCGTTATGCGTGCACGAATCTATAAACCTGCAAAAACCGCTATGTCCTCTGGCACAGCAAAAACACGCAACTGGGTGTTGGAATATGCCCAAGGGTCATCGCGCGAAATCGATCCGTTGATGGGATGGACATCCACCAACGATACCCAAACGCAGGTCAAGCTGCGGTTTGAAAGCAAAGAAGCCGCGATCAGCTATGCGACCGAAAAAGGCATTGTGTTCGAAGTGACCGAACAAAAGCCGCGCAAGGCAAATATCCGCGCCCGCGGCTATGGCGAAAATTTCGCGACCGACCGCCGCGCCCCTTGGACGCATTAATCCAAGAATATGCCAAACGCTTTGGTCCCCGAATTGGCCGTTTCCGATTGGGAACGGTCTTGTCATTTCTACGTCACGGTTTTGGGATTTTCTGTTGCCTGTGATCGACCCGAAGATGGGTTTTCCTATCTCACCTTTGGTGACGCGGAATTGATGATCGATCAAATCGGTATGGGGTTGTGATATTGACGACGGACATTTGTCGCGTGATTATCCGTTTGGGCGGGGCTTAAACCTTCAAATCAGGACAGATGATATTGACGCCCTTGCGCAACGTGTTGCCGACCATGGGCATGCGTTTTATTTACCGATCGAGGACCGTTGGTATAGCAAAGGTGATATTGAAACCGGCAATCGGCAATTTGTTGTTGCCGATCCAGATGGATATTTACTGCAATTTTATCGGGACTTAGGCGAACGGACTGCTTGATCTTTACCCGCCGTTGGGGTCAACTGGCGGTGTTGTTATTTTAGGAAAATACTATGCGTCACGGCGGTCAAATCCTTGTCGATCAATTGAAAATCCAAGGTGTGGAGCGGGTTTTCTGCGTTCCGGGTGAAAGTTACCTGGCCGCTTTGGATGGTTTATTCGAAAGCGGCATAGACACCATCGTTGGCCGTAACGAAGGCGGCGTTGCCATGATGGCCGAAGCGCATGGCAAGTTGACCGGTAAACCCGGCGTTGCTTTTGTGACCCGTGGACCAGGCGCCACCAATGCGTCGGGTGGCGTTCATGTTGCGTTTCAGGATAGCACGCCAATGATCCTTTTCGTGGGGCAAGTGGCAAGCGATCAACGCGACCGCGAAGCATTCCAAGAGGTTGATTACCGCCAAATGTTTGCGCCTTTGGCAAAATGGGTCGCCCAAATCGATCGCACCGATCGCATTCCCGAATATGTGAGCCACGCGTTTCATATCGCCCAATCGGGCCGCCCTGGCCCCGTTGTTTTGGCCCTGCCCGAAGATATGTTGTCTGCCACCGCCGATGTCGCCGACGCCCCCGCCGCGAATGTCGCGGCCCAGCTGATCCCTGATGATGCCGTCCAATCGGTGATCGATCGCATTTCATCGGCGCGTGCGCCCATGATGATTGTTGGCGGTCCAGCGTGGTCGGCACAGGCGGCACGCGATTTGGCCGATTTCGCCCGCCAAACGGGCATTCCCGTCGGCACATCGTTTCGGAGCCAAGATTATATCGATAACCGCCATCCCAATTATATCGGTGATGTCGGAATTGGCCCCAATCCCGCATTGGCGCAACGGGTGCGTGATGCGGATGTTTTGGTCGTGCTGGGCGCGCGGATGGGCGAAATGACGACCGGTGGATATGATCTGTTGTCGATCCCAAAACCCGCACAGACGTTGATCCACATCCACCAAAACCCCGATGAAATTGGCCGCGTTTATCACGCAGATATTGCTCTATCCTGTAGCTCGGCGTCATTTTTGGCCGCTGCTGTGCGTTTGACCAGTGGTCAGAACGGTTCAGGTCCTGAAATGGAACGCGCGGCTTATGAGGCATGGCAAACCCCCTTTACCACGCCAGGCGCGGTGAAAATGGAACAAATTATCACGCATCTTTCCGCAGAAATGCCCGATGACGCGATCCTAACCAACGGTGCGGGAAATTATGCGGCGTGGTTGCATCGCTATTACCGATATAAATCTTATCGCACCCAATTGGCTCCGACATCGGGGACCATGGGCTATGGCCTGCCTGCGGCGGTTGCGGCCAAATTGACCCATCCCGACCGCGACGTCGTGTGTTTGGCGGGGGACGGGTGTTTCCAAATGAACATGCAAGAATTCGGCACGGCCGTGCAATACGGCGCCAATATCATTGTTATCGTGTCGAATAATGGCGTTTATGGCACAATCCGCATGCACCAAACCCGTACCTATCCCAACCGCCCGTCAGGCACCGATATGGTCAACCCGAATTTCGCCGATCTGGCGCGGGCCTATGGGGGGCACGGAGAATACGTAGGACGCACCGAAGATTTTCCCGCCGCTTTGGCACGTGCCCGCGCAGCTGGAAAACCCGCAATAATCGAGCTGAAAACAGATCCCGCTGCGATTTCACATCGTACACCCGCCTGATCTTTCATTTTTGCAAAAATACTCAAACAAATCGGGGGTGACCCGTGGTGCGTCAGGGTTTTACGCGATCTGGGTGCGCGGCTTTAAACGCCTCTAGCTTTGAACAGGCCTCTTTTACACCGGTAATATTCGTGTATCCGCTATAATCGACGCCCCAACGGTCAGCGTTGTAAAGTTGGGGCATTAAGCAAATATCAACCAAGGATGGCGTATCCGACATTGCGAAATTGGCCTGTGAATAGGGCGAAATCAACGTTTCAAATGCGGCAAGCCCCGGTGCGATAAACCGTTGCATCCATTCGGTGCGGGTGTCTTCGCGGCCCGATTGGGCGACCGCAAATGCGGCCACCGATACATTGCACACGGGATGAATATCCACCGCGATCGCATGTGCGGCTGCGCGTTGATGCGCGGCCAAGACGGGATCATCCGACACCAACCCCAAACCACGGGTGTGGTCCAAATAGTCCAAGATTGCCAAAGATTGGGTAAAGCGATGCCCGTCAATGTCCAACACGGGCACGAACCCTTGGGGGTTGCGGTCCAAGTGGTCGGGGGATTTATGGTCTTTTGCCAATAAATCGACCGACACCGCGTCATAGGGGATGGCTGCCAAATTCAACGCGATACGCACGCGATAGCTGGCCGACGATCGCCAGTAATCATAAAGAACGGTGGTCATTTCTTTGCCGCCTCTAATGCCGCCTCTAACACGGCGCTATCGCCAATATGATTGGCGAGGATCAAGATCAAGCGCGCATTCATCGCATCGCTTTCGTCCTTGTTTAAACCGTCATGCGCCGCCAAAAGTGCGGCATAAAAATCATCTGCTTTTGCGATGTTGGGTGTTAGGATCAAGTCGGTCATAGATTGCCCCCCAAGGCACAGGTCAGCGCCGCTTTGACCGCGCTTTCATCGAATTTGGGCCAGCGTGACACAACGTGTTGATCGGGGCGAATAAGGTAAACACCTTGCGTCGCCTTACCCAAATAACGATCACGCAGTGCGCTATCGTCTGTATTAAGAACCACGCTTGAAATCGTCACCCCGTTCACATTGATCGTTTCGGGTGCCGTTGTATTGATCGCCAATATTTTGAACGCGCCACCCAAGTGGGCCAATAAATACCCATCCCCCACCGGTGAATCAGGACAGGGCGACCCAGGCCTTGACCGCGCGGGCGCGTCAGGCAAATCGTCGGCCCCATTCAACGCCATTCCATCATAGGAACATGGCATCGACAAACGCCCCGAATTCACCAACGGACGGGCAAAGGCATAGCGTTCCGACAGATCCAAAACCGCATTGCGGAAAATGCGGCTGGTTTCGGATTTTGGCGTAATAAAGTCGGTAGAGCGTGATGAATTCAGGATATTTTCATCTGCCCCGTGAATCCGTTCCAGATCATACGTATCCAACAAGGCATCCCTGGCGTGGCCATTGATAACAGCCGCCAATTTCCATCCAAGGTTATCAACATCTTGGATCCCAGAATTCGCACCGCGTGCGCCAAAGGGGGACACTTGGTGCGCGCTGTCGCCTGCAAAAATTACGCGGCCGTGACGGAATTTTTCCATTCGGCGACATTGGAACGTGTAAATGGATAACCATTCCAATTCGAAATTCACATCATCGCCCAACATCGCTTTTAGACGTGGAATCACCTTTTCGGGTTTCTTTTCCTCGTCCTTGTCGATGTCCCATCCCAGCTGAAGGTCAATGCGCCAAACGCCATCGGGTTGTTTGTGCAATAACGCCGATTGCCCGCGGTTAAACGGCGGATCAAACCAAAACCAACGTTCGGTCGGAAATTCGGCGTCCATGGTCACGTCAGCAATCAAAAAGTTATCTTCAAAAACGCGCCCCACGAAATCCAACCCCATCATCGACCGTGTTGGGCTGCCGGCACCGTCACAGGCGATGACCCAATCGGCCTGAATGCGGTAGGGACCGTCAGGTGTGTCGACGTCCAAGATGACATGATCTTCACCGGGTGCGACGGATGTGACCTTGGATTTACCGCGGATATCGATGTCCAGCGCGCGGGCACGGTGGACAAGGTATTCTTCGAAATAATATTGTTGCAGGTTAATGAACGCAGGGCGTTTGTGGCCGTCTTCGGGCAACAGATTGAATTCATATACCTTGCGGTCGTCAAAGAACACTTTGCCAAGGTTCCAAACAACGCCCTTGTCCACCAACGGATCGCCAAAACCCAAACGATCCGCAATTTCCAAGGTGCGTTTGGCAAAGCAAATGGCGCGGCTGCCAAAGCTGACTTTGTCATTGTCATCCAACACAACGCTTTTGATGCCGTGCTGCGCCAAGTCAATCGCCATGGCCAACCCGACAGGGCCCGCGCCGATAATCGCCACAGTGTGGGGGGCAGGGGTGGGTAAATCTTGGTCCGCGTTGCGGCGATAGCCGTATAATGGTGTTTCAAAGATCTTGTTCATCTTTGCCTCAAATACTCAAACTTGGGGTCATCATGGATGACCCCAATCGGGGTTAACCTTGTAATGCGTCCCACATTTCCATGTCGCGTTGCGCGGTCCAAATGCGTGGCGTGTCGATGCCGCGGGCTTCGTCATAGGCACGCGCCACGTTAAAGGGCAAGCAATGTTCATAGATCGCGTAATCCGCAAATTTTGGATCGCATTCGGCGCGGACGGCATCCCATGCCTCTTTCAACGTACCATTGCGCGCGGCGACACGGGCCGCGGGACGGTATGTGGATGCGACGAAATCACGGGTGTTTTCGATGGCTTTTTCGACCATGTCCTTGCCGATCAAGGCATCCCCACGGCCCGGTGCGATAGCGTCGACATCAAAGGATTTGATGTTGTCCAACGTATCGCCCCAATCGTTGAAATGACCGTCGCCACAATAGCATGCCGAATGATATTCAACGATATCACCTGTGAACATCACGTTTTGATCGGGGACATGGATCACAATATCACCTGCGGTATGTGCGCGGCCCAAATGCATCAAATCAATACGACGATTGCCCAGATAAACCGACATTGACCCGTCAAAGGTGGTCGTCGGCCATGTCAGGCTTGGAATGCTTTCATGCCCTTCGAACAGGCGTGGAAAGCGTTGAAATTCGCTGTCCCAATCTTCTTGGCCACGTTCGACGACCATGGCGCGCGCGGCATCCGACATGATGATTTGTTGCGCGCCAAAGGCCGAGGCGCCCAATACGCGGACCGCGTGATAATGGGTAAGCACCACATGGCTTATCGGTTTATCGGTGACCGAGCGGACGCATTCGATAACTTTGTTCGCAAGGCGCGGCGTCGCCTGTGCTTCGACGATCATCACGCTGTCATCACCGATAATGACGCCTGAATTGGGGTCACCTTCGGCGGTAAAGGCATAGAGCCCTTCGCCCACTTCAGTAAACGAGATTTTCTTTTCGCTCATATCGCCTTGGGATGCGAATGCTTTTGCCATTGTGGTGTCCTATTCTATGTGTTGTGCCGCGGGCCAGTGTTGTGATGCCTTCGGCGAGAGTATTTTTTCAAAGATGAAAGCTTTATCTTTCATAGGGATTGGTTAAGGCGGATTGCACAGTGCCTGTGCAGGTGCCAAAGCCGATTTGGTATCCGTCGCCTCTGGCTGTGCCGGTTAGGGTGATGGTGTCGCCATCCTCGATAAAGGTGCGGGTGTCACCCGTATCAAGCGTGAGCGGTTCCTTTCCGCCCCAGCTGAGTTCCAGAAGGCTGCCGCGTTCGTGTTTTTCGGCGCCTGAAATTGTGCCGGAGCCCAACAGATCGCCAGCATTCATGGGGCAGCCTGATGTGGTATGATGCGCCAATTGTTGCGCCGAGGAATAATACATTTCTGCGTAATTGGTGCGTGTGATCGTGGTTGGTGTTTTGCCCGACGGCGCCAATTCCACAGTCAGGTCGATGTTATAAAGCATCGGTTTGGTGTCGCGCAGATGCGGTAGCAATTCAAATTCACGCGCGGGTGTTGCCGTGCGGAACGGGTCCAGCGCCGCTTTGGTCACGATCCATGGGCTTATTGTTGTTGCGGTTGCCTTGGCTTGGAATGGGCCAAGGGGTTGGTATTCCCACGCTTGGATATCGCGCGCCGACCAGTCGTTCAGCAGGACATAACCAAAAATCATATCATCCGCTTCGTCCACGGTGACGGGGCCATCCGATGCGCAGCCCACAATTGCGCCCAATTCCAGTTCAAAGTCGAACCGACGACAGGGCAAGAATGCGGGCAAATCGTGATCGGGTGATTTTAGCTGACCCCACGGGCGGCGCACATCTGTGCCACTGACCACGACCGAGGAGGCGCGGCCATTGTACCCAATCGGGATATGCAACCAATTGGGCGGCAGCGCGTTTTCGGCGCCACGGAACATGGTGCCCACATTTGTCGCGTGGTGGCGGCCTGCGTAAAAGTCGGTGTATTCAGAGACAAGAAACGGCATGTGCATCGTCGCTTCGGCCTGTGGAACCAGCATGTCGATGGCTTTGCCTTGTTTGGCGCTTCCGTTTTTCAAGATGCTGGTAATTTGGCGCCGCAGGTCCGCCCAAGCAACGGGACCTAATTCCATCACTTCGTTCCAGAATGGAACATCAAAGACTGGACCTGTGCCAAGGTCGATCAAGTCGGCCTCTTCCGCCGCCTGTAGATCCAGGATCATATCGCCAATCGCAACACCACAGCGTGGATCCGTGTCTTGGCTCGAAAACACGCCATAGGGCAGATTGTTCAACGGAAATTGTGTTTCGGGCGAGTTTGCAGACGCAACCCAGCTGGTTTTAAGTGCCATTATTTTGTTCCTTTGGTTCCGTCGAATTTTTTCTCAATATCCGACCAGCAATCGATATAGTCGTCCTGCAAGGGGGCTTCTTGCGCGGCATAGGCGGTCAGATGTTGGGGGAAGCGCGTTTCAAACATGAAAGACATAGTGTTTTCCAGTTTGTGTGGCTTTAGGTCCGCGTTTGATGCGCCTTCAAACGCGTTTTTATCTGGACCATGTGGCAGCATCATATTGTGCAGGCTCATACCCCCAGGGATGAACCCTTTGGGTTTAGCGTCATATTGGCCATAAATATTGCCCATCAATTCGGACATGATGTTTTTGTGATACCACGGCGGACGGAATGTATTTTCGGCCACCATCCACCGTTCGCGGAATAAAACAAAGTCGATGTTTGCCGTACCGGGTACCCCCGAAGGCGCCGTCAAAACGGTAAAGATTGATGGATCAGGGTGATCAAAAAGGATTGCACCGACGGGGCAATAGGCACGCAGGTCGTATTTGTATGGCGCGTAATTGCCATGCCATGCCACGACGTCCAAGGGCGATTGACCGATTTTGGTTTGGTGGAATTGGCCGCACCATTTGACGGTGAGGGTTGAAGGCACTTCGCGGTCTTCGAATGCGGCAACGGGGGCCTTGAAATCGCGGGGGTTGGCCAAACAGTTTGCGCCAATCGGGCCACGGGCGGGCAATTCGAATTTCTGGCCATAGTTTTCACAGACAAAACCGCGGCATGGACCTTCTAACACTTCAACGCGATACACCAAACCGCGGGGAAGGATCGCGATTTCCTTGGGTTCAACGTCAATGATGCCCAGTTCCGTGCAAAACCGCAGGCGGCCTTCTTGGGGAACGACCAATAATTCGCTGTCGGCGGAAAAGAAATATTCGTCGACCATGGATTGAGTGACCAGATAAATATGGCTTGCCATGCCGACCTGGGTGTTCACGTCGCCCGCGGTGGTCATGGTGTGCATGCCCGTCAACCATGTTAGCGATGCGTCGGAATGTGCAACGGGATCCCACCGATATTGACCCAGCGAAATCACATCGGGGTCTACGTTCGGCGCCGATTTCCAATAGGGCAGATCAATCTTGGTATAGCGTGCCGAATGTTTGACGGATGGACGAATGCGATAGGTCCATGTTCGTTCGGGCGGGTTCGCAGTAAAGGCCGTTCCCGACAATTGTTCGCCATAAAGGCCATAGTTGCATTTTTGCGGGCTATTCATGCCCTGTGGCAACGCATCTTGCAGCGCTTCGGTTTCAAAATCATTGCCGAACCCAGGCATGTAACCGGCTGTGGTGCCTATGGTTTTGTCTGCT
The DNA here is from genome assembly GCA_038134005.1 of Paracoccaceae bacterium. Classification (GTDB taxonomy): domain Bacteria; phylum Pseudomonadota; class Alphaproteobacteria; order Rhodobacterales; family Rhodobacteraceae; genus CAJXSD01. The sequence goes on along the minus strand of JAYPUL010000008.1, from coordinate 45,763 downwards.
TGAACAAAGGTATTCGGATGCGCTTGGTCTTTCATTTTATCCTCCGTCGGAAATACGAATCGTGTTAATAGTTGAAAATGTAACTAACAAGGGGTAAGTGAGGCATATGATGAAAAAGGATGATTTTGATCTACGCCACTTTATGCCTTATTTGTTGAACCAAGCGGCCGAAGCCAGCAGTTTGGATTTTCAACAAATTTACAAAGGCCGATATGGGTTGTTGCGGACCGAATGGCGGGTGTTGTTCCATCTGGGAATGTATCATCGCATTATGGCCAAAGACATTTGTGAACGTGCAAAAATTCACAAAACTAAGGTAAGTCGCGCGCTTCAAAAATTGGCGGATCGGCGGTATGTGACACGTCAAACCGATGCCGCCGATCGCCGTCATGAATGGTTAGAGCTAACGCCGCAGGGGCGCGCAGTATATGAAGACCTTTTGAATTACGCGGGTCAGTATGACGAAAAAATTACGTCGATTTTGACCCCAGATGAAACGAGGGTCCTGCGGTCCGCATTGATCAAGCTGGCAAAGATTTAAAAATTCGGCGTCACATCTGGTAAATTCAACGCCTTGATAAGGTCGCGCAATTCTTGACGTGCGGCGACGTTCGAAATGTTCAACTGTTTGACACCCATGTCTTTCAGGTCAAGCAAGGTCAAACCACGTGGGAACAATTCGCGGAAAATGACGCGTTCGTTGAAACCGGGTGCGATGCGGAAACCGATGCGTTTGGACAACTTTTCCAAAGCGCGTTCCATTTTGATTTTATTGACCATCTGTTGTGCGCCGACGCGGTTGCGCAAAACAATCCAATCAATCGGTTTTAACCCCGCCTGTGCGCGCAATTGGCGCGCGTTCCAAACCATTTCGGAATAGACCGATGGGCCTTCGATCGTTTCACCATCTGCATTCACATGCGCCAATAGGTCAAAGTCCACAAAGCTGTCATTCAGCGGCGTGATCAAAGTATCCGCCAGTGAATGTGCCACTTGGCTTAGGCGCGTGTGTGAACCCGGGCAATCGATCACAATAAAATCGCTTTGCGGTTCCGCTGCCGCAATTGCGGCGGACAACCGATGGTCATAGATGTTTTCGCCATCGGGGATCGAGGCTTTGTCAATGCTGGGCAATTCAAAATAATTGGGGGATGGTAAATCCAACCCTTCGTCCAACAAATGGCGCGCACGATTCAGCGCATAGCGCCCAAAGGTTTGTTGACGCAGGTCCAAATCAATTCCGCCAACCCGAAATCCCAAACGGGCCAATGCCGTTGCGATATGCATGGTTACGGTGGATTTCCCCGCGCCGCCTTTTTCGTTTCCTACAACAATGATATGCGCCATAGTTTTTATCCCTGTCTTCGCTTGGCCGCCGTATAACTATTGCCTTTCACAAGGAAAAGAACAAGTTCTGGGCGCACACGAAAAAGATTGTGTGGTGTTGTTATTCCCTAACCTTGGATGGAATGACGGGGGTGTCAGGTTGGGCCAATTCTTCGAAATCGAAATTGTCCAAACGGCGGGCACGTTTGCCTGCCTTGTCCGCACTGATTTTGATTTCTGTGATGTCTTTTGCCGCTTGGGAAAAGTGCCGATCCAGGTTTTCAACGCGCTGACCCAAGCGATCAACATCTTGATACAATAACCCCAATTCGCGCCGAATGGCCCCCGCTTGTTCGCGCATGCGTGCGTCTTTCAGGATTGCGCGCATTGTGTTTAACGTCGCCATACATGTGGTGGGCGATACGATCCAAACGCGGGCCGCGAACCCTTCGCGGACCAATTCGGGGAAATTCGCGTGAATTTCGGCATAAACCGCTTCTGACGGTAAAAACATCAACGCACCATCGGCCGTTTCGCCTTCGATAACGTATTTCTCGCTAATGTCTTTAATGTGACGCTTGACTGACAGACGCATGAATTTTGCGGCTTCGTTGACTTCCCAATCGGTGGTCGCGTTGCGCATTGCTTCATAGGCTTCCAGTGGGAATTTGCTATCGATCACAATGGGGCCAGGCGGATTTGGCAAGTGGATCAAACAATCCGCGCGCCGGCCATTGGAGAGCGTCGCTTGCAACGTATAGCTATCACTGGGCAACGCTTTGGTTACAATATCGTTCAACTGAATTTCACCAAACGCCCCGCGGGTTTGTTTGTTGGAAAGGATGTCTTGCAATGACAACACGTCGGACGACAGTTTTGTGATGTTTTCTTGCGCCTTGTCGATTGAATTCAAACGCTGTTGCAATTCACCCAAGGACTGTGCGGTGCGCCGTGCCGATCCGTGTAGGTTTTCGTTCATCTGGTTTTGCACTTGGGCAAGACGTTGTTCCATCAGCTGCAACATTGACGTTTGTGATTTTGCCTGTGCTTCGGACACATGATGCAACCCACCGGCCAACCGTTCCTGACCATCACCCAAGGCCTGAACCCGTTGGCCCAATGCGCCAATTTGAAAGGCCAGCGGTTCCGCAAGCCGTGCCGATTTTAACGCCGCGCGCACCGTTATGATCAAAAGCAACGCAATAAATAGCGCGCCACCCAAGATGGCCAAAGTGATCGGGTCGTTCAAATCAATCTGTGTCATGTGCGTCCAAACAATCGTTCAATATCAGACAGCTTTAATTCAACGTATGTCGGGCGTCCATGGTTGCATTGGCCAGAATGCGGCGTTGCCTCCATCTCGCGCAATAGGGCGTTCATTTCTTCGGCCCGCATCCGTCGGCCAGACCGAATAGAGCCATGACACGCCACGCGCGACAGGATGGCTTCGATCTTTTCTTGAACCAATTGGCTGCTGCCCCAATCGGACAGTTCGTCAAGAACGTCCATCAGGATATTTTTTGCATTCACCTCGCCCAAAATCGCGGGGGTTTCGCGCACTGCAATGGCCGTGCCGCCAAAGGGTTCGATGGTCAGGCCCAGTTTCGACAGATCATCGGCAATACCCAAAAGCATCGCACATTCCCCCGCCGACAGATCAACGATTTCAGGGATCAACAAAGCCTGCGCCGCGACGCCATTTTCGCGCATTTGTGTTTTTAGCTTTTCATAAACCAACCGTTCATGTGCTGCGTGTTGATCAACAATGACCATGCCGGTTTGAGTTTGCGCGATGATGTAATTTTCATGCACTTGTGCGCGCGCCGCGCCAAGGGGATAATCGGTCTCTGCAGCGGGTGCGTCGCCTATAGCGGCCTCGATGCGTGCCGACACATTGGCGACCTCGGCAAAGCCGAAATCACGTGGTTCGGGCGCTTGGGATTGGTAATTAATCGCGCGGGCTGTGGCGCTGGGCCGATCCATTTGATATTGAAACGCGGGCCGAGGTGGGATCGTTTCAGGACGCATCGCCCCCAATGTGGCCCCGGCGACCGTTGATGATGATCTATGCCCCGCTTCGGCCAATGCGTGGCGCAGGGCCGAAACCACCAACCCACGCGCCAGACCAGGATCGCGAAAGCGGACTTCGGATTTGGCGGGATGCACGTTCACATCAACCAAATGTGGATCACAATTGATAAACAACGCAACGGCGGGATGACGGTCGCGCGACAGAAAATCGGCGTAGGCCCCCCGCAGCGCCCCAAGCAAAAGTTTGTCTTTCACAGGGCGCCCGTTGACAAAGAAAAACTGCATGACTGCCGCGCCGCGTGAATAGGTCGGCAAAGCGGCATAGCCCGTCAATCTAAGCCCATCGCGTTCCGCATCGATTGCCAATGCGTTATCCGCAAAATCTTGACCCAAAACGCGGGCAAGGCGACCGTGCAGGGCATTAAATAGATCGCCGCTTTCGGGATCGACGCGGAACATGACGCGGTCGTCCCCGTTTGACACATCGCGCAACGTAAACCCGATGGACGGCTCGGCCATCGCAAGTCGCTTGATCACGTCACTGACGGCCTGGGTTTCTGCGCGATCGGTGCGCATAAATTTCAAACGTGCAGGTGTTGCGTAAAACAGATCACGCAATTCGACCACCGTGCCGGCATTCAACGCCGCAGGTTTCACAGCCGAAGTCGTGCCGCCCGAAACCGCGATTTGTGCGCCATCATGCCCCGAGGCACGCGACATAATTGTCAAACGCCCTACGGCACCGAGGGACGGTAATGCTTCGCCACGAAAGCCAAAGCTGTGAATGTTTAACAAATCCGACACATCGATTTTCGACGTCGCATGGCGGGATAACGCCAAGGGCAAATCATCCCCTGACATGCCGCACCCGTCATCCGTGACACGGATCAATGTTTTGCCGCCATTCGCGATATCAACCGAAATCCGCCGCGCGCCCGCGTCTATTGCATTTTCGACCAATTCTTTCACGGCGGATGCAGGGCGTTCAACGACTTCGCCCGCGGCAATACGGTTGATTGCGGCGTCGTCTAGTTGTCGAATGACAGGGCGTTTATCGCCTATTTTGGGGTTCGATAGATTCATAATACTATGTCTAGCATGGTTTGTTGCGATTCTTCTATTCTCTGGTGCATAAAATTTTTATGAACCGTGCTGTGGCGTGATAGGGTGTAAAACGCATCTGTTCTTTGGCAAAGCACGTGCTATCATCGCGGAAAAAGGACGCAAGATGTATAAAATTATCGGGACACCCACAAGCCGCGCGTTTCGCGTAATCTGGATGATGGAAGAAATCGGCCAACCGTATGAATTGGTGCCCGTCAAGGCGGGATCGGATGAGGCAAAAGCATATAACCCATCGGGAAAAGTGCCTGCGTTAATGGTGGATGACACGATCATTACCGACAGCGCAGCGATTATGATGTATCTTGCGGACAAACATAACGCGCTGACCTATCCAGCGGGAACATTAGACCGCGCGCGCCAAGACGGGTTTTTACATCGCGTCAACGACGAATTCGATGCCATTTTGTGGACAGCGGCACGGCACAGTTTCGTTTTGCCGCCCGAACATCGCGTCGCCGAAGTTAAGCCCAGCCTGAAATGGGAATTTGCCCGCAATGTTGATCGCCTGATGTCCGAATTTACCGGCCCATATTTAATGGGGGATATGTGCACCGTGCCCGATCTAATATTAACCCATTGCGGTGAGTGGGCCATATCGGCGGGTTTCCCGATGGAAAACGAAGCGTTCAAAGCATACACAAAACGCGTACGTTCCAGTGACGCTTTTGCACGCGCGAGAGCAGCGACATAGCCACTTTGCCTTAGTCCGTTCGAACGGGGACCTGTCAAAATGGATTGGAATTTATCAGGCGGCTATCCGTATTCTTTCGTTACTATCATGTGTGGAAATATCACTTTAGTCTATATTTAATTAATCTTTGGTATGTAATTTTATATACTGAAAGATTTAAAATGAGACATAATATGGTATCTTTCGCGGCGTTGTCTTTTCTTATGCTTGCGTCTGCTTGTGGCGGCGGTGGCATCGTTGATAACACGCCCACAGGGACGACTCCTACGACACCCACATCCACGGTGACGGATGATGGGGTCTCGGGTATTTTTGACGATCCTCAAACACAGACAATTTTACCCGATCGATCGGGGTCAACGTCGATACCGTTTTATGACGCTGTGCGCAGTTTTCCGAATGAGAACAGTTACCTAAAAGGGGTCATGTTGCGGCAAAACATTGTAACGGGTGTTTATGATTTGCCTGTTTTGGCGGGAATGATCGTTCATAACACAGGTGAAACTACAATTACTGATGGGCGGATCACAATGACGGACAACGACGGATTTAACGGATCTGGCGTTGCAACCGACGGCACCGTGACTTTTTCTGATTTGGGAACGACAGGATCATATGATTACGTGATCTTGGTGAGCGAAAATTACGCCGACAATGGCGTAACTTATGATGCGACCGGCGTTGTGGGTATTCGCACCTAGGTTGCGCAAATGCCTTTGTCATCGACGGCGTCCTATTCTGGTGAAACCGAAGCCACTTTGATCATGGGTGCGCAAGGATATGAACTAAGAAATGGGTCCAGCCAGATCAACGTAAATTTCAATACCAGCCGATTGGACGTGGACCTTTCTGGCTTTACCGCGACAAATATTTTTTCACAAACCGTGACGACTGCGCCGGTTGATCAAATCAAAGGTACAGGTCTTGTGATTAACGGCAACGGATTTTCTGGTGGAACGTTTACGACGTTAACAACGGATCCGTTGTTAATGTCACGGGATCAAGCACCAGAACGTTATCGGGTGGTGCGTTTTTTGGATATGATGTGACAAACGCCATCCCAGACGAAATTGGGGGCGTTGTGTTAATGAAAGGCCAGGATGGAACTTTGTCTGCCTGGTATGTCGCGGATTAATCTTGGATGATCTTTAGATCGCGCGCAAAACGGTTTTTGTTATTCACATAGGTTTGTGCGGAAAACGTAAGCCGTTCGATCGCGGCTTCATCCAATTGGCGAACGGCGCGGGCAGGGGACCCGACGATCAAGCTATTGTCCGGAAATTCTTTGCCTTCTGTAACCAATGCATTTGCGCCAACGATCGAATTATTCCCAATTTTGGCGCCATTTAAAATCGTAGCACCCATGCCGATCAAGCTATTGTTGCCGATGCTACATCCGTGGACGATTGCACCATGTCCGATCGTAACATCTTCGCCCACAGTTAAAGGGAAACCAACGTCGGTATGAAGGGTTGCGCTTTCTTGAACATTGGAACGTGCCCCAATTTTTATTGGATCATTGTCACCGCGTATCGTTGCGCCAAACCAAATACCGACATCGTCGCCCAATTCAACATTTCCAATGACATAGGCCGTTGGTGCAACCCAAACCGTATCGATTGAATAGGTAGGTATAAAAGATCCAAGACTGCAAATTGGCATAACGGGATTCCTTGATTGGTAGGCAGGGCATAAAGTGCACTCTATCTTACAGACACCTGTTCCAAGGACAACCCAAATTCGGGTTTAGCGTGACGCGATCATACAAATACAAAGTCATCAACACTCAGGTCTGAGGTTGCCACACCATAAAACAAAATGGTCGTGCCTTCGGCTTGGAATTTCGCACCTTGTGCGGTGTCGGTCATAAATGACATGACGTTATTTGATCCAACCGATTGAAAGCCGATCAAATGGATTTCATCGAGGCCGGATTGAAAATCTTCGCCAAACGACGCGACGGATAATGTGCCTGCGCTGTTGCGTGACACATCCGGCGCAATGAAATCGGCAATCACATCATTTCCGTCATTGGGGTGAAACACAAACGTATCTGCGCCATTTCCGCCCATCATGGTGTCATTGCCTGTGCCGCCTTCTATTTGATCAGAGCTGCCATAGATATTGCGACCAGCATCACCGATAATAACGTCATTTCCCGATCCCGCATCGATAATGTCCGCATTTATGCCACCTGTGATGAAATCATTAGCGGCGCCACCGGTTAATGTATTTAAACCCGAATAGGCTGCAATGATGTCGTATCCATCTCCGCCGACCAAATCATTGTTGCCCAGACCGTCGATCAAAACGTCATTTCCTGAGCCGCCAAAAAGGCTATCATTTCCAGCATTTCCAAAAATTTCGTTGTCCGCGCTGTTGCCGTAAATTGTATCGTTTCCAAGGCCTGCGTTGAAATTTTCAATTACGCTGTCGCGGGCAATGATTAGATTGCCATCCAAACCCAAGACATCCGAAATGCCTTCGGCATTCAAGTCGACCCATTGGTTATATCTATCAAAAGATAGGTTAATGGTGTCGGTACCGCTGGTATCAAAAATTGTGAATGCCACCGGGTTCTGCATGACGGACAAATCATCAAGATAGGTATTTGTATTGCCGTGATATCCATAGGTCGTGTTGCCGGACGTGCCCGTCGTTGGCGTGCCATAAAGGTTATGTATCGCAACCATATCGGCAATCATCGGCGTGATGACATAGGCGAAGCTTGCATCAATGTATGTGTTTTCAGATTGATCGAAATACGACATGATGCTTGCTTGCCAACTATCGTTGGCATAGGCCGCGTCGCGGCTATAGGTGGCAGAGCCGTTGTAATTCCCGCCATGCGCAAGGCCTAACGCGTGTCCAATTTCGTGAACATAGGTCAACATTGAATAGCTGGAATAATCGATGTCAACCGTCCCATCATTGGCACGCGACCAATCATATTGGTTCCATTCACGCGAAATCGAAATCGAGGTATATAAAATTGTTCCTGAAGAATCCGACGTGATCTGGGTATATGCGTCACCGGCTGTGCGGCCGTGGTTGAATGTTATGGATGCGCTGGATGTGGTTTCAACAAAATTAATGCCCGTGGCCAATGTCCATACATCTAACGCTGTGCGCGCGAATTCGCGTCCGGCGTCATTCAAGCCTGTGACATTATAAGTAAGCGTTCCACCCGCTGAGATCGCAAATTTTTGACGCCCGCCACCAAAATATTGCTGGCCAAGGTCGGTTAATTGGTATGCGATCTGATCGTAACTATAAACGGGTAACATGGGAAACACCCTTACTGGCAATTAGTTAAATTAACTCTTACCAATGTATAACTTTCGTTAGGGTGAATGGCATTTTCCCATCGGGGTAAAACGTGCCCTTATTCGGCGAGGGTGTTAACTGCGCACGGCTAGACGGCAATCCGTTCGTTTAATTAGGTTTAGATGTTTGGGTATAAACATGGGAAATTTGCGGCAAAGTTTACATTTTCTTTGCCTGCGTCGTTTACTTCTTAATGGGCAATGACCGAAGGGTTCAAAGCACATGACGCTTATGCATATGATGGCATTAAAAAAGGTGATGGCAAAATGCACACACGAAATTCTAACCGTCGCACCAACACGATGGTGATTAGCGTCCTGTCTCATGCGGTTCAATGCGCATATTCTGTCGCATATTTTGCACAGGTTTCATTAGATGAGGGAGAACGCTAATGTTTGGTCTTGGTACACGTCACATTCCAATTGTGATGGCTGCGGTTGGAACCTTAATTGCGGGTGCGGCATATTATTTTCAAATATGGCCTCTCTATCCGCTTGCGATAGTCGGGTTTGTTCTTTTGGTTGGTTTGGCTGATTTGTCCCAACGTCGCCATGCGGTGTTGCGCAACTATCCTATTTTGGGCCACATACGCTATTTCTTGGAATTAATTCGCCCTGAAATTCGCCAATATTTTCTGGAATCCGATGACGAAGAAGTTCCCTTTTCCCGTGAATCGCGTGCGATCGTTTACCAGCGTGCCAAAAACGTCGAAGATAAACGCCCCTTTGGAACAAAAAAGAATATCTATGGAGGTGGGTATCAATGGTTAACCCATTCAATCTGTCCAAACAAAATCAATGATTTGGATTTTCGTGTGAAAATTGGGGGACCAGATTGTACCCAACCTTACCAAGCGTCGATTTATAATATTTCTGCAATGAGCTTTGGCGCATTGTCGGCAAATGCGATTGCGGCGTTGAATCGTGGTGCGAAAATCGGGGGATTTGCGCATGACACGGGCGAAGGCGGCGTAAGCCGATATCACCGCGAAGGCGATGGGGATTTGATCTATGAAATTGGCACAGGGTATTTTGGATGCCGCGACATGGATGGAAACTTTGACGCCGACAAATTCCAAGAAACAGCGCTGCGCGATCAAATCAAGATGATTGAAATCAAGCTGTCGCAAGGGGCAAAGCCTGGGCAAGGCGGTATGTTACCGGTGGCGAAAATCACTCCGGAAATTGCCGAAGCGCGCGGAATTCCGTTGGACAAAGATTGTTTGTCGCCCGCGTCCCATTCTGCGTTTTCAACGCCGCTTGAAATGATGCATTTCATCGCCAAATTGCGGGATCTTTCTGGCAGCAAACCCGTCGGTTTCAAGCTTTGTATCGGACATCGTCGCGAATTTATGTGCATCGTTCGCGCAATGTTGGAAACCCAGATTTATCCGGATTTTATTGTCGTTGATGGTACCGAAGGCGGTACAGGTGCAGCGCCGATGGAATTTGCAAACCATATGGGGATGCCTTTGGTCGAAGGATTGACCTTTGCCCACAATACCCTGCGCGGAGCGGGGATACGCGACAAAATAAAAATTGGGGCGTCGGGCAAATTGATCCATGCGTTTGACATTGCACGCACTTTGGCCTTGGGTGCCGATTGGTGCAATTCGGCGCGCGGCTTTATGTTTGCGGTCGGTTGCATTCAGGCACAGGCCTGTCACACCAACCATTGTCCCGCGGGGGTTGCGACACAGGATCCATCCCGTCAAAAAGCATTGAATGTCACCGACAAAGCGCAGCGCGTTGCAAATTTCCATCGCAACACATTAAAAGCGCTTGGCGATATGGCCGGGGCCGCAGGGCTAATGCATCCCTCAGATTTCTTACCCCACCATTTGATGATGCGTGTAAACGACCGCGATATGGTAACAGGACATGACGTTTATCCATATATGCCCGAAGGCTTTTTACTGCGCGAAGAAGAAGATCGGTTTGGGTATTTGAAGCGGTGGAAACGTTCCTCTGCCAATAGCTTCTATCCGTTTGATGGTGGGATTTAAAACCCGTTAATGCCATTATGATCCCGCATCGCGTTCTGCGCGATGCGGGATTTTTAAATAGTCGACAACATGTCGTCCGACCCAGCGCCCAGATGCAAGGCAGGCGGTCAATAAATATCCCCCCGTCGGCGCGTCCCAATCGATCATCTCGCCTGCACAAAAAACGCCTGGTCGATTGCGTAACATCAAGCCTTCGGTCAAGGATGCCCATGCGATGCCTCCGACGGTCGAAATCGCTTCGTCGATGGGCCGCAACGTGACCTTGTGGCGTGGCAAAGCTTTTAAAAGTGTTGCCAGGTGATGGGGGTCGTTTGGCAAATGTCCCGCAAATTCACGCAAGAGCGCAATTTTTATCGGTGTAAGCCCAAGTGTTTTGCGGATGTGGTTGGACAAACTGTTTTTCCCGATAGGTCGGGATAACGCTGTGACGACCCGTTCAAGTGTCCAATCAGGGCAAAGATCGAATGTCACGCTGCCTGTGTCACGAATGCCTGCTGACAATGGATAGATGCCGCCACCCTCGATGCCTTTGGAAGACAAGATAACTTCGCCCCGGCTGATTTTGTCGCCTGACGTTATTGAAATTGCTTTCACGGGGTGGCCCATAAATTTTGCCATATGCGGGGACCATTCAATGTGGACCGCGGAATTTGATGGGGCAAAGGGTACCAAATTGTCTGCGCTCACACATTTGGTCCATTCACCGTCGGAACCCAATTTGGACCAACTTGCGCCGCCGGTTGCTAAAACAATCGCATCGGCCGTGATGTCGATTGCGCCATTTGGTGTTTCAAAATGTGCGGTGTTTTGGGTAAACCCAATCCAACGGTGGTTTGCTTTGCGTTGCACCCCCAATGCATCCAGTGCGCCAATCCAGGCGCGCAAAAGTGGAGACGCCTTCATGACCTTTGGAAACACACGACCGCTTGATCCTATAAACACATCCGCCCCAAGCCCGTTTGCCCAATCACACACATCGTTTGGACCAAACGCATCGACGATGTTGGCGATATATGGGGTGTCATAATTGCGCACAAATTCGTTCAACGGTTCGGCCTTGGTCAGGTTAAGGCCGGATTTTCCCGCCATTAAAAACTTTCGGCCAAAGCTAGGTTTGGCATCCGCGATTGTCACATCAATCCCCTGATGTGCAATCGCGTCGGCAGCCATCAATCCAGCGGGTCCAGCCCCAATGACAAGTACGTGTTTGGTCATCCCGTTGTTGTATCAGGACTATTCTTAAACTCAACCACGCGGTGGGGATATGGGATCGTGATGCCATTGTCGCGCAGTGCGTTCCAAATCAGAAACAAAACATCCGACGTGTATTTGTTTTTGCCGTCATCAATGCCGTTGACCCAAAATTCAACGGCAAAATCAATGCCGCTTTCCCCAAAACCGCGCAATTCACAATCGGGCGGAAAAGGCCTGGATAAAACTTCGGGATGTTTTGCGACAGCCGTTTCGATAATATCAGGCACCAGGTTTATATCGGTATCATAGCTGACGGAAAACGCCGCCTCGTATCTATTTGCGCTGCCTTGATCGGAATAGTTGACAACGCGGGTCGTAATGAAATCTTCGTTGGGAACTACAATCCATCGACCATCATAGGTTTCTAAGATCATCGCACGCGCAGTTTGTTTAACGATGGTGCCTGCTTCGCCACCGTCTAGTTCGACATAATCACCAACCGTTGCTTGACCCTCGACAAGCAAAATCACACCTGAAATAAAATTTGATGCAATTTTTTGCAGACCAAATCCCAAACCGACGCCAACGGCACCCCCAAGTACAGCCAAGGATGAAAGCGAAATTTCCATGATGTTCATGACGACCAAGAACGCGATGCCAAAAATTGCGATTTCCGCCGCTTTTGACGCCAATTGACGGGTCGCAGGGGGCATTTCGTTTTGTTTGCTAATGAAACCAGTGGATTGTTCATTCGACCAACGGCCAAGCCAAAAAATGACGCCACCGACTACCAAAAATTGCAAAAGCCATAGTAAGTTGAATGACAAATTTCCCAATGGAACGACGGTGGCTTGTAATCGCGCTGAGACAAGATCTAATAGGCCAAGCGCATAAAGCGCACCAACGGGGATCAGGACAAATTTTCCCAAAAGGCGCAACATTGGGTCGCGCAACATGTCTTTTGCAAAGGTTCGTATCGCTAGGAACAAAAACACACGTTTGCCAAATGCGATGACCGCGCCGGATCCAAAAATCGATCGCGTTACCGTTTCGCCTATGCCCGTAAACGCATAGGACAAAAGCGGCAATAAGAGCGGTATAAACATCAATAGAAATAAACGTCCACGCGCCACTATCGATGTAGCGCCGTGATCTGGCGTAAGGATGTGTTGAACCCGAGGTGTAATTTTTTTACTGATCGCCCATGCCAATACATAGGCGGCAATCAGAATTAAAAATTGCGACCACGCTGCGGGTGACAAAAGCCAATTTTTGGCAATGTCCAACCCTTGATGGCCCAATTCTAATCCTTTTTCCAAAATCGGCGGGGAATCTGCCGCATCCATACCCTTACCCCTTGATTCTGATCCCTAAGTATCCTGATATTGCAAAGCTTCTGTAATACAAGCCTTTGTTCACGATGTCAGATCCCATTTGCCCTCTTTGCGACCGTCCGATCCCGCCAGATGTGCCGCAAAGTCGTCATCATTTGATCCCCCGTTTAAAGGGCGGCAAAGACGGTCCGACCGTTTTGTTGCATCATATATGCCACAAAGAAATTCACTCGTGTTTACGCGAAGCCGAATTGGCGCGATCCTACAACACGATAGATGCGTTGCGCGCGCATCCCCATTTGGCGAAATTTATCGCATGGGTTACAAAACGCCCACCGTCGTTTCAATCGCGCACACCGGGTGGTCAACGCCGTCGGTGATCAGTGCCCCTGTGTTCGGGTTGCCTGCGCATCTTTTACGTCGTCGGGCCAGGTTGAATGAATATAGCCCAGTATGTCGATGATTTGTTCATCTGATAATTCTGTTTGAAAAGAAGGCATTGCACTTGTGAAACCAGCGACGCCTTGGGCGTCCATGACCGCCTGACCGCCGAATTTCACATAGGAAAATAAAAACCGGCTATCGTGATGCCACGTGTGCCCAGATTTATCATGCGGAGGCGCCGGAAGAATGCCGTTTTCGTCGGCATTGCGCCAATTCGGTTGGCCTTCTAGGTTGTTTCCATGGCAGGACGCACAGTTTTCTTGGTAAAGCGAGAGACCAACATCCAAATCAACACTGGCAAATTCGTGCCCTGCAAATACTGGTGAAGCAATCATAAAAATCGTCAAAGAAAGCGCTTTCATTATGCCTCGCTGGTTTCAATCTCTCGTCAGGTCATCGAACGCTAATGCGAACTTGGTCCTTTCACAAATCACGAAAAATTGATGGATTAATTGCCGCCAATCATCGTTTTTATCGCAGCAGCGTGTTCAGGTGTTGCCGCAATGCTGTCTGTCATAAACAAATGTGCCGTGGCCAAAAGGTCATCGTCGGGAACGATTTGGTCGATCAAGCCATAGTCATAAGCCCGTTGCGCATCAATTTTTTGTCCGGCCATGAGGATCATTTTTGTACGTGCAGGTCCGATCAAGCGTGCCAGCCGTTTTGGATCGGATGGTTGCGGCAAAAAACCCAGCTTCATGACGGGATAAAAGAACTTCGCATGGGCCACTGCGATGCGCATATCACAGGCCAAGGCCATTCCCATGGCACCACCGGCAAGGGTTCCGTTAAGGGCAGCTATTGTAAAACACTCCAACGCTTCGATCGCATTGGACAGACGTTCCCAGACGTCTGACGTTGCCAATCCTGCCTTGGCCGCGTCCAAATCTGCGCCAGCGGAAAAAACTTTTCCCGTCCCTGTCAAAATCAGGCCACGCGCAGATTTTGCATCTGCTGCGATTTGGGCCAAGTCCTCTAACATCTGGGGCGTTAAGGAATTTGCTTTGTCGGGACGATCAATCGTAACGGTCCACACATTTTCGTTAGACGTTTCAAGCGTAATCATATCAGACCCACTTTTTTCCGTATGTTTTCATCGCGCAATGAAATTTCCAACCCTGCCAAATCGTCGCGTACTGCGCCGCACATCCACAAAATGGCGCGCGCGGGCCATTCGGGTGGGATATGATGGGACCACTCTAATTGGCTAATCGGGTTGATACCTGATGCTTTGATATCGCGTTGCATTTGTGTGGCAACCGTTCCGGGCGACAAACCCATCGCGCGAATGCCTTTGTTTGCGTATTCAAGATGAAGGTTCAATGTTAACATCGCAGCCGCCGCTTTTGATGCGCAATAGGCCGACCATCCTTCTAATGGGTTGTGTGCTGCACCCGAAGAAATGGTCAAAATTGTTCCATCCCCTTGGTGAACCATCTGCGGCAAGGCCGCGCGCATCGCATAAAACACGCCTTTTACGTTTATATCGATAAGCTCAGACCACGCAGAAACATCCGCGTCCGCCATATGTGCGATTGGCTGTAGAGCGGCGGCATTGTTTATCAAAATATCGACCCCGCCGAATTCATTTAGGGATGTTTGCACCAAACGTTGTGCAAATTCGGGGTCCGCTATGTTTCCCGGGCAGGCAAGCGCGATTTCACCGATATCGGCGGCGATCTTTTCCAATGCGTCCGCGTCGCGCGCCGCCAACACGACGTTTGCGCCCGCATTTGCGAACGCGCGTGCGGTGGCTTCGCCGATACCACGGCTTGCACCCGTCACGATTACCGTTTTATTTTTGAAACTGGTCATCTTTGCACCATCCATTTTTATTTCCTTGATGGCGAAGCAAATTTGGGAAAACAACCCTTGACGTGAAAATTTTCTAAACCCACCTTTAAAGAATGGGTCAAAAAGGAAATTTTTATGTTGCATCATATTTTTAGGTCAACCGTTTTCAGTGGCGCAGTTTTTGTGTCTCAGGCCGCTTTCGCAGAAATAACTGCGGAACAGATTTGGCAAAATGTTGAAGAACAATTCAAAGATGCGGGTTATATGGTTGCGGCGACGGTGCATCAAACCGGTGATGATGTGCGCGTCGATCATTTACAAATTTCGCAGATTGCACCCGACACAGACGCACAAATCACATTTCAAATTGGGACCATGACATTTGATGCACAAGACGATGGACGCATTGCGATTGGTTTACCCAAAACCTATCCCGTTCTCGTTCGACGCGACATAGGGGATGATCAAGATTTTGATTTGAGCATGACTCAATATAACGAAAACCTGAACGTCCACGCCGCCGAGATCACGGGTGGAATAAAATACACCTATTCTGCAGACAAGGTTGGGATCCGCTTGGATAGCCTGCGAACACCAGAGTTTGATCCAGCATGGGATCATGCCACCACTGATGTGTCGCTACACCAAATCTCCGCCCAAATGACAATAATCGAAGGGCAGGATCGAGTGCGTGAAACCAATGCGACCGCAGGCGAAATCAGGTTTGATTTGTCCGCACGCGCCCTTGGAGATGATCCTTTCGACGTGGACCTTTCCGCCACCCTTGGCAACATGACCTATGCCGAACATGTAACCTTGCCGCGCGGGGTCATGATTTCGGATACGGTGGCGGCGCTGCGTGCGGGTATGGCATATAATTCGGTCTTTGGTGTCGAAACGGCACATTTTGATATGTCGGGTGCCGGAAATGGGGACCAGTTTTCGATGAATGCCACATCAGGGGCATCTGACACGACGTTGTCTTATTCCTATGATCATTTGGATATCCAAGGAAATTCATTAAATACCGTGTTCAATTTGTCGGCGCCCGACGTTCCAATTCCCATTGGTGGCGCTTTGGAAAAGGCATCCTATCATTTCCAAATTCCGTTATCGTCACAGCCACAAACACAGAAATTCTCGGTCGCAATGAACATGATTGGGTTGGGCGTTTCTGATGCCATTTGGGGACTTTTTGACCCAAAAGCGCATTTGTCGCGTGAACCGATTGGATTATCGTTAAAAATGTTTGGAACGGGACGTTTGGGATTGGATATGTTGGGTATCGAAGAATTGGACCGTGTGCCGCTTTATGGAAAAGATGGCGAAATAAAATCGCTGACGATCGAAAACTTTTCCCTTAACGGGTTAGGCGGAGGTGTCATCGCCCAAGGTGATTTTTCTTTCGATAATAACGATTTAGAAACTTATGATGGGGTCCCCCGTCCAAGCGGGAAAGGCAAAATCGTTTTAAGTGGATTGAACACCGTTATGACGGGCCTGTCACATCTGGGCGTTATTGATGACAGCCAGATATTCATGGTGCGCATGATGTTAAGTGGATTTTCGACACCGACGGGCGAAGACGAATTGACAACGAAATTCGAATTTACGCCCGACGGTAAATTTTATGCGAATGGTCAACGTTTGAAATAATCAGGCACGCAGCGCAGGCAACCCAACGCCTGTCGCTTCGAACCCACCATCAACGGCAACGACCTGACCCGTGACATAGGATGCCTTTGGGGAACACAAGAAATAAATTACTTCGGCCAATTCACGTTCGCTGCCATAGCGGTTTAACGGAATTGCGTCATGATAGGCTTGGATGATTTCGGGCGTGTGAACCGCGATCGACAATTTGGTTTTGACGGGCCCTGGTGCGACAACGTTTGCGCGAATGCCGTATTCGCCCAATTCACAGGCCTGTTGTTTGGTCAATTGAACAACTGCCGCTTTTGAAGTGCCGTATGCGACGCGCAAAGTTGATGCGCGCAATCCGGAAATCGATGCGATATTTACGATTGACCCTTGTGTTTCCTTCAACAGCGGGGTCAGCGCTTGGGTAAGATAGAACATGCCATCCAAATTGGTGTCCATGATTTTGCGCCATGTCGCCTGGTCACAGGCTTCGATCGGGCCGAAATCCGCGACACCTGCGTTGTTGACAAGGCAATCAAGACGCCCAAATTCGGATCGAATTTTTGCCGCAATCTCGCCGCCCGCTTGGGGATTTGAAATGTCGTAAAGGTAGGGCGTTGATCCGGGCATTGTGGCCGCAGTTTCGGTCAATGCGTCTTCGTCGCGGTCCAATAAAATCGCCTGATAGCCGTTTTCGATGAATAATGCGGCAGTGGCTTTTCCGATGCCGCGTGCGCCACCTGTGATAAGGGCAACTGGGTGTGTCATGAGTCCTCACTTTTTGGTATACCATTTACGAAAATTCCGTGAAACGAAAGCAAAAAATCTTTGTTTGCTTGCTTTATCTTTCCCAACTGACTACCTGTTGTCGAAAGAAAATGAGGTTGTTTATGCTTGGTAACGGTACATCCCTGTCGGATCTCAGTGAGAAAATGTTATCAGCGGCAAAGCGCGCGGGGGCGGACCATGCCGATGTGGTCGCAACGCAGGGCACTTCGGTCGCAATCGAAGTGCGCAACGGCGCCTTACAACAGGTTGAACGTTCAGAAGGTATCGACATCGGATTGCGGGTTTTTGTGGGTGGAAAAACAGCAACCGTTTCAGGATCGGATGTGCGCGATGTCTTGTTGGATATGATGGCCGAACGTGCCGTCGCAATGGCAAACGAAGCGTTAAACGACCCATATGTCGGTCTGGCCACCGCCGATCAATTCACGCGTACATGGGACATCGAAGCCTTAGAAATCAGCGACCCAAGCCCAGAACCGTCCGCGGAAACCTTGGAACGCGATGCGCGAATGGCTGAGGCCGCCGCACAAGAGGTGGCCGGGGTAAGCCAAGTACAATCCGCATCTGCGGGTTATGGCACGTCTGAAATATTTCTGCGTACGTCCAACGGATTTGAAGGCGGTTATTCCCGCACCAACCGATATTCGTCTTGTGTCGCAATCGCTGGCGAAGGGTCGACGATGGAGCGCGATTACGACGGTGATAGCCGCGTTTTCCAAAGTGACCTCAGGTCACCAGAGGAAATTGGTCGAAATGCTGGAGAACGTGCCGTTCGTCGTTTGTCACCGCGAAAACCAAAAACCGGGACCTATTCGGTGATTTACGATGAACGGATTTCATCTGGCTTGATTGGTCATTTGCTATCTGCGGTCAGCGGTGCCGCCGTTGCACGCGGATCATCTTGGTTGCGCGACGCCTTGGGCAAAGTGGTTTTGCCCGAACATTTATCATTGCTCGAAGACCCCCACCGGCCACGTATCGGTGGATCGCGTCCATTTGATGGCGAAGGGTTGCCAACCCAACGGCGCAAAATCATTGATAACGGGGTGTTGACGGGTTGGACGCTTGATTTGGCAAACGGCCGTAAATTGAATATGCCGTCCACCGCGAATGCGGGGCGCGGTGTTGCATCTGGGCCAATGCCCACGAATTGGAGTGTGGAATTAACTCCAGGCGCTCAAACACGTGATGATTTGATCCGCGATATTGGAACGGGGGTTTTGGTGACGTCTTTGATTGGATCCACGATCAATCCCAATACGGGCGATTATTCGCGCGGGGCGTCGGGATATTGGATCGAAAACGGTGAGCTTGCGTATCCAATCAATGAAATCACCATCGCCGGAAATTTACGGGATATGTTAAGGCGTATTATTCCTGCGAATGATGCGCGTCGGTATTTGTCTAATGTTATTCCGTCGCTCTTGGTCGAAGGAATGACCATTGCTGGAAGCTGATCTTGCGCTATTGAAACGCGCAGCGTTTGATGCGGCGGCGATTGCCAAGAAATATTGGCAAGGAACCTATGATCGCTGGGACAAAGCAGATGGTGCAGGTCCTGTGACGCAGGCAGATTTAGAAATCGACGCGCTGTTGATGGATGTGTTGCGCACGGCACGGCCAAACTATGGATGGTTGTCGGAGGAAACAAACGACGATACGGCGCGTTTGTTATGCGAACGATGCTTTATCCTTGATCCGTTGGACGGCACACGCAGCTTTATCGAAGGTGACACGCATTGGGCCCATTCATTCGCGATTACCCGTGATGGTCAGGTCGAAACTGCGATTGTTTACCTGCCAATTTTGGATTTGATGTTTCATGCCGTGCGCGGTGGTGGTGCGTATTGCAATGATGCCCCGATTTCGGTGTCAAACCCTGTGGATTTGAACGCGGCAAAGATATTGGCGGCTCGGCCGGCTGTATCGCCTGAGCATTGGCAAGATGGCCGCGTCCCGCAGTTCGAAAAACATTTTCGACCATCTTTGGCCTATCGTTTGGCGTTGGTGGCGCAGGGGCGTTTCGATGGCATGATCACTTTTCGCGATACGTGGGAATGGGATATCGCTGCCGGGTCGTTGTTGGTGTCCGAAGCGGGCGGAACGGTCACAGATCGTTATGGCAAGGAAATTATCTTCAACTCCCCATCGCGTGCATCGAATGGTATATTGGCCGCCTCGGGTGAATTGCATCACGATATTCGGACGCACTTGGCGATGTGAACAAAAAAAGACCGTGGCAAGCCACGGTCAAGATGTGTTTTGGACGGACTTGAGATTACATTTGTTCTAGGGATTTGGTGACGCTATCCACCAAAATATCAAGATCAGTAATTTGTTCTTCGATGCCGGATCGAATGGTGGACATCCGATGGCTCATTTCACGTGAAGACGCGCTTTGTTGGTGAACGGCCGCTGCAATTTTATCAGAGGCCGACAAAACGTGCGAAAAGCTTTCTTGCACGCTTTCAATTGTGCGGCGCAAGCCGGACACTGCATTTTGGATTTCTTCAACTTTATTGGCAACATCTTTCGCACCCGCTTCGGTGCCTTCGGCAAGCTGGCGCACTTCGTCGGCAACCACGGTGAAATCTTTTCCAGCTTCGCCCGCACGTGCGTCTTCGATCGCGGCATTAACGGCAAGCAATTTGGTTTTGTCAGCAATTTCGGTAATGATCGACAAAAATGATCCGATTTCTTCGGAAGCGCTTGACAGAGAATGCATCGAGGTTGCTGCGGAATCTGCTTTGTTAGATGCAGCTTGGGCAAATCGTGTTGTTTCGTCGACGTTCTCAGAGATGTTCGTAATGGACGTATCCATTTGATCAACAGCGGTCGCAATAGATTGAACTTCTCCAGATAGCTGATGCATGCGCGATGCAAATTCTTCTGAATGGTTTAGAACACTTTGCTAGGTTGCATTTTTTTGGTCGTTCAAAACGGTGTAATAAATATCGATGCCAACTTCCAAATCGTGCAAAATGACATCGCTCATTTTTGTGATGACTTCGAAGAACTTGGCTTTTGAATGTTGTCGACGTTTTTTGCCCAAGTCACACAGTGTGCTCAACAAAAGACGATAACCACGAATGAAGTAATGCGGCGGAAGACCGATGCGGGCATGGGCATGACCAATTCGGTTCAATCGGTCAAAATACGCGTCATTGATTCCTTCTTTGATCGTAATTTGCCAATGATCACGCTGGGCTTTTTTCAGTCTAATAAAATTTTGCCCTTCCATGAAGGGGGCAAGATCGTCGTCATTTTCGGAATAACTATAAAAGACTTCGAGCGCGTCGTCGATTATTGCTTCTAAAATTTCCCACGCGTCCGTAGGTCGTCTGGACATGAACATAGTTTTTCCTCGATTGAACATCTACCGTTTAGGGGGTAACGTTCAAAAACTATGCACATTTAGACGGCACTATCCGAATGTTCCGATAAACTAAGCCAATGGGTTAGGCGTCTTGGTCAACGATTTCCATATGTTGCGCAAGATTTCCAATCTTAGCTAGCCAGTTAGACACAATATTGGGGTCACGTGGTGCCGCGTGTACGCCGCTTGGGATTTCGGAATTCAAAACCGCGTCGATTGCGAATGAAACAGGCATTGACACCAATCGTGCCATTGCTGTCGATTTTTCGTCACCCCATGCGTCAAGAACATAGGTTTTTCCCCATTTTGTTTGCCCGTCACGTTCAGCCGTCAACGCCACAACCAAAACAACGCGATCCGGATCATTTTCGCCATAAGCGTTTTCTGACCAGAATTCTTCTGACATTTCACGCAGGCGTGCTTCGCCTTGCGCCCCATCCAAGGTTTCAATTTCTTTGAAGACAGGCGCCCACGCGTCCGCCCAACCATTTAATCGCAGTGTACCACGAACGAATTCTTTTACCTTCCACGCGGGATCAAAATGGTATTGCCCGATGAACGGTATGCTGTCCCGGTTTGGATAAACTTCGAATGTTTCGGGGGTGGGCAAGGGGGCCGTATAGCTGGAAATGGCATTCCATGGACGATTTACAACCAATTCGTCAAAGTTACGGATTGATTTTGATGGTGATTTCAGCGCCCGTAAAACGCCCAAGGGCGACCAGCTAAATTTATATTTAAAATCGTTCGGGATTTTCGGGATCCCACCGCAATATGAAATAAAGCTTAATTCGTTGTCGTTGTGGCACGCACCCGACGCGCGGTATTGTTCCACCAAGTCATGTGCCATCAAATGGTCGATCCCGGGATCAAGACCAACTTCGTTTACCAAAACAACATTAGCGGCCTTTGCCGCATCGTTCAGCGCCGCCATTTCCGGCGAAATATAGGATGAACTGACGAAATGGGCGCCCTTTGAAATTGCAAGCTTTGCAAGCGGAACATGGTGTTCGCCGGGCAACATGGACACAATTACATCGCCCGTGGATATGGCTGCATCAATGGCATCCATGTCAAAGGCACGAATATCGTCCGTTAAATCACCAAGAACATCGCGGGCCTTTTGCACGGTACGGTTCCATACGGTAACGCTTTGGCCGTCTTGGATAAGACGTCGCAAACCTGGAATTGCTGAAAGTCCTGTTCCACACCAATGGATTGTCATATCACACCTCTTTTACATGGGTTTCAAACGTGGCATGGGCCCGCGCCCAAACGCCGTCATTTAGATTGTTTAACGTCATAAGCGTCGGCAAAAGTTGTCCGGCGTAATCTTGTGAACTTTCCAACGGCAATAGTGACGGCAAATTATCGATAGCCATCACATCCAAAACAGGATTTGTTGCCGCGCGATACGCGGGCGCATTCCAATCGGTCGCCTTTGTATAGATTGGAATGGGGTTATAGTCGCTATCTGGATCACAGGCGATGTCACCAATCGCCGTCAAATTGCGCGCACTATTAAGTGCAGATTTCGGCACAAAAACGGGTGTCCCTGGACGTGCCAAGATACAGTTGAAAAATAGATTATGATCCAAGATTTCTGGGAATGGTCCACCGGTGGCGGTTTCGGCCATGTCCCATTTTGTAACGGGGATGCCCATCAATGCACACAAATCGGCGGCACCTGTGCCCACACGCCCCAAAGCGCCAATGACAATCGCGGTGGGCGGCGTTGCGCCAATCGCTGCTAATTCGGCCTTTAGGTCGTCGATCAAGGCGTCTTTGTTTGGAAAGGATCCAACCGGACCACAAATTTGGTTTGCTTGTTGGGCAAGCCATGTTTTTAACGTTACGGCTGCACCTGCAAATCCGGCCCAATATCCAAACGCTGCGACGCGGCGCCCTGTTTCATCGACAAGATATTCAAGATCATAAAGCGTACCGCCACCTGTCTTGAAACGCTGCAATAGGATTTTTCCGGAATGTTGCCCCTTGAACGCGTGCCCAAACATGATGTGGCGATGGATCAATGGTGTTCCATCTTCGGGCAATTCTTTTAGGCCAAAAATAATTGCATCACGCGGCGCAGAGGGCCATGTGTTTTCTTCTGCAATATCGCAGCCAGTGGCATGATAATCGTCTATTGGGATAATACGACAGCTGCTTTTTTCGACGGAAACGCGTATGCCCGCATCCATCAATGCACGCACGCCATCGGGTGTGATGCCAACGCGATCCTCGTTTGCACGTTGTTCGGCCCGAACCCAAAGATGTGTCATTGCAATGTCCTAATATTTTTGCGCAGCATGATCAGTAAAATGTTCGCGCGTCAATACGGTCTGCGCGCTCTAAATGCGGCAC
This sequence comes from Paracoccaceae bacterium, assembly GCA_038134005.1. GTDB lineage: Bacteria > Pseudomonadota > Alphaproteobacteria > Rhodobacterales > Rhodobacteraceae > CAJXSD01. Next base: position 22,322 of record JAYPUL010000008.1, on the reverse strand, counting down.
CGAATTATACTGTTTCAAATGAAAGCTTCCACCGATGTAATGCAGTTGGGTTATACCGGTATTGACGCCTTCGATAAGGATCTTAACCAATGCTTCGAGGGGTAATTTCATTGCAATCGCAATGGCCATCGCGATAATCCCACCTGATGTGACGGCGACAACATTGGATCCCGCGTGCCGCATGTGATCCAACATTTCTGCCACGCGATTGCGATAATTATCCCACGCTTCGGGCGGGGATGTAATTTCACCAGCTTGCCATTTCTCAAAGGTCGTTTGAAAATGCTGGATAAACCCAATTCCGTCTGGCGGCGTCAGGCCGAATTGATCCTGCATACAATGGACCAATTCGTAATAAGCGATTTCATTCAATCGTTCATCGACCGTCGCGGTCATGGCCAGATTCAAATTCGAAAATGTGTCGACTTGGCGATGAAGTGATCCTGAAAAAGCCGCATCATATTTCGCGCCCAAAACGCCCAGATGTTCGCCCAACCACATGGCCTGTTGGATGCCAAGAGACGACAGCCGGTCATAGTCCGCTTCGTTTGTTGCGCTTGAATTTGCTTGTCCGTGCCGGATGAGCGTGATGATAGACATGGGACCTCGTAAAATTTGCGTAACAGTTTCAAAACTTAGATCAAATTACAAGGGGCAGGCTATGATTTTCGTGTCGATCTGGGGGCGTCAATATCCCGCGGCACGATCGACGATATGCAAAAGTGGTGCACCGTTTTCACACCGAAAAATGTTTTCGGCGATTACTTGGGATGCGGTGTCCGGGCGGGTTTCGGAGGCTTTATGCGGTACAACGGTGACATTGGGATGCGCCCAAAATGGGTGATCAATTGGTAAGGGTTCAACCCGAAATACATCCAAAGTTGCATGCGCAACGTGACCTGAATCAAGAGCATTCAACAGATCTTGATCGTTGATCAGTGTCCCGCGCCCGGGATTGATCACAAACGCACCACGGGCCAAGCCCGCAATCGTTTTCGCATTTAAGGTGTCTTCGGTTTCCGGTGTGTTGGGCAACAACAATACCACGATTTGTGCGCCTTTTAACGCGTCATGCAATCCCGTGGCACCGGCAAAACAATCAATGCCTTCAATAGTTTTTTCAGATTTTGACCAACCGCGTACTTGGAACCCAAAGCGGCATAGCATCTTGGCGCAGGCCGATCCCAATTCGCCAAGCCCCAAGACGGTCACGATGCGGTCCTTGGCCAAGGGGGGGACGTCACTACGCCAAAGGCCGTCTTGCCCGTGAATATGTGCGTCCATTCCCAAATGATGACGTAGAACGTGGCCTGTCACCCATTCCACCATGCCATCAGTCAGACCGGCATCCACCATTCGCGCAAGCGGTTGGGTCAACGTTGTGTTGTGAACGACACTTTCAACACCTGCCCATAGGTTCAACACAGCTTTGCACCGTGTATAGGGTGTAAAATCTTGAACATCAGAATTGGGGGCATATACGATGTAATCAACGCAACTTGGGTCAAGATCTGTTGCAAGGTGAACAGATAACCCCCGGTCGTTGAATGCTTTTGTTAACGGCGCCTGATATTGTTCAAACCGTTCATAAAGGGCGGCGAATAGCACATTGATGGTCATTTTACGCCTCCTCTCGGGCGGTGCACATGGGCCGACTGGATCAATCCAAAGGCCCCTAACAATACCAACATCGCCGATCCGCCATAGCTGACCAGTGGTAAAGGCACGCCAACGACTGGTGCCATTCCCATCACCATCGACATGTTAACAGCAAAGAATAAAAAGAAAGTCATCGTTATGCCGATGGTCAACAAAGATGAATATCGATCGCGGTGGCGCAATGCTGAGGTGATGCAAAAGACAACAATCAATAAATATATGGCCAAAAGCGAAATACCCCCGACAAACCCGAATTCTTCGGCCAAAGTTGTAAAGATGAAATCGGTGTGTTTTTCAGGCAGGAAATTCAAACGCGACTGCGTGCCTTGCATAAATCCGCGCCCCGTCCATCCCCCCGAACCGAGAGCAATTTTTGACTGTGTAATGTGATACCCCGCACCTAATGGGTCACTGGCGGGGTCAAGGAATGTATCGATGCGTCTGAATTGGTAATCTTTAATCAATTGCCAAGGTGTTCCGCGGCTTTGGAATACGGCAAACACAGCACCCACGCCCGCAACGATAACAGTTGCGAAATAGGCCCAATGCAGGCCTGCGACGAAAATAACCGTTCCCCCTGCGGCCAATAGCAAAAGTGAGGTTCCCAAATCGGGTTGCTGTAGTACCATTGCCACGGGGATCATGATGATCACGATTGGCACAACCACCCAAAACGGGCGAGATACGCGATCGGCTGGCAACCAATCGTAATACGCCGCCAATACCATTACGGTTGTGACCTTTGCCACTTCTGACGGTTGTAAACGCATAAACCCCAGGTCGATCCAACGTTGGGCACCCATGCCCATTGCCCCGAATATCTCCACCACTGCCAACAGAACCAAGGCAATTAAATAGGCAAGGACCGACACGTTTTGCCAAAACCATATGGGCACCATTGCAACGACAAACATAATGATCATGCCGCCGACAAATCGTTTTATTTGCGGATCTGCCCAAGGCGATAATGATCCACCTGCTACGGAATAGAGCATGATGAAACCGACACACGCCGCCGCCACCAACAAGAGGATCAAACCCCAATGCAGGTATAAAACTTTGCGAAATCCCGTTGGGACCGTTTTGACGCGATACTCAAGATAACTCATGCGCGTTCTCTTTTGATTGCGTTCAAATCTGGCATCTGGTCGCGAATTTGTTTTTGTTGTTGGGCAATGCGATTGCGATCCTTGGCGGGATACGCGCTTAGCGGGGGTTCGCCGCCATAAAGTGCCTGTAATGTGATATCACGCGCGATTGGGGCCGCCGCACTTGACCCGCCGCCGCCGTGTTCGACAACGGTCGCAACCGCGATGCGCGGATTGTCAAAGGGTGCAAAATTCACGAAAAGCGCATGGTCCCGCCGGTTCCAAGGCAAATCCGAATTCGATGTAACACCTTGTTCGCGTTCGGACGCAGAGATGTTTCGGACCTGACTTGTGCCGGTCTTACCCGCCATACGAAACGCTTCGTCGATGATGCGCGACCCATAGGCGGTGCCGCGTCGATCATTGCTGACGTTATACATTGCGCGGCGCACAAACCGAAGATTGTTTTCGTTAATGCCAAGGGTTCCAAATGGTCCTTGGGCTGCCACATCAACGCCATCGACCGATTTGATCAACCTTGGCATCAAATAAATGCCTGATGCAATGCGCGCGCTCATCACGGCTAATTGAAGAGGTGAGGATGAAACAAACCCCTGTCCGATGGACGCGTTCACGGTATCCCCGATCACCCATTCGGCCTTGCGATTGGCCATTTTCCATTCGCGCGATGGAACCAGACCGGCGGTGACTGCGGACATTGGAACATCGTGACGTTCCCCCAATCCAAGACGCACCGCCATAGCCGCGATGTTTTCGATACCAACCTTGATTGCAAGATCGTAATAATAAACGTCACAGCTTTCACGCAGTGATTTTTCCAAATCAACATTCCCATGCCCGCCGCCTTTCCAACAATGGAATTTGCGACCCGACACTTCGTAATGGCCGGGGCATTTCACCGTTTCGTTGGGGGTTATGACGCCGGCTTCTAATGCGGCAAGTGCCGTCACCATCTTGAACGTCGATCCAGGGGGATAGGCATCTTGTACCGTTTTGGATGCTAGTGGCCGGTGGTCATTATCCCGTAACTCACCATAATCGGCGTAACTTATGCCGCGAACAAATTTGTTGGGATCATAACTTGGCGCAGATGCAACCGCCAATAAATCGCCATTGACACAATCCATCACGACGACCGACGCGCTTTCGTTACCCAAGCGTGCCTTGCAATATGCCTGAAGATTTGCGTCCAAGGTCAATTGGATATTTGAACCCGCGGTCCCTTCGCGGCGATCCAATTCGCGCATGACGCGACCGATGGCGTTCACCTCGACACGTTTTGCACCCGCTCGACCACGCAATTGGTTTTCGTATTTCGCCTCGATTCCAACTTTGCCAATTTGGAACCGCGGAATACGAAGCAATGGATCGGGATCGTCCGAATTTTCCAAATCACGGCTGCTGACGGGGCCGACATAGCCGACGGTGTGCGCAAATAAATCCCCCAAGGGATATTGCCGCGACAGGCCAACTTCGGGGGCGATCCCCGGCAAGGATGGGGCATTTACGGCGACACGTGACAAATCATCCCATGTTACACGGTTTAAGATGGTGACCGGTAAAAAGGGTGCAGATCGTTTGATTTCCGCTTTGGTGCGCGCGATTTCGTCGTCGCTAACATAGACCAAATAGGACAACTTTCGCAAAACGGCATCAACGTCGCCCGCGTCTTCGGGGACAATCGTGATGCGATAGCTGGGTTCGTTTTGCGCCAAAATAACGCCATTTCGATCATATATTTCGCCGCGCGCGGGCGGGATAAGGCGCACGTTGATCCGGTTTTCATCGGCCAGTAATCGAAATTGATCGGCTTGATCGACTTGCAAATGCCGCATGCGCAATGCCAATAAAGCCCCAAAACCAACCTGCAGCCCGCCAACCAATACGCCGCGGCGTGATAGTTTACGCCAACTTAACGCGGTATCTTGTGGGGATCTTTTCATGATCTACCTCGCGATTGCGCATAATCGGTATCGTTTGGTCCAACATATCTTAGGCCTATCACAAAATGCGTCAATAGGGCCACGATCGGATAAACCAAAATCGTCATGATCATTTGGCTTAGGTGCAAACTTAGGCTGGGAAGGGGGACGAAAAAGACAATCAAGATAAAACGCGTGCTTAGCATGATGACGACGATGGCAATCGTCGCCGACATCCATTCCCGTAAGGCCGACATATCGGGTGTATAAGAACGGCTTAGCTTTAACCACGCGGCCGCAATCACAATCAACGCCGCCTGCAGGCCGGGTTCGCGCTGCAAGAGCATGTCTTCGCTTAACACGATGATCGCAATCAAAATGGATGGGACAGCCTGAGGTCGACGCAGGCTCCATGCGAATATCAAGGCACACAGTATATCTGGACCCGCCCAAGTTTTTGGCAATGTTTCCAAAGGCAAAAGTCTAAAAAAGATGACAGCCATGGCTAAGATAAAAAACAGGATGCGAAACCACCAAATGCGCGATGATGCCGAGTTATCCATTGCTATCACCGTCGGGCTTTGGTGTTGCGTCTGGGGCTTCGATGATCAAATCTTGGGGAATGACCAATTCACCTGGGTCCGATATCTGAACGGTCCCGTAATCACGCAGCACCCGCAAGAATTCAAGTCGTTCGTAATCTGCGGACAACCGCACCCGAAGTCGGCCATTTGGATCCATCGCCAATTGACCAATCACCAAGCCTGCGGGCAAAATGCCCCCTTCGCCTGATGTGACAACACGGTCGCCTGCCCGCACCAAATCCGGGTTTTCGATGAAGTCAATAGGGGGGGCAGCGGTATTATCGCCCACAACAAACACCCGTTGGCCGGATGGTTGGATGATTGCAGGGATTTGGCTATAGGGGTCGGTCAATAAGATGACGCGGCTGCTGCGTGTGCCGACCCCCGAAATTCGGCCCACCAAACCCAATCCGTCCATGGCCGCCCAACCGTCTTGGATGCCATCTTGCTTGCCGATGTTTAAAAGAACAGATTGGCGAAACGGGGATCCGCTGTCGGCCATGACGATGCCGGAAATATGTGTGAATTTGGGGTCAAGGCGCAAATTATTTAGGTCCAACAACCGTGCGTTTTCTTGTTCTAACTGCAACGCAGCTTCGCGCCAGCTTTTCATTTGTTGTAATTCGCGGCGCAATTCTTGGTTTTGTTCGTAAAGGGCGGTGTAGCTTTGGAAATCACGCACCAAATTTATCGCGCCCGTCACAGGGGCCATCGCCCATGCAAAACTGGGGACATATTGGTCAATCACATGGGATCTGAATCTTTCGACACGGGGGCTGTCGATGCGCCAAACGATGAAAATTGCAAACAAAATTAACACCACAACCGCCGTTATAAGGCGCCTGATGGGTGTTACATAATCCTCTTGCTTTCCACGATGTTGGGCCAAGTCTACCTCTTAGCAGAGTGCACTTGCCTTAGCTGTCATAATCTATGGCGTGGCGCAGTTGTTTTTCATACTCTAACGCTTTGCCTGTTCCCATGGCAACGCAGTTCAAGCTTTCGTCAGCGATTGAAACGGCCAATCCCGTTTGTTCGCGAAGGGCAAGGTCAAGATCCCCCAACAACGCGCCACCGCCGGTCAACATGACGCCACGGTCAACGATATCCGCCGCCAGATCGGGCGGTGTGACTTCTAATGCAGTCATAACCGCTTCGCAGATTTGTTGAACAGGCTCGGACAAGGCTTCGGCAATTTGCGCTTGGGTGATTTCGATTTCTTTTGGAACGCCGTTTAACAAATCGCGCCCACGGATCATCATCGATGCGCCGCGACCGTCATTTGGCATACGGGCTGTGCCGATGGATGTTTTGATACGTTCGGCAGTGCTTTCGCCCACCAACAGGTTTTGTTGACGGCGTAAATAGTTGATGATCGCTTCGTCCATGCGGTCACCGCCAACACGAACCGAGCGCGCATAAACGATGTCGCCCAATGACAAAACCGCAACTTCGGTGGTTCCACCGCCGATATCGACAACCATGTTCCCGGTTGGATCGGTGATGGGCATTCCCGCGCCAATGGCTGCCGCGATGGGTTCGGCAATCAAACCTGCTTTGCGTGCGCCGGCGGACAAAACCGATTGTCGGATGGCACGTTTTTCAACCGGGGTCGCACCATGTGGAACACACACGATGATCTTTGGCTTTGAAAATGTCGAACGCTTATGAACCTTGCGGATAAAGTGTTTGATCATTTCTTCGGCAACGTCAAAATCCGCGATCACACCGTCGCGCATCGGGCGAATGGCTTCGATCGAACCTGGGGTGCGGCCCAGCATCAATTTTGCGTCTTCACCGACGGCCAAGACCTTTTTCACACCGTCTTTGACGTGATAGGCAACAACAGAGGGTTCAGACAAAATAACGCCGCGGCCCTTGACATAAACCAGCGTATTCGCAGTTCCAAGGTCGATTGCCATGTCTTGCGAAAACATGCCGGTCAAAGATGATAGCCCAAACATAAATATTGCCTCTGCCCAATAAAGTCCCACGAGTCACAAAAAATGTGATGTTACGAGGCTTATAAGCTGCACTTTCGTTCAATGAAAGAGGTCATATGAAAAAACGAAACCTCTTGGCGGAAACAAGCGAGTTGTCGCATTTTGACGCTCTTAGGTCGGCTGTGTTTCGCGTTTTTTGAACAAGATGCTAATTAGGCATCAAGCAAGTTCGCCGAAGGAGTCGGAATATGAAAACGCATGTAAAAGCGCTGGTTGTTGGCGGTGGCGCCGTTGGGACGTCAATCGCATACCATTTGGCGAAAGCTGGGTGGAAAGATGTGATGTTGTTGGAACGTGACGAATTGACGTCCGGGTCCACATGGCATGCCGCTGGGTTGTTGCCATTGTTTAACATGTCCTATGCGACAACACACATCCACAAGTATTCCGTCGACTTCTACAAAACGCTGGAAGAAGAAACAGGTTTGAACGCCGGTTTCTATATCGTGGGCAACCTTCGCATGGCTCAAACGCAAGAGCGCATGGATGAATATATGCTGTATTCCTCTGTTGCGGAAACGGCGGACGTCTATCACGAATTCCTATCGCCCAAAGAAATCAAAGATCGTTGGCCATTGGTACGCACCGAAGATCTAAAGGGTGCGCTGTATCACCCGCAAGACGGATATATCAACCCGGCTGACGTGACGATGGCGATGGCAAAAGGTGCGCGTCAACGTGGCGTTTTGATCGAACGTAAATGGCAGGTCGACGGTTACGAATGGACAGGGTCTGAATGGAAAGTCACCTGTACCAAGATGGTCGAAAAGGGTGGGAACCTTGTTCCGTCCGAAGAACAAATCGTTATCACCGCTGAACACGTTGTGACCGCGACGGGCAACCACGCGCAGCGGACCGCGAAATTGTTGGGAATCAAAATTCCTGCGATCCCGGTTGAACACCAATTTATCGTGACAGAACCCGATCCAATGTTGCAAGAATACCGTGCAAACGGCGGTATTGAACACCCTGTTTTGCGTGATGCTGATGCGAAATGGTACGTCCGCGAAGAACGCGGCGGTTGGATTCTTGGGCCATACGAACGCGGCGCACCTGCGCGGTTTGAATATGGCGTTCCTGACAGCTTCCGCGCCGATCTATTCCCATTGGATCTAGAGCGTATCGAAGAAGAATACATGTCCATGATCCACCGTGTTCCATCCACGGAAACCGTTGGTTTGAAAGACGATTTCAACGGTCCGATCTGTTATACTCCTGACGGAAACCCATTGGTTGGTCCTGCACCTGGTCTGCGTAACATGTGGCTGGCTGAAGGCTTTAGCTTTGGTATCACCGCAGCCGGCGGTACGGGATATTATCTTGCGCAGATGATGGTGAATGGCGAAGCCGAAATTGATATGGCTTCGTTGGACCCCAAACGCTATGGCAGCTGGATGACCACGGAATATGCGGCCCGCAAGAACGAAGAATGCTATGAGCATGTCTTTATTCTGCACCACCCTGATGAGGAACGCGAAGCATGCCGTCCATTGCGCACATCGCCTGCGTACGACCGTCAAAAAGAACGTGGCGCACAATTTGGCCAAGTCAACGGTTGGGAACGCCCCAACTATTTCGGGCCACTAGATGCCTCAGACAGCTTTGATCACGACAGCCGCAGCTTCCGTCGGGGTGCATGGTGGCAACATGCCGTGGATGAGGCAAAAGCGATCCGCGAAACCGCAGGTCTGATCGACGCAACAGCGTTTACCAAACACATGGTCAAAGGCCCAGGCGCAACCGCATTCTTGGATTGGTTTACCTGTAACAAATTGCCATCCGTTGGGCGCATCAACCTGACATATGCGTTGACACCAGCGGGCACCACACGCACCGAATACACCATCGTACGCACAGGCGAAAACGAATATTACCTTGTCTCAGCAGGCGCTTGGACCGATTACGACGCCGATTATCTGCGCAAATGCGCAGAAGATAAGGCCGAGGAATTTGGGTATATCGAAATTCAAAACGTCACCACGCAATATGGCGTATTCGCCATCGCAGGGCCAAAATCACGCGATGTTTTGAAAGAGATCATCAAAGACGCCGACCCAGAAACCGCATTGTCCAACAAACGGTTCCCATGGTTGACATCACGCAAAATCGAATTGGGCATGTGCCCTGTAAATGCGATCCGCGTGGCCTATACGGGCGAATTGGGATGGGAATTGCATCACCCAATCGAAATGCAGAATTACCTGTTCGATCAACTGATGCCGGCGTTGGAAAAACACGGTGGTAAATTGGTTGGTGCGCGTGCGCAAAACTGGTTGCGCCAGGAAAAATCGTATCGTGCGTTCGGCACCGAATTGGGCCGTGACGCGACACCATTGGAAGCGGACTTGCCACGCTTTGTTGACCTGTCCAAAGATTTCCAGGGCAAAGAGGCAATGGAAGCGCTGGGCATTCGTGCGAAATGTGTCACTTTGTTGATCGATGGCCCATCTGACACCGACCCATGGGGCAAAGAAGCACTTTATGACATGGACGGCAATAAGGTTGGCCGTTTGACATCGGGTGGCTATTCCGTGGCGTTCGGCAAGCAAATTGGCATGGGTTATGTCAAACCTGAACTGGCGGTGCCTGGTACAAAACTTCAGGTCAAAATGTTGCGTGAATTGTGGAATGCCGAAATCACAGTCGACAGCCCCTATGACCCGAAAAACGAAAAAATCCGCATCGACGGATAATCCCAAAATCCCCGCTTTGGCGGGGATTTTTTTTGATCTGTTTTGCGTCGGTATCACGTCGGTATTACGTCGGTGCAAATGTCCGATATACTGGATGTGTAAAATTAGCTAATCATTGTCGCAAACGCGTTCTTGAAAATGGCGTAGATCGTATTGCTGGCGCGGTGGAAAAACACCACTTCGTCCGTGATCGTGTTGCGAAAAATCACCTGATCGATTTGACCAGCCCGAGCGCGTGGCGCCAGATCTGATCAGTCCTGCGCAAAATGTAAGTCTGGACACTTGGCCTTTAGCCGTGGTGGACACCAAAGCATCGCATCAGGATACCGCGTGATCCATGGCGACATGTGTATATAATGCAAATGTTTCCGGGCGAACAGATGCGCCACAGGCCCAAGCGCATCAATGTCATCGAAAATGGCGTCATTCCCCGAGATTGGGGATCAGACAAACAGCGTGTCATCGCTTAATTTTATGACAACCATGCGCATAGGAAAATGAAATCCAAGCGCCGCATTGATTTTTTCATCATCAATTATGAAAATATTTTCCTTTAAATTCAGTGTTATAAATAACCATTCTGTAATATTAACAAGTGTATCAGAAAAAACTGTTTTTAAAACGACGGAATTCATTATAGCGCGCGTTATATATTCAGTTTTTCAAATATAAAGGAAATGAAAATGAAAAATTCCATTCTTGCCGCCGCTGTTCTTGCCATCACATCCACCGCTGCCATGGCCGAGGGTAAACCAGGTGGGCATTTCATCGAAAATTGGGATTTGAACGCCGATGGTTTGGTCAGCATCGAAGATTTGACCCTACGCCGTTCCGACATTTTCGCGACCTTTGATGCAAACGAAGATGGTGTGATTGATGCGGTGGAATACGTTGATTTCGACGCGGCGCGTGCGGCGGATATGGCCGAAAACGCAGGGGGCGAGGGGCATGGCAAAGGACCAATGAAGAAAATCCAAGACGCGATGACATTGGGCTTCAACGATGCAAATAACGACGGCCAAGTGTCAAAACAGGAATTCATGGACGCCACAGCCGCAATGTTAGAGATGGCCGATCGGAATGGTGATGGTGTCATTTCCGGCGACGATTTCGGAAAACGTTAATGCGTCGTGGAACGGGTGCAGCGTTTTAAATGACAAAGGGGCGATCGCATCGCCCCTTTGTGCGGTCTATCAGGACGTCTTACATCCAAATCGGTCTGATGCGCGCGCGTTGCAATTCGATCAACCCCATCTGGGTAAAGCCCACAAAGTTGGTTTCGACCGTGTCTTTGCGCAGCGCAGCCTTTAATGCGCTTTCCAAAATTTTACGATCTTTCTTGGGTATGGGCGCAGGATCAATAACGATCTGACCGCCCAAGCCGCGCATCCGCAGTTGGCGCCCCAAATCGCGCGCCATTGCGATATTGGCCTTTAGCGCGGCGGCGGGGGATGTGTCGGCGCCTGTGTTGACATCGATGGTCACGCAGGCGCGCGTTGGTTCAATATAATAATGACCGTCTGCCATTTTGACGAACGGATTTGCCAAGGCTTCGATTTGGTCAATGATGTCATGGGTTTCAAAACATCCATCCGCGGTGTCGATGTCGGACGATTGGGTCCACTCGCGCCATGCAAATTCATGGGGGCTGTCGGCGTCGACCAACACTTCGGCGTCGCCTGCTTCGTCGGCCATGACGTTATTTGCCAATTCCAACATGGCGCGGGCGTCTTCGATGATGTCGTCGCTGTCGGCATCGGCGCATGAGGATCGTAAGATCATGCCATGGTCGAATGTTCCTATGTCTTCGCGGATGATTTGCACCAATTCATCACGGCGATCGTCGTCGTTGATTGATCGCGACACGTTCAAACCAGGGTCGTTCGGGGTTACGATGACATACCGGCTTTTGAACAGGATGCGGTTGGTGACGGGGATCGCTTTGCCTGCTTCGGCATAGCCTGAGACCTGAACCAACATCGGTTGACCCGGCGACATGCCTTTGATCTGGCGCAAGAACGCGTTGCCGTCCGGCGTTTTTAGGAACACGCCGCCCTGACCCTTGATCGGGCGATCAACGATGGCGCGATAAATCGATCCCGGTGACGGAGCATCGGTTGCGATGATGAAATCTTGCAAGATACCGTTTTCCACCAAGGCGGCGGCTTCGCGGCCTTGGTAATGATCCAAAAGGATTTGGCGACCTTTCATAGGGTGTCCTCAAAAACTGTTATGCCAGCGGCACGCAGCAACGTGGCGGTTTCAAAAACAGGCAATCCCATGATCGCCGAATATGACCCCGACAGCCACGGAATAAAGGCGGCGGCGGGCCCTTGGATTGCATAGCCGCCCGCCTTGCCTTGCCAATCATTGGTGGCAAGATACGCGGCAATTTCGGCGTCGCAAAGCGGTTTGAATTTCACCATGCTGACCACATCGCGTTGCCAGATTTGGGACCCGCGGCGCACAGCAACGGCGGTGATCACGCGGTGTTTGCGACCCGACAATAGCGTCAGAAAGTCTTTGGCTTGGGCTGCGTCATGTGGTTTGCCCATGATGCGACGACCAACCGCGACGGTGGTATCCCCGCAGAGGCCCACTTCGTCATCCGCAAGAACCAGCGTTTCGATTTTGGAACGCGTCACCCGATTGCAATAATCACGGGGCTTTTCATGGGGAAGGGGTGTTTCATCCACATCAGGCGGGCGCACGTCGCTTGCGGTCACGCCAATTTGCGCCAACAATTCCTTGCGGCGCGGGCTTGCGGATCCGAGGATAAGTTTCAACTTATTTGAAGCGATAATTGATACGACCTTTGGTCAGGTCATAGGGTGTCATTTCGACCTGTACTTTGTCGCCTGCCAAAACACGGATGCGGTTCTTGCGCATCTTGCCTGCCGTATGTGCGATGATCTCATGGCCGTTCTCAAGCTCGACCCGAAATGTCGCATTTGGCAGGAGTTCCTTAACGACACCGGGAAATTCGAGCAATTCTTCCTTGGCCATAGTCTCTCCTTTACAAAACCGTCCCATGGGCGGGACAAGCAGCTATTGAACCTATTTTACCAGAATTTCAAGCAGTGATTTATCCCAAAGCAATTCGTGTTGCCGGTTCGCACCGTGTTTTTTGGTCAATCCAATGCGCGCGGTTCAACACAACGCCGTTTTTGCGTACGTTTTGTATTTGGTCTGTGTCGATCTCGGCGATGGTCCAACTGGGGTGCCCCATGTCGCCTAATGCCAAAATTCCGTTTGCCGGGAACCCCAAATCGGGCGGGCAAAAGATGCCGCCGGCGCCTGTGGCTTCGTCGATGCCGTAAAACCGTGGGTCATCGGACAATAGCGATGACATCACCGCAACGCATTGGTTTTCCAATGCGCGTGCCATGGCACCGATGCGTACGCGCCAATACCCCGATGTGGCTTCGGTGCATGATGGGACCAATAAAATATCAACGTCACGTAACGCGTGTCCCAACAACGGAAATTCGCTATCATAACAAATTAGGATGCCAATGTTGCCCAATGGCGTTTCAAAAATTTGCAAAGGTCCGCCGGCGTCGACGCACCATTCTTCGCGTTCAAAACGGGTCATGATTTGTTTGTCCTGCCACGCAAAATCGCCGTTTGGGCAAAACAATCCTGTGCGATTTACAAAGACATCCTCCATTTTTGCAGGGGCAGATCCTGAGAGAACGTAAATGTTGTACATGCGTGCCGCTTCGGCGTGAATATCAGCGATTCGATCGATATGCGCGGCGGCAAAGTCCAACGATGCGGATCGCGCGCCCGCCACATCGGTCCCACCGATGGATGCAATTTCAAGGCCGGCGTATTCGGGAAATACGCATAAATCCGCGCCGGCATCCGACGCCGATTTGACCCATGAAAGGATTTTGGTGCGATAGCTGTCCCAAGACGTATGCCACGATGCTGGATATGCGCTTGCTGCAAGTTTCATGAAATCCTCCCATTTGAGCATTGGTTATACAGGGGGATGTTGAAACAAAAAAGAGGGCCAAGGCCCTCTTTCCTTAATGCACACTCTGTACCACTGACATATGTCAGAACTCTTTAACCGTATGCAAAATTACAAACACAACTATATGTGGCAGCTACACACACAGACAAACGAGTCACAATCCACATTTTTATTTCGCCAAACTTTCGTCTAAATGTTGAGGGTGTCTAAAGATTTGCCGATGGAAATTAAGGATGTAATACTTATCCGAAAGGATTAGTTTAAGCGTGTTCTGCGGGGTGCGGCCAAAATCAAGGGTGAATTTTCATCAACTTTGGAAAAATCAATATCGGGCTGCGCTTCGGATGAAACAATAAGGCATTTCCCGATATGGGTGTGCTTTTGTAATTCGGAATGCACCGAAATCGCCGCTTCGAGCCCGCCTAAACCGTCCGCGAATAAATAGGCCAATACAGGGGGCAAATCATGCGCCGCAATCAAGGTCAAAGCATCATCAAGGGTTTCTGCGTTTTGCACATCGATTGACATTTGCCCCAAACCGCCACGGATTGATTCCAACCCGTTGCCGCGTCCGCCCATCACCAAAACCCATGTGCCGTCTGTATACGACGTCCCAGCTTTCAAAAGTTTAATTAGACGATCCAACGACATCTACCCACACCTAAGATCACAACTATTTACCTAAAAAAGAATGCCATATTGTGACATGCGGAACCAAACGGTGCTAAGGACAATATTGGGAAATTAAGTATCTAAATTGTTGATAAAACCGTGTTTATTCTATCGTGAAGGCGTAAAATCACCCGAACGGATTAGTTTTGTTGGATGAGCGCCGCGCGCAAGATTGGCCCTAGGTAATCAACGATCATGGCGACACCGCGTTCATTGGGGTGAATTCCGTCACGCTGCATCACTTGCCTTAGGGCGTCACTTCCAAGAGGAAAGGATTGAAGCGGTACGAAATAGCTGGGGATATATGTCGCCCCAAATTCTTGGGCCAATTCAGGGAAAATAGCGTCGAAGCTTGATTGGTATTCTGGGCCATAATTCGCGGGGGCTTGCATCCCGACCAAGATGATTTGTCTTGATTGTTTGACAAGAATGTCCAAGATGCCGCTCAGGTTCGCACGCGTGGCGGATGGATCTATCCCGCGCAACATGTCGTTTCCGCCAAGCGCCACCATGACGCAATCAATATCGGGGTCTAACATCCATTCAACACGGTCCAACCCACCGGCCGTGGTATCCCCCGACACGCCCGCATTAATCCACGTGACCGCGATGTCGCGGGTATCAAACCAATTCTGTAATTGCGGGACCAAACCATCGGGTTCAGCCAATCCATAGCCTTGGGTCAAACTGTCGCCAAGCGCCAAAATCTTAATCGGTGACGCAGCGTGAACAGGTGAGGACAAAAGAAAAATGACCCCCAAGACCTTGCCCAGAGTCGCAAAACACCCATATGTCCTTAACATCGAAAACGAAAACATTGTTGGTCCTATGTCGTCACACCCACTTATCTCACTTAAGGATGTAATGCTTTCGCTGCAAGGGAATGCAGGGAAAGTTGATATCATCCGCAACATATCGCTTGAAATTCATGCGGGTGAAAGTGTGGGGTTGATTGGTCCGTCTGGGTCAGGGAAATCATCATTGCTGATGTTGATGGGTGGTTTGGAACGGGCAACGGGTGGGTCTTTGACCATCGCGGGACATGACATTCGCGCATTGAACGAAGACGCCTTGGCCCGGTTTCGGCGCCAAAACATGGGGATTGTCTTTCAATCCTTTCATTTGATCCCGACGATGACGGCATTGGAAAACGTGGCGACGCCATTGGAATTGGCGGGCGAACGCAATGCATTCGATATGGCGCGTGCAGCACTGGATCAGGTCGGGTTGTCCCATCGCATGAAACATTACCCATCGCAAATGTCAGGGGGCGAACAACAACGCGTCGCGCTGGCGCGTGCCGTTGTGGCGCGGCCCAAGATTTTATTGGCCGATGAACCCACCGGTAATTTGGATGGAACCAATGGCGCGGCCATCATGGATTTGTTGTTTTCTCTGCAAGAGGAATATGGCGCGACCTTGGTTTTGGTCACCCATGATCCGACACTTGCCGAATGCTGTGATCGATCGGTGCGTTTGGTGGATGGGCGCGTCCAAGACGGGAATACGCAATGACGACAGCATTGCGTTTTGCCCTGCGTGAATTGCGGGCGGGTCTCTCGGGATTTCGTATTTTAATTGCCTGTTTGGCCTTGGGTGTGGCTGCGATTGCAGCGGTGGGAACCGTGCGCAGTGGTATCGAAAACGGTTTGAACCGTGAAGGTGCAATAATGCTTGGCGGCGACGCCGAGGCAGAGTTTACCTATCGCCGTGCAGATGCCGACGAACGCGCGTGGTTGGATGTGCAATCTGTTGCGCTTTCTGAAGTTATTGATTTTCGGTCGATGTTGGTCGTTCAGAAGGGCGATCAAAAAGAACGTGGGCTAACCCAGATCAAAGCGATTGATACCGCCTATCCGCTATTTGGTCAGCTACGATTGCAAACGGGTGCCGATATCGCGACCGCGCTGGCCGCGCATGATGGGCGGCCGTCGGTCGTCGTTGAAACGGTTTTGGCCGAACAACTGGGGGTTTCGATCGGCGACGTTGTCATCTTGGGCACCAAGGAATTTACCCTAAGCGATGTGATTACCTATATCCCTGACAGCGCAGGCGATGGCTTCGGTTTGGGGCCCCGCACCATCGTCTATGCCGCAGACTTGGACGGTTCCGGGTTATTGGGCGAAGGGACGTTGTTTTCTACAAAATACCGCATGGTTTTGCCACAAGGCAGCGATCTTGCCGCATTTGCGGACACCGCAAAAGCCCAATTCGAAGGCGCGGGCGTGCGGTGGCGTGATGCCACCAACGCTGCACCCGGGGTCGAACGATTTGTCGATCGCTTGGGATCTTTTTTGATCCTTGTGGGCTTGGCGGGCCTTGCCACCGGCGGGATCGGTGTGTCGGCGGCCGTGCGGTCATATTTGGAACGCAAAGTCAGCGTGATTGCGACCTTGCGCAGTTTGGGCGCCGAGAATGCAGTGATTTTCCAAACCTATTTCATCCAGATTGGGGTGTTGTCCATATTGGGCATTGCGATCGGTCTGGCGTTGGGGATTGGCGTGCCATTAATGGCAGAACCGCTGATCGCCGCATCATTACCGTTTCCGATCAATCTTTCTGTGTATCCCCAGCCAGTGTTCGAAGCGGTGATCTATGGCGCTTTGACGGCGGCGATTTTTACCCTGTGGCCATTGTCGCGGGCCGAAAACATCAAGGCCGCCACCCTGTTTCGCAACATGGTGGACGCGGGGCCAATGATGCCGCGTTGGCCCTATATTGTGGCGATTGTTGTCTTGATCGCGGTATTGTTGGGTATGGCGGTTTGGTTTACGGGGTCTGTGCGCCTTACGCTTTGGACGGCGGTTGGGATCTTTGGCGCGCTTGGAATTTTGTTTTTCACCGCGATGTTGGTACGTTGGGGCGCGCGCGCCTTGATACAAATGTCGCGCGGACGACCACGCCTGCGTTGGGCATTGTCGGCGATGGGCGGCCAAAACGAAGGCGCAGCGTCGGTGATTTTGGCGATTGGGCTTGGTCTTTCTGTTTTGGCGGCGATGGGCCAAATTGACGGCAACCTGCGCCGCGCGATTGCACAAGATTTGCCTGGTGTCGCGCCTGCGTATTTCTTCATTGATATCCAAAAATCGCAAATGCCCGCATTCCGCACCATGTTACAGACAAATCCACAGGTGACCAAATTCGACGAAGCGCCGATGTTGCGTGGCATCGTCAGCAAAATCAATGATGTTCCCGCATTAGAAGTCGCACCAGATCATTGGGTTATTCGTGGGGATCGCGGATTGACCTATGCCTCCAAATTGCCCCCCCGTTATGACGTGGTCCAAGGCGAATGGTGGCCCGAAACCTATGACGGACCACCATTGATCAGCTTTGCAAAAGACGAAGCGTTGGAAATCGGGTTGGCCATTGGTGATCGGATCACGGTCAATATTTTGGGTCGTGAAATCACAGGCACCATCAGCAATTTCCGCGATGTCGACTTTTCGACCGCCGGTATAGGGTTTGTCATGACCTTCAACGAAGCAGCGTTGTCCAAGGCACCTCATACCTTTATTGCCACGGTTTATTCGGATCCCGCCTCTGAAGCACAGTTGTTGCGTGACATCGCGGACGCTTTTCCCAATATCACCGCCATTCGCATCCGTGATGCGATTGAACGGGTGTCAAATGTGATGGGGTCAATCGCATCGGCCGTCGCCTATGGGGCAGGGGCCACGTTGTTGACAGGATTTTTGGTTTTGGTCGGATCGGCCGCATCATCCCAACACAACCGCGCATTCGAAGCGGCCGTGTTGAAAACCTTGGGGGCGACGCGATCCCAAATCTTGACCAGCTTTGCGGCGCGTTCTGCGATGATGGGTGCGGCGGCGGGAAGTGTTGCTATCGTTGTGGGGATCATCGGTGGATGGGCCATAAACCATTATGTGATGGAAGCGGACTTCGCCGTCATCTGGTCAAATGCGGTTGCTGTGGTTTTTGGGGGGATCGTTGCCAACCTCTTGGCCAATATTGGATTTGCCCTGAAAGCGTTAAATGCCGCGCCTGCGCAGATTTTGCGCACACGGGAATAGCCATTTCATTTTGAACGCGTTAGCGTGGTGGCGCAGACAATGAGATGGACCCAAAATGACAACGCCACGCCCGACGGTATCGGTTTCAGATCAAGCCAAAATTGTGGATTTGGTTCGCCGTACCGCCAAATCGCAAATCATGCCGCGGTTCCAAAATTTATCTGCGTCCGAAATCGCGACCAAATCGCGGGCTGATGATTTGGTGACCGACGCAGATTTGGCCAGCGAAGACATGCTCAGCCGCGGTTTACGTGAAATTTTCCCCGATGCGATGGTGGTGGGCGAAGAAGCGGTCGCCAAAGATGCCAGCCTGCGCACACGCATGGCCGATCACGACTTTGCCTGTGTCATCGACCCAATTGACGGAACGTGGAATTATGCCAAAGGGATTCCCCTGTTTGGCGTTATTTTGTCGATCTTATGCCGTGGGACCCCCATTTTCGGGATGTTGTACGACCCTGTGATGGATGATTATGTGATCGCAGATGATGGGGATGGCCCATCCCGATTTATCCGCTCTAGTGGGGAACAGCGCATGTTGGCGACGTCTCATGTGACCCATGTGGATCACATGTCAGGTTACATCCACTTTGGAATAATGCCCAAACCCCTTCAACACACCTTGGCGCCGGTGTTGCCCGCCTTTGCGCGCACCACCGTTTTGCGATGTTCGTGTCACGAATATCGGATCGTGGCACAAGGGCATGCAGATTTCGCATTGTCCACGATATTGAACCCGTGGGATCACGCGGCGGGTGCGCTTGCATGCCAAAAAGCAGGGGGCGTTTCGGCGTTTTTGGACGATGGCGCGCCCTATTCGGCACAGCGGCAAACGGGATTTTTGTTGACCGCAGCATCACAGGCGGCATGGGATGCAGTGGCCGCAGTATTGCGGCCAGTATTATCATGAACAAAAAGGCGCCCATTGGGCGCCTTTGATCGGGATTTATGCCTTGTGTGCAGTGGTGCGCAGGTATGGCAATTTGATGTCGATATCACCAAATTTTTCACGCGCTTGATCGTCGTTCAATGACAGTGCGACAATCACATCTTGGCCCACGGTCCAGTTCGCAGGTGTTGCGATTGGTGTGCCGAATGTGGCCTGCAAACCGTCAAGCGCGCGCAGAACTTCGGCAAAGTTACGACCGACGGACATAGGGTATGTCATGATCAATTGTACTTTTTTATCTGGGCTGATGATGAACACGGACCGCACAGATGCGCTGTCGGCGGCGGTGCGGCCATCTGGCAAATAAGCGTCTGCCGGCAACATATCGAATTGTTTGGACACGGCCAAATCTTTGTCAGCAATTATTGGGAAATCCGCGGTCGCACCCGCAAACGCTTCGATGTCTTTTTTCCAACCGTGGTGTTCGTCTACGCCGTCAACGGAGAGGCCGATCACCTTGGTTTTGCGCTTGGCCCATTCATCGGACAATTGCGCCACGGCACCAAATTCGGTTGTGCAAACGGGTGTGAAATCTTTTGGATGCGAAAACACGATTGCCCAGCTGTCACCAATCCAGTCGTGAAAGGTGATCATGCCTTTGTCTGTTTCGGCGGTAAAGTTTGGAACGATGTCGTTGATACGTAGACCCATTGGGATGCTCCTTAAAAAAATACATTCATAAAATTGTATATGTTTGGGTTTGGTAAGGATTTCAAGGGGATTTTAGATTTATTCTAAAAAAAGGGGGCGCGACATTTGCGCGCCCCGATCCGTTATCAAGAAATGTCTTTGTAATTGATTTCTTTTTTGTCTTCGCCCGTGCGTGCGCGGCGGACGTACAAACGGTTTAGCGCGTTCAAGTATGCCTTTGCACTGGCAACAACGGTGTCGGTGTCGGATGATTGACCAGTGGCGATGTTGCCGTACTCTTCCATACGGACGGTGACGGTGGCTTGGGCATCGGTGCCTTCGGTGACGGCGTGTACTTGGTACAATTGTAGGCGCGCAGTGTGACCGTAAAGCGCCTTTACCGCGTTGAATGTCGCATCAACGGGGCCGTCGCCTGTTGCGGTCGTTGATACGTCTTGACCGCCAATCGTCAACGTCGTCTCCGCACTTTGTGGACCATCGGTGCCACACACAACGCGCAATGATTTTAGAACAAGATGGTCATTCGCGGCATCTTCGCCCGCGCGCATCAACGCGATCAGATCTTCGTCGTAAACTTCTTTCTTGCGGTCGGCCAATTCTTTGAAACGCACAAAGACATCTTTTAATTGGTTATCGCCCAATTGATAGCCCAAGTTTTCCAACTTTGACCGCAGCGCTGCGCGACCTGAATGTTTACCCATGACCAAATTGGTATCGGACAGACCTACATCAGATGGGCGCATGATTTCGAAGGTTTCGGCGTTTTTCAACATGCCGTCTTGGTGAATACCGCTTTCATGCGCAAAGGCGTTCTTGCCAACGATGGCTTTGTTGAATTGAACCGGAAACCCCGACACGGCCGCAACGCGGCGCGAAATGTTCATCAACTTGGTTGAATCGACCTGTGTGAAATAGGGCATGATATCGCCACGCACTTTCAATGCCATGACGACTTCTTCCAACGCTGTGTTCCCCGCACGTTCGCCCAGACCGTTAATTGTACATTCGATCTGACGTGCGCCCCCCGCGACGGCGGCCAATGCATTAGCGGTCGCCATGCCAAGATCGTTGTGGCAATGGGTGGCAAAAATGATGTTGTCCGCGCCGGGGACGCGTTCCAACAACATGCGGATCAACTCGGCGGATTCGACAGGCGCGGTGTAGCCCACAGTGTCGGGAATGTTGATTGTGGTTGCTCCCGCTTTGATCGCAATTTCGACCACGCGGCATAGGTAATCATGTTCGGTGCGGGTGGCATCCATCGGCGACCATTGGATATTGTCGCACAGGTTGCGTGCATGGGTGACCGTGTCATGGATACGTTCGGCCATTTGGTCCATGTCTAGATTTGGGATCGCGCGGTGCAACGGCGATGTGCCGATAAACGTATGAATGCGCGGCTGTGCGGCATTGCGCACCGCGTCCCAGCACCGATCAATATCTGCAAAGTTTGCACGTGCAAGACCGCAAATGACCGACCCTTTTGACCGCTGGGCAATTTCGGAAACGGCTTTGAAATCACCCTCAGATGCGATGGGGAAACCCGCTTCGATAATGTCGACGCCCATTTCGTCCAGCAATTCGGCGATTTCCAATTTCTCGGCATGGGTCATTGTCGCGCCAGGGGATTGTTCGCCATCACGCAAGGTGGTGTCAAAGATCACGACGCGGTCTTTGGTGTTTTGTACTGTCATCTGAATTCTCTTCTTATGGTTCTACTAAGCTAGTGTGTGATCTGGTGCGAAGCCTATCCCCTCTGAGCGGTCGCACCTGTTCATGGCACGCTCAGAGGCAGCTTAGTAGAAGGAGGCCGAGCCCGAGCACCCCAGCGGGGGCGGGTAATTCATTGGATATGTGGCCTTTTGTCATCATATGGCCGACTATAGCCGCAAATTTTCAAATGAAAAGTGCTTGGGCGCAGAATTTTAGATTATTTTCATTGGTTGCGAAGGCGTCTGAATGTTTCGACAAAGCGTGCGGCACGATCATTTTGCCCGCGTTCGATGAGGTAATATTCCATCGTTTGCCGATACACAAAAATCGATTTGCGGCCTCGGATCATTT
>JAYPUL010000007.1:58978-79840 GCA_038134005.1 Paracoccaceae bacterium | reverse complement strand
TCTAGTCTTGGGGGCTTTGCCCCCAAACCCCCAGGATATTTTTGGACAAAAAATGTGTTCTGGGCGGGTTGTGATAGAATAAGGGCGCGACCGCTGCGCGCCCTTGTTGAATTAAAGATCAAGCAGCAGACGGCGTGGATCTTCGAGGGCCTCTTTCACCCGGACAAGGAATGTCACGGCGCCTTTTCCGTCAACGATACGGTGATCATAAGACAGTGCCAGATACATCATCGGACGAATTACGATTTCACCATTGACCACAACGGGCCGGTCTTGGATTTTGTGCATGCCCAAGATGCCTGATTGTGGTGGGTTAAGGATTGGGGATGACATAAGTGAGCCATAGACACCACCGTTGGAAATGGTGAATGTGCCGCCTTGCATTTCGGCCATCGACAATTTTCCGTCGCGCGCGCGGCGGCCTTTTTCGGCGATCGCCTTTTCTATTTCGGCGAACGACATTTGATCTGCATCGCGGATGACCGGAACGACCAAACCTGTTGGAGTGCCTGCCGCGACGCCCATATGGACATAGTTTTTGTAAACAATATCGGTGCCATCAATTTCGGCGTTCACTTCGGGGACTTCTTTTAGTGCATGACAGCAGGCTTTTGTGAAAAAAGACATAAAGCCCATGCGGGTACCGTGTTTTTTCTCAAACGCGTCTTTGTATTCATTGCGCAGCGCCATAACGGCAGACATGTCTACTTCGTTATAGGTGGTCAACATGGCAGCGGTGTTTTGGCTGTCTTTCAGACGTTTTGCGATGGTCTGGCGCAGACGGGTCATTTTTACGCGTTCTTCGCGTGCCGCGTCGTCGGCCGCGACGGGTGCACGTGGAGCTGTGGCAACTGGTGCACGCGCTGCCGCTGCGGCGGCAACCGCACGCGCGACATCGTCCTTCATTGCGCGGCCATCGCGGCCGGTGCCTGTGACTGCGTCACGTGAAATTCCAGCTTCGACCATCGCTTTTTTTGCGGCCGGGCTATCTTCGACATCTTTTGCAGCAGACGCAGCAGGGGCAGGTGCAGCCGCTGGGGCAGGGGCCGCAGCAGTTGCGGATGCGCCGCCAAGGACAGCAAGTTTCCCACCAGCAGCGACCGTCGTGCCTTCGCCCGCCAAGATTTCGGTTAAAACGCCGGCTGCAGGCGCAGGGACTTCGACAGAGACTTTGTCCGTCTCTAGTTCGCATAGCATTTCATCTTGTGCGACTGTATCGCCAACTTTTTTGAACCATGTCGAAACGGTGGCCTCTGACACGGATTCGCCAAGTGTTGGAACCATGACGTCAACCGCGGCGGCCGCGGGTGCGGCGGCGGTGGTGGCTGCGGCGGCTGGTGCCGACGCTGTTGCGTTCCCTGCGTTGATGACCGCCAAGAGAGCATCAACACCAACGGTTGTCCCTTCGGCGGCTACGATTTCACCCATCACGCCAGCTGCCGGCGCTGGTACTTCGACGGTGACTTTGTCGGTTTCTAATTCGCAGAGCATTTCATCAACGGCAACCGCATCGCCAGGTTTTTTGAACCATGTTGCAACGGTTGCTTCAGTTACGGATTCGCCCAAGGTTGGTACACGTACGTCGGTCATGGGTTTATTCCCCTTTCAATGTCAGCGCTTCGTCAACGAGCGCAGTTTGTTGTGCTTTGTGTTGTGAAGCCAAGCCTGTTGCCGGTGACGCCGATGCGGCGCGACCCACGTAAACAGGACGGCTGTGTGTTGCGTTCATACGGGTCAGAACCCATTCAAGGTTTGGTTCCATAAAGGTCCACGCACCTTGGTTTTTGGGTTCTTCTTGACACCAAATCATTTCGGCCTGTGGGAAACGTTCCAATTCTTTCAATGCCGAAATCGCGGGGAATGGATAGAATTGTTCGAAACGCAACAAATAGATATCATCAATCCCGCGGGCGTCACGTTCTTCGAGCAAGTCGTAATAGACTTTGCCCGAACACATCACGACGCGTTTGATTTTATCATCAGAGACCAATTTGGTATCGGAATGCCCTTTTTGAGCATCATCCCAAAGGACGCGATGGAACGATGATCCTTCGGTGAAATCTTCAACGTCAGAAATACACATTTTGTGACGTAGCAATGATTTCGGGGTCATCATGATCAAAGGCTTACGATAACTGCGATGCAGTTGGCGGCGCAGGATGTGGAAATAGTTCGCCGGTGTTGAACAGTTTGCCACGATCCAGTTGTCTTGGCCGCACATCTGAAGGAAACGTTCCAAACGTGCAGATGAATGTTCTGGGCCTTGACCTTCAAAGCCGTGAGGCAACAGAACAACCAAACCGGACATGCGCAACCATTTGCTTTCACCAGAACTGATGAATTGGTCGAACATGATCTGCGCGCCGTTCGCGAAATCTCCGAACTGTGCTTCCCACATCACCAATGCATTTGGTTCTGATAAGGAATAACCGTATTCAAAGCCCAAGACCGCATATTCAGACAGCATTGAGTCGATTACTTCGTAATGTGCCTGACCTTCGCGGATGTGGTTCAACGGGTAATATCGGTCTTCGTTTTCCTGATTGATCAAACCAGAGTGACGTTGGCTAAATGTGCCGCGCGTCGCGTCTTGGCCGGCTAAGCGAACAGGATAGCCTTCGGTCATCAATGAACCAAATGCCAACGCCTCGGCCGTTGCCCAATCAAAGCCTTGGCCTGTGGCAAACATTTGCTGTTTTGTTTCCAGTAGACGACCAACGGTTTTGTGCAAGGGGAAGCCGTCGGGCGCAGTTGATAGCGCGCGACCAACCTCTTGCAAGGTATCGGTGCTTATCGCGGTTTGGCCACGTTGATAGTCTTCTTTATTGCGATCCAAATGGGACCACCGACCATCCAACCAATCGGCCTTGTTTGGTTTGTATTCCTTACCCGCTTCGAATTCGTCATTCAGGAAGGCTTGGAATGCTGCCTTCATGTCTTCGATTTCGCCCTCTGGGATAAGACCGTCACGGACCAAACGTTCCGTATAAAGCGCAAGTGTCGTCTTTTGCTTTTTGATCTTATTGTACATGATCGGGTTGGTGAACATCGGCTCATCGCCTTCATTGTGACCAAACCGACGGTAACAGAAAATGTCGATTACAACGTCTTTGTGGAAGATTTGACGGAACTCAGTTGCAACCTTTGCCGCGTGGACAACAGCTTCGGGGTCATCACCATTCACGTGGAAAATTGGGGCCTCAACCATCAAAGCGATATCTGTTGGATATGGCGATGAACGTGAAAAATGTGGCGCGGTCGTGAAACCGATTTGGTTGTTCACGACAACGTGGATTGTACCGCCTGTTTTATGACCAACCAATCCAGACAGACCAAAACATTCCGCAACAACGCCTTGACCCGCAAAAGCCGCATCGCCATGCAACAAAAGAGGCAATACCTGTGTCCGGTCTTCATCATTTAGCTGTTGTTGTTTCGCGCGAACCTTGCCTAAAACAACAGGGTTCACCGCTTCTAGGTGAGATGGGTTTGCAGTCAAGGATAAGTGAACCGTGTTGCCGTCAAATTCACGGTCCGACGACGCACCAAGGTGATATTTCACATCCCCTGAACCATCTACATCCTCGGGCTTGAACGAACCGCCTTGGAATTCATTGAAAATTGCACGGTATGGTTTACCCATCACATTTGCCAAGACCGACAAACGGCCACGGTGCGGCATGCCCAATACGATGTCTTTCACACCCATTGCCCCGCCGCGTTTGATGATTTGTTCCAAAGCCGGGATAAGGGATTCGCCGCCGTCCAAACCGAACCGTTTGGTGCCCATATATTTGACATGTAGGAATTTTTCAAAACCCTCGGCTTCGACCAGTTTGTTCAAGATCGCTTTGCGGCCTTCGCGGGTAAAGGTGATTTCTTTACCGTAACCTTCGATGCGTTCCTTTAACCAACTTGATTGTTCTGGATCGGAAATATGCATGTATTGCAAAGCAAAAGTGCCGCAATAGGTGCGTTTCACGATGTCAACTATCTGACGCATGGATGCAATTTGCAAACCTAATACGTTGTCGATGAAAATGGGGCGATCCATATCAGCTTCGGTGAAGCCATAAGATTTTGGATCTAACTCAGGGTGATTGGTCGCTTCGCGCATGCCCAATGGGTCAAGATCGGCCGCCAAATGGCCACGAATGCGGTAAGCGCGGATAATCATCAACGCACGAATTGAATCCAACACTGCACGTTTGATTGACTCGTCGCTGACTGCGACGCCTTTTTCGGCAGCTTTATCAGCGATCTTTTTGCCTGCCGACTTCGCTTCAGCCGGCACAACTGGCCATTCGCCCGTTAATGCAGCAGTCCAATCATCATTTGGTTGTTGAGGCCAGTCGCCGCGTGCCCAAGACGCGCCTTGCGCTTCTTTTTTGACACTTAGGTCGTCATCGCCCATGGCGCGGAAAAATGCTTGCCACGCTTCGTCAACGGCGTTGGGGTCGTTGGCGTATTGTGCGTAAAGCTGTTCTAGATATTCCGCATTGTGCCCTTGCATAAAGCTAGAGGCGTGGAATTGATCGTTCGGTGAATGGTCGTTCATTGTGATTTCCCTGACTGGGCTTCCAAAATGGGATTAACCCCGCCTTGATAGGCGGGGCCATTGTATGTTTATTTGCCTAGCGCTTTCAAAACCGCTTCGCCCAATCCGGCTGGGCTGTCGGCAACGATGATTCCTGCGGATTTCATCGCTTCGATCTTGTCGTCTGCGCCGCCTTTGCCGCCTGCAACAATCGCGCCAGCATGACCCATGCGGCGACCAGGAGGTGCGGTGCGACCTGCGATGAAACCTGCGACGGGCTTAGAGCGACCGCGTTTTGCTTCGTCTTTCAAGAACTGCGCGGCCTCTTCCTCGGCTGAACCGCCGATTTCGCCGATCATAATGATGGATTCGGTTTCGTCATCCGCCAAGAACCATTCCAACACGTCGATGTGTTCGGTCCCTTTGATTGGATCGCCGCCGATGCCCACGCATGTGGATTGGCCCAAACCAACATCCGACGTTTGTTTCACGGCCTCATAGGTCAATGTGCCCGAACGTGACACAACGCCCACGGATCCGCGGCGGTGAATGTGACCGGGCATAATGCCGATTTTACAGGCGTCTGGTGTGATAACGCCAGGACAGTTTGGACCAATCAAACGCGAGGAAGATCCTTCCAATGCACGTTTGACTTTCATCATGTCCAAAACTGGAATGCCTTCGGTGATACAAACGATCAATTCCATTTCGGCGTCAATCGCCTCAAGGATTGAATCCGCTGCAAAGGGGGGCGGAACATAGATCACAGACGCATTCGCTTCGGTGACATGCTTAGCCTCGTGGACAGAGTTGAACACGGGCAGGTTCAGGTGTGTTTGACCGCCTTTACCAGGTGTCACACCGCCAACCATTTTGGTGCCATATGCAATGGCTTGTTCGCTGTGGAATGTGCCTTGGGATCCGGTGAAACCTTGGCAGATGACTTTTGTATTTTCGTTTACGAGAACTGCCATGATCTTATCCCTTCACCGCTTTCACGATTTTCTCAGCGCCATCGCGCAGGTTGTCGGCTGCAATAACGTCTAGACCAGAGGTGTTGATAATCTCTTTGCCTTTTTCAACGTTCGTGCCTTCCAAACGGACAACCAGTGGAACCTCAAGACCAACTTCTTTCACCGCGGCGACAACGCCTTCGGCGATAACGTCACAGCGCATGATGCCGCCGAAAATGTTCACAAGGATGCCTTTTACGTTCGGATCGGATGTAATGATCTTGAACGCTTCGGTCACTTTTTCTTTTGTTGCGCCGCCGCCCACGTCAAGGAAGTTGGCAGGTTCAGCACCGTACAATTTGATGATGTCCATCGTGGCCATCGCCAGACCCGCACCGTTCACCATACAACCGATTTCACCATCCAACGCGATGTAGTTTAGGTCGTATTTGGATGCTTCCAATTCTTTTGGATCTTCTTCGGTTGTGTCACGCAATTCTGCGATATCTGGATGGCGATACACTGCGTTACCGTCAAATCCAACCTTGGCATCCAACACTTTCAAGCTGCCACCTTCGGCAACGATCAACGGGTTGATTTCCAGCATCTCCATGTCTTTTTCGACAAATGCTTTGTACAAAATGCCCATTAGCTTGACGCATTCTTTGACTTGCTTGCCCTCTAAGCCCAAAGCAAACGCGATGCGGCGTCCGTGGTATTGTTGGTATCCCGTCGCAGGATCAACCGCGAAAGATAGAATTTTTTCAGGGGTGCTTGCCGCGACCTCTTCGATGTCCATGCCGCCTTCGGTCGAGCATACGAATGAAATCCGCGACGTTTGACGATCGACCAACAATGCAAGGTACAATTCGCGTTCGATGCCTGAACCCGCTTCGATATAGATACGGTTAACTTGTTTGCCAACAGGACCAGTTTGATGTGTGACCAATGTGCGGCCCAACATCTTTTTGGCTTCGTTTGCGGCTTCTTCGACGGATTTGGTAAGGCGAACACCGCCTTTTTCACCTGCGTCGGCCTCTTTGAATTTGCCCTTGCCGCGGCCACCTGCGTGGATCTGTGCTTTGACAACCCACAATGGGCCGTCTAATTCACCGGCTGCGGTTTTAGCATCCTCTGCCTTTAGGACAACGCGTCCGTCCGACACAGGGGCGCCATAGCTGCGAAGCAAAGCCTTCGCTTGATACTCATGGATGTTCATGAATTTGGTCCCGTGTTAGTTCGATTAATCGCCTTTATGCCTAAGGCTACGGCCCAGAGAACATGTTTTTTAGGAAATAAACGATTAATAGCAGTATTTCTATGATTTGTGATCACATGAATTTTTTATGTGATCACAAAATTTGCTATTCGATCTGTCTTTGAAAAATTTATGAAATTTGTAATGATTCATAGAGATTAGTCTCAATAAAGTTGGCTAGCGCTAACAGGTTAAGCGATGCATTCAGATTGAAGACCAAAAAAAACCCGCCCAAGATGGACGGGTTTTGTTTCAGAAAAAAGAAACTTTCATGCCAAGGTGGTGTCGATTGCTTTACACGCTTCGACCAAACCTTTTACCGCGTCGACAGATTTGTCGAACATCGCTTGTTCGTCTTTGTTCATCTTGATGTCGACAACTTTCTCAATGCCGTTGGCGCCGATGATTGTTGGTACGCCAACATACATGCCCTTCAAGCCGAATTCACCATCGCAGTATGCCGCACATGGCAATAGGCGGCGTTGGTCTTTTAGATAAGCTTCTGCCATTTCGATCGCAGATGTTGCAGGTGCATAGAATGCGGACCCTGTTTTCAACAAGCCTACGATTTCTGCGCCGCCGTCACGTGTACGTTGGATGATTGCATCCAATTTTTCCTGTGTGGTCCAGCCCATTGTGACCAAATCTGGTAGAGGGATGCCGGCAACTGTCGAATAGCGCGCCAATGGAACCATTGTATCGCCATGACCACCCAGAACGAACGCCGTTACGTCGCGCATGGATACGTTGAATTCAACAGAAAGGAAGTGACGGAAACGTGCGCTGTCCAAAACGCCAGCCATGCCGACAACTTTGTTGTGTGGCAAGCCAGAGAATTCGCGCAATGCCCAAACCATCGCGTCCAGCGGGTTTGTGATACAGATAACGAAAGCATTCGGCGCGTGCGCTGCGATGCCTTCGCCAACAGATTTCATGACCTTCAGGTTGATGCCCAACAGGTCATCACGGCTCATGCCGGGTTTGCGTGGAACGCCGGCTGTTACGATGCACACATCTGCGCCCGCGATATCGGCGTAGTCATTGGTGCCTTTGAAAGACCCGTCAAAACCTTCGGAAGGACCAGATTCAGCAATGTCCAACGCTTTGCCTTGTGGGGTGCCTTCTGCGATGTCGAACAATACGACGTCGCCCAATTCTTTGATCGCTGCGAGGTGGGCCAGTGTACCACCGATTTGTCCTGCGCCGATCAGCGCGATTTTAGCCTTGGCCATGGAAATCTCTCCGGTCCGGTTAATTTGATGCCGCTTGGGTAGTCGTTTTGCGCCAATGACGCAAGGGTGCTGCGATGCAGCGTGAAAAAACTTCGCCTGTTCATTTACGCCTTATCGGGTTAAACCACGAAATATATATTGCTTTTGCAGGGTTTTCTATCTGATGACCGATCCAGTTTTTTTTGCGACGGCGGCGTTCGCTGTGACGTTTGCGGGTATTTCAAAGGGTGGATTTGGGTCTGGTGCCGCTTTTGCAGCAGGGGCGATTCTTGCCACTATCATAGACCCTGGGCAGGCGATTGGAATTATGCTGCCATTGTTGATGTTAATGGATGTAACGTCCCTTAAACCATATTGGAGCAAATGGATGCCACGGGAATCATTTTTGATGGTTGTCGGGGCCTTACCCGGCGTTGCGCTTGGGGCTTGGCTTTATATACGTGTTGACGCGGATATTTTTCGATTGATCATCGGGATGATAGCCCTGTTATTTGTTGTGTGGCAATGGGCGCGCGCCAGTGGATGGGTCAAAGTGACAGAACGATCAATGCCCGATGCTCTAGGTTTGATCGCAGGGATGGCAGCGGGCTTTACCAGTTTTATAAGTCACGCAGGCGGACCACCTGCGGCAGTTTACCTTTTGTCGAAAAGACCCACCAAAACAGAATTCCAAGCGTCGACTGTAATTATCTTTTGGGTGATCAACATTGCCAAAGCGATTCCGTATTCCTTCCTGGGACTATTCACGTATGAGTCGTTAAAGTTAGACATCATGTTATCACCTTTTGCGATATTGGGGGTGTATCTAGGCGTAAAAGGGCATCATTGGTTGCCTGAGAAGTGGTTTTTTGCTCTCACTTACGCCTTGTTGGTCATCACAGGGATAAGGTTAATTTGGATAGCGCTGACCTGATTTCTGCACTGCGGCAAAAATGCCCTTGAACTTTTGTTTATAAAATGCCCTATTTCCGCGCAAGATTATTGCGGAGGAAAATCATGGACAGTGTGAATCGCCCATTTCGGTCGGTCTTGTATATCCCTGGGTCCAAGGATCGCGCGCTGGACAAAGCACGCAGCTTGCCGGTGGATGCGATCATCTTTGACCTAGAAGATGCGGTTTCTCCTGATGCAAAGGTTGAAGCACGGGCAACTTTGAAAGCCGCTTTGGCAGAGGATGGATATGGTGCGCGATTTAAATTGATCCGCCTAAATGGTCTTGATAGCGCTTGGGGACATGGCGATATTGAGGCGCTGCGGGATGCGAACACGGATGGATATTTAATCCCCAAAGTTGCGTCTCCTGACGATGTGCAAGCCGTCGCTGATTTATTAGGCAATGAAAAGCCAATCTGGGCGATGATTGAAACACCATTGGGCGTGATGAATGCGTTGGCTATTGCGGCGCATCCGCGTTTGCAGGGTTTTGTCGCAGGTACAAATGATTTGGCGAAAGAAGTGAATTGCCGCTTTCGCGCGGATCGGTTGCCGATGCAAATGGCGTTGCAAACAATGTTGTTGGCGGCACGTGCCCATGATGTCATTGCGATTGATGGGGTTTACAACCAATTCAAAGATGACGACGGATTGCGCGCAGAATGCGAACAGGGACGCGATTTAGGGTTTGACGGCAAAACACTAATCCATCCGGCACAGGTTGAAATAGCAAACGAATGTTTTGCACCATCAGCCGCCGAAATCGAAATGGCCAAACGCCAAATTGCAGCATTTGAAGACGTAGAAGCCTCGGGCCAGGGTGTTGCAGTTGTGGATGGTAAAATCGTAGAAAACCTGCATGTTGTAACAGCAAAGAAAACTTTGGCAAAAGCCAAAGCTATTGCCCAACAAGATGCGGAGTAGATTATGACACTATTAGTACTTGGTTTGATCCTTTGGATCGTTCCCCATTGGATGAAACGTTTGACCCCGGGATTGCGGTCCTCGATGGGGGATAAAGGGCGCGGTTTGATCGCGTTGCTGTTGTTTATCGGTCTTGGGCTGATGATCTATGGCTATCGTTCTGCACCTTTTGTTGATATTTGGACGCCACCGTCGTTCATGGTCCATATCAACAATTTGATCATGGTTGTTGCCGTTGCAGTATTTGCAATGGCGCACACCAAAGGGCGCTTGCGCGGTCGGATGCGTCATCCGATGTTGGTTTCGGTCAAGCTGTGGGCCTTTGCCCATCTTTTGGTGAATGGCGATTTGGCCTCGATCATCCTTTTTGGTGGTCTGTTGTTCTGGGCTGTGGTCTCGGTGATTTTGATCAACCGTGCAGAAACATGGGAACGCCCTGCACCCGGAGACAAGGGGCGCGATTGGTTATTCTTGGTGATCACCGTTGTCACATTTGCTGTGATTGTCGGAATCCATATCGCCCTTGGCGTTCACCCTTTCCCGAGCTGAGACATGAACACAATTTATCGTTTATTGACCGAAGAAGACACATCCGATTTTTGTCACAAAGTGTCGTTAGCTTTATCCAAAGGATGGTCACTTTATGGTGATCCGCAATATGCCTTTGATGCAACCACTGGCAAAATGCGTTGTGCCCAAGCGGTTACAAAAATGGTCGATGCGACCTATTCCCCAGACATGAAGCTAGGAGAGCAATAATGGCAAAAACCAACCCTGGGCGATTTTTCGAAGATTATTCTGTTGGCCAAGTGATCTATCACGCGGTACCACGGACGGTGTCGGGTGGGGAACGTGCGCTTTATCACGCGCTGTACCCTGCGCGGCATGCTTTGTATTCTTCAGATGAATTCGCAAAGGCGTGTGGATTGCCCTCATCGCCGCTGGATGATCTGGCGGCGTTTCATATTGTTTTCGGTAAAACTGTTCCCGATGTATCGTTGAATGCGGTGGCCAATTTGGGATACGCTGAAGGGCGTTGGTTGAAACCTGTCTACACGGGCGACACGCTGCGTTCAGAGTCGGAAGTTATTGGGTTAAAAGAGAATTCCAATGGCAAAACCGGCGTTGTTTATGTCCGAACCCGCGGAATAAATCAAAACGAAGATGTCGTGATGGAATATGTCCGTTGGGTCATGGTGCGCAAAAACAATTTGGATGCAGCTGCGCCAACGCCGATGGTGCCTGTTCTGAAGAAAACTTTGGACGTTGCAGATCTTTCCATTCCTGAGGGATTGGATTTTTCCAATTATGACTTCACCCTTGCAGGCGAACTCCACCGTTGGGGAGATTACCAAATCGGTGAAATAATCGATCACGTTGATGGTGTCACGATTGAAGAGGCCGAACACATGATCGCCACGCGCCTGTGGCAAAATACGGCTAAGGTGCATTTTGATGCAACGTTCCGCCCTGATGGACAGCGTTTGATCTATGGCGGTCATGTTATTTCGATGGCGCGCGCATTGTCGTTCAACGGGCTGGCAAACGCGCAAATGATTGTCGGTTTGAATGGCGGTGCGCATGCCAACCCATGTTTTGCCGGTGATACGGTCAAAGTCTGGACCGAGGTCTTGGACAAAGCCGAAACGCCTGCGCCGGGTGTGGGGGCGTTGAGATTGCGATTGGTCGCAACAAAAGGCACACATCCCAAAACCCTTCGGACTGAGGATGGAAAATATAATTCCGATGTTTTGTTAGACCTGGATTATTGGGCGCTTATGCCACTTTAGGCTAAATCCTAGGTTTGGTTTTTGAATTTTTAGCTTGCGTTCATATAAATAAGTAAGCGGCAATGTGGCCGTCACTTGTGTTGCGCTGACGATGGTTGAATGCTTGGCAAAATTTGAGATGAAATCATCCAATTTTGTGTGGGTGGCAATCGATGGATATTGAAATCTAAAAGTTTGTTGACCCATTTCGTCAACAGGGTATTGCCTTATCATTTTGATGATAAATTTTTATTCAAATGCAGTTCTATCAAGAATTTATTGCCGTTGATGCATCCCCGCTATGGGTTATTCAGGTTATCGAGTTTTGTCGTACTGCATGTAAATCGGGTTTCGGTGACCTACGTCTGACGCCAAAGCATGACGACGACTATTATCTGAATTTTTCGTGTAAGTTTCCTATTTTGAACGCGCTTTGAGGCTTGCGCGCAAAATCATTTAAGACCGTGTTTTTTGAAACGGGTCATATGCTTGGGGGCATCTGCCGAATTGCAATGAAATTCACGGTCAAGTAACCGCATCAAGTGTGCCGCAGTTGCACAATATTTTGTGATCACTAAAATATTGAGTGTGATCACAAAGGGTCTCATTGCATTATTTTTACCGCTAACACCCTATTTAGGGCTGTTTTCATTAAAATAATCGGCTAATGAAGTCGTAGTTTAGGCTAAGCATGCTTGGCCAATAGGCTCGTGAACGAAAGGCTAGATATCATGGCAGACGTGAACCGGGGCAATCGTCCTCTTTCTCCGCACTTGACGATTTATCGTCCGCAAATGACGTCGATGACGTCTATTTTTGTCCGTATCACTGGTAACGCATTAATTGCGGGTGCTTTGTTGAGTGTTTGGTGGCTGCTTGCTGCGTCGACGTCGCCAGAATATTTTGCTATGGCTGATGCGGTCATGACAAGCTGGTTTGGCCAATTGGTTATGCTTGGTTCAATATGGGCGATTTGGTACCACACATTGGGCGGTATCCGGCATTTGATTTGGGATTATGCGATCGGTCTTGATATTCCAACAGCATACAAATTGGGCTGGGTTCTGATAATCGGGTCATTTGCTTTGACTGTGATCACAGTCGCAGTTCTATAAGGAGAGATTGATGCGTTATCTAACAGACCGCAAGCGCGCCGTTGGCATGGGCAGCGCAAAATCAGGAACCGCACATTTTTGGGCGATGAAAGTCAGCGCGGTCGCGTTGTTAATCCTGATCCCACTTTTCGTTTTCACTTTTGGTTCGGTTGTCGGCGAAAGCTATGAAACGGTTGTCGCGTACTACGCGAACCCTTTCCCCGCAATCGTGGCGGCTTTGACATTGATCATTGGTTTGGAACATTTCCAATCAGGCGCACAGGTTTTGATCGAAGATTATGTGCATGGCGCAGCTGAAAAAATCGCAATCATTTTGGTAAAGTGTTTGGCCTATGCCACAATGGCAACGGGTCTGTTCGCGATCGCGAAATTGGCACTTTAAGAGGCAAAGACAATGGCAGAATATAAATACGAAACACATGAATATGACGTCGTTGTGGTTGGTGCCGGTGGTGCTGGCTTGCGTGCGACTTTGGGCATGGCTGAACAAGGTTTGCGCACGGCGTGTGTGACAAAAGTTTTTCCAACGCGGTCCCACACTGTTGCGGCCCAAGGCGGCATTGCGGCATCGTTGTCCAACATGGGGCCTGACCATTGGCAATGGCACATGTATGACACTGTTAAAGGGTCCGATTGGTTGGGCGATACCGATGCAATGGAATACCTTGCGCGCGAAGCCCCCAAAGCGGTTTACGAATTGGAACATTACGGCGTTCCTTTCAGCCGTACAGAGGAAGGCAAAATTTACCAACGTCCATTCGGTGGCCATACTACTGAATTTGGCGAAGGTCCCCCCGTACAACGTACCTGTGCCGCTGCTGACCGCACCGGTCACGCGATTTTGCACACGCTTTATGGTCAGTCGCTGAAAAACAACGCGGAATTCTATATCGAATATTTCGCGATTGATCTGATCATGTCCGACGATGGCCAATGCCAAGGCGTTGTGTGTTGGAAACTGGACGATGGCACATTCCACGTCTTTAACGCCAAAATGGTTGTTTTGGCGACGGGCGGCTATGGCCGTGCGTATTTTAGCGCGACATCGGCGCATACCTGTACCGGTGACGGTGGCGGTATGGTCGCACGTGCGGGGCTGGCGTTGCAGGATATGGAATTCGTGCAATTTCACCCAACCGGGATCTATGGCTCTGGCTGTTTGATCACTGAAGGCGCGCGCGGCGAGGGTGGTTATCTGACCAACTCAGAAGGTGAACGTTTCATGGAACGTTACGCGCCGCACTACAAAGATTTGGCGCCGCGTGACTATGTTTCCCGCTGTATGACCATGGAAATCCGCGAAGGGCGCGGTGTTGGCGCAGGTGGTGATCACATTCACCTGAACCTTTCTCACTTGCCCGCCGAAGCACTGGCAGAGCGTTTGCCAGGTATTTCCGAATCTGCGAAAATTTTTGCAGGTGTAAACGTTACCAAGGAACCGATCCCAGTTTTGCCAACCGTGCATTACAACATGGGCGGTATCCCAACCAACTATTGGGGCGAGGTGTTGAACCCGACCGCCGATAATCCAACAGGTGTCGTTCCAGGCCTGATGGCTGTGGGCGAAGCGGGTTGTGCGTCTGTACATGGTGCAAACCGTTTGGGGTCAAACTCTTTGATCGACTTGGTGGTCTTTGGTCGCGCCGCTGCGATACGAGCAGGCAAAGTCGTCAATCCTGAGACCCCAAATCCAGTCTTGAACAAAGCCTCTATTGACAAGGCATTTGATCGCTTTGACGGTTTGCGCAATGCAAAAGGTGGCACGCCAACGGCGGAACTGCGTTTGGAAATGCAAAAAACCATGCAAGCAGACGCGGCCGTATTCCGCACATCAGAAACCCTTTCGCAAGGTGTCGCTAAAATGACCGAAATTGCGGGCAAAATGGGTGATGTAAAAGTGACCGACCGTAGTTTGGTTTGGAACTCTGACCTGATGGAAACATTGGAATTGACCAACTTGATGCCAAACGCTTTGGCAACAATCGTCGGTGCAGAGGCGCGCAAAGAATCCCGTGGCGCACATGCACACGAAGATTTCACAACGCGTGATGATGACAATTGGCGCGTTCATACCGTCAGCCGTGTCGATGGTAACAAAGTTGATCTATCCTATCGTCCCGTTATCGTCGATCCGCTTACGACAGAGGCCGACGGTGGTATCAGTCTAAAAACCATTGCACCCAAAGCGCGGACGTTCTGATATGATGCGCTTTGCTGCAATTATAGGGGCATTATTCATGGTAGTTGGCTGTGGTGGCGGTGACGCCATTCAGCAATCCGGCCAAGATGTCGAGCGCGGCGCGGCAAAGATGGTGATCAACGCTGCCGTTGAACGGCAATTCCCGCAGCTGAATGCATCTTTGGTGACAGATTGTATCATCGATAACGCAGAATTGGACGAAGTTTTAACAATTTCGCGGGATGTGGTGACGTCTCCGTCGGCTGATACGATTAAATTGGTGTCTGACATCGCAAACCGACCTGGTACGGTTCAGTGCTTTGCAGACAAAGGCACGGAATTGTTGGCAAAATGAGTACCGCGTCGCACAAACACAAGTTTATTGTACCATCCAAAAGATCCACGCTTTGCGCCGATCCGTTTTTGAAAAGCATCGGGATGGTGCATAACATTGGAATGATGTTCCTGAAAAGAGAGGACTCCTATCATGGTTGAATTTACGCTTCCAAAAAATTCCCGTATCAAAACGGGTAAGACATGGCCAAAGCCTGCGGGTGCCGGCAATGTGCGGAAATTCCAGATCTATCGTTGGACACCTGATGACGGGGAAAACCCACGGGTCGATACATATTTTGTAGATATGGATACATGCGGCCCTATGGTTTTGGACGCTTTGATCAAGATTAAAAACGAAATTGATCCAACGTTGACGTTCCGTCGATCATGCCGCGAAGGTATTTGTGGGTCTTGCGCTATGAATATCGACGGAATTAACACTCTGGCCTGTATTTATGGTATGGACGAAATCAAGGGTGATGTGAAAATTTATCCGTTGCCACACATGCCAGTTGTCAAAGACTTGATCCCAGATCTAACGCATTTCTATGCGCAACATGCCTCTATAATGCCGTGGTTGGAAACCAAGACAAACCGCCCAGCAAAAGAGTGGCGGCAATCCATCGAAGATCGCAAAAAATTGGATGGTCTTTATGAATGCGTGATGTGCGCATCTTGTTCGACATCATGTCCATCGTATTGGTGGAACGGCGATCGTTATCTGGGGCCAGCAGCATTGTTGCACGCTTATCGTTGGATTATTGACAGCCGTGATGAAGCAACGGGTGAACGGTTGGATCAATTGGAAGATCCGTTCAAGCTGTATCGTTGTCACACAATTATGAATTGTGCCAAAACATGTCCAAAAGGTTTGAACCCAGCCAAGGCGATCGCCGAGATCAAGAAAATGATGGTTGAGCGCGCTGTTTAATGTTTCGGATCACTGGTGTGATCCGACAAACGCGGCGGTTATCTCGCCGCGTTTTTCTTTGGGGCGTGGCCCCAAACCCCAGGATATTTTTTGACAAAAAAATGAGGTTAAAATGCATATCATTCTGGGACTGGCTCTTGGGTTTGTTTTCGTCGCAATTTTGTCAAAGCGAGAGATGAGAAATTGTCGTTGGCGACGCAATTCACGTCGGGATCGTAGCGGCGAAATATATTGGATGTGTGCCTATTGTGGAGCCGAACTATTCCAGAAAAGTGAACAACTGCCAAAGACATGTGAAAGGTCAAAGCATGACGTTTGAACCAAAAGACGCAGAAGCGCGTCGTAAAATCGCGCCTGTCATTTGTTATCCAAATGAAACGCTGCCGCGGCCTGATTTGGAGTGTTACGCACGTGCGCGTACAGGGGCAGTTAAGGTGTCTGAGGTTATGGTTGCCGCGCGGGATGCGGCATCGTTTCGCGTGTCTGCGGGGCAATTTTTTCGCATAAGTTGCGTGGACGGTCCGCAGGTTGGGGATTTAAACCTTTGGAATGCGCATAATCTTACGGAGCGGTTTTATTCGGGAAAAACCCGCGCACTTCACGGGACACATATATCGGTTGGTGAACGCATGTGGTCGTCGTTTCCTGCGTTACGCCCGATGGCGACCATCGTCCACGATACCTTGTCTTGGTATGGGAT
The DNA here is from genome assembly GCA_038134005.1 of Paracoccaceae bacterium. Taxonomy (GTDB): domain Bacteria; phylum Pseudomonadota; class Alphaproteobacteria; order Rhodobacterales; family Rhodobacteraceae; genus CAJXSD01. The sequence goes on along the minus strand of JAYPUL010000007.1, from coordinate 62,973 downwards.
AGATCCCTATGGCGGGTCTGTGCATGATGTTATTGGGACGAGATGTGATCCCTACACCTGCAATCTTTTGTCAGGTGCTCAATATCATCATTGTTGTCATTCGAACTTAACGCGCGCGTTTGCGGATGCAACAGGGATGTCATTGGAAGAGGCAGAGCCGCATGTGCATGACGTTCTAAACGTTTTCATGTGTACAGGGTTTACCCGCGATACTGGCCAATATTTTATGAAAGCAAGCCCTGTCCGCGCAGGCGATTATTTAGAGTTTTTTGCCGAGATTGATTTATTGGGGGTTTTATCGGCCTGTCCAGGTGGGGATTGTTCATCTGAACATTCCTCTGATGTCGCGCGATGTCACCCATTGTTGGTAGAGGTTTTTGCACCACAGCAGAAGGCGTTAGAGAGGTGGCAGCCACCCGCGTTGAACGCTTATGACCGAACGCACGGGCGTTGATTAACTGTGATGTATAAAATGCATGCGATCAAATGTGGCGCGCCATTGCGCAACTTGTTGCGCCAATGTAGATGGATTGTTTGATCGCAACGCTTGTGTGATGAGGTCAGCCAGTTTTGACATATCTGATGTCGTCATCCCCCAACGCGCCAATTCAGGCGTTCCGATCCGTAAGCCGTTCAAATCATTCGGAAACTCGGGCACAGGAAGGCCGATGCCACACGCCAGGAAACCAGCGCTTCTCAATTTTTTTGATGCGGTTTGGCCACCACCAAAAGGCGCCGCAAGAATGGCGAATTGATGCGACTGGGTAGGTCCTTTTGATGTTTGAAATAGCGGGATATCATGTTGTTCTAAGGCATGCGCCAAGGCCGTTGATAGGTCAATCATAGTGGACGCATAGGCATGCCCATGATCACGCCAATCCAACAAGCTGATTGACAGAGCCGCTGATTTAGACGCGTCAAAATTGGCGGTCATCCCGGGAAAGGCAATTTTGTCCAATTTCTGAGCGATGTCAGAATTGTTTGTGACAATCAAACCCGAAGGCGGGCCGCCAAGCGATTTATAAGTGCTCATCGTCATGATATCGGCACCAAGGTCCAATGGGTTTTCCCACGCGCCGCCTGCGATGATGCCGCATTGATGCGCGGCGTCAAACAGGACATAGGCGCCAATTTCGTCAGCTATGGCGCGGATTTCAGCGACCGGATGGGGTAATAAATTCAAGCTGCCGCCAATCGTAATGATCTTAGGTTTTGTTGCGTGTGCCATTGCCCGCAGGCCGTCAATATCAATCGTGTAGCCGTCTGAATTGATGGGTGCTGCGTGCGAAATCAAGCCATAGAGACCCGCACAGCCATCGATGTGATGTGTGACATGACCGCCAATCGTCGCCGGAGGAACGATGATTGCATTCCCAGGTTTACAAAGCGCCATAAACCCATACAGGTTTGCGATCGCACCCGATGGTACGCGAATTTCGGCGTATTTCGCGCCAAAAACTTCTGCAGCCAACTCGGCCGCTATGATTTCGATCTCCTCAACCGCCTCTAGCCCCATTTCGTATTTATCGCCCGGGTACCCTAACGAGGGGCGTGTGCCGATCCCGCTTGACAAAAGTGCTTCGGCGCGGGGGTTCATAACATTGGTTGCAGGGTTTAGATTGAAACAATCGCGTTCATGGATCACGCGATTGATCCGTGCCAAGTCTTCAACGTGGTGCGCTATGGCTGAACTTACTTGCGTACTTGTACGCGATGCAATTCGTTGGATTAGGGTTTCGGCATGCGGTGGGACCCAATCACGTTTCGATAAAGCTGGCATCAATTTCCCCCTCTGTTTTGCGCAACAGTGGAACGGATGATGGGCGGCTGCAAGAAAATTATGTGAACTCAAATTTTCTTGCACCAATGTTACCGCGCTTATGGGCTATGAAAATGCAGCCTCTAACGCGATTTCAACCATATCGCCGAATGATTTTTCGCGATCTTCTGGCGGCAGCGCTTCGTGAGTTAATAGGTGATCAGATACCGTACAAATTGCCAAAGCCCGTGCGCCATGCCGCGCAGCAACAAGATATAGCTCGGCCGCTTCCATTTCGACGCCCAAGACACCGTGACGTGTCATGATTTCGGTTAAGTCAGGGCGTTCATCATAAAAAACGTCGGATGAATAAATTCCGCCGACATGTGTCGGCGTGCCTTTGAAGCGTGCGGCATGGACCGCCTTTTCCAAAAGCGTATAATCGGCACATGGTGCGAAATTCAATTCGCGCATTATGCCGCGCGACGGTGTGGACATCGTCGTTGCAGTCATTGCAATCACCACATCGCGCACCTTGACGTCATGCTGCATCGCACCGCATGACCCAATACGGATTAATGTTTTAGCGCCGTAAAACGTGATCAATTCGTTTGCATAAATTGACAAGGATGGCATGCCCATACCTGATCCGTGTATGGTGACACGATTGCCTTTATACGTGCCGGTGTACCCAAACATGCCGCGGACTTCATTCACCAAACGTGCATCGGTTAGAAAATTCTCGGCGGCCCATTTAGCGCGGCGTGGGTCGCCAGGCATTAAAATGGTTTCGGCAATGTCATCTGGCTTTGCATTGATATGTGGCGTCATTGTTTTTACCTATTGTATCTAATGAATGGGCTAACGGTCGCAATACGATCATAAAGGACGCGCGCGGTTTTGTTGAAGTCTTGGGTTAACCAATACACTGTTGGCGTGCCATTCGCATCGGCGGCCTGATAGACCGCTTCAATCAGCGCACGGCCGATTCCTGTTCCTCGAACCGACGGGTCGGCAAACAGGTCTTGAAGGTAACAGACATCTTCAAGTTTCCAGTTGTGCGGGTGATAAATGTAATGGACCAAGCCAACCAATGCGCCATCCATTTCCGCCACAAGTGCGTTTTGCGTCGTTCGGGCGCGGTCAATCAAGCGGCCAAAAGTGGATTGGTAAATTTCTTCTGGCACAGAGGTTTCATAAAACTGCAGATAAGCGTTCCAAAGGTGGTGCCATTGGTCATAATCATTTTGTCTTAGTGCGCGAATTTGCAATGTCATTTTATATCCTCTTTTCGCTAATAGAGGCCAGCGGATGAATGAGCGCAAGGCCAAATTCGCTTGACATCGCGGCATTGAATGGACGACCACCTGGATGATGACTTGAGAGGGTAACATGATTACATTTGGTTATTGCATTGCATATGTTGAAAATGTTGAGAAATCATTGGAATTTTTTGAAAAAGCATTTTCGATGAAGCGCCGATTTTTGCATGAAACACATACTTATGGCGAATTAGACACGGGCCAGACGGTGTTGGCTTTCGCAAATTTTTCAATGGCGGATGGCCATTTTCCAAATGGGTATGTGCGGGCGGACAATCCTATACCACTAGGTATGGAAATAGCGCTCGTTACTGATGATGTTACTGCTGCACATACCGCGGCCCTTGCGGCCGGTGGGGTTGAGGTTTCCAAGCCGTCCCAAAAACCTTGGGGCCAAGTTGTTTCATATGTGCGGGCGCCGAACGGTGTTTTGGTGGAACTTTGCAGCCCAATGGGATGACGACCCTAGGGGCGTGCAAGTTTTTCCAAGGCGACGAAATTTGCGGCGAACCCGTTCATGTAGTGGGGCATGTCGAACGAAATCGTCTTATCGGCCGATATAAAGCGAACGTGCGCCCGTTGCCCCGTCTGAAACGCGTTGATCAGGGTTTGGTCGGGCTTAATGTAAAAGACACATCCAAAAACTTCGCACGTTTTAGGCGCGATCGATAACGTGCGCCCCTCATCAACTTGCAAGGTAATCCCAGCCTGAAGGTCGATGCCTAACGGAGACATTACTACCAAACTGGTGGTGCCTTCAGCCATCGTTAATTCTAGCCGTGTTGTGAGCCCAGTATCTTTTGCCACCACTTCATTGATCAGGGTGCATTTGTGGGTGGTGCTACATCCCAGTGTCCAGCCCATTTCAGGCGCAGTTTGCGCAGCCGCAACATTGGACGCGACCGTGACAAACA
>JAYPUL010000007.1:49432-58878 GCA_038134005.1 Paracoccaceae bacterium | reverse complement strand
TTAACGCCCAATGCTACTGCGCCTTGGCCCGTAACCGAGTTATTGATGCCACCTGCAACTGAGTTGGTCGCAGAGACGCTATTGCCATCTGTTGGTGCCCAAGACCCGCCCGCCTGTGCAGCGCTACAGGCCAGAAACAAGCTCACGCCAGTGACAAAGATATGGCCGTTACTATTCGGAATACATGCCCCTAAAGATGAGCATAAACGCGTTTTCATTTTGCAGTACCGTCTGAAATTTTCGATTTGATAATTTAGAGAACGACGCAGAAGTCATTGCTTTTACAGGGCTAACTGTGGAACTTAGGATATAGGAAAGAAAAAGGCGGCCCAAAGGACCGCCTTAAACTTACCGAAAGTATATTCGATTAGTTCTTGGATTTATCAACCATTTTGCCTTTGGAAATCCAAGGCATCATTTCACGCAATTTGGCACCTGTTTCTTCGATCAGGTGTTCATCGTTTGCGCGACGTGACGCTTTCAATGTTGGTTGGCCAACAGCGTTTTCCAACATAAAGTCACGAACGAATTTACCTTGTTGGATGTCGGTCAAAACCGCTTTCATGCGCGCTTTTGTTTCGTCGTATGGCAGAATGCGTGGGCCAGTGACGTATTGACCGTATTCCGCAGTGTTCGAGATCGAATAATCCATAGTTGCGATGCCGCCTTCATAGATCAGGTCAACGATCAATTTCACTTCGTGCAGACATTCGAAATAGGCCATTTCAGGTGCGTAGCCTGCTTCGACCAATGTTTCAAACCCACAACGGATCAGTTCAACCAAGCCACCGCAAAGAACAGCTTGTTCGCCGAACAGGTCGGTTTCACATTCTTCGCGGAAGTTTGTTTCGATGATGCCCGAACGACCGCCGCCGATTGCAGAACAATAGGACAGACCGATTTCCAACGCTTTGCCTGTTGCGTCTTGGTGAACCGCGACCAAACAAGGAACGCCGCCGCCTTTGACATATTCGCCACGTACGGTGTGACCTGGGCCTTTTGGCGCCATCATGATGACGTCAACGCCTGGCTTTGGTTCAATCAAACCAAAATGCACGTTCAAACCGTGCGCGAATGCGATTGCTGCACCGTCACGAATGTTGTCGTGGACATATTTTTTATATGTTTCTGCCTGCAATTCGTCGGGCATGGTGAACATGATGACGTCGCACCATGCGGCTGCTTCTGCGATGCCCATAACTTTTAGGCCTTCTGCTTCTGCTTTTTTCGCAGAAGGGGATCCTTCGCGCAGGGCAACAACAACGTTTTTCGCGCCTGAATCACGCAAGTTCAATGCGTGAGCGTGACCTTGGGAACCATAGCCCAAGATTGCCACTTTTGCTTCTTTGATTAGGTTTACGTCGCAATCGCGATCATAATATACGCGCATGATATTTTCCTTATCTCATGTGGTGATGGGCGCAGGATAGGCATTATTTAGGAATAAGGGTATCTTTGTTGCTGTTAATTTCAATATTTACGTGATAAATATGCGCAAAATTATGAAATAAGGTAAAATTTATGCTTGATGATCTGGATCGGCGCATTCTGCGCCATTATCAGGTTGACCCAGCGATGCCCATGGCAGAATTGGCGGATCGTGCCACAACGACACCTGCCGTTGCGTCGCGTCGTTTGGCGCGGTTGCGTGATGACGGGGTCATCAAAGGGCGAGAAATCGTAATTGATTGGCATGCCTTGGGGTATGAGGTTGAGGTATCGTTGCGCATTACCTTGGATAAAACGCAACCGCGGGCGTTTGACGATTTCATCGAAGCGGCACGTTTGGTGCGCGAGGTGATCGAAATTCAAACCTTTCTAGGCCGGGTTGATGTGCGACTATCCGTGATTGCCCGCGACATGCCGCATTATCAAACCATCTATCGCAATCAAATCTTAACGCTGCCGCACATTGCCGAGATCGAAGCATTGATGCATGTCGCACGCATCAAAACTGCCGAAGGTTTGCCGATATGATTGCATTGGATGACATCGATCGCGCGATTTTGCGCGACCTTTCCCGAGATGCCGGAAAAAGTGCCGGTGCTTTGGCCAAAGAATTGGGCCTATCGCAACCCGCAACATGGCGCCGTATCAAACGATTGTCTGATTTGGGCGTGATCAAATCCGAACGTCTGGTGTTGGATCAAGAAAAGTTGGGCCTCGGGGTGACGGTTTTCTTGGGCGTTAAATTGGCCACCAAGGGGCGTATTAGCTTGGATGATTTCGAACGCGCCGTGACCGCCATCCCCGAAGTGCAAACCGTCGAACACGTTTTGGGCATGTATGATTATCGCTTGCGCGTTGTGGCGCGTGATATTTCTGATTTTGAACGGGTTTTGCGGCGGCGCATAATGACTTTGCCCGGGGCAGGGGATTTAGAGGCAAACGTTTTATTGTCTGAAGAAAAACGCCTAGGCCCACTATGAAAAACGCCCGCGCGATGCGGGCGTTTTCGATCAAATGCGTCTTACGCTTTTGGCGCCGCTTTTGGCGCAACCAGCCATTCGCGTCCTTTTAACATTGCGTTCCAATACATCCAAGGCAACAAGCCCGCTTTCAGGATCCATGCCAGTTTGCGGGGTTTTGTGCTGTCCCATGGGAAGGATGGGATGATTTTTCCGCCGTAACCGAATTCGGCCAAGATCACTTTGCCGTTTTCTACTGTCAAAGGGCATGATCCATATCCGTCGTAATGATACACGGGATCTTGACCCTTCATCACGCGCAACAGGTTTGCAGCAACGATTGGTGCTTGTTTACGGGCTGCTGCGGCGGTTTTCGCGTTGGCCGTGGAACAACCGTCACCCATGCCAAAGATGTTTTTGTATGTATTGTGTTGCAGGCTATGCTGGTCCACATCGATCCAACCCGCATCGTTCGCAATCGGGCTGCCAACGACGAAATCGTGCCCCGTTTGTGGGGGGACCACGTGCAACATGTCGAATTCTTTTTCAACAATTGTGCGATTGCCATCTGCATCGGTGCCTTCGAACGTCGCGATTTTCTTGTCGCCATCGACCTTGATTAATTTGCTATTCATGGTCAATTTTGCGCCGTACCGGTTCACATATTCCATCAAAGGTGGAACGTAATCCGCCACGCCAAACAAACCAGGGCCCGCATTGCAGAATTCGACATTAACGTTGTTCAAAACGCCTTGTTTTTCCCATTCGGAACACGACAGATACATCGCCTTTTGTGGCGCTCCGGCACATTTGATTGGCATGGGCGGCTGGGTGAAAATGGCTTTGCCCGCCTTGGTTTGTTGAACCAATTTCCATGTGTATGGTGCCAGATCAAAACGATAATTCGACGTTACACCGTTTTTGCCCAGAGTTGCTTCTAACCCTTCGATCCCGGCCCAATTTAATTTTAGACCTGGTGCAGCAATCATATAGTCATACCCGATGACATCGCCGTTTTCCAACGTGACGGTGTTGTCTTCTGGTTGAAACGTTGCAACAGCGCCTTTGATATGTGTGACGCGGGACGGCATGACCGAATGGGTTGGGCGAACTGTTTGCTGGGCGTGAAAAATACCTCCACCAACCATTGTCCAACCGGGTTGATAATAATGGCTATCGCTTGGTTCAATGATAGCGATGTCTAGTGACTTGTTACGTTTTAAAAGGCTTGCCGCCGCAGCAATTCCGCCTGCGCCGCCACCCACGATTACAATAGTGTGATGCATTTTTTCCTCCGATTTGTACGCGACCGTATACGAAATGAACGTTGAAATAAATATCAAAATTCAATATCGTGAATATGTCGCATTTTGCGATAATATGTATGCAAAAGTAGACTTTGCTTTTGAAGGCTAAACCCGCTACGACTGCTGCAACTCAGAAAAAGGAATGTCTCATGGCCGCACTCTTGAATACAGTTGACCCAGACGGGTTATTGGAATTTTCCGTTGTATTTACGGATCGCTCATTGAACCATATGTCCAAGCAATTTCAACAGGTCATGCGTGACATTTCTTCTATGCTGAAAGAGGTCTATAACGCCGATGCAACCGCTTTGGTGCCCGGTGGTGGGACCTTCGCGATGGAAGCGGTGGCCCGCCAATTTGGAAAGGATGCCAAAGTCCTCGTGGTACGCAATGGTTGGTTCTCCTATCGATGGAGCCAGATTTTTGATGCGGCAAAAAATGCACAAACCGTCGATGTTTTAAAAGCACGCCGCACCGGGAACGGTACCGCCGAACCGTTCCAACCCGCGCCGATTGACCAAGTCGAAGCCAAGATTCGCGACGAACGTCCGGATATTGTATTTGCACCCCACGTTGAAACCTCTGCCGGAGTAATACTGCCGGATGACTACATCACGCGCATGGCCACGGCCGCGCATGATGTGGGTGCGCTGATGGTGCTTGATTGTATTGCCTCAGGCTGTGTTTGGGTCGATATGAAAGCCACAGGTGTGGATGTTTTAATCTCTGCACCTCAAAAAGGTTGGTCCGCGTCGCCATCGGCGGGTCTTGTGATGCTGTCCGACCGTGCACTGGCACGGATGGAAAACACGACATCGGACAGCTTTGCGATTGATCTAAAAAAATGGCATGCGATCATGCAATCTTACGAAAATGGTGGTCATGCCTATCATGCCACTATGCCAACAGACGCACTTAAGGCATTTCGTGATACGATGCTTGAAACGCGCGAATATGGCTTCGAAAAACTGCGCACGGCACAATGGGAATTGGGCAATCGCGTGCGCCAATTTTTGTCCGAGAAGGGCGTTAAATCGGTCGCGGCCAACGGTTTTGGTGCGCCGGGTGTCGTAGTAAGTTATACGACCGATCCAGCTGTACAAAACGGATCTAAATTCTTGCCGCTTGGGATGCAAATTGCTGCGGGTGTTCCACTGGCTTGTGACGAACCCGCCGATTTTATGACCTTTCGACTTGGCCTTTTTGGGTTGGACAAACTCTATAATGTTGATGCCACTCTCGCACGTTTAACGCAGGCGCTTGAACAGGTGCTCTAACGCTCTGGGTGTCGCGACGGCTATCGGGACTGAAAGTTGAAAAAAGCTAGGCCATTTTCTGTCCCGCAAATATCCTGGGGTTTGGGGCAAAGCCCCAACAATAACACGATTTATGCCGTGCCCAGACCCATTTGCATCAAAGCCTTTCGGATTTGTGGTAAAGCGTAGAGCGCGTTTATTGCGCCGGCGCGCAAATCACGAAACGGCTGCGCTTCTGTCATGGATGTTTTGTTTAACAACGTAATACCTTGAACGCGCGTCTCGATGTCGCGATATCGTTGATCGTGATAGGCATTCAACATCACAGAAGATCCAAGATTTTGTGGATCTGCCACGGCAAGATCACGCAGTGCACGAATATCATTCAAGCTCATGTTTAAGCCTTGCGCACCGATTGGGGGAACTACATGGGCTGCTTCGGCGACTAATGCGACGCGCTGGGCGCTGATACGCTGGGCGATTTGCGCGATAATGGGCCAAACGGTTTTGCGTGAAGCGGCCGTTAAAGGCCCAAAAATTCCACACGACCTTTCGGTCATTTCGGCGTTAAAGGCATCATCGGAAAGTGCTGCAAGCCGTGCCGCATTCGGACCATGTTCCATCCATACAATCGCGGACGATGGCGTGCCATCCAGATCGGGCAGGGGAACCAATGTAAATGGACCGCCCGATCGATGAATTTCCGTTGATACGTTTTCATGTGGGACTGGGTGCGTCACCGCAAAGGCCAACGCTTTCTGTCCGAAGCGTGTGGTTTTTACGTCTATCCCTGCTTGTTCGCGCATCTGCGATCCGCGTCCATCCGCAGCAATGACCAACTTTGTTCGATACTGTGATCCGTCGGATAATCCGACGCGTGCTTCGGTCTCCCGCGTGAAAAGCGTTTGGCACCGCAGACCTGTTAGAAATTTGAGGTTATCAAAACCCGACATGTGCTCCAATAATACGCGCCGTGCTAACCAGTTTGGAATGTTCCAACCAAAGGGTAAATCGGAAAGTTCGGTAGATTTGAAATCCTTTATGACGCGGGGCGTTGGGGGCGTTTCAGGACCGCCCGCATCTATTATCCGCATAACGTCCAACGGCATTGCATGGGTTGCAAATCTATCCCAAACGCCCAAATCCTTCAAAAAAGCTTGGGCCGGTTGCAAAAATGCAGTGGTACGTAAATCCGCACCGGCGGTCATGTTATCTGTGATTGGTGGGGCTGGGTCGACGCAGAGCGTTTCAAATCCTGCTTTCGCAAATGCGATTGCGGTTATCATTCCCGCAAGCCCGCCACCCGATACCACAATATCCGTTTGTTTCATCGCACTGCGTCCTATTTTGTTCACAAAATAATATGGTGCGATCCTTTAAATTACCAGAGTTGCAAAGCCAAAAAAACTTAAATCAAGCTCTGCAAAAAGCTGGGCAAACATGAAGTATGATGATGAATATGCGCGTCTTCGCTTTGACCATGTACCAAAACGGTTTTCATGCCCATTTCATGTGGGACAATAAGGTTATGGGCACTGTCTTCAAACATTGCGGACGTCCCTGTATCAATCATGGCCGTGTTGAAAATGATTTCATAGGCGCGCCGTTGTGGTTTTGGGATCAAATCACAATGTTCAGTTCCAAAGACGCCGTCAAAAAGATCAGTCATTTCCAATGCGGCAAGCACACGATGGGCATAGTCTTTTGGGCCATTTGTAAAAACGATTTTGCGACCTGGCAGGGCGGAAATCGCTTGGTTCAAGGTCATGTTTGGCGACAATACTGAAAAATCAATTTGGTGAACCTCGTGCAAAAATTCTGCCGCATCAACATCGTGGTTTGCGACCAAGCCGGCAACAGATGCGCCGTAGTCTTGCCAATATTTAAGCCGTAAATTGTCCGCGTGCTCGGCTGGGAGCCCAGTTAGCTTTTTGAAATATGCGGACATGCGTTCTTCGATTTGTGAAAAAAGACTATTATCAGCAGGATAAAGTGTGTGATCCATATCAAAGACCCAGCTTTCAACGTGGGAAAAATGTGATTTGGGCATTACAAGTCCTGACATATTCAAGAAATAGAAACTTTTACTTGATTTTATTCGCGTTGCGCTTTTAGGGTACCAAAACCATTTCGGAGCGCAAGATGACACAAGTAAAGTCGACCAATAAAGACGCTTATACGCTGATCTTAGAGGCCATTGATACAGGTGTTTATCGCCCTGGTGATCGGTTAGTGGAAAGCGAATTGGCGGATCGCCTTGGTGTATCGCGAACCCCAGTGCGCGAAGCATTACAGCGTCTAGAAACACAATCGCTTTTGGCGCGCGATGGGCGTAGCTTGATCGTGGCGTCGTTGGACCACAATCAAATGGCCGAACTATATGTAGTACGGGCTGAATTAGAAGGTTTGGCCGCAAGATTGGCCGCAAAACATGCTACGTCCGAAGAAAAGCGCGTTTTACAAGACATGGTAGATGAAGACCGTAAAATTGTTAACGATCCCAATGCGCTTGCCCGGGCCAATCGGCGTTTCCATAAACAAATTCATCTTGCTTCCCACAATAGATTTTTGGTGCAGCAATTGGATTTGTTGCATAGATCCATGGCCTTGATGGCAACTACATCTTTGGCCGCAGAAGGACGTGGCGAAGTCGCTATGCAAGAACACCAAGATATTGTGAACGCAATTGTCGCTGGCGATCAGTCCAAAGCATACGAAGCATTGCGGCAACATATCTCCGTGGCTTTCATGACCCGATTGAAATTAGATGCAAAACGTCATTAGGGTATCAACCGTGGTCGGTTTTGTCCCAATAAAACGGTGCAGTTAAGAGTTCCCAAAATCCTTTATAAATTGCAAAGCTGCCCATTGGGAAATACGCCAATGTGGTGATGATCCAGCGCGACAATGCAATGTGGCCGCTTTGTCGGACGGCGATCGTATTGACGATCATTTCAATTACAAATGACGTCATGCAAATTACCGAAATGCCGCGATAGATAAAGAGGTTCAGTCCGAGGTCGTCAAACCCGATTGCCCCTATCGCGATGATCCATAAAATCCAAAAAACCGGTGCGATGCTGAACCCGATAAGTGTGTAAAAAGACCAACTGAAACATGAAAAATTTCCATGTCCCAAGATCTGCCAACAATTTCCCAGGGTTTTTCATGTGCACTAAGTAAGTGATCAAATACCCCTTTAACCACCTTGATCGTTATTTGATCCATGCGATGGGGCGATTGTTTGCTTCTTCAAATGTCGTGCTATCCAGTATGTCACAGCGATATCCGGCCCGGGCCAACCGCACGCCTAGATCGGCATCTTCGGTCACGTTATGGGCTTCCCACCCTCCAATCGAAATAAGCGCGGCTTTTCTAAAGAATAGTGTTGTTCCACCTAATGGAATAACGCCACCCAGTGAAACAAGGCGTGGTAATATCATGCGAAACCAGCTGGCGTATTCTATGGTGAAACATCGCGCCATCCAGTTTGAATGTGAGTTGTAAAAATCTAGCCGTCCTTGCAGGCAAACAGTGTCTGGGGAGGATTGTGCAAATTGTGTCGCAACCTTGACCAATTGATCAGGTTCAGGCGCATCTTCAGCATCATAAATGCCAATGATTTCACCTTTGCAAAACGGCAAAGCATAATTCATGGCCCGTGGTTTGGTTTTAACCGATCCTTTTGGAACTTCAATAATTCTCATCCAACTTGGCAAAGCCGTTCTTGTCAAAACCCTGTGCGTTTGTGGATCACTTTCTTCTAACAGCAAAATGACATCTAAATGGGATCGGGGATAATCCAACATTTTCAAACGTTCGACCAATCGTTCCGCTATTTTTGTTTCTCGGAATAATGGAACGAGGATCGAAACGGTTGGCAATATCATTTGCGTTTGAATTGGGTCGGGAAAATAAACCTTATCTTGTGGATTGGCGGGCTTAGCCGCCAAAATGGATATCTTCAAGGTGACAGAAAGGACAATACCAATCATTGCCATCACCAAAGCACCATGAAAAAGGATCAATGGGTTTTGGGAAAATATAATCGAGCCAATCGCAAGGGTAATAACCCCCAAAACCCACCAGCGCGCAGATTTCGTTGAAAAATTTCGACATCACATATCTTCGGCAAGCCCGTTTTCCGATTGGGATAACAAATGACCACGAAAATGTTTGGTTTGTGCGGTTTGGATTTGTTCATGACTTGCCCAGATAATATCAAACTTACCCAAATATTCGGCAATTTCATCCCGGTGTTTTTCGACATTACGCGGATTGCTGGCCGCTACTTTCCAACCTGTTTTTGTTTTCGCCCAAGGCATGCACCCTGTTTTTATCCAAAATTCAGGGGCACTAGGAACAGGACCGGAAAAGTCACAGTCTCGAACGGCCACGCCACCCCCAGATTGCGCCGCTAATGCCTCGCAAATTTCCTCTGGGCTATTGAATTGATGGGCGACCAAAATTTGGCC
>JAYPUL010000007.1:0-49332 GCA_038134005.1 Paracoccaceae bacterium | reverse complement strand
ATTTGGCCCAAAGGGCGCCCGCGATTTTCGCGGCGCCGCATTGAACGCGGGTTTGACACTTTGCGCGCTGCAACAGACAAAAAAATCTCCTCTACCTGATGATAGAGGAGACATAAATTTGTTAAAGTTTGATTAAACGTTTACGCCATTGACGCGGCAAAACGTTCGAACAGGTAAAAACTATCTTGCGGACCTGGCGATGCTTCGGGGTGGTGCTGAACCGAGAAAACAGGACGTCCCTTTAAACGAATACCACAGTTTGAGCCATCGAATAAAGACACGTGTGTTTCTTCAACACCTTCGGGCAGGGTTTGTGCGTCAACTGCAAACCCGTGGTTCATTGACGTAATTTCAACCTTGCCTGTTTCATGTTCTTTGACAGGGTGGTTCGCGCCGTGATGGCCGTGGTTCATTTTGATGGTTTTTGCACCTAATGCCAAAGCTAACATCTGGTGACCCAAACAAATTCCAAAAATGGGCAAGTTTTTGTCCAACAATTCGCGGATCATCGGTACCGCATATGCGCCGGTGGCGGCAGGGTCGCCTGGACCATTTGACAAAAAGATACCATCTGGATTGTGCACCATGACATCTTCGGCGGTCGAATTGGCCGGCATAACGATGACATCACATCCCGCGGATGCAAGGCAACGAAGAATGTTACGCTTTGCGCCGTAGTCCAGTGCGACAACTTTGTGACGTGGGTTGTCCTGTGGCTTATAACCTTCTGGCCAAGCCCAACGCATTTCGTTCCAATGGTAAGTTTGCGTGCAGGTTACATCCTTTGCCAAATCCAATCCTTCTAGACCTGCAAATTCGCGCGCTTTTTTAACCAATGCGTCGGTGTCAAAGACACCATCAGGGCTATGTGCCAATGCTGCGTGTGGCGCGCCTTGCAAGCGGATCGCACGGGTCAAGCGACGTGTGTCAATGCCACCAATCGCAATGCGTCCACGGCGTGCCAGCCATTCAGATAAATGGCTTGTCGAACGCCAATTTGATGGTTCGGTCGGATCCCACTTGACGACCATGCCAGCCGCAACCGGATCACCGGTTTCATCGTCTTCATCGGTTACGCCGGTGTTTCCAATATGTGGGAATGTGAAGGTTACGATTTGCCCTGCATAGGATGGGTCGGTCATGATTTCTTGGTAACCCGTCATCGCCGTATTAAAACACAACTCAGCGACCGTTTCACCGGTAGCACCAAAGCCATTTCCGTAAAACAAGGTTCCATCGGCAAGCGCCAGACACGCTGTTGGCGTTTTTTCGGACATAGCTGTCATGGTTCGACTCTCCTGGATGCAAATTGGCGGCAAACTAGTGTCATGTCTGCGTGGGGTCAAGGACCAATACGGCCTAATTCGCCGCAGTCAAAAGGCTTGCCCTTGGAGGCTGTTATCGATAACGTTGCGGCTCTGGGAATGACAAGGATGAGGATGCCTAAAATGGATTTGCGTTCGAAAATTTCGGCGGCGACCAAACAAGCCATGAAAGATAAAGACGCTGCGCGTTTGTCCACATTGCGTTTGATCAATGCGGCGATCAAAGACCGTGATATTGCAGTGCGCGTTGACGGTAACGAAGTGGGCGTTGATGATAGCGAAATCCTTGCAATCTTAGGCAAAATGGCACGCCAACGCCAAGAAAGCGCTAAGACCTATGAAGAAGCGGGGCGCTTGGATTTGGCTGAACGTGAAACAGCCGAGATTACAGTCATCGAAGAATTTCTGCCGCGTCAATTGGACGACGCAGAAGTTGCCAATGCGATCGCCGACGCAATTGCCGAGATCGGCGCAGATTCGATTCGTGATATGGGGCGCGTCATGGGCGTTTTGAAATCAAAATATACCGGCCAAATGGACTTTGGTGCGGTTGGCCCAAAAGTAAAAGACAAATTGTCGGCTTGATCACCGATAAATGCGAAATGTTTCAGCGAGGTCTTGGTAAAGGGCCTTGCGTTCGTCTTCCGACAAAAATGCGCCTATTTCGACTTCTCGGCCATTGCCGCTTAGTGTGACGTAATTTGGCACAGGTCCCCCCGTTTCATGCAGGTGGACACGCACCCAAAATGGGTTGCAGGTCCACGTTTGTGTATCGCCTTTAGGATTTTGGCGCACCAAATCGCAATTTTCTGTCCCGATGCTTAGACGTTCAAGGATAGAACGATCCCGGAAATTCTTACGCAATGCGAACCACATTCCCCACACTGCCACAATAATGAAGGGGAATAACCCCCAAAAAATTGCGGTCCCCATCACGGTATAAAGGGGCAGTGTTAGGAACATGAATGTGGTCATGATAAAGATGGCAAACCCTTTGTTTGGCAAAGATCCAAATGGCCACAAATCCATTTGGCGTTCGATGTTGTCTTCGATAGGCTGCGTCCATTCATATGGCATCTTTTGTCTCCGTCTCGTTCCAATGTTTTAGTGAATTTGAATAGCAATAAAAGCTGCATTTTTGTCGCGCAGCCGTGAAGGTTTGCACCGAATGAATTTGACACATCTGTGTTAGGATGATTTTGTGATCGTGCATATCGGGGCAACCAAATGTATATTTACAATGATCTTCTGTCGCGGCGGGCTAATGATACACCGGTAAAAGTTGGCTTAATTGGAGCAGGAAAATTTGGGTCAATGTTTTTATCCCAAGTTCCAACATCGGTCGGCCTAAAGGTTGTTGCGATTGCCGATTTAGATCCTGTTCGTGCAAAAGCCGCCTGCGCAGGTGTTGGTTGGCCCGACGATTTAATTGACGCGACCGTGTTTTGTGACGACGCTCATCATATGATGAAGTTGTATGATTTGGACGTTGTTGTCGAAGCAACAGGTAATCCGATTGTTGGTATATCACATGCCTTAGGGGCGATCGAAAACGGGCTTCATATCGTCATGGTTAATGTCGAAGCTGATGTTTTGGCTGGCGGGTATTTGGCCGCACAGGCACGGTCGGCAGGTGTTGTCTATTCAATGGCCTATGGCGATCAACCCGCTTTAACATGTGAATTGGTTGAATGGGCACGTTCAACAGGGTTCAACGTGGTTGCGGCGGGAAAAGGAACTAAATTTTTACCGTCATACCATCAATCAACACCTGATACCGTTTGGGATCATTATGGATTAACCCCCGAACAAGCGACGGCTGCGGGGATGAACAGCCAAATGTTCAATTCGTTTTTGGATGGTACAAAGTCTGCATTAGAAATGGCGGCTATTTCAAATGCAACGGGCTTATCAGCGCCTGAGGATGGCTTGGCGTTTCCGCCCGCTGGGATGGATGATTTGGCACATGTCTTGCGGCCGCGATCAAAAGGCGGCCAGTTGACCGGCGACGGGATGGTTGAAGTCGTGTCATCGGTTGAACGCGACGGAAGACCAGTGTTTAAAGATTTGCGTTGGGGGGTGTATGTCGTTATCGAAGCGCCGAACGACTATGCCGCGGCCTGTTTTCGCCAATACGGAATGAACACCGATGCGTCGGGCCGGTATTCAGCAATGTATAAACCGTTTCATTTGATTGGGTTGGAATTAAACGTCTCAATTTTGTCCTGTGCGATCTTGGGGCGACCGACGGGATCAACCCAGGCGTTTCATTCCGATGTCGTTGCGGTTGCAAAATCCGACTTGCGCGCCGGGTGTCAATTGGACGGTGAAGGCGGGTATTGTGTTTGGGGAAAATTGATGCCCGCAAAAAAATCTATGGCTTTGGGTGGGTTGCCGATTGGTTTGGCACATCACGTCACGTTAAAAAAAGATATTGCCTTTGGATCAGTGTTGACATGGAATGATGTTGACATTGATCACACTAGCCAAGCCTATAAAATTCGCAAAGCAATGGAAGCGATGTGATCGAATTTGAAAATTTTTATGCCAAGTGCGCAGGCTATTAAAAAGGAGAGCTTAATGCAGCTTACAGGACGGTGTTATTGTGGAGCGTTGGAATATGAAATCGACGGCGACGTCGAGGCACAGTTTCAATGTCACTGCCGCGAATGCAGTTACATCACGGGCGGAAATGCCAATATTGTGATGGTTTTTGGCGAAAACGATTTTCGCTATACAAAAGGTACACCTGCGGTTTTTGCCAGACCAGATTTAGAAAATCCAGTGAAACGGCATTTTTGTTTGAATTGCGGGACAGGCATCGGATCACGCAGCCCTTCACGGCCAAATTCGATGATTGTGAAAGTTGGAACTTTGGATGATCCAAGCGTCTTTAATTCATCCGCTGCGATCTTCACGTGCGACAAACAAGAATATCAACATATTCCTGACGGCTTGCCCGCATTCGACAAACGCCCACCGAAAAAAAATTAACCTGCTAGGTGGACGTTTCCTGTTTGGTCGATATGGGCAAGGTTGCCAGACATATGATGATATCTTTGTATTCGGGATCATTGCCAAGCTTTGGCAATGATCAATTTGCTTTCGGTTAATGCCTCGATTGCAAGTTGTTGCTTTGTGAGGGTACGCAATAGGCGTTGATTTGGGACCTCGACACTAATAATTGGTGCACGAAGTGAGGCAAACATAGTCTCAAGGTCTATGTTACCTTGACCCGGGATTTCACGTTCTTGGCGCGCCACATGAATAAGTGAGGCTGTGTCGGTTTCACAGGGTTTAAATCCGTCGCAAATTTGTAGGTAACTTATCTGTGTCGGTGCAATGGCGCAAAGATCGCGAATAGGTGTATTTGATCGGTCAACGTGAAGGCTATCGATGAGGACCCGTCCGTTTGGTTCCCCTGTTGCCAAGATGATATCATGTGCGGATTTTGCGTCTTTTACTTCGGAAAATGGCATGAATTCAAGGTCTGCAGTAAGGCCAAAGTTTTGCATGACGCGGCACAGGTTTCCAAAGGTGTCCATACTGCGCTGTAGGTTTGGATCGTCAACAACGGTCAAGACGTGATGCGCGCCGATTTTTTCGCAGGCCGCGAAGAAACTATGAAAACTTTGGGGATCTGTATCGGGCTTAATACGGATCATTTCAATATCTGGAACCGACAAATCTGCGGCCTTAAGCGCGGAAATAACACGGGATAAATATGCCGGATCCTCAAGGAACGGCGCAACGGTGTCTGTTGGTGTTCCGGGTAACATGCGAAAACTTATCATATCAAACCCGGCCTGATGGGCGATGTCGATGGCTTCAAACGGATCGGCTCCATTTGCGGTTAGATATGCCATTGAAAATAAAGGGTCCGTCATTTCAAGTTGTCTTTCGTTTGTGCAATGTGGCGCGCCGCGATATAGCCAAAGGTCATTGCAGGTCCCAAAGTAATCCCACCAGATGGGTAATTCCCGCCAAAAATCGAAGCCATATCATTTCCGATGGCATAAAGCCCCGAAATCTCAGCGCCATCTGATTTGATGACTTGCGCGTTTTCATTTGTTTGAAGTCCGGCAAAGGTGCCCAAGCTGCCAGGGTGAATTTGCACTGCGTAAAATGGCCCATGCGCCAGCGGGCGCAGGCTTGGATTTGGTCGGTGATCAGGATCACCCATCATCCTGTTGTAAGCTGACGCGCCTCGGCCAAAATCCGGGTCGTGTCCGTTTTTTGCATGATCGTTCCAACGCGCGATCGTGTCTGTCAAGGAAGGTCCAGGCAGGTTACAGCGCTTGGCAAGATCTTGCACCGTTTGCCCGTGCTTTAGGTATCCGATTTTTAGTGCATGATTATGGGGGAACGGAAATGGCTTTACCCACCCTAAGCCATAGCGGCGCAATGCGCTTGCGTCTGCGATGATCCAAGCACTGTGGCGTTCCGATGGATATGTTGCGAACAGTGCCGACATAAAGTCATGGTACGAATTAGCTTCGTTCACAAATCGTTTGCCGTCTGGACCAACGGCGATGATACCAGGTTTGCCGCGATCAATAAGATGCGGGTAGTGCCCAACTTTCCCGTTTTCTTGCGGGACCAAAGATACAGGCGCCCACGCCCCTGAATTCACAAATCCAGTTTCCATTTGACCGCCGACATGTTGCCCCAATTTTATTCCGTCACCAATATTGTCACAAGGTGCCGCAGAATAATGTTGACCTCCATGATCAAAATAGATGCTTTGTAAAACTTTCCCATGTGGAAAGCCGCCGGTTGCCAAAACGACGGCACAATTTGCCCGAATGGAATGGGTGCCAATAATGACACCAGTCACGCGGTGATCATCCGACATTATGCCATCTATACTTAGATCCGTCATGATGTTGACGCCTTTATCAAGCGCGGATTTCAACAATCGTGCGACTAGGGCGTTGCCATTTCGTAATTGCGTGCCCCGTCCATAACGCATCACATCATGCATATGACGTCCCAATCGGCGGGCGACGTATAGAAAAGACCTTAGTTTTGTTGTGGCATTGAAAAAATGTTGCAAGTCGGCACCAGCGGAAATGCCCATTCCTGCCAAACTCAATATATCAAGTGGCGGCCGAAGTTTTTCCAACCATGGCCCAAGCTTACGCCCATCATAAGGTGCGGGACACACCGACCGCGCGCCATCTGCTGCGCTGATGCTTTGGTGAAAATCAGGTATGTTTGTTCCACTGATCCATTCGACATGCGTGTTTTCCTGAAAAAATTCAACCATTCCAGGGGCATTCACAAGAAACGACGCGATGCGCGGATCATTTGCGCGATTTCCAATTTCGGATCGCAGATACTCCATCGGGGCAGAGATGGGTTCCATATTTCCATCGCGGCGCGCCAACGGGTTGCGCGGTGCCCAAAGCCATCCCCCAGACCACGCGCTTGTCCCGCCGATCAGACCAGTTTTTTCAATGACCAGCGTGGATAAATTGTGATGCGCCGCCGTCACAGCACACGAAAGGCCTGCTGCGCCTGATCCGATTACAATAACATCCACAGAATTAGGAAGGGACATCACGCTGATCCGTTCCGAAATTAAATAATCGTGATCCATTCGCGGCCAAACTAAGGTCATCAGACGCCGAACGCAGAAACGAAACATGGTGTTGGATGCGATCCTCGGTCATCCGATTAACCGGCCCACCAACGGAAACGCAGCCTATCGAAACTTTTGTTCCCGCCTTATAGATGGGGATCGCAATCGCCGTCATGCCATCGATATATGTGTTACTTGCGATGGCAAATCCCCGATCGCGGGTTGCATAAACGTTTTCCAAAACCTGCTGCAATGATCTAGGGCTGTTCATCGCAGGGGTGGCGGGGGCAACCCCCTGTGATGTGACCAATTCCGTAATTGCGTCATCCTCTAGGGTTGCTAAATGCGCCCATCCCGCTGCTGTATTTGCAAAATGAACGACAACGCCTTGTTCTTGACCTGGATCGTAACGCAAACCGTGTCGCGCCCCTTGGGCAACGGCAATCCACGTCAAACGATTGCCCTCTAAGAATGACAATCGCACCAATTCACCCGATTGATGTGCAAGGCGTTCTAAAATCGGATCAACAAGATCATTAAATCCAGTCTGTGCCATATAAGATAACCCAAGCGCGGCAAGTCTTATGGATAACCCATACCGCGATTGTGCAGCGTCTTGGCGCACATATCCCAAGCGTTCCAATTCCTTTAATGTGCGGTGCACGACTGAAATGGCTATTCCAACATTCTGGGAAATTTGCGAAATCGCCAACCCGTCCGGCGCCCGCGCAAGCAGCTCTAATATCGTGAATGACTTTTCAAGGGCGCTTGACATTTTTGGACTTTCACTTTTTGCTGCAATTAAAAAACTGAAATAGTTTCTGTTTTTTGTAAAGTGTAAAGTGCACGACATGAATGATATGAACGACACCACGTTTGATATCGCCGTCATCGGTTCGGGTGCAGGTGGATTGTCAGCGGCGGTTTTTGCGGCCTTAAACGGTGCCCGTGTTATCGTGATTGAGTCCACCGAATATGTGGGCGGCACGTCGGCATTATCGGCTGCGACAGCGTGGGTTCCCGGCACCAGGTTGGCCACAGATGTTGGATCACATGATACGATCGAAGACGCGCGGCGCTATCTGGATAATGCCGTTGGGAATAAATCGTCGAGCGCATTGCGCGATGCATTTTTGCAAAACGGACCGCTGGCCATTCACGCATTGTTGGACCAAACGGACGTTCAAATGCGCGCGCGCCCTTTTCACCCTGACTATTTGGCAGAAATTGATGGATCGACCACAAAAGGGCGCGCGATTGAACCAATACCATTTGATGCACGCCCCTTGGGACGGGATTTGGCCTTGATCCGACCACCGATCCCGGAATTTACGATCTTGGGTGGGTTAATGGTTGATCGTGATGACATATCGCATTTGTTAAAGATGACTAAGTCTTTTACATCTTTTTGGTATGCGGCCAAATTACTTGGTGGCTACATGAAGGATCGGATTTTGCGTGGACGCTCCAGCCGATTGGTCATGGGAAATGCTTTGATCGGGCGACTTTTATTGTCGGCACGCAAGCTTGGTGTTGCGATCCGAACCAAAACCCAGATCGTTGGAATTAAACGGGCTGAAACGGGGTTTGTCATTACCCATGACACTGGGGCAATCAACGTGTCCAAAGCTGTCATTTTGGCCACAGGCGGATTTGGACGTCATCCAACATTACGCAACAACATGGTTCCAAAAGATGCCCAAAGCCAAAGCCCTGCGGCGCCGGGGCATACTGGTGCATTGCATGATATCGTTCGCACGTTGGGTGGTGTTTATGGGACTGGCAATGACACGCATGTCTTTATGGCGCCGGTGTCGAAGCGACAGCGGGACGATGGATCGATGGCGGTATTTCCACATTTCGTATTTGATCGATCAAAGCCGGGAATTATTAGTGTTGATGCAACCGGGCGACGGTTCACAAATGAAGCCAGATCGTATCACGAATTTGCGAAGGCCCAATTGGCAACCGGAACGACGCCTGCGTTTTTGATCACCGATGCCCGCGGATTGCGCAAATACGGCCTGGGTATGGTGCGTCCGGGCGCGCGCGGAGCAAAATCGTTGATCCGAACTGGGTATCTGTTTCAAGCGCCCAGTTTGTCAGAGCTTGCAAGAACCTTGGATATAGATATGCAGGGTTTGATTGAAACCGTACAACGAATGAACACATTCGCAGATCTTGGACAGGATGCCGATTTCGGACGGGGTGCGACGGTCTATGAATGTGGGAATGGTGATCCGATGCATGGGCCAAACCCGACACTTGGTCGCCTAGATGAAGCGCCATTTTATGCAGTCAAATTGTACCCCGCAGATATCGGGTCGTGCACCGGATTTTCAACAAACGAAAACGCAGAAATATTGGATGGCGCCGGGCGTCCATTGGGTGGAATTTACGCCTGTGGAAACGACATGCAATCGATAATGGGGGACGTCTATATAGGTCCGGGTATTACAATCGGCCCTGCCATCACGTTCGGATATGTCGCCGCGAAACATGCGCTTGGAAATGGTGCGACTGTTTGAAAATAGGCAAACACAATATCACGCACGTTAAATGAATACGTTTATTGCGAATGCTAAGGTAAGGTGCGTGTTTGATGAAACTACTTAAATTAACTTAATGTTACGCCTGTGGAAAAATTCGCATTTGACGTTAATGTTAAAATTGACCTTAATCAATATCGGTTTGTACAATTCTATGGTGAATGGGGTGACCCGGTTGGGGAGCAATAAAACGCAATCAAACTTGCTTTCAAAGAAAGTGGCAATGTTCGTGTTATCGAATTGTCCAATTTTTGCGTTTTTTCGTCTATTTCATCTGCGGCGCGGTTGGCCGTTACTTTCAAGAATAAACAAGTGCTTTTTATCCGGGGGCATTGCATGAATTCCGCGGCGGTTTCGACATCTGCAACGACAAAAGGTGCGCCTTCGGTGGACGTATGTCTTGCTGTTTCTGGCGAAACACTTGTGGTTCCAATCGTGGGTGATCCCATTGCCCAGGTTAAATCGCCTTCCCGCCTAAGCGCATTATTTGCCGAGCGCGGTGAAAATATAATCGTTATTCCTGCACATGTCACTGCGATCGATTTTTCCGGCTATCTTGCAGGTATTGACGTGACCCAAAATATATTGGGCGTTATTGCAACGGTTCCCCATAAACAGGCCATGATGCATCATTGTTCATCTTTGTCTGAACGCGCACGGTTTGCGGGGTCTGCGAATGTCATGATCCGCAAAAACGGTGAATGGCATGGCGATAACACAGATGGTTTGGGCCATTGTAACGGTTTACGTATGAAAGGGGGCGTGATCGAAAACGCCCGTGTTTTATTGATCGGTGCAGGTGGCGCGGGCGCTGCTATTGCGTTTCAGTATTTGGAATTTGGTGCGGCTTATTTGGCAATCCACGACGTTGATGCAAAACGGCGTGATGGCGTTATCGCGCGCTTATCTGAAAAATTTGGCGATCGCGTCGGTGTTGGAACAGAAGATCCAACGGGGTTTGACATCGTTTCAAACGCGACGCCATTGGGGATGCGCGACGCCGATCCAGCACCATTTTTGATTGAACGTCTTACACCAGCACACATCGTTGCGGATGTGGTTACAAAACCCGCAACGCCGGAAATTATCGCATTCGCGGACCGTTTGGGATGTCTGACATTGTCAGGAACCGAAATGTTCCACGCACAAGAGCAGCTTTTGGTTCAAGCGCTTTTGGGGAAATCAATAAACGAACCAATTTAGATCACGCTAGGGAGGAAAAAGTATGATCAAGAAATTTACAACCACGGTTTCGGCTGTCGCTTTGGCAACGGTTGCGGGTATGGCAACTGCGGATGTTCGCATCGCTGATGTTGCTGAATTGTCCGGTGCAGGCGCTGCGGCGGGTGCCGTTTGGCATGACGGGATTGTCATGGCGTTTGAGGAAATCAACGCGTCCGGTGGTATTTTAGGGGAAAAGGTTGATTTGGTGGCATATGATAGCCAAACCGATCCTCAAAACAGTCGCGCAATGGTACAAAAAGCGATCGATGAAGGCACATATGTTTTAATGGGCACCGTTTATTCATCGTCGACCGTCGTCAATATGTTGGTTGCACAGCAAAATGGCATGCCTCAGCTGACAGGTTCGGAATCTCCGACCATTACGGCCAAAGGCAATCCATATATTTTCCGTACTGCATTCGGCGCGCAAAAAGGCATGCCTAAGATCGGTTCATACCTAAAGGATGGATTGGGTGCGAAAAATATCGCCGTGATTTGGGCAAATACTGAATTCGGCAAAGGCGGCCATGACGCGTTTGTTAAGATTGCCGAAGGCATGGGTATGAACATAATCGCCGATGTTCCAACCGAACAAGCGCAAGTTGATTTTGCGGCTGACGTTGCAAAAATCAAATCGTCAGGCGCGGATGCAATCTTTGCCTATATGACCGAAGAAGAAAGTGCTCGTTTCTTGATTGAGGCAAAAAAGCAAGGCGTTGATTTGCCGATCGCAGGGGACACCGTTTTGATTTCGCAAAAGGTCATCGACCTCGCTGGTGGCGCGGCCGAAGGTGCATTTGGTCACGTTGGATTAACCGCCGAAGCGCCAATCCCCGCGATCCAAGAAATGGCGAAAAATTTCCAAGCAAAATTTGGCTATGGCGCTGACCATAACGCAATCAAAGGTTATTTGGGTGCGTACACTGTCAAATATGTGACGGAAAAAATCGGGTCATTTGATGCCGAAAAATTTGCGGAAACCATGCACGGCCTTTGCTTAGATGCCGCATCTCATCCAGGTGTGTTGATGGATGTGTGTTGGGACGACACGGGTGAAATGTCGCGCGCCAGCTTCTTGGTCGAAGTAAAAGACAACAAACAGCAGATTACAAAAACGCTGCCTGCAAATTAATCAATAAAGGGTGCCTGCCAATCGTTGGTGGGCACCTATTTTTCCCAAATTGGACGGTGAGATGACGGAACTCCTTCAGATCTTGATTTCGGGTCTGTCAGCGGGGGCGATTTATGCCTTGGCTGCGGTCGGCTTTACGCTTTTGTGGCAAGCGTCGCAGACGATTAACTTTGCCCAAGGCGAATTTGTAATGATCCCTGCGTTTATCGCGCTTGCACTGATCACAAAATTGGGCTTCCCCGTGTGGTTGGCCTTTATCGCCGCAATTTTGTTGTCGATTGTCTTTTTGGGGGCCGTGTTCAAGCGGCTTGTCGTTGAACCGATGATATCACATGGAACTTTGCCATTGGTCATTGCGACCATTGCTTTGGGCCTTTTGTTGAAAGAAGCGGTCAAAGAATTTTATTCACCCTTGGGACAACCATTTCCAGGGTTGTTTTCACATGACACCATTTCGGTTTTTGGGGCGGCTGTGTCCTTTGCGGATATTGCGAATTTCGTGGTCGCGATGGGCGTCATTGCAGGGCTTCAATGGTTTTTGAACAAAACCCGCACGGGGCGCTGCATGCAGGCGACCGCGCAAAACCCAGATGTTGCACAAATTTTGGGTGTCGATATTAAGCGAATGGTTTTGTACACGTTTTTGATTAATGGCGCATTGGCCGCTATTGCATCTATTTTGATTACGCCTGTCTATTTGGCGAAATTTTCAAACGGTGAAGTGTTAGGTTTGGTTGCATTTATCGCCGCAATAGTTGGTGGTTTTAATCAAATCAAAGGGGCCTTGGTCGGCGGTTTGTTAATTGGCGTGATTGACAATTTGTCTGCAGTCTACATCTCGGCGGAGTACCGGCAAGCGGTGCCAATGATCCTTTTGATTTTAATCATCATGGTCCGACCACAAGGAATTATGGGTGAATCCGAGGGGCGTGCGGTATGAAACATTTCGCAAAATTTTTTCCGCTCATCGCTTTGGCGGCTTTGGTCTTTGCACCACTTGGGCAGGGAAATTACATCATTTATGTTCTCTGTTCATGGCTATTGTTTTCGGTTGCGGCAATGGGATTGAACCTAACCCTTGGATATGCGGGGCAGGTGTCATTGGCGCAGGCATCGTTCATGGGGATCGGTGCATACATCACCGCGTTGTTCCAATTGGCCGGGTATCATTGGATTGTTGGCGCGCCAATTGCCATTTTATCCACCTTTATGATTGGGCTATTGCTTGGCTATCCTGCATTACGGGTTCAACATCATTTCTTGGCGTTCGTAACATTGGCATTCAATACTTTGGTGTTTTTGGTCCTGCGCAACGAAGAATGGCTAACCGGTGGTTCGTTTGGATTGGTTGGAATGGAACGTCCGTCTTTCTTCGGCGTTTCAACAATGAAACAATTACCGTTCTATTACTTTTCGCTGGTGGTTTTTGTGATTGCGGCGGCAAAGTTTGCGTGGATCATCAATTCACCGTGGGGACGTGCGTTCAAGGCGTTGCGCGAAAACCCAATTCGTGCGCAAAGCTTGGGCGTTGATACCAAGCGGATTACATTGTTGGCGTTTGCAATTGGATCAGCATATGGCGGTGCTGCGGGGGCGCTTATGTCGCCTTTGGTGCAATTTATTGAACCTGGATCATTCGGATTGATCCATTCGCTAAAATTACTTTTGATGGTTGTTGTTGGTGGAGCAGGGTATTTCTATGGTCCTATGTTGGGTGCGGCGGTCGTGATATTGCTGCCCGAGTTCCTAAGATTTACCGAAGGATATTATCTCATGATATATGCGGCTTTGGTCATTGTATTGATGGTGTATTCACCGTCAGGATTGATCGGGCTTGGATCAAAAATTGCTGCTCGGTTTAGGCCGCAAAAACAAACGCGAAAAGATATGAACCAAGGGGCTCAGCTATGAATGCGCCGGTATTATCCGTCAACAATATCTCAAAGTCTTTCGGGGGGATAAAAGCGGTTCGCGATGTGTCATTTAACGTACACAAGGGTGAAGTATTGGGATTAATCGGCCCAAATGGGTCGGGTAAATCAACGTTGTTCAATTGCGTCTTGGGTCAGCTGACGCCTGACGCGGGGACGGTGCATGTGCACAATAAATCTGTTTCTGGAATGCGTCCAAGTGATTTGAACAAAATGGGTGTCGGACGGACATTCCAGCAATTATCCGTGTTCCCACAGATGACAGTTTTGGACAACGTTATTCTGGCGGGCCAAGAGCATCACGGAACTATGCTATCCCGCCTTTTGGGGCCCTCAGACGTTGGTCTGACAGGCGAGGCGCGACAAATGATCGATTTTTTCCGCCTTAGCCATTTGGTCGATGAAATGGCGGGGTCATTGTCATACGGTCAACAAAAGCTATTAGATGCGGCAATGGCCTTCATGGCCGGGCCGACATTGGTATTGCTTGATGAACCGGCAGGTGGCGTGAACCTGACGATGCTTGAGCATCTGAAAGAACGCCTGATTGCGTATAATCAAACCCATGACACCACGTTCGTTGTTATTGAACACAATATGGAATTTGTGATGTCGCTGTGCACCCGCATCATCGTTTTGGCCGAAGGTGCAATTATCGCAGAAGGGTCGCCCGAAGAGATTAGATCCAACCAAGACGTCATTGATGCATATTTGGGGGGGAATTGATGTTAGAGCTTAAAGACCTTTTTGGCGGTTATGGCAAAATCACAATTCTGAACGGGGTGAATTTCACGATTCCAAAGGCATCCATTACCACGGTAATTGGGCCGAACGGAGCGGGCAAGTCGACAGTGTTCAAGGCAATTTTCGGGTTGTTGAATATCCATTCTGGTCAAATTTTGTTAGACGGCCAAGATATAACGGGTAAATCACCCAAATCCCTTATTGAACAAGGCGTGACATATGTCCCTCAGGGGCGCAATGTCGTGCCGCAGCTTTCGGTGTATCATAATCTTGAACTTGGTGGGATTACATCGCGTGACCAAATCAAAGTGCATGATCGCATTGAAAACGTTATGGATCAATTCCCAATGCTACGTGAGTTTCGGGATCGTAAAGCTATCGAATTATCAGGCGGTCAGCAAAAACAATTAGAGGTCGCGCGCGCGTTATTGTTAGATCCGAAATTGATCCTGATTGACGAACCTTCGATTGGATTGTCCCCTAATTTGGTCCAAGAGGTGTTCCAGACCTTGATCCGATTGCGCGACCAAGGTGTGACCATATTGATGGTTGAACAAAATGCAAAAGCGGCCTTAGCCATGTCAGATTATGGATTGGTTTTAGAGCTGGGGCAAACGCGGATGCACGATCGCGCGGATGTTTTATTAAATGATCCCAAAGTTGGACAGCTATTCCTTGGTGGGCATATGGCGGACGCATGACAATAAATGTGCACGTATTAAATGGCCCAAACTTAGATTTATTGGGCGTGCGCGAACCCGATATATATGGGGCAACAACCTTGGATCAAATTCGCACCATGGTAATGGACTTCGCACGTGGTCCGGTGACCTTTCATCAAACCAATCACGAAGGACAACTGATCGATCAAGTCCAAGAGATCGCATGCATGGGGTCAGATCATGGGATCATTATCAACCCTGCTGGCCTAACATTTCGGTCCGTCGCATTGGTCGATGCCCTGAAAATGGTGGAAGGGCCGATCATAGAATTACACATATCTAATATCCATGCGCGGTCTTCAATTTATCATCATTCCTTGGTGTCACCTATCGCAACCGCTATTATTGCGGGATTGGGGGCACGGGGATATGCTGTTGCGATGGATGCGATCTATGGCATCGTGAAAAAATAAAAAAGGGCCGCCGAAGCGACCCTTTTGGATTTTCATATCCTGACTTATTCGCGATTGCCCAAAAATTGTAGCAAGAACATAAACAGGTTGATGAAATCTAGGTAAAGTTGCAACGCGCCAAAGATTGCTGATTTTTCCAACCATTGTCCGTCGCCATGATGTGCATGCGCGACGTATGTGTTTTTGATATTTTGCGTATCATATGCGGTTAAACCTGCAAAAATCAGAACGCCCAAGACCGAAATCGCAAAGTGAACAGCGCTGGATGCCAAAAAGATGTTCACAACCGATGCAATCAAAATACCAACCACGCCCATAATTAGGAACGATCCCCAACCAGAGATGTCTTTCTTCGTGGTGTATCCCCACAAAGACAACGCCGCGAAAGAAATCGCTGTGATAAAGAATGTCTCGATGATCGAGAAGGTTGTGTAAAAGATAAAGATCGAGCTTAGTGATGCACCAACGGCTGCCGCGTAGGCGTAAAAGAACAATTGTGCACCTGCCGCTGACATGCGATTGATTGCGGCGCTAAACGCAAACACCATGCCCAATGGTA
Source organism: Paracoccaceae bacterium (assembly GCA_038134005.1). GTDB lineage: Bacteria > Pseudomonadota > Alphaproteobacteria > Rhodobacterales > Rhodobacteraceae > CAJXSD01. The sequence goes on along the minus strand of JAYPUL010000007.1, from coordinate 33,149 downwards.
GCAACATGATCACCCAGCGCAAAGCAGATGTATAAATTGCAGCGCCAAAAGAGGTCAGCAATGTGCCATTTTGCATCTGACCCGCGGCTTGCGATGGATCGGTTGTTACCGCCAGGCCGGCAATCGCCCAAGCGGCCAATGCGGTTATGATCAAGCCCACGGACATTGTGCCGTAAACTTTGTTCATGTGGGCGCGTAGCCCTTCGTCAATCCGCGCGGCACGTGCGCCTAATGCGGAACGTACATTTTGAAATTCTGCCATATTAGCCTCCAAATCCCTGTGGGCCAAAGCCCAATTGCATTTTATATTGTACTACGGTTGCCTGATTTCAAGCCCAAGTCAGTATTCATTTTAACAATAGCAAAAAAAATATCACTATTGAATTTTTATCACGACTTTACCTGTTGATTTCCGATCTCTCAGTAATGCCATGCCTTCGTTCGCTTGGTTGAATTCAAGGCAATGTGAAATGTGCGGTTGCAATTTCCCTTCCTCATACCATCCCAAAAGTTTTGCCAAGCTATTCGTCACGACCTGGGGTTTAAAGGCCAGATATCCACCCCAATAAAAACCTTGGACCGTAATATTTTTGACCAACAAGTGGTTCGCCGCGATTTGAGGAATTTCACCGCTGGCAAAGCCGATAACGATGATACGCGCCTCTGGGTTACAGGCGCGGAACGCCGCCTTGAATTGATCGCCTCCCACAGGGTCATAAACGACGTCGACGCCGCCCAATGCCTTTAACTCGGCGCGTAAATCCGCTGTGGACGCATCGATCACATGATCTGCGCCTGCGGCTTTAGCGACGGCCAATTTATCGGCGCCTCGTGCCACGGCAATGACCCGTGCCCCCATCAATTTTCCCAATTCAACCGCGGTCAAACCAACGCCGCCGGCTGCGCCCAACACCAAAAGCGTTTCGTCCGCGCTGAGTTGGGCTTTGTATTCCAAGGCAACATGACTTGTGCCATAGGCGATTTGCAATGCGGCCGCGTCGGTAAAAGGCATGCTGTCTGGGATCGAAACGCAACGGTTCACGTCAAAACACCCATATTCCGCCAATCCACCTTGGCCGCCAAAAACCGCGACCCGTGTTCCAATTGCCGGGCCTTCTGTGTCCTTGCCGATTGCGTCGACGATACCGGCAACTTCCATCCCCAACGTGAACGGCGGTGTTGGCGTGTCTTGGTAGGTTCCTTTTTGCATGAGCAAGTCAGCAAAATTCAATCCGCACGCATAGATTTTTATCCGAATTTCACCTTGTTTTGGTTCGGGCACGGGGATTTCTTGTGTTTCAATCGGTTCAGAGAATCCCGTTACTTGTAGCGCTTTCATCGGTGTCCTTTTTGCCGTCCAGTTAGAAATAAATTATCAATTTTGTCAAACTTGCGTTCGAAGATGTGAACACATACATGCAATCGATAAGGATAGTGATACTTCTTTTGATCGTGCCTATACTTTGTGGGTTTCGTATAGGATTTATTAGTTGTTTTACGCAAGGTTGTATTGTGTTACTTTATGACAACCATATTGGGATGTGGTTCATGGTTAACAAATTTGATGCTAAGTATCAATTTTTGTTTCGTTTGCCAAATAAACCTGCTACGAAAGTAGGGGGAGAAGAGAAGGATAAAATAATGACGCACCCCGTCGATGTACACGTGGGAAAACGTATCCGGCACCGTCGCTGGCTTGTCGGAATGACACAGCAACAGCTGGCCGAGCATGTTGGCATTAAATTTCAACAGATTCAAAAATACGAAACTGGTGCGAACCGCGTTAGTGCGTCTCGGCTTTGGGACATTTCTAAAGCGCTGCAAGTTTCAATCAGCTTTTTCTTTGAAGGGATCGAAGAGGCGACGGGATCTGATGCGACACTTGAATCCGCAGCACCCGCAGATTTGATGGGCGATAAAGAGGCATTGGATTTGATCCGGTCTTATTATTCTATCCCAGAAAACCAACGTCGCCGTTTGTTCGAATTGGCGCGCGTACTAAGCGACGTTGCTTGATCATTTGCCAAAAGTGGCTTAGCCCTTGCATTCAAAGTGTGAGGGCAAAATGTCAGATACAAAAGACATTATTAATCGTTTAGATACAGATGAAATTTTACGGGTCGCTGAGCAGATGGCTGATGCGGCCCGTACGGTTATTTTGCCGTACTTTAGACGTGACAGGATCAAGGTCGACAATAAGGATATCACAGGGTTTGACCCTGTGACGGCCGCCGATCGCGAAGCAGAGCGCGCGATGCGGGCAATTTTGGCGCATGCGCGGCCTGACGACGGAATTTTGGGTGAAGAATTCGGTGAAACCGCGTCCAAAAATGGATTACGCTGGGTGCTAGACCCTATCGATGGAACGCGTGCGTTTATTTCGGGCGCGCCGACATGGGGCGTTTTGATTGCACTGGAAGTGATTGGTCATGGACCTGTCTTTGGCATTATTGCACAACCATATACAAATGAACTTTTTGTTGGGGGTCTAAATTTCGCACATTTGGATCATGCTGGGCAATTGTCAGATCTTGGAACAGCGAAAACCCAAACTTTGTCAAACGCCACAATTTTTACGACGTTTCCTGAGGTCGGAACAGATCGGGATCGATGCGGTTTCGAAGCTGTTTCCAATCAGTGCCAATTAACGCGGTTTGGTATGGATTGTTATGCCTATGCTTTATTGGCGATTGGTCAAATCGATTTGGTGATCGAAGCGGGTTTAAACCCATATGACATCCAGGCGCCGATCGCTGTTATCCAAGCTGCGGGTGGGATCGTCACAAATTGGTCTGGTGGTCCCGCGCATCTGGGCGGACAAGTGGTTGCCGCGGCCAATTCAGAAATTCACGCGCAAGCTTTGTCCTTGCTTGCCCCATTCGCGAGTGTTGTTTGATGTCTGTCACACATATCAAAAACGCGCATACTATTTTGACGATGGATGATACGCGCCGCGAATTGGTCGATGCCGATATCATCATAAAAAATGGTGTGATTGATCAGATAGGCCAAAACCTAGTCACACCAGCCGGCGCAACTATTATTTTGGCGCATGGTCGCGTTGTCACGCCGGGTTTGGTGAATACACATCACCATCTTTATCAAACCCTGACGCGTGCGGTTCCCGGTGGGCAAGACGCGTTGTTATTTGGATGGTTGCAAACACTTTATCCGATTTGGTCGAAATTTGGCCCTGAAGAAATGCGCGTATCTGCATTGGTCGGATTGTCTGAGCTGGCCCTATCTGGCTGCACAATGACGTCTGATCACCTTTACCTTTATCCAAATGGTGCACGGCTTGATGATACAATCGACGCGGCGTTGGAAATCGGAATGCGGTTTTTCCCGACACGCGGATCCATGAGCATCGGCGAAAGTGCAGGCGGATTGCCCCCCGATCATTTGGTTGAAAATGAAGCTGCGATCCTAAATGATTGCATTCGTGTGATTGATAAATTTCATGATGCATCCGACGCGTCGATGATCCGTGTAGGGATTGCACCGTGTTCACCATTTTCGGTAAGTCGCGAATTGATGCGCGATGCCGCGCTATTGGCACGGGACAAACGCGTATTTTTGCATACGCATTTGGCCGAAAATGACGAAGATATTGCATATTCATTGGAAAAATTTGGGTGTCGTCCTGGACAATATGCCCAAGATCTAGGGTGGACAGGAGATGATGTTTGGCATGCGCACTGTGTAAAATTGGATGCTGCGGAAATAAATCTGTTTGCCAAAACCGGCACCGGGGTTGCCCACTGTCCATGTTCGAACTGTCGGCTTGGATCTGGCATCGCACCTGTTCGCGCCATGCGTGACAATGGTGTTAAGGTCGGGTTGGGTGTTGATGGATCGGCAAGCAACGATATCGGAAATCTGATGGATGAAGCCCGTCAAACAATGCTATTGCAGCGCGTCCAAAATGGCGCAAACGCAATGAGCGCACGTGAGGCATTAGAAATAGCAACACGCGGCGGGGCGGACGTATTGGGTCGGCCCGAATGTGGTCGCTTAGCTGTTGGTAAACGTGCGGATATCGCCATTTGGCATGCTCAAGGTATCGAATCTGCTGGCAGCTGGGATCCCGCGGCCTTAGTTTTGGCGGGCCCCAAGAAGGTTGAGCATCTGTTCGTAGAAGGCCGACAGGTCGTTCGTAATGGTGAGTTGGCGACAATTGATATGTTAAAAGTCATATCAAAACAATACGAATTGGTTAGGTCAATTCAAGAACGTATCTAATTTCGTAAAAATTAAAAATACATACATACTTTATGTAATAGCATTATGCCGAAGCGTTAATTGTTTGTAAGCCATTCGGTCGCTACCCTTTCTTTGGGTAGTAAGTGGTGAGAGTTATGCGTTTCTTGGTTTTAACGCTTTTGGCGAATTTTTGTGTTACGTTTGCAAATGATGAACCGATCACGGTTGCAATTTAAAGGATTAATAGCGTCCGCGCTTCTGCGGCGTTACCGTCTTTGACACAATCTCCGACGCTGAACCAAGTTGCACAAATGCACGCATGCGACATGATGGTGCATGGGTTTGTGTCACACAAAGGATCCGACGGCAGCCAGCTTAGCAACCGGGTGCAAAAGGTCGGGTATCAATATTGCTTTGTTGCAGAAAATATTGACGTCACACGCGGAAGTTTTTCACAGGTGATCGACAAATGGCAATCCTATCCGCCAGCGCGGAAAGTTTTGTTTCACCGCAAAGCTCGTGAAGTTGGGATCGCACATGTTGGTGATGGCATTTGGGTTATGGTTTTGGCACGACCTGGATGTGATTACGCAACTTCTTGATGTGGTTTGCCTTGAATCCAAGTTTGCGAAATTGCACGATCATCCCCCATCATAATCGTCGCAAATAAGGCGTCCCAAATATGGTTTGCTACTGCGGTGCGTTGCGCAATCGCGGGCGTGGATGCAAGGTTCAAGGCAATCAAATCTGCGCTGTTGCCAATTTGAACATTCCCAATTTCATGATCCAGTCGCAAAGATTTTGCGGATCCGACAGTTGCCAACCATATTAAGTGCGACGCGTGTAATGGCGTTCCGCGTAGCTGACCAATTTCATATGCCGCCGCCATGGTGCGCAACATTGAAAAACTGGATCCTCCCCCGGTATCAGTTGCCAATCCGACCCGTAGACCGCGCGCAGTTAAACCTTGTGTGTCGAACAATCCGGATCCGATAAATGTGTTAGATGTCGGGCAATGTACAACTGCAGCGTCCAATTCACATAGCCTGTCAATTTCGCGTTGTTCCAAATGTATTGCGTGCCCATAAAGCCCGTTTGTTCCCAACAATCCAAACGCCTCATAGGTGTCTAAATAATCGCGTGCGTTCGGGAAAAGCCCTTTTACCCATTCAATTTCATCCGTTTGCTCGCTCAGATGCGTTTGCATCAAACATTCTGGATGCTCGGCCCATAATGTCCCGAGTGCGCGTAATTGATCCGGTGTTGATGTCGGTGAAAATCGCGGTGTGATTGCGTAATGATTGCGTCCGACGCCATGCCATTTTTCTAGCAACATTTTTGATTGATCATAGGCCAAAGTTGCGCTGTCGCGTAACGTTTCAGGGGCGTTTCGATCCATACATGTTTTGCCACCCACAACGCACATCCCACGCGTTGATGCAGCACCAAAAAAAGCATCAACGCTTTGTGGATGAATGGTGCAAAAGCTGGCGACCGTCGTTGTGCCATGTGCAATCGCCAAGTCCAAATAACGCCTGGCAATCATATCCGCATATGATTGGTCTGCGAATTTCGATTCTTCGGGAAAGGTATAGGTGTTTAGCCAATCGATTAACCGTTTTCCCCAGCTCGCAATCATCGCGGTTTGGGGATAATGGACGTGGGCATCGACAAACCCGGCCATAATGATATGCCCAGTGTAATCAAAGACCTCTGGGGTTGGATGATTTTTTAGGATTGCGTGCTTTTCGCCAATATCATGAATTTTCCCGTCTTTTATGCATACGGCGCCGTCCTCAATGATACGGGCCGCTGCGTGTGGGTCGTTGTGGAACGGGTCCGAAATAAACTGCAGGATATGACCTGTGATGATCTGCATAAAGGGGTCCTTGATTTGACAGCATCCAAAAACTTGACCACCATAATCATAGATTTTGCTTTGGTAAACCGTGACTTTTCCCTGTGAAGCGGGGCGATGATGCGATAACTAGACCCAAAGCCAAGGATGGGTGAAATGACAGACGATTCTATCGTAGAGGAATTAGAAACTGAAATTGAAACCCCCGCATATTCTTTGAACAGAAAGAATATGACCGCAATCTTTGATGCGGTTGAAATAGGGGACCGAGACGCATTGATTGCGTTAATGGAACCCATGCATGCCGCCGATATTGCGGATATGTTGGAACAAGTTGACGCCGCGGATCGGCGTGCTTTGGTTCAACTTTATGATTTAGAATTTGACGGCGATATTCTTTCTGAGCTTGAAGAAGGTATTCGAGAGGAAATAATCGTTTACCTAAAGCCAGAAGTTTTGGCCGAAGCGGTTCGTGATCTTGATAGCGACGATGTTGTCGATCTTCTTGAGGATTTAGAAGAAGTTCAACAAGCCGCAATTCTTGACGCTTTGGACGACACCGATCGCTTGGCCGTCGAGCAGTCGCTGAATTATCCAGAATATTCAGCAGGCCGTTTGATGCAGCGCGAAGTTGTGATGGCGCCTGAACATTGGACTGTCGGTCAGGCCATCGACTTTTTGCGAAACGAAGATGAATTGCCGGAACAATTTTACCACGTGGTTTTGGTTGATCCGCGGTTACATCCAGTGGGAAATGTAACGCTTGGGAAATTGATGTCGTCCAAACGGGCGGTCAAACTGATCGATATTGTCGAAGACGTGTTTCAAGTCATTCCAGTCACCCAGGAAGAAAGCGACGTCGCCTATGCGTTCAACCAATACCATTTGATTTCGGCGCCGGTTGTAGACGAAGAAAACCGCTTGGTTGGCGTGATCACAATTGACGACGCCATGGCCGTTTTGGATGATGAACACGAAGAAGATATTCTGCGTCTTGCCGGTGTTGGCGAAGAAAGTAGCTTGTCTGACACTGTCATCGAAACCACCCGTCAACGGTTGCCATGGTTGGGTGTAAACCTGATTACCGCAATTCTTGCGTCTGGTGTCATCGCATTATTCGAAGACACAATTTCCAGCTTTGTTGCTTTGGCCGTTTTGATGCCGATTGTTGCGTCTATGGGGGGCAATGCGGGAACGCAAAGCTTGACCGTTGCAGTGCGCGCCATTGCAACCAAAGACCTTACGGGCGCCAACGTTTGGCGGGTTATTCGGCGTGAAATATTGGTGGGCGCCATCAATGGATTGGTTTTTGCAGCCGTTATGGGCATTGTGGGGATCATTTGGTTCGGGTCACCTGTTCTGGGGTATGTCATTGCCTTGGCAATGATCATCAATCTGGTGGTGGCTGGTTTGGCCGGAACGGGCGTGCCTGTTCTTTTGGAAAAGATCGGCGTCGATCCCGCGCTCGCGTCAGGTGCGTTTGTGACAACCGTCACGGATGTGGTTGGCTTCTTTGCTTTCTTGGGCCTGGCGGGGATATTTTTGCTATGACGACGCTGGATGACTTGAAAAAAGCGGCACGCAAGGCGGCGTTTGCGCGACGCAAAGTGGCAAAAGAAATTGATGACGGAACAAGCGCGTCGTTGTTGTCATCAGTTTTGGCCGGATATCGTGGTGTGCCCTTGGCCGGGTATTTTCCAATTCGCACCGAAATTGATCCAACTGCTGCGATGGCCGAAGCCTGCGCGCATGGCTTTGTCGGTGTCCCGGTGATTACTGGCGAAGCACAGCCCTTGTTGTTTTCGCGGTGGGAGCCAGATTGCGCAATGAAAGACGGCCCCTTTGGAGCGCGCATTCCCGAAGTCGATCACTATTTTGAACCTGAGGTATTGATCGTACCTTTGGTTGCGTTCGATCGCAATGGTGGTCGATTGGGGTATGGCGGCGGGTTTTATGATCGCACGTTGGAAATGCTGCGGGCAAAACGGTCTACCTTGGCGATTGGATTCGCATATAGCCTGCAAGAATCTGAAAATTTGCCTTTGGAACCGACGGATCAACCGCTTGACCTGATTGTGACCGAACGCGAAATAATTGAAATCTGACACGATACCAACGCAACGCTTGCGATTTTTGTCTAATCAACCTAGGGCTAATGCATGAGAATTTTGTTTTTAGGTGATGTCGTTGGAAGTTCGGGGCGCGCTGCATTGATCGCGCACCTTAAAACAATGCGCGACGATTGGCGATTGGACTTTGTGATCGTTAATGGTGAAAATGCAACCAATGGAATGGGCCTTTCTGGTGCGCATGCTACCGAATTTTTCGCCGCAGGTGCGGATTGCATCACGTTAGGGGATCATGCGTTTGACCAAAAAGATATGATGACCCATATCGAACAGGAAAAACGCATCATTCGGCCGATGAACTATGCCAAAAATGCCCCAGGCCAAGGCGCGCGGGTGTTTTCCGATCGTCGAGGTCGTAAAATTCTGGTGGCACAGGTGTTGGGTCAGGTCTTTATGAAGCGCGCCTTTGATGATCCATTTTCAGCGGTCGATCAGGTATTACGTACCTATCCCCTGGGTGGTGCGGTTCAGGCAGCGGTTTTGGATGTTCATTGCGAAGCGACATCTGAAAAAATGGCAATGGGCCATTTTTGCGATGGCCGTGCGTCCTTGGTGGTCGGCACACATACGCATGTTCCAACCGGGGATGCGATGATCTTGTCCAAGGGGACCGCCTATCAAACCGATGCTGGTATGTGCGGTGATTACAACAGCGTGATAGGTATGGATAAAGCCGAACCGCTGCGCCGTTTCATCACGGGAATGCCAAGTGGACGATTTCAACCCGCCAAAGGCGAGGCAACGCTTTCGGGCTTGTTTGTGGAAACCGACGATAAAACGGGCAAAGCAATCAACGTTCAAATGGTTCGCCATGGCGGACAACTTTTGCAATCCACCCCATGATGACAAGACTATTGCCGTATCTGGCTTTGATTGCAATGGGCGCAGGGTGGGGGGCAACAATCCCCTTGACCAAGATCGCCGTAAGCACCGGGCATAAGCAAATAGGATTGATTTTTTGGCAGTTGGTCATCAGCGCAATCGTGTTGGGAACAATCCAATTAATACGTCACCGCCCCCTTCAGATGTCACGTGGATCCATCCGATTATTCACAATTATCGCGTTGGTTGGGACCATTCTTCCGAATTTGGCATCCTATACGGCCGCGATGAATTTGCCCGCTACTTTGTTGGCAATACTTATTGCGACCGTTCCGATGTTTGCCTTTCCGATCGCGATTTTTTGGAGGAGCGATCGGTTCGAATGGCGACGTGCCGTTGGATTGGTCGTGGGGATTATGGCGGTCATCATTCTTGTTGCACCAGACGCTGCTTTGCCTGATCGAACAAAGATTTGGTTTGTTCCCATCGCATTGATTGGCCCGTTTTTTTATGGGATCGAAGGCAATTATATCTCTAAATTTGGAACTTTGCACCACGGTCCAATTCAAACGCTTTTTGGCGCCTGTCTGATTGGGATGCTCATCACTGGGCCGGCGGCTGTGGCTATGGGGCATTGGTTTGCGCCGTGGAACAATTTTGGTGTCGCTGAAATGGCAATGATCGGATCAGGTGTATTTCACGGGTTATCATATGCAACCTATGTCTGGTTGGTATCGCGAAGTGGTGCGGTTTTTGCATCCCAAGTGGCATATGCGGTGACCGTTTTTGGCGTATTATGGGCTATTCTATTTCTTAAAGAAGTGCAAAGCCCCTATCTTTGGGCTGCACTTATTTGCATGATGTTAGGGATGAGCCTTGTCTCACCTCGAAAAGGAAACATTGATGATAACGCTGATTGATGGGGCGGATGCTTTATCCCCCTATATTGCCATTCTGGTCGTTTTGGGAATGTTCACGCTTTTTGTACGCGAAAGCTATCCCACCGAAGTCGTCGCAATTGGTGGGGTTTCCGTGTTATTGGTATCGGGTGTTTTGCCTTATGATGCCGGATTGGCGGTATTATCAAATCCGGCGCCATGGACAATCGCCGCGATGTTTTTGGTCATGGGGGCATTGGTTAGGACCGGCGCATTAGATGCATTTACGGTGCTTGCCGAAAAACAGGCGCAAACCAACCCGAAACGTGCGGTCGCGATGATGATGGCGTTTGTGATTTTATCGTCGGCCGTGGTGTCCAATACCCCCGTCGTCGTCGTTATGATCCCTGTGTTCGTTCAACTGTCGCGGACGATGGGCGTTAATGCGAGCAAGCTTTTGATGCCCTTGTCCTATGCTGCAATTATGGGCGGAATGTTGACGCTTATTGGGACGTCAACCAACTTGTTGGTTGACGGCGTTGCCCGCGCGCAAGGCTTGGCACCATTCTCAATCTTCGAAGTCACACCGGTCGCAATCATTCTGGTAATCTGGGGGATGGCGTATTTGGCGTTCTTTGGGCCGATATTATTACCAAATCGCGACAGTATGGCCACCTTGTTGTCTGACAAGTCCAAGATGAAGTTCTTTACAGAAGCGGTTATTCCCCCTGATAGCAACTTGATCGGCCGCGAAGTTACGGGGGTTCAATTATTCAAACGCGAAGGTGTGCGTTTGATAGACGTGGTGCGCGGTGATGTTTCTTTGCGACGTGAATTAAAAGGCGTGATGCTTGAAGTTGGCGACCGCATCGTTTTGCGTACCCAAATGACCGAACTCTTAAGTTTGCAACGCGATAAAAGCCTTAAGCGCGTTGATCAGGTATCGGCAGTTGAAACCACAACGGTTGAAGTATTGATTACGCCCGGGTGCAAAATGGTGGGACGAAGCTTGGGATCGATGCGGTTGCGTCGTCGGTTTGGCGTCTATCCATTGGCGGTCCATCGTCGCAATCAAAATATTGGACGACAGTTGGATGATCTGGTCGTCCAAGTTGGCGACACATTATTGTTAGAGGGGGCGCCGGCCGATATCCAACGGCTGGCCGCTGAAATGAATATGGTGGACGTTGCGCGTCCAAAAGTTCGGGCGTATCGCAGAGGTCACGCGCCAATTGCGATCGCATCGCTTTTGGGGATTGTTATATTGGCCGCATTCGGTGTTGCACCGATTTTATTGTTATCCGTCGTTGCGGTCGGTTTGGTGTTAATCACGCGCTGCATCGACGCAGAAGAAGCGTTTGATTTCGTTGAAGGGCGGCTTTTGGCGTTGATTTTTTCGATGCTTGCAATTGGTGCCGCCTTAGAGGCATCCGGCGCTGTTGCGTTGATCGTAACCGCAGTTGCGCCTTTAATTGGAAAGTTACCCGGATTTTTCATGATATGGGCGATTTATCTTTTAACGTCGATTTTGACCGAGATGGTTTCAAACAACGCTGTTGCCGTCGTTGTAACGCCGATTGCGATTGGTTTGGCAAACGCATTGGGTTTTGATCCACGCCCATTTGTTGTTGCTGTCATGGTTGCGGCATCAGCGTCATTTGCAACACCGATCGGATATCAAACAAACATGTTGGTCTATGGTCCGGGCGGGTACAGATTCACCGATTTCATGCGCCTTGGCATTCCGCTTAATATTAGCATCGGTATCCTTGCGTCATTAGTCATTCCATTGGTGTTTCCGTTGTAAACGGGCTTGCTCCTTTTGTCTGGGGCCACTATGAGAGGTGCAAAGAATTTAGTCGGAGGAAACCATGGCTGGTCACTCAAAATGGGCAAACATCCAACACCGTAAAGGGCGCCAAGACGCCGCGCGGTCAAAATTGTTTTCAAAACTTTCCAAAGAAATTACGGTTGCCGCAAAAATGGGCGATCCGGATCCAGAAAAGAATCCACGCTTGCGTATGGCTGTAAAAGAAGCGCGCACGAATTCGGTTCCTAAGGATGTGATTGAGCGTGCGATTAAAAAATCGACCGCGGGTGATGGCGACGATTATGAAGAAATTCGTTACGAAGGCTATGGGCCAAATGGTGTTGCCGTTATTGTCGAAGCAATGACAGACAACCGTAACCGTACAGCATCAAACATTCGGTCAACATTTTCGAAGAACGGTGGCAACTTGGGCGAAACTGGCTCTGTTGGTTTTATGTTTGATCGCAAAGGCGAAATCACATATTCCGCATCCGTTGGTGATGCCGATAGCGTCATGATGGCCGCAATCGAGGCGGGTGCAGAAGACGTGGAAAGTTCAGAAGATGGCCATATCATTTGGTGTGCTGACACAGATCTAAGCGAAGTTGCAAACGCATTAGAGGGTGAGCTGGGCGAAAGCGAATCCACCAAGTTGGTATGGAAACCGTCGACCACTACGGAACTTGATCTGGATGGAATGCGCGGGTTGATGAAGTTGATTGACGCGCTCGAGGACGACGATGACGTTCAACGCGTTACGGCAAACTTTGAGGCGTCCGACGAAATTATGGATCAACTTTAAAAGTTTAGGGCACCCCTGGGTGCCCTTTTTTTGCGTTTTAATTTTTTTGATTCGTAATTTTTGCTATAATCAATTATTGCGTGTTTGCAGTAGTGTGTTTAATATTTAAAAGTGCTTCAAAAACATCACGCTTATGGCAAAGTGATATTTTTTGATTGGTGTGTTGCTGTAACGAATTAAGTTTATGTTTTTATAGAAAAATTAGTCAATTGAATATGGGTTATCCGATTAGGAAATAATGTGTCATTTTGACATACCTCGCACACCCTTTAGGGTAGGGGATATTGATTAAAATGGATAGTTGTGGTCTATACATAATTATAAGGGCAGCTCAGGTATTTTGGAGGAGATGCTTCATGGCTTCGCAACGTTATTTGAATTTAGCACAATTAAGATAACTATTATTAGGGATGGAACGCGATCTGGGGTTGGGCAATCTGACGCAAAATGAAAAAGACGTTTTTTATGCTGTCCAATTGGTTTTGGCCGCGAATGCCGGAATGGCAAGATCTGAAGACATCAAAAGGCATGAATTGACGCGCGGAATTACGCAACCAACCTTTCATCGCAGCCTCAAGCGGCTTGTTGAAAAAGGGTTGATCGCACATGCGCCAAATACCAAAGCCGGTTCATATGTTGAGCCCACGAAAAAAACAGCATCAGGCACCGTTGAAGTTTTGGCAGTATTGTGAAACCACTTAACTGATTTTTCAGTTAGGCTTGCAAAACATGTCAGCATTCATTGCCGGTTTTTTACTCGGCTTGTCGTTCATCGTCGCCATCGGATCGCAAAATGCGTTCGTCCTAAGGGCGGGTATTCGGCGTGAGCACGTTTTTAGTATTGTTTTAACCTGTACGGTTTCTGATGCGATCTTGATCGCCGCAGGTGTTGCGGGCTTTGGTGTCGTCGTTGAAGCGTTTCCAGCGGTTATAACAGGTTTCAGGTATTTTGGTGCTGCGTTTTTGGCGTTATATGGCGCAAAATCATTCTTGTCGGCTTTGCGTGGGGGCGAGGCGTTGATTGCGCAAGGCGCGGGTCAAACGTGGCGGTCCGCGATTGCGATGTGTTTGATGTTTACCTGGCTAAATCCACATGTGTATCTTGATACGGTGATATTGCTTGGCGCAACGGCACAGCAATATAATGCGCCTTGGTCGTTTGGTTTTGGCGCAACAACTGCCAGCTTTTTCTTTTTCTTTTCGCTGGGATTTGGCGCGCGGATGTTGTCAAAGTTCTTTGCGAATCCAAGAGCATGGCAAATATTGGATGCTTTGATTGGGTTGACAATGTGGGCCATTGCGTTTGAACTGGTCACAAGTTTTTAAAGCGGATTAGGACATTCCCCGTGCCCCCCAAACCCAAAGCCCCGATACAGGGCGTTTTATGGATGATCGTAACGGGTATCTTATTCGTTTGCGTCACGGCCTTGGTAAAGGTGAACGGCACGCGCATTCCCGCTGTTGAATCCGCATTTTTGCGCTATGCTTTGGGGATTGCTTTGCTGTTCCCAATGGTGTCACAGGTCCGCAAAACCACGTTTGACCGGCCCTTGATGATCGCTTTTGGTGTGCGTGGCATTACCCATTCATTTGGCGTTGCACTGTGGTTTTTTGCGATGGCGCGTATTCCAATCGCTGATGTGACTGCAATGAACTATATGACACCTGTCTATGTCACCATCGGGGCCGCGCTGTTTTTGGGTGAAACGCTGGCTATTCGACGAATTATGGCTGTGTTGGCGGCATTGGTTGGCGCAGTGGTCATTCTGCGCCCTGGATTTCGCGACGTGTCTTCGGGCCATTTGGCGATGCTCATTACTGCGGTCTTTTTCGCCTGTTCGTATTTGTTGGCAAAGCACTTAAGCGCGCGGGTGAATGCGGCAACCGTGGTTGTCATGCTGTCGCTCTTTGTACCGATCGGGTTGCTACCTTGGGCCATGGCGGTTTGGATCACGCCAAGTTTTCATGAATTGATGATATTGTTTGGGGTCGCGTGTTGTGCAACGGCGGGGCATTACACCATGACATTGGCGTTTGCAGCCGCCCCGGTGACAGTGACCCAGCCTGTCACCTTTCTGCAACTTATCTGGGCGGTAAGCTTGGGCATCATCGTGTTTGGTGAACCCTTCGATCCCTGGGTTGTTTTAGGCAGCGCGATTATTTTGACATCCGTTAGCTTTATGACATGGCGTGAAGCAATTTTGAAAAAACGTGAGATGACGCCTCCTGTGCATGCGCCAAAGGTATAAATATGCACTGTTGCCTTTTACAGTTGCGTAAAAATTCATCACTTTATTGGCGCATTAGTATAGGTTACGCTGATCCATCATCTTTTTATCTAATGTGAAGCGATCATCACCCGATTAATAGAACATGCTAGAACTTGATCACATCGTAGTAAGTGCGGAAACCTTGGACCAAGGCACCGCCTATGTCGCAGATACCTTAGGCGTCATGCCCATTCCGGGTGGCAAACACGCGCGCTTTGGGACGCATAATAATTTGTTCCCACTTGGGGACGTGTATCTTGAGGTCATTTCCGTTGACCCCTCCGCGCCGAAACCTGTGTCGGCGCGTTGGTTCGGGCTTGATCATTTTTCTGGTCCGCCTCGGATCACGAATTGGGTGTGCCGCACGGAAAAACCGCGACGCGCCATCGGAAAAACATTGCCGGGGACTGGTGAAATGACGCCCGTTTCGCGGGGGGATTTGAATTGGCAAATTACGGTGTCAAAGAACGGCGATTTGCCATTGGATGGCTATGGACCTGCGATCATCGATTGGATGGGGTCACCGCCCCCAAGTTTGAACATGAATGATCTTGGCTGTCGCGTTGAAACTTTTTCAATCTTGCATCCATGTGCAATTACCTTGCGTTCCTTTTTGTCTGGCCTATTATCCGATGAACGTTTGATTTTACGTGGATCGGAGGCCCCAAAATACGAACTGACATTGTCAACTCCGTCGGGGACAAAGACCCTATCGTGATCATTAGGACTGCGGTCGAAACTGATGCATCCGCTGTTTGTGCGATATGGAATTATTATATCCGCGATACATTGGTGACCTTTAATCCTGTTGAAAAAACACCCGACGATGTGCGCCAAATGATCACCGATCGGCACGCGTTAGGGTATGGGTTTTTCGTTTTGGAAATATCTGGCACTGTGCGGGGCTTTGCGACCTATTCGCAATTCCGAGGAGGCGTTGGATATGCCAAAACGATGGAACATACCATTTTATTGGACAAGGGCGCGACGGGCACAGGCGGTGGAGGTATGTTAATGGATCGTATCTTTTCGCATGCGCGCAACCAAGGGGTTGTTTCCATATTTGCAGGGGTCAGCGCCGCAAATTTAAATGGTGTTGCATTTCACAAAGAGATTGGATTTCAACACGTGGCACGCCTAGAGCGGGTCGGCCATAAATTCGAACAGGCGTTAGATCTGGTCTTGATGCAAAAGTTCCTTTAGACAGGTCAACGCAACATTGAAAGGAAACCGTTGTGTCGCTCTGGACGCGCATTTCATCAGCTATAGCAGCGCTCGCCAAGGGTGAACCGCTGTCTGTGATCTTTGACGCATTGCGCAACCCGCCGGAACGATCAGTGGCATTTACGATCGCTGTAATCGCTCTTGGGGCGAAAATGGCCAAAGCGGACGGGCAAGTGACGCGTGATGAAGTTACTGCGTTTCGACAAGTGTTCCACATCGCGCAATCCGATATGAAGCATGCCGCACAAGTGTTCAATTTGGCACGCCAAGACGTTGCAGGATTTGATCTTTATGCGCAACGGATCGCGTCTATGTTTGGGGCAGGGCACCCATCGTTGCGCGACCTTTTGGATGGGCTATTCTATATCGCGATGGCCGATGGAACATATCATCCAAATGAAAACAGGTTTTTAGAGAAAGTTGCCGAAATTTTTGGGATTACGGCAAAAGAATTTGCGCATATTCGGCTTCGGTTTGTTCCCGACGCAGTCCCCGATCCATATTTAATTTTGGGTGTCGACGATGATGCTTCGCCCCAAGAAATTCGGCGCGCTTGGAAAGCGCTGGTGCGTGAATATCACCCCGACCAAATGTCTGCCCGTGGCGTGCCTCCGGAAGCGGTTAAATTAGCAGAACGGCGGTTGGTTCAGATCAACCAAGCGTATGAAACCTTGGCAAAGCGGGTAAAGGTTTAAAATGCGCTTTGCCGCTTACAACGTTGAATGGTTCAATTCCCTTTTTGACGATGGCGGCGATTTGATATTCGATGGTGGGTGGTCAGGACGCTATAACGTAACACGGGCAGAGCAATTAAACGCCTTAGGGACCGTTTTTTCCGCCCTTGATGCGGATGCCGTCATGGTCATCGAAGCGCCCGATCACAGTAAAACGCGCAGCACAATTTTAGCATTGGAAAATTTTGCCAATCATTTTGGGCTGCGGACCAATCGCGTTCTGATTGGGTTTTCCAATGATACCCAACAAGAAATTGCGTTGCTCTATGATCCAGATGTGTTGACTGCGCGATACAAACCCCATGCGTCCCCCACTGCACCACGATTTGATGCAGAGTTGGAAATTGACCTAGACGTCGATGCGCGCCTTGATTGTGTTACGTTTTCAAAACCGCCCCTTGAGGTCGAAATTTCGTTGCCCGACGGACGCCGGTTGATGATGTTGGGCGTTCATTTGAAATCAAAAGCGCCGCATGGGGCGCGCTCACCCGCGGAAGCGATGCAAATTTCAATTACCAATCGCCGAAAGCAATTGGCGCAAGCAATTTGGTTGCGCCGTCGCGTGACCCATTTAATCGATAGCGGACAGACTGTGGTGGTCTTGGGGGATTTCAACGATGGACCGGGTCTGGATGAATATGAACACCTCTTTGGGCGATCTTCGATTGAAATCATTATGGGCGAAGATTTGGAGCCGCATCGCCAATTGTATGATCCCAATGCCAACGCAATTTTGTCAAACGTTTCCCAAGAAAAAATCCATAGCGCGTCCTTTACGGATAAAACAACCGGGTCAGTCCTGCGCGCTTTGTTGGATTATGTTTTTATTAGCGATACTTTAAAAAACCAATCCTGCGAATGGCGCATTTGGGCGCCAAATGATGGTGATGGCAAATTGGCGCATGCTGTGTCGATCGCATCGGATCATTATCCGGTAACCTTAGATTTTAAATAACCACGAATCAACGGTTTCGCCATGGACCAAAATCCACCTGTTTTTTCCGATTTCGCCATCAAATAGTTTATTAAATCGGCATTATGATCCGTCCATCTGTGGTTTGTTTCTATAAAAGCAACATTGGCGAAAAGGTATTGAAAAGTATACGTAAGTATCAATATACTTTACACGTGTATTCCATGGGGTGGGTAATTTTATGTTTGCTATTTCTATTTTGTTGCCGATCATAATCGGATTAGGACTTTATGAATTATTTGGCGGCCAAGGTGGCGGTGAAACGTCCGATAATCAAATCGATGGCACGAATGCAGATGACAACATCACCGGCACAGATAGTGATGACAAGCTGACAGGTGGATCAGGGAATGATGTCATTTTCGGCGCCGAACTATTCGATACGCTATCTGGTGGCGATGGCGATGATTTGCAGATTGGTGGCAATGGCAACGATTCAATTTTTGGTGAATTGGGCAACGACACTTTGTATGGCGATGATTCACTAGACGGCAATGATGGCACGATTAAAGGTGTCAGAGGATCTGACTTTTTGGATGGTGGCGATGGCGACGACGTCTTATACGGCCAACGCGGCGAAGACACGATTTTAGGCGGCGCTGGCAATGATTTGATCGATGGCGGGTTGATGGCTGATGTCATTAACGGCAACGATGGCGATGACTCTATCTTGGGTGGTAATGGCGCAGATACGATCCATGGTGACTTGGGTGCGGACGTGATTAATGGCGGGTCGCAAGCGGATCAAATATTTGGTGATGATGGGGATGATCAGCTTTCCGGTGACGACGGAGAGGACGAAATTTATGGCGGCGCAGGTGACGACACCGTTTTTGGTGGGGCGCAGAACGATTCCATTTGGGGGGCATCGGGAACGATTTCCTTTATGGAGATGCTGGCGCGGATGTGCTTGATGGTGGCGAAGGTGCTGACGAAGTCAACGGAGGCTATTTAGATTACAGCCTATCTGGTGGTGCAGGGCAGGACGTTTTGACCGGCGGCGCAGGGGATGATTAACTATTTGGCAACGCCGATAACGATACCCTTAAAGGCTTTGCAAATGACGACGTCCTTTACGGTGGCTCAGGAAGCGATCAACTTGAAGGGGGCTTGGGCAACGATACACTTTACGGTGCATGGGATCCCAATGGATCTGACCGCGATGCCCAAATTCAAAATCTGTATGATTTGGCGAAAAAGGATCCAAGCTTGGCATCGGCGTCCGATGCCGAAATCTTTGTATCGAAATATTTTGATGGTGTTGATCTTTACGCAACCGATCTTTCAACGTCGCTTGGCGTTGATGATGCGGCCGACGGTGGGTACGATATGCTGTTCGGTGGTGAAGGGGATGACGTTATTTACATGGGATATGGCGACAATGCCTTTGGGGATCCTGAACGTGCAGACGGATCGATCTATACTCCGGGCAAAGATGAATTCCATGTGCTGGAAAATAACGGTGACTACGACGCAAAACAGCTCACCATCATTAACGATTTTGAAATTGATAGTGATAGCTTGTTCATCCATTATTACGGTGCAACCGAGCCCACCATTACGATTGTGTCGGCTGCGAGCAATAGCGATCCAAACGCAGTTGATGATGCAGTTGTGATAGTGAATGGCCAAGAATTCGTACGTCTATAAGGTTTGGGAACAGAGGTGGCACAAATCAATTACACCTTGGTTCCACAAACCTAATTCTAAATGAATTGAACCAGAGGCTTGGCATTCAACGTGTTTGAAAGCGATTGGAACCGGGCCTCTGCGACTTCACCAAATAATGGACGAAGACCTTCGCTTAGGGTCAGAACGATGGTCTTTTTCTTTTTGTTATAGGTCAGTTCGGCCGTTTGGGTCGGGTCAACAATCCATAGCATTGCGCCAAGCCGCATCGCTTTTCCCAAGATTTCGGCATTGCGAATTTGTTCTGGTTTCACCAATGTAAACAAATTAGCAAATGGTGATCCATCGCGATTATTTTTGTAGCGATGCAACAATGAAAGCCCCAGGAAAACGCGTTCGGAATGCTTTAGCCCGCCCAAATTGGCGCGTGTTGCATTGTCAAAACAAACCTCGGCACGGTAATCAGGATGTGCACGCCAACTTACATCGTGTAAATAACACGCCGCGCGCGAAAGCCGATCCAATTCGGGCGTTGTCACGGGGAATACGTTTTTGATGAATTGATAAAGGCGATCACCGTACCCAGGAAACCGTGCGTCCTTTATTTCGGCGTATTGGCTTGCCTCGATCAATGGATCGCGTTCACGCAAATCCTGTGGCATTTCTTCATAGAGCATTCCTTCGCGAATGCCATAGCTCGAAATTGCGATATCTTTGGGTCGAAACACATGCAAAAGACGCTTCAAAACTTCTGCCGCATAAGGAACCAAAGCCATGCGGGCGGATGATACGCCACATGCGACGCGCAAGGCTTCGTGGTCGGTTTGGTTCAAAAATTCGATTGTGTCACGCACGGATTGGATGCTCATCCTATATTCGTGCATAACGTGTAACGGGTATTTGCGGCGTTCCATATCAATACGCGCAAGTGCGCGCCACGAACCGCCGACCAAAAACAAACGATTGTGTTGGGGGCCCAATTCCTCGGCTAACTGGGTCACAACTTCTTTTATGTGGGCGGCACGGCCTTTTTGACCGCCTTTGATTTCCAATAATTTCAATGGACCAAGATCAGATGAAATTCGCCTGCGCACTTGGCCGTCGCCAATTTCAGCCAATTCCATTGATGATCCACCGATGTCACAGACCAACCCATAGGATCCGGGCCATCCTAACAACACACCTTGCGCAGATAGGCGCGCTTCTTCGCGTCCATCTATGATCCAAATTTTTTGACCTGTTTTTTCCAAAACCTCGCGGCAAAATTCTTCGCCGTCGGATGCATCGCGCACTGCTGCGGTTGCAACGGCGGTTAATTTTGGCACCCCCATGCCGCGTGCAAGATGGACAAAACGTTCAATGGCGGCCAGGGCCCGCTTACGACCCGTCGGGTTCAAAACGCCTGATTTGGAAACACCCGCCCCCAAGGCGCACATGATTTTTTCGTTATAATAATACGCAGGTGACCGTGCCGCGCCATCGAATACCACCATTCGAACCGAGTTGGATCCTACGTCGATAACCCCAACTTTTTTCAAAAAAGGATGGGCTGAGTCATCAAATAATGCATGATCAAAGGGGGCCCAAGTCGATGAAACATCTGACATTGCAGAATCCTGTTACCTGTTCTTAGACTAGTCTTAGACGCCAGGGGGGGTTATGGCAACGCTTTGTCTTGATTTAGCTTTTCTAAAATCTGCGATACAAACGGCCGTGAAATTGGGCGCTTTTGCGCCAAAGCCGCGTCATCAATGATGGACACGGCATTTTGTGCCGCTGCAAAGGATCGATCCAGCCGTGTCGTCAGAAATTGTAAGACGTCTGGTGACGGGTACAATTGACGATCTGAAAACAGTTTTGCGATCAAGACCATGAACAACGCATCGTCAGGTTCTGCCAAGGTCGCACACCCTGTCCCCTGTAAGCGCGACATCAAATCGGGCAGGGTGATATCCCAAAGATGCGGTTCTTTGCGGCCCGTCAATAACAACGAATGCCCGTTTGCCAGCACCAGATTATGCAAATGAAACAACGCGGTTTCGGCGGCCACATTCCCCGCGATAAGCGGGATATCATCAACGGCAACGTGTGTGGTGGCCAGTCTTTCAATTTCTATGGTGCTCAGATCAAGCGCCGTCACGATCCGTGCGCCCGATAAATTCGCCCAAACATGGGCCAGATGGGTTTTCCCTGCGCCGGCCGGGCCTGACAAAATATGTTTACGACCTGCCCAATTTTTCCATTGTTCAATCGCGGTCATCGCCAAAGCATTGCATTCGGATACGAAAAAATCGCCTGCATCCAACGCGGTGCGGGTCGGAAGATCCAAAATAAGTTGTTCGGCCATCAATCGTCTTTCGTTTCCAAACCGCTTAGCCCGCGGTATAGGCGACTGTCTAAATATTGATGCGTTCCAAATCTTGCAAGCACCCCAATCGACGCAGCGACAGGAACGGCCACAAGCATCCCAATGAAGCCAAAAAGCGTGCCAAAGATGGACAAGGCGAGCATCAACCAAACCGGGTGCAAACCAACCGATCCCCCGACCAATTTAGGCGTTAGGTAATTTCCTTCGATGACTTGGCCTGCAATGAAAATTGCGGCGACCAACCCCAAGCTGACCCAATCACCCCAGAATTGAAACAATCCCAATCCCAACGCCAATGCCCCACCAACAAGTGATCCGACATATGGGATAAAAGTAATCAACCCCGCAATCGCCCCAACAATCAGGCCAAAATCAAGGCCCACCAACATCAGGGCCGCTGCATAAAATGTCCCGAGGATCAAACACACAGACCCCATGCCGCGCACGAATGCGGACAGCGTTTTATCAATCTCACGCGCCAATTGACGAATGGTTGGCGCGTGATCACGCGGCAATAAATCATTCACGCGGGCAACCATATTGTCCCAATCTAACAATAAATATACCGCCACAACGGGAACGATCACAAACAGCATGACGATATTCAAAAGTGATGCCGCTGACTGAAGGGCGGCGGTCAACAAGGATGCACCCTTTTGTTTGATTGTGTCACCAACGGCGGTCAACGCGCCACGCACCGCCGAATTTTCGTCCATGATCGATGGTACATTTTCGGCCAACACGGTTTGCAACTTGGTAAACATCGCAGGCGCGACATTAAAAAGGTTGGTGGTTTGCTGCACCAAAGTAGGAATGATCAAAACGGCGCCTATGACAAAGATGATGATCCCGATAATCGTGATCACGGCAGTGGCCGCCATGCGCGACAAACCTGCCGCTTCCAACCGATCGGCAACGGGGTCCAAGAAATAGGCAATCGCGCCGCCCAAAACAAACGGCAAAAGCACGTCGCCCAAATACCACAAAACGACCGCGGTCACTGCTGTTGTGATTCCCCAGTACTTCGCCTGTTTTTGAATGGGTAATGCCATGCTCTTCTCCCGACCTTGGTCTTTAACCTGCGCATTCGTGTTAGGTTTTTCAAGCTAAAAGCGCAATGATGCTTGAGTGTTGGGGGCGTCGCGGCTATCAGTGGGCGCAACTATATCAAACAAGAGTGTTCACTATGCGCCTGTCTCGGTACTTTTTGCCCGTACTTAAGGAAAATCCTGCGGATGCCCAAATCGTCAGCCATCGTTTGATGCTGCGTGCGGGTATGATCAAACAAGCCAGCGCGGGGATCTATTCATGGTTACCGCTGGGCTTTAAGGTTCTGCGCAAGCTGGAAAATATCATCCACGAAGAACAAATTCGCGCGGGTCATATCCCGATTCAGATGCCGACCATGCAATCGGCGGATTTGTGGCGCGAAAGCGGTCGTTATGACGAATATGGCCAAGAAATGTTGCGTGTCAAAGACCGCCATGAACGTGATCTGGTGTTTAGCCCAACAGCCGAAGAATTGGTGACCGATATTTTCCGCGCCCATGTCGGAAGCTACAAAGATCTGCCTTTAACCCTTTATCAAATTCAATGGAAATTCCGCGATGAAATTCGCCCACGTTTTGGCGTGATGCGGGGCCGTGAATTTTACATGAAAGATGGGTATAACTTTGATCTTACCAAAGAAGATGCGTTGCACGCGTACAACCGCCATCTGGTAAGCTATTTGCGCACCTATGAACGTATGGGGCTACAAGCCATCCCAATGCGTGCAGACAGTGGCCCCATCGGTGGCGAGGATACCCATGAATTCTTGGTTCTGGCCGAAACTGGTGAATCCGAAGTATTTTTTGACAGCAAGGTCACCGATCTAACCTTTGGTGATCGTGACATCGATTATGATGATCGCGCGCAATGTCAGGCGGTGCTAGATGAATTTACGTCACTCTATGCCCGCACGGATGAAACCCATGACGAAGCGGTGTTCAACCAAATTCCAGAAGATCGCCGCCGCGTTGCACGTGGTATCGAAGTTGGCCAAATTTTCTATTTCGGCACCAAATATTCCGAACCTCTAAATGCCGCGGTCACTGATCCGTCGGGCGCAAAAACGCCCGTCCACATGGGCAGCCACGGCATCGGCGTTAGCCGTCTAATTGGAGCATTGATCGAAGCCAATCATGACGAAAACGGCATTATTTGGCCTGAGGGGGTCACACCCTTCCATTGCGGTATCGTGAACTTAAAACAAGGCGACGCAGAGGCGGATGCAGCCTGTGACGCACTTTATAAATCGCTGACCGCTTTGGGCTTAGAGCCGCTTTATGATGACCGTGAAGAACGTGCAGGTGCCAAATTTGCGACCATGGATTTGATCGGTCTGCCATGGCGCATCACGGTTGGTCCACGTGGATTGAAAAACGGTGTGGTCGAATTGACCAGCCGCCGAACCGGTGTGTCAGAAGAACTCCCACCGGAACAAGCGGTGGAAAAAATCGCGAAAATCTACGCTAATTTGTAATGTGAAAGGCCCCCAAATTTGGGGGCCTTTTCTTTTGTGTTAAATTTTAGTTGGGTCACGATTGGGGCCCAAAGCCACTGTTCCTATGGGTCCATTCGATCCAACGCCCATGGTAATCGGCGCGACCTAATTCTTTTTCTTTGCCGGATGGCCACACGCGCAGTGACAGCAATGCACTATCTTTACGCCCATCGGTTTCCATTCGAAAAAACGCAATCGGCGCTTGTTCGTTCGCTGCCATACATGCGGCCTCTAAGGCATTGATACATTGGGTTTTACTTGTGTCGTCGAAATATTGCCGTGCAACGGTCGAATACACAAACCGAACGCAATTATGCACTGGCTTTGCTAGTTGATCCACCAACCAATCGGCTGCATCAGCGCAATCAATTTTTGTGGTTTGGTGTGGCGCCGCAGTTACGAGCCGTTCTAAACGTATGGATTGATCTGGCCAAGTATATGCCTTTAGGCGCAACATATGATCGGCATTTTGTGGATCGAGCGGATTTAGATCAACGCCTGCGCGTGACACAATGGCCAGTCCACGCGGATCAGGATGCCCCCCACGCCAATCGGTCGATAGCGTTAGGATGGGATCCTGCGGCATGCTGGTAAATCCAGGTGTCTGGATCTAGTACCGATCAAAGTTAAGGTTCAATCCTGCACTAGCGCCAAGCTCCATTATCGATACCGGTAATTCAAAATGGTTCGCAACCACTTGTGCTGCCGCCCAAATTGCTGCGGATCTGCGAATTTCATTTGTCTGTGGCGGGCTATTCAACCATGTTAGAATGAATTCCGAATGGACCATAAAAGCCGCTTCAACCGCGGACCATAAATCGTCCGGTGACGCCGAGTGCGGTGGATAAACCGCGTCCAGCCCTGCATCTTTGCGTAATAAAACCAACGCGTGTAATGCCCCCGCAACACGCAATGGTAACACGCCTTCGGTGACATCTGGTTGACCGATCCATTTCGAAATCAATTGATTTACGGGTGGCGATGTCTTGATGCGGTCTGAAAAAAGCCGCATCAATTGGCCCATGAATGGTGACCCTAATGTGGTGCAAATATTTGATTGTTCTAAAAATATAGTTTTCAAATTCATCTAAATTTGTCCAATAACTTCTCCATTGGGTTTCGTGTATCTGGTTTTTCCTCGACGCGTGTTGCTTTTTGAATGTCTGCCTTCGGTGCCGGCTTTTCCTTTTGGGGCCGTGCTAATGCAACCGCGTTCATAAAGGCTGCATTGTCCCCATCCGCCAGTTTGGCAGCCCCCTTGCCAATACCGCGCATGAGATCATCCAACCATTCCTGTTCGCCTTTGGCGAAATCTGACAAAACATATCCTGCCACGCGGTCTTTATGGCCGGGATGCCCGATACCCAACCGAACCCTGTGATAGGCCTCGCCGATATGCTGATGAATGGATCGCAATCCATTGTGACCTGCGTGACCCCCGCCTGTTTTCACACGGCACTTTCCCGGTGCCAAATCTAATTCATCATGAAAAACAATAACATCACTGGGTTCTAGCTTGTAAAATCGCATAGCTTCGCCCACCGATTGGCCTGACAGGTTCATGAATGTTTCTGGCTTTATTAAAACAACCTTGTCCGCTCCCAAACGGCCTTCGCTCACCTGCGCTTGAAACTTGGAACGCCACGGCGCAAACCCGTGCTCTGACGCAATTTCATCCAAGGCCATAAATCCAATATTGTGGCGATTGTTGGCGTATTTTGCGCCTGGATTTCCCAATCCTACAAAAATCTGCATGCGTGCGTCCTTGATCCAAAACTAGCCTGTTTATAACGGTCGGTATCACGTCGGTAAAGCGTCGGTATTACGTCGGTATTTTTCACCGACATATATCATTTTCTGTCTGAAAATATCCAATCGCACCCTGTCAACGCACGAAGCACCAGACAATAAAAAAACCCCACCGACAGGGGCGGGGCTTTTAAAATTCTGATGCAGACGATTATTCTTCTGCGGCTTCTTCTTCATCGTCCGCGTTGTCTTGCGATTTCAAGCCTGACGGCGCAGAAATGTTTGCAATAACAAAGTTACGATCAACAGTTGGCTTCACGCCTTCTGGAAGCGTCACATCGTTGATGTGAATGATGTCGCCAATTTTCAGGCCATCAAGATCAACAGTGATGTGATCAGGAATGTCACCTGCAATAACGCTAAGTTCAACCTCTGAACGAACGACGGTCAACACGCCACCACGCTTTAGGCCAACGCATTTATCTTGGTTGATGAATTCAACGTTGATAAACAGGTTAACGCGTGATGTACGACGCAAACGCATCAGGTCCAGGTGGATGGGTAGGTCTTTTACAACGTGACGCTGTACGTCGCGGCAAATGACGCGAACGTCTTCGTGACCTTCAACTTGCAGGTTGAACAATGTCGACAAGAAACGACCTTGCTTCAAACGCTTTAGCAATTTGTTGAATGGGATCTCGATTGCCAGAGGCTCTGCGCCACCGCCATAAACTACCCCAGGAACCATGCCATCGCGACGTGATTGACGAGCGGCGCCCTTGCCTGTCCCCGAACGTGCGAAGGCTTCTAGATTTGGAATCTCACCAGCCATAATATATCTCCTAATGTTACAACGGGACTCCTCCAAGGCTGTAGCCCCGCATAAGTTGGGTCACATAGACCAGTTTGTGATAATATTAAAGGGGGTAATGCGAATAATATTGCGTTATTTTTTGCGCCATGCCACAGCCGTGCCATGATGACCATGAATACATTTCGCCTTGTGCGCCCCACATTGATTTCATTTGCGCTTTTGGGTGCCTTTTGGGGCAGCTTCGCCGCCGTCGTCCCCGTGTTGAAGCAACAGATGGATGTCAACGATGCCACCTTTGGGTTTGCTATGCTTTTGGCCGCGTTTGGATCGGTCATCGCAATGTGGATCGCGCCATGGGCTGATGCCAAATTAGGACGCTTTTCAATTTTTGTTGGGTGTTTTGGATTAATGGTGGCCTTTTTGGCACCAGGTTTTGCGCATGATTGGGTGCTGTTTGCGTGTGCAATGATGGTATGTTCATCCTTTTCGGGGTCCCTTGATGTCGTGATGAATGCCCAAGTGTCCCAAACCGAAGCCCTAAGTTCGCGCCCATTAATGAGCGCACATCACGCCCTGTTTTCGTTTTCCTATGCGGGGTTTGCATTTATTGCGGGGCTTTTGCGCGAAGCACATTTTGCGCCGTGGGTTCCGTTCGCCGTGGTCACGGGGCTTGGTTTGGCCGTATCGCCGTGGATGATCCGCAGTGTCATTCAAGACCCAGATACGTCGCAACCGACCAAAGGGATGGGTGTTCCGGTTTTATTTGTCGTTTTGGCGGGTTTCGTCATCATGGTTGCCTTTATCGCCGAACAGGCGTCTGAGGCGTGGTCGGCGTTGCATTTGGAACGTACCATGGGGGCAGGGGCCGCAATGGGGGCGATGGGGCCCACTATTTTGGGGCTCACGATGGGGATTGGGCGGGTCTATGGCCAGATCTTAACACATCGTTTTGGTGAAATGACGACCGTGCGCATCGCGTCGCTATTTGCTGCGCTGGGCGCTATTGCGGCGGGGGCAAGCGTGAATTTGACACTGACCTATATCGGATTTGCGGTGCTTGGTATGGGAATTTCGGTCGTCGTGCCATTGATTTTTGCCTTGGCCGGTCAAGCGGTTTCCCCGCGCAAACGCACCTTGGTCATTTCGCGCGTCGCCTTGGTTGGGTATGTCGGGTTTTTCATCGGCCCGGCGATGATGGGCGGTGTGGCCCAGCTATTTTCGCTGGGCACCTCATTTGTCTTGATGGGGTTTCTTTTGGCCGTGGTTGGCGGGTTAATGCCGCCGCTTTTGGCGCGTTATTCCCATTCGTAACCGAACCCCTTTGGGATCAACAAGCTGTCTTTGGACACCTCTTGGATGGTGCGGTGCCCGCACAGCGCCATGGTCACGTCCATTTCGCGGTGGATGATTTCCAACGCTTTTGTGACACCCGCTTGGCCCATTGCGCCCAAGCCATAGACAAAGGATCGGCCGATGTAGGTGCCCTTTGCCCCCATTGCGACGGCTTTCAATACGTCTTGGCCCGATCTGATGCCGCTGTCCAAATGAACCTCGACCTGATCGCCCACGGCATCCATGATGGATGGTAATGCACGGATCGAGCTGATCGCGCCATCTAATTGGCGGCCGCCATGGTTTGAAACGATGATCGCATCGGCTCCAACCTGTAACGCGGCTTTGGCGTCGTCGGCATCCAAGATACCTTTTAGGATGACTTTGCCGCCCCATTCTTCTTTGATCTTGGCGATTTTATCCCAATCCAATGTTGGGTCAAAGCTGGTCGCGGTCCATTCCGACAGGCTGGATGTGTCCTTGACCCCTGCCGCATGGCCCACGATATTGCCAAAGCTGCGCCGTTTGGTGCCCAGCATTTCCAATCCCCAGCCCCATTTTGTCGACAGGTTGATCAGGTTTTTCAACGTTGGCTTGGGTGGTGCGGACAGACCATTTTTCAAATCCTTGTGCCGTTGTCCCAAGATTTGCAAATCCAAGGTGATCACAAGCGCGGAACATTTCGCATCTTTGGCCCGTTGGATCAGGTTCGACACAAAGCCCGTGTCTTTCATCGTATAAAGTTGGAACCAAAACGGTGTGGTGGTATGCGCGGCGACATCCTCGATCGAACAAATCGACATGGTGGACAGAGTAAAGGGCACGCCAAAGGCTTCGGCGGCGCGGGCCGCTTTGATTTCGCCGTCCGCGCTTTGCATGCCTGTCAAACCAACGGGGGCCAAAGCGACCGGCATTTTGACCTTTTGCCCGATCATTTCGGTTTCCAAGCTGCGGTTTGTCATATCAACGGCGACGCGCTGGCGCAGGCGAATGTCGTCAAAATCTGACGTATTTTCGCGGAAGGTTTGTTCCGACCAGCTGCCGGATTCGGCGTAGTCGTAAAACATTTTTGGGACGCGACGGACGTAAATATCTTTTAGATCTTGGATGTTTGTAATCACGGGCATTTTTATTTTCCTTAAAACTGGTGATATTTATTTACCAATCCGATGGTTTTTGCAACAGATTATCGTGCGCATTTTCAAATTTCACAATTTGGCCGGGCAAAGAAAAACCCCGATCGTTTGATCGGGGTTTGATGTGTTCAGATTTTGATCCACGCCCTAGGCGGCATGTGCGCCGTCAGCAAGGGATTTCACAAAGGCCAAAACGTCGGCTACCGATTTCCCCGATGCCAATTCGCCCACGATGGCAGAACCCACGACGGTGCCATCGGCCACAGATGCGATCTCTTTTGCGGTTTCGGGGGTGCGGACACCAAAGCCCACGATAATTGGCAAATCTGTTTGCGATTTGATACGTGCCACTTCGGGGGCGACATCGGTTGCCTGTGCTGCTGCGGCGCCGGTGATCCCCGTGATCGACACGTAATACACAAAACCGGATGTGTTCTGTAAAACCTTTGGCAGACGTTTGTCATCGGTCGTTGGCGTGGCCAAACGGATGAAATTCAACCCTGCTTTTTGCGCGGGGATGCACAATTCGTCATCCTCTTCTGGGGGCAGGTCCACAACGATCAACCCGTCGATGCCTGCGTCTTTTGCATCGACCAAGAATTTATCCACGCCGCGGCTAAAGATCGGGTTGTAATATCCCATCATCACGATTGGTGTCGTGGTGTCAGTTTTGCGGAATTCACGCGCCAAATCCAATGTCTTTTCCAATGTCATGCCCGCTTCTAACGCGCGCTGACCCGCAAGCTGAATGGTGGGACCGTCCGCCATTGGATCGGTGAATGGCAACCCCAATTCAATGATGTCAACGCCCGCCGCAGGCAGACCTTTGACCAAGTCCAAAGATGTGTCGTAATTCGGATCACCCGCCATGACATAAGCAACAAAGGCTTTTTTGTTTTGCGATTTCAGCCGTGCAAATGTGTCGTCAATACGTGTCATGCTGTGGTCCTTTGAAAGTTTTCTGTCATCTGCCTGTTTTGGGTCGAAAAATCAATGGCCGATTATCCGCCCGACCGCAAGGTGATGGTGCCAATAATTGTGATCACCGTGCCAATCAATTTGGCACGGGTTAATTTTTCGCCTAAAAAAAGCACGCCGATCCCAAAAGCAATTAATATAGAGCTTTCGCGGATTGCCATCACGACGGGGATGGGCGCGCGGGTAAAGGCCCACATCACCAAACTATAGGCGCAAAAGGATGCAAAGCCGCCTCCGATCAATGTCAGCCGTGATTTTGACCAAAGCAACGGTATGCTATGCGGTGCTGCGCGCCATAGATAAATCGCCATCAAGACACCGTTGATCAATGACAGCCACCCGTAAAACGCGATTGGACTTCCTCCAATCCTGCCACCGTATCCGTCGGACATGGAATAGGACGCAATAAACATGCCCGTGATCAATGCTGTGAACGCCGCTTTGTGCGGGACGTTCTGGATCCGCAACCCCACCGTTGACAACAGACCCGTCGCAATAATCGCAATACCGATCAATTCAACCGGCGCCAAACGATCACCCAGCACAAGCCCACCAAATACGGTTGCCATCACCGGGGCGGAGGCGCGTGCAATTGGATAGACTTGGGACAGATCGCCCAATTTATAGGATTCAATCAAAAAGATCTGATACCCAAAATGAAACACAGCGCCCAAGATCAACAAAGGCCAAGCCCCAAAGTCCAGGGGCGGGGCAAACAAAAGCGCCAATGCGGCAAAGGGCATATGCCCAATCGTCACCGCTGCCATTTGAAGACGTTTGTCCGATCCACCTTTGACCGCCGCGTTCCAACTGGCATGGAGCGCGGCCGCACACAGGATGACAAATAGGGTAAAGCTGGACATTCTTATGGCCTTGGGGTTGCGATTTTTTACATAGGCGGCTGTTTTATCGAGAATGACAAGCCTTTCCGTATATAAACGGTGCCAAATCATCGCTCTATGGTCTTGCAAGACGCAATTTCTGCCCATAGAAGCGTCGCAACAGAGGATAGGAGACCGCAATGGGCTTTAAAATGGGTATCGTCGGCTTGCCGAACGTTGGCAAATCGACCCTTTTCAACGCGTTGACAAAAACGGCTGCGGCGCAGGCGGCAAATTTCCCGTTTTGTACGATTGAACCCAACGTTGGCGAAGTCGCGGTTCCAGATCGTCGTTTGGACAAGCTGGCCGAAATTGCAGGGTCAAAACAAATCATCCCCGCGCGAATGACCTTTGTCGATATCGCAGGTTTGGTCAAAGGCGCTTCAAAAGGCGAAGGATTGGGCAACCAATTCTTGGCCAACATCCGCGAAGTGGACGCCATCGCCCATGTTTTGCGGTGTTTCGAAGACGGCGATGTGACCCATGTTGAAGGCCGCGTCGATCCCGTGGCCGATGCCGAAACCATCGAAACCGAATTGATGATTGCCGATATGGAAAGCATCGAAAAGCGGTTGCAAAACCTATCGCGCAAAGTGCGCGGTGGTGACAAAGAAGCCGTTCAACAGGAACGTTTGCTAAGAGCCGCGCTTGCAGCATTGGAAGATGGCAAGCCTGCGCGCACCGTTTCGGTTGACGACGATGACGCAAAGGCGTGGAAAGCGCTTCAGCTTTTGACGACAAAAAAGATCCTTTATGTGTGCAACGTAGATGAAGGATCGGCATCAAAAGGCAATGAATTTTCTGCACGTGTGGCCGAAATGGCCGCGGCGCAAGGGGCGGGAACGGTTATCATCAGTGCCCAGATCGAAGAAGAAATCAGCCAATTAGAGGACGAAGAAGCAGAAATGTTTTTGTCCGAAATGGGGTTGGACGAAGCGGGCCTGGATCGTTTGATCCGCGCGGGTTATGACCTATTGCGCCTTGAAACCTATTTCACCGTCGGCCCGAAAGAGGCGCGCGCCTGGACCATTCGCAAAGGCACCGCCGCCCCACAGGCCGCGGGCGTTATTCACGGTGATTTTGAACGCGGATTCATTCGCGCCGAAACCATCGCGTATGATGATTATGTTTCCGGAAATGGCGAAACCGGCGCGAAAGAAGCGGGCAAAATGCGTGTAGAGGGCAAAACCTACATCGTCCAGGATGGCGATGTGATGCATTTCTTGTTCAACGCCTAAACCGGTCGTCGATAGGTAAACGAGGTTGGTCGATCATAGCCCGCGTGACGGGTTTCGGCCACCTTTACAAATCCCATTTTTTCAAAAAACCTGTGATTTTCGGTAAGCTCAATTCTGACCTGTAATTCTAACCACGCCAAACCGCGGTTTGCTGCGATGGCGCGCGTGTGTTCGATCAAGGCCCGTGCATGGCCTTGGTGTCGATGTCGTGGGGCAATCGCCAATTTTCCAAGATAGATGTGATCAGGAAAAAACGTCAAAAACAAACACCCCTCTAAGGGCGCACCAATCGTAAGAACATCGTGATCGCGCGCGTGTTGGCGAATGGTGTCACAGGTCAGTTGATGCATCGATGACGGTGGATCGATACGTGGCGCCATATAGGCGAAGCATTCTTGGACCAGATGCAAAAGCGCGACCGGGTCATCGATGTAGGGGGCAAATTTTGAAATAGTCATCGTTTACATGTCCTAAAATATGGGCCGAGTTTGCCGCGGGAATCGCCGCGCGCAAAGTAAATCTTGCCTATGCTCGGGGCGTCCGTTTTTCAGGGATCAAAATTTGGGCAATCTTGGGCGTGCATGATGAATGCTTGACCGCAATGATGACCAAAAAACGTCGTTGGTTGCGGTTTTTTTACAATCCCCCCCTTGTTCTTGGATCGTGACATGGATAAACCCGCAGATGGAGACGTGGCCGAGTGGTCGAAGGCACACCCCTGCTAAGGGTGCAGACGGGAAACCGTCTCGAGGGTTCGAATCCCTTCGTCTCCGCCA
>JAYPUL010000006.1:0-80540 GCA_038134005.1 Paracoccaceae bacterium | reverse complement strand
AATTTGATCGATGCGGGCGATGACACCTATTTCGCACAATATAGTTCGCAAGAAGCATGGGGCAAATGGAGCCCAGACGATGATCTGGTTTTCTATGACGAAGCCGCGCCCATCGGAGTAGTGGATGCACCCGTCGCTTCGTACGAAGAAGAAACGGTTTCAATGTTAGGTGCGGGCGCAATTTTAGGCCCAGCATTGGCTGGCGGTGGTGGTGCTGCTTTGACGGCCACCGGTTTGGCCGCGGGCGCGGTCATTCTTACGGGTGATGGAGGTGGGGGTACCAACGGCGGTACCACCCCTTCGGGCGGCGGCACGACCGACCCGAACACGGGTCCTTCGACGACCGGTGGTGGCGCCGAAAGCGGCAAAGCGCCAGCGACAGTCAATCTAGATCTATTTGGATTGGGGGCGCCATTGGGTCGCGCTTCTTTGGGCTTTTGTTTTTGCCAATATCCAAGTACTGCGGATTAAAAAGGAAATGAAATGACTGAAAATTGTGCGATTTGCCGGTCCTCTGGTGTATTGACGTCGATCCAAGTTTCCCCAAAACCTATTTCGCTAAATCTTTGTGATACCTGTTCGTCTGCGGTATCGGGCATGCCTGATCAATCACCGCATTGGCAATGCCTTAATGATGCCATTTGGAGCGAAACCGATGCGATCAAGGTTTTGGCTTATCGCTTGTTACACAAATTGCCAGATGAACAATGGGCGCGCGATTTATTGGATATTGTGTATCTTGAACCGGAAACCGAAGAATGGGCGCGTTCGGATTTGTATGACCCGAACCAAGCGGTTCATCGCGACACGAATGGCGTCATACTATCCACGGGTGATACAGTCGTCTTGATTAAGGATTTGCCCGTAAAAGGCGCAGGGTTCACCGCGAAGCGCGGCACATCCGTGCGGAACATTTCGCTTGTTCCGGAAAATGCGGGTCATATCGAAGGGCGCGTTAACGATCAACGTATCGTGATCTTAACGGAATTTGTCAAAAAATCATAACCCTCGTCCAACTGCAAAGCTCTATAAAATGCGGTTGGCGACGACACCGATCACACACGAAAAATCGCGTCTAAATGTTTGCGGAAATCATGTGTAATCGGCGTCGGAGTATTTGTGATGCTATCCACTTGGACCTGTGCGAAAAACCCTTCGGCAAAGGCGGTCTCTTCATCATTTCGAAATAAACCAACATCATAACGCCACGACGATGTTCCAATATGAGATACCCGAAGGCCAAGATGGATCACGTCTGGATAGCCGGCTTGTGCATGGTAAACGCAACCACTTTCAACAACGAAAAATTGCACATCTTTTTTGTCGAAAAACCCGCGATCGCGTTGCCAATTTGTAACTGCTGTATCGATTAATGAATAATGGATCACGTTATTCATGTGACCATAGGCGTCGTTATCCATCCAGCGCGTCGGGCAGGTTTGGAAATCGAAAAAGTCGGATCTATTTCTGGGCCGCGCGCGTGTCATGTCGTTTCCTTTTTAAGCTCAGTTTGAAAAAGCTATCGTTGAAAATCAAGCAATCCTTGGAAAAAGACGTGGGGTAAATTTAATCTGTGATTGACCACATCTGAAACCCACGCGAAAACAAATGCAAATAAGGAGTATTCGACATGGAAATAACATCCAAAACTGTTGCGATTGTCACGGGGGGTGCGTCTGGCTTGGGCGCAGCCACAGTCAAAGCATTGCGTGAAAAAGGCGCACAGGTCACAATTTTCGATATGAACGAAGACCTTGGCACGGCTTATGCGGCCGAAGTTGGTGCAGATTTTAGCAAAGTTGATGTTTCAAACGCTGCGGACGTCGCGGCCGCGGTTGCGGCGGTCGCATCGCGTGATGGTTTACATATCACCGTGAATTGCGCCGGCATTGGTCCGGCGGCTAAAACCGTATCACGCGGCGAAGCGCATCCACCAGAAATGTTTGCAAAAACCATTGCTGTGAATCTGATAGGGTCCTTTAGTGTTGCCTCACAAGCCGCGACATGGATGGCAAAGAATGACCCTGTCACCGCCGATGGCGGCCGTGGTGTTATTGTTAACACAGCGTCTGTTGCGGCCTATGAAGGTCAAGTTGGCCAAGTGGCCTACGCTGCATCAAAAGGCGGGATTGTTGGAATGACTTTACCTATGGCGCGCGATTTGGCCCAGATCGGTATTCGCGTCGCGTCGATTGCACCCGGTCTTTTCTTGACGCCCTTGTTGGAATCTTTGCCAGAAGAGGTGCAAACGTCGCTTGGTCAACAGGTGCCATTTCCGTCGCGTTTGGGTGCGCCAGCAGAATATGCAAAATTGGTGTGCCACATTGTTGATAATGACATGATCAACGGTGAAACAATTCGCTTGGACGGTGCGATCCGTATGGCGCCGCGCTAAATCTATTGGGCGCGGATCATTCTGAAAAAGGTGGACGCGCCCCATCCTGCGGCAACCGCAATGATCAGCGACATAATCGCATACAAAAAAGGTTGTTCATGGGCCAGCGAATATAAAAATTCTTCCAAGCCCACTTTATAAACACCAATTGTGGTTTCATATTTTGAAATGACTTGGCCACTGCGGGTTAAAAAAATTCTCGTTTTATAATCGCCTTCTGTCAATTTCGCAGGAAGAAAAATACGCGTTTGAAAAAGCGTGTCCTGGTCCAATTGGACCCCACCGTTATTTATGGAATATGTTGCGTCGTTTTCGCGAACCCGAATAAGCGCATCATTAAAGTTTTCAACATCGCTCACTTTAGTATCAACAGCGCGGATCGCTTTTGGAATTGATACTTTGTGTCTTAGGTCTTCGGTTTCTGTTAATACCAGATCCCAATCATTGGATGTAGACACAGCATAAAAGCTAGGCGCGGCGTCGACTTGGATCTTGTCGCTATTGACCCAGATGCCAAATTGGCGCGCCATGCGACGTACCTCAAGCCGTTCAATAGGACCAGCAACAGTCACGATCACTTCCAAAGGGTCTTCTGGAATAACGTCTTGTCGCTTGACCGCGCCAAAAATCAAAATGCTGGATCCGTCGAAATCGGTCGTGATTGCGATGGTGTCATTGTCCATGCCCAACACGATTTCCTCGGCATGTAATGTCGACGCACAAATCGCAATGATAAAACAAACCAATCGGATCATTGCGCCACCTTAAGCCGCGTGACGTTATAAAGTTCGGATGGTTCAATAAGCAAATCTAGAGCAATCTTAAAACAGACCAGCAAAACCATCGATGCCAACAAAATTCGTAATTGCTCTGCGCGTAGCTTTGCGCCGATTTGGGTGCCAAACTGTGCGCCAATAACCGCCCCCAACAACAACAAAACGGCCAGAACAATATCGACCGTCTGACTGGAAACAGCGTGCAGGACCGTTATAAACGCAGTCACAAAAATGATTTGGTATAGTGATGTTCCGACAACGACCTTTGTTGGCATGTGAAGAATATAGATCATTGCAGGGATCATAATAAATCCGCCGCCAACGCCCATAATGGCAGACAAAATTCCGACTAAAACGCCGATCACCAAAGGTGGGAATAGCGAAATATAAAGACCGGATGTTCGAAATCGCATTTTGAACGGCATCGTGTGCACCCAATCGCGGCGACGAATTTTTTGAGGTTGGTAAGCGCCCCCTTTGGTTCGCCGCAATGCACGCAAGCTTTCGACAAACATGAGCCCACCGATGATGCCCAAAAAGACCACGTAACACAGTCGAACCATCAAATCGACTTGGCCTAAGGATTTGAGGTAATTGAATAATAAAACACCTAATCCTGCGCCAAAGACACCGCCGACCACCAAAACACTTCCCAGCTTTAGGTCGACGGTTTTGCGTTGCAGATGCGCAAGAACCCCTGAGATTGACGATGCAACGATTTGTGTTGATTGCGTGGCTACCGCAACGGCCGGCGGAATACCCACGAAAAACAAAAGCGGGGTCAATAAAAACCCGCCCCCAACCCCGAACATTCCCGACAACACGCCGACAATGCCACCCAGTCCAAGGACCAGGAACATATTCACGGCGACTTCGGCAATGGGTAGATAGATTTGCATGCGTTTTACTATCGCGATTGATTTAGTTTTTGCAAGTGAATGCAAGGGTGCAAGACACGATTATCCATTGCCCTGCTGCAATCATTAGCGTTCTTTTACATAGGGTTCGCCACCCGCACGCGGCGGAATAGCTTTCCCGACAAATCCTGCAAGTATGATAACCGTCAAAATGTACGGCAATGCATCCAGCAACTGTACTTGAACTTTAAAGCCCAAATACCGTTCAATCATGTCGGGTCGCAGAGCAAGCGCTTGTAAAAAGCCGAATAGCAAGCATGAATATAGTGCGTGCCAAGGTCGCCATTTTGCAAAGATCAATGCCGCCAATGCGATGTAACCACGCCCCGCGCTCATGTCTTTTACAAAGCCGGCTTGCAATGCGGTGGCCATATATGCCCCTGCGATGCCACACAGCACGCCACAAATGACGACGGCCCAATAACGTAGCGCAACGACAGAAATCCCCGCGGTGTCAACCGCTTCGGGTGCTTCGCCAACCGCGCGTAGGCGCAGACCAAATCGTGTTCTAAATAGAACCCACCAAGACATTGGTACACAGGCCAACGCAAGATAAACCAGAATGGAATGTCCTGAAATAAGTTCTGCGTAGATTGGGCCGACAATTGGGACAACCGAAAGAGCTTCCGCAAACGGAAGATCAAGGGATTCAAACCGCGCCCCGCCAAACAGAGAAGGCGTCCGCCCGCCCTGTTTGAACCAACTTTGGGCGACCAATACCGTCATCCCAGCCGCCAAAAAGTTTACCGCAACACCGGAAATCAATTGGTTGCCGCGAAATGTAATCGATGCAAGGCCATGCAATAGGGATAACACCAATGATACGCCCAGCCCGGCCAACAGACCCAACCAAACAGATCCGCTAACATAGGCCACCGCAGCCGAAAAAAAGGCTGCAGCTAACATTTTGCCTTCAAGTCCGATGTCGAATATGCCCGCGCGTTCGGAAAAAAGACCCGCAAGACATGCCAACAACAAAGGGGTTGATAGGCGCAGGGTGGAATCCAAAACCGTCAATAGGTCGTTGAAAAT
This sequence comes from Paracoccaceae bacterium, assembly GCA_038134005.1. Classification (GTDB taxonomy): domain Bacteria; phylum Pseudomonadota; class Alphaproteobacteria; order Rhodobacterales; family Rhodobacteraceae; genus CAJXSD01. Next base: position 75,420 of record JAYPUL010000006.1, on the reverse strand, counting down.
ATCAAACATTGTCGATCACCCTTCTTTCCGTCGCAGTGCAAGGAAAAGCTTTTCCAACGGCATGCGCACCATATTATCCAAGGCGCCCGTGAATAGGATAACCAAGGCTTGGATCACAACGATCAATTCCCGCGGAATAGTTGTCCAAAGCGCCAACTCCGCTCCGCCTTGATAAAGAAAGCCAAATAATATTGACGCCAAAACGACGCCAAAGGGATGGCTGCGGCCCATCAGGGCGACGGCAATTCCGATGAATCCGGCACCTTCGGTTGAATTCAGGATTAGACGTTCGCTTTCGCCAAGCGTTGTATTGATGGACATCATGCCCGCCAACGCCCCCGAAATCAGCATTGAAATTACCGTGATCCTAACCGGATTAATACCAGCGTATTTTGCGGCACTTTCAGAATGACCAAAGGCGCGGATCGCGTAGCCCAATTTAGTGCGCCAAATCAAAACCCAAACAAATGCTGCCGCCAAAAGCGCAACGATCAACGTCACGTTTGCAGGGGCTGCTTTGGAAAATTTGATACCAAGTGGTAATAATAGTTCATGAAGGGTCGGCAAATGTGTCGCGTCTGGAAAGCTGGCCGTCGCAGGGTCCATCGATGTTGGTGGGCGTAGAATGTTCACCAAAATATAATTCAACAGCGCCGCGGCGATAAAGTTGAACATGATTGTCGTGATCACGATATGGCTTCCGCGTTTTGCTTGTAACACGGCGGGAACATAGGCCCATGCCGCACCTAATATTGCGGCCCCGATGGTACAACCGATTAACGCCAGCGTCCAATGTGGCCATGGTATGTATAGCGCAAACAGTGCAACGCCAAGCCCGCCCAACATTGCCTGGCCTTCGCCCCCGATGTTGAACATGCGGGCGTGAAAGGCGACGGCAACGGCCAATCCTGTGAACATGAAGTTCGTTGCATAATATAGCGTATAGCCCCACCCATAGGTAGACCCCAGCGAACCGGTAACCATCATTTTGACGGCCGCAATTGGATCTTCGCCAATCCCGAGGATTACCAAGGCTGACAAGGTTGCGGCCAAGATTAACGAAATCAAAGGGATCAGAACAACGTCTGCCCAAACTGGCATTTTCTGCATTATGCGGCCCCCTCTGAAATTCCAGCCATCATCATGCCCAGTTCCTTTTCATCGGTTTGGGATGGGATGCGTTCACCCATGACATGCCCGTCAAACATCACTGCAATGCGGTCAGAAAGGGACATGATTTCATCCAATTCAACAGACACTAGCAAAATCGCTTTGCCTTGATCCCGCAGGGCAATGATTTGTTTGTGGATGAATTCAATGGCCCCGATATCAACACCACGCGTCGGTTGGCCGATCAAAAGAATATCTGGGTTTGCTTCGATTTCTCGGGCAACAACGATTTTTTGTTGGTTCCCGCCGGAGAAATTTTTGGCTGACAACTTGGGGTTTGGAGGACGCACATCGAAACGTTCCATTTTGTCTTCGGCGTCGCGAAGAATGGCGGCATTATCCATGAACATGCCCCGCTGATATTCAGTGCGTGTGTGATACCCAAAAGCAACGTTTTCCCACGCTGCAAAATCCATAATCAAACCTTCGCTTTGGCGATCTTCCGGTACATGTGCAATGCCAATGGCGCGACGCGCTTGACCATCGGCGTTCGGACCGCTTAGCGCAATTTCGGTGCCGTTGACTTTGATCGATCCGGTTGCCGACATGTAGCCGCCCAAAACTTCTAACAACTCGGACTGGCCGTTGCCTGCAACGCCTGCGATGCCCAAAACTTCACCTGCACGCAGGGACAAAGTAATACCTTTGATCCGCTCCACACCGGCATCATCGCGGACGCGCAGATTGTTAATTTCCAAAACGGGCGCGCCTGGGTTGGCAGGGGCTTTGTCAACGCGTAACAAGACTTTGCGACCCACCATCAACTCCGCCAATTGTTCGGGATTGGTTTCAGACGTTTTTACAGTTGCAGTCATTTCGCCGCGTCGCATGACCGATACGGTATCAGTAATGTCCATAATTTCGCGCAGTTTGTGCGTGATCAGGATGATGGTTTTCCCCTCTTCTCGTAGACGCCCCAAAATGCGAAAAAGTTGATCTGCTTCGGACGGCGTCAAAACACCGGTGGGTTCGTCCAAAATCAGGATGTCCGCCTGACGATAAAGGGCTTTTAGAATTTCAACACGTTGTTGATGGCCAACCGATAAGTCCTCAATCAACGTATCAGGATTAACCTCTAATTCATATTCGCGCGCCAAATCTTGCAAAGATTTTCGCGCCTTGGCCAAGGATGGCCGCAAAAATGCGCCTTCTTCGGCGCCAAGGATAATGTTTTCCAAAACACTAAAGTTCTGGACCAATTTAAAATGTTGGAACACCATGCCAATTCCTGCAGCAATGGCCGCCTGGCTATCGGGGATTTGGGTGCGTTTGCCACTTATGTAAATTTCACCGCGGTCTGCTTTGTAAAAACCGTACAGGATCGACATCAATGTCGATTTGCCCGCGCCGTTTTCACCGATAATTCCGTGAATGGTTCCGGGCATCACGCGGATAGAAATGTCTTTGTTTGCTTGAACGGGGCCAAAGGCTTTGGAAATGCCGCGAAGCTCAATGGCTGGGGCGGCAGTCTCCTGCCGCCCCGTTGTGTTACCACCTGCCATTTTGTTTATTCAACTGGGCAAGTGTTATCTGACATATAGTCGTGTACGACGATCTTGCCGGCAATGATGTCCGCTTTTGCTTGTTCAACGGCCGCTTGCATTTCTGGTGAAACCAATGCTGCGTTATGTTCATCCATCGCGTAACCAACACCGTCATTCGCAAGATCAAGCGCGATTGCGCCTGTTTCCATTGCTTCGCCTGCTGAGAATGCATTAAAGACCGCGACGTCAACACGTTTTAACATCGATGTCAAAACTTTGCCTGAATGCATGTAGTTTTGGTTGCTGTCGACTCCAACGGACAAAATGCCTTCGTCGGCTGCGGTTTGCAAAACACCGACGCCTGTGCCACCAGCTGCCGCATAGACAACGTCTGCGCCTTGTGCGATTTGTGCTTTCGTCAATTCAGACCCTTTAACCGGGTCGTTCCATGCGGATGGTGTTGTGCCTGTCATGTTTTGGATGACAGTTGCATTTGGATTAGCTGCTTTTGCACCTTGGACATAACCGCAGGCAAAACGACGAATAAGCGGGATGTCCATGCCACCGATAAAGCCAACAGTTCCGGATTTTGACGCTTGCGCCGCCATCATACCAACCAAATATGACCCTTGGTGTTCAGCAAAGCCAATGTTCAAAATGTTATCCGCAGGCGCCCAGCCGTCGATGATCGCAAATTTTGTATCAGGATAATCTTTTGCCACTTCGCTAAGTGCGCTTGAGAATGCAAAGCCTGCCATCACGATTGGATTTGCGCCCGCTTCCGCGAAACGACGCAAAGCTTGTTCGCGTTGTGCTTCTGACTGTAATTCGATTTCACGGAATGTTCCGCCGGTTTCATCGGCCCAACGTTGCGCGCCAGCAAACGCGGCTTCGTTAAATGATTTGTCGAACTTACCCCCTAAGTCGAAAATCAAAGCTGGTTCTGCCAAAGCTGCGCCAGCAGTCATCGCCAATGCAGTTGTCGCGCCCAGTACTTTTTTAAGTAAAGTCATTACCTTCTCCCATTCATGTAAAACACAGACTCACTCTGTGTTCATTTATTGATGGTGTATTAAGGACAATTTGCATGGGGATGGTCAACCTGATTTTGAATTGTGACCTGAGGGAAATTTGATCAAGTTTCAAAAAAATTTATTATTGCAAGCGTTTAGATGGCTTGACGCGGCCAGAATCACAGAGTCTTGCGCAAAATATTTGCGTCTTCCAACGATCCATCCAGCGTTTTGTAGTAACGCGACCTTTTGCCAATTATAACATACCCTGCGGCATCATATAAACGTCGGGCGAGTGTGTTTTTGTCGCTAACTTCCAACAAAATTGATTTTGCTCCGCGGGCATAGGCCGTGCTTTCAAATTCCGAAAGCATGCGCAAGCCATGACCTTGCCCACGATGACTTTCTTGGGTGATAATCAATAAAAGCTCCGCTTCATCCAAAACAATGGTGCCGATCGCGAAGCCAAAATTGTCGCGCAACATGATTGTTTTAGGATCGTCGATTAAATCCTGATATTCTTTTTGCGACCATGGCCGAAGGTTCATTCCGCTTTGGGCGTGGCGCTGGGCAAGATCGGCGGCAATCATGACAAACGTTTTGGTGGCACATCCCGCGACGGTGCAGCATCAGCGGCTTTTATGTAAAACGGAACGGGTTTTTCCCCAGGTGCGTCGAACCTATCCGCCCCCACCAGCGCGATTTGCTCAACCAGCTTATCCCCGGTCAGGCAGGTCAAATGCGTTCGTTTGGATGCCAATGCCGCATCAAGCGTCGTCAAAACGCCACTTTTAGCACCTTGGTCATTCTGTGCCATATAAACCTGATCCCGAGGCGCCGGAACGGTCACCACAACATCGTCGCTACGGCCAAACCAAGTCGCGTCGAAATTTGTGACGCCAATCGCGGGGATCCGAAGGGCAAGCGCCAAGCCACGGGCAGCGGACACAGAAATACGAATGCCTGTAAAATTGCCAGGCCCTGTTCCAACCGCAATGGCATCAAGATCATTTAACGTGATCTTTGCCTTAGCTAAGGCCAGATCAATGATGTCCATCAGGTTTTCGGCTTGGCCTTTTGCCATAGGTTCAAGGACCATGGCTGCGATGCGACCTTTTAAAAGAACTGCGGCCACGCAATGCGCGGCCGACGTATCGAATGCCAAAATGGTAGGATCAGATGCCAACAGGACGAACCTCGGACACTTCTGGGATATAATGGCGTAACAGGTTTTCGATCCCCATTTTCAATGTCATGGTTGATGATGGACATCCTGCGCATGCGCCCTTCATTTGTAAATAAACGACACCTTTTTCAAACCCGTGAAACGTGATGTCACCACCATCCTGGGCGACTGCTGGGCGCACACGGCTATCCAACAGTTCTTTGATTTGGGTGACGATTTCGGCATCTTCGCTATCGTGATTGTCGCCATGCGCGGCGGCTGTGTCGCCGATCAAGGCTGGTTGGCCGGATTGGAAATGTTCCATGATCGCGCCCAACAGGGATGGTTTGATATGATCCCATTCGGTCGCATCATCTTTGGTCACGGTCACAAAGTCGCGGCCCAAAAACACACCTGTTACCCCGGAAACGGCGAACAATCGCTTTGCCAGCGGAGATGCGTCGCAGTCATTCGCAGACGGAAAATCCATCGCTCCCGTTTCCAAAACGCTTTGGCCCGGCAAGAATTTCAAGGTGGCGGGGTTTGGGGTTGATTCCGTTTGAATGAACATGTTGAGGCTCCGTTGTTGGTCATAGATATGGAAGTGACGTCCAAAAATGTCAAGGAACTTAGAGTTATTCTAAACAGTTTGTGATCGTTCTAATAGGTCCCACAAATTGCCAAACGCATCTCGGAATTTACAAACCTTGCCATAGGGTTCATTTCGTGGCGTTTCGATAAAATCAACGCCGTTTGCTTGGTAATTTTGATAATCCCGATCAAAGTTATCGGTATGCAAAAACACAAATACGCGCCCGCCGGTTTGGTTGCCGATGCTGGCGATTTGCGTTTCACCTAAAGCGCGAGCCAGCAGTATGTTGGTGCCAATCATGCCTTTGGGGCGGACCATGACTCAACGTTTATCCCCACCTTGCGGGGTGTCTTCGATCAATGCAAAACCAAGCACGCCGCAATAATATGGGATGGCCTGGTCATAGTCAGGCACCGTAATGGCCACTGCATAGATGTGCTGTGTCACGTTAATAATTCTAATTGATCTTTGGTCAAATTGCCGGGGACGATTGTGATCGGGCAGGGCAGAGTGCCTGCGTTTTTTGACATTTGGCTGACCAACGGGCCTGGTCCTTTTTTGTCCAATCCTGCGCCCAAAACCAAAATTCCAATTTCAGGATCAGATTCGATATGCGCCAAAATTTCAGGAACGGGTTCGCCTTCACGGATAAACAATTCGGGCGTAATTCCTTGGCGGTCGCGCATCCATTTTGCAAACACTTCATAATGGGCTTCGATGCGTTCGCGCGCCTCTTGGCGCATGATGTCACCGACACCGATCCAGTGGTTGAATTCATCCGGTGGGATGACCGACAAGATCGACACACCCCCACCGGATTTTTTGGCACGCATCGCGGCAAAACGCATCGCGTTTAGACATTCGCGGCTATCATCTAAAACCACTAGAAATTTACGCATGTCGCCTCTCCAAGGTGCGGATCATTCCGCGCCCCTTAGTTGACTGTAAGGGAACAGCGCTGTCAAGCGGTCAGATTATCAACCGGGTTTGCGTTCGCGCAAAAGTTTATTCAAATCCAAAGGCGCGTTGAACATTTCCAGATTGCCGTGTTCACCAACGGGCCATTCGTCGCGGGGACGGTCGCGATACAATTCAACGCCGTTTCCGTCGGGATCGGTGACATAGATTGCTTCGGATACACCATGATCGGCCGCACCGTCGATTGTGATACCTGCTTGAACGACCCGATATAACGCGTCCGCCAATTCTGCGCGATCAGGGTATAAGAATGCGGTGTGATATAAACCTGTATGACCTCGTGGCGCGGGTGTGCCACCCAAGCTTTCCCACGTGTTTAGGCCAATGTGATGATGATATCCGCCGGCCGAAAGAAACGCAGCCTGCGTGCCATAGCGTTGGGTTACAGCAAAGCCCAAGACACCTGAATAAAACGCGATAGATCGATCAAGATCGGCGACCTTGAGGTGAACGTGACCGATTGAAGTTTTGGGATGAACGTTTGTCATATTGTTTTCCTTTCGTTATGAAAAGAATGACAGATATTTATAGATTTAAAAATATACCGAAACGCAGGGGCGTTGTGCAATTTTGCACGTTACCAACGCAAAGATGGCGTGGGCGCACAAAGCGCCCACATACATGCATTAGCGGACAAAACCTACGATGTCATAAGCCTGTTTCAAAATCGGATCGGCTATGTCACGCGCGCGTTCTGCACCACGCGCAAGGATGCGGTCCAATTCGCCTGTTTCGGTCATCAAGCGCGTCATCTCAGATGAAATAGGCGCGAGTTTGGCCATCGCCAGATCGGCGAGGGCAGGTTTGAATTTGCCCCAACCGGCACCCGCGTATTCCGTGATCACCGCCTCAGAGGTTGTATCGCTAAGGGCTGCGTAAATATCTACCAAATTGCGGGCCTCAGGGCGGTCTTTCAGGCCGTCCAATGTGTCGGGCAATGGTTCTGGATCGGTTTTTGCTTTCTTGAATTTTTTGGCAATCAGATCGGCGTCATCGGTCATGTTGATGCGTTCCATATCGCTTTCGCCGGATTTTGACATCTTTTTGGTGCCATCACGCAGGTTCATGACGCGGGTTGCAGGGCCCTCAATCACTGGGATCGTTTCGGGGAAAAAATCAACCTTGTAATCGTGATTGAATTTTTGAGCGATATCACGGGTCAATTCGACGTGCTGTTTTTGATCTTCGCCAACGGGGACGTGGGTTGCGTGATACAACAAAATATCAGCCGCCATCAGGGACGGATAAGCGTAGAGTCCAAGGCTTACTTTTTCCGCGTTTGATCCTGCTTTGTCTTTGAATTGGGTCATGCGGTTCATCCATCCGACGCGCGCAACACAGTTAAACAACCACCCCAATTCGGCGTGCTGTGATACTTGGGATTGATTGAAGAGGATTGATTTTTCCGGATCGATCCCGGATGCGATATACCCTGCCGCAACTTCATAGGTCGCTTTGCGCAAATCTTGTGGGTCTTGCCAGACGGTAATCGCGTGCAGATCAACCACACAATAAATCGATTCAAAATCGCCGCCCTGCATATCGACAAAGCGTTTAATCGCACCCAAATAGTTGCCCAAGGTAAGGCCGCCCGAAGGTTTGATCCCCGAAAAAACGCGGGGGGTGAATTTTGATTGCTGGTTCTGCGTTTGGACCGCATCCATCATTTTCATTCTCCGTCTGGAAGTTTTATTGCAAACCGCTTACCCATATAGGGAAATATCGTCAAGCAAGAGGTGACGCCTGTGTCAAATCCGAACCATCAACCCTTTGTCAACCCAATGCCACCTGTTGTCATAGCCTTGTTTTTATTTATCGCAGGGATCGAGGCCTATTTTGTATTGGGAAAAATCGGGTTGATTGGGGATCCAAGCGCGATCGGCTGGCGATTAAATGCGATCCAAGAATATGGGCTGTCGCCGAATGTTATTCATTGGATGGTCGATAATAATATTTATCCTGTTGAGCACTTAAAACGGTTTTTGACGTTTTCGTTTGTAAACGGCTCTACGATATCTGCTGCCGTTGCAATCGCGCTTTTATTGGCATTGGGCCGGATGGTCGGATCCATCTTTAGTGCCGTATCGCTGTTGTTTGTGTATTTTGGATCGGCCGTTGGTGGGGCATTCGTCTTTGCGTATGCCGCGCCTCAGAATGAATGGTTGTTTGGATCTTATGTTGGGGTCTACGGGTTAATTGGTGCGTATTCATACATCAACTGGTTGGTATTACGCGCAGAACATGGCCCGCAATACCGCGCCTTTTCTTTGATCGCTATGTTGATGGGCGTTCAATTGGTCTTCGGCATGTTTTTTAGCGTAGGTTACACATGGATCGCGGATTTGGCGGCTTTTGCGGTCGGTTTTATCGTTTCGTTTTTTGTGGCTCCCGGCGGTTTGGCGCGAATTGTCCGCGCATTGCGCCGCGATTAACCGCGCCGCGACAGTGACCGGCGAAGATCAGGTATGTTCACGGCGCCAAAGCCTGTTGCCAAAGCTGCATAGAGTGCCATGCCGCCTAGGGTTAGGCCAAGTGCATATAAGACCCGAACAATCGTGGACGTAACCATTGGGCCAAGAATTATCGTCACGCCCCATAAAACCAGTGCCATCACGATCGATGCGCCCGCCGCGCGCCAAATGCGCGACGCTACAGATGTTCCCAATACCGCGACCTGTCCAAATTGGCGGGACGATCGGACCAACATAAACACCATCGCCCATGCCGAAGCAGTGGTGGCAATTGGCGCTGACAGCCATCCCAACCACGGCATGAGACCAATCGCCAATAGGGCGTTGATGACCATAGAAATTAAGGCAAAGCGGAACGGGGTCTTGGTATCTTCGTTTGCGAAAAATACCGGTTGAATCAGTTTTTGCCAATTGAATGCTGGCAAACCCAAGCCATAAATCGCAGTTGCCAAGCCAATGGCCAAAATATCGTCACGCCCGGTTGCCCCGTGTTCAAACAGGGCAGAGGCTAGCGGCACAGGAATGGCAATTAATGCTGCCGCAGCCGGCAGAGACAAGATCATGGAAATTTCCGCGGCGCGGTTATAGGCGGCCGCAGATCCGCTATGATCCCCGGCTTTTAACCGACGTGAAAGTTCGGGAAGCAACACGATCCCAATACCAATGCTAACCACCCCCAAGGGCAGTTGGTACAATCGATCGGCTCCATAAAGCCAACTAATCGCGCCTGTGGTTTGCGATGATACCAATTGCCCGACCAAGAGGTTGATTTGAACAACGCCATTGGCCAAGGCCGCAGGTACCGCAATCACAACCAGATGATGCATTTCCGGTGTCCATCGGGGGCGAGATATAGAAATCGGCAACCCTGCACGATGGGCTGCAATCCAAACCAATGCCAATTGTACGACCCCTGCGACAGGGATCGTCCAAATCAAAATCTGCGTCGCATGTGCACCCGTGACCCAAGCAAACGCCAAGGCTAGAATGATTAATATGTTCAAAAAGACGGGCGCCGCGGCTGCCATTGCAAAATGGCGTTTTGCGTTTAATGCCCCCGACAATAGTGCGGCCATCGAGATAAATAAAATATATGGAAACATAACGCGGCCAAAGTCGACCGTTAAATCAAACCGTCCATCGCCAACAAAGCCATTCGCCGTTGCCCATACTAGCGCAGGCATAAAAGCCATCGCCAACCCTGTTAGGATGAGGACAACAAAGGTTAACCCGCCCATGGCCTGATTTGCGAATGCGATCGGTTGGTCGTCCGCTTCGAGACGTTTTGAAAATTGTGGTACAAACGCCGCATTAAATGCCCCTTCGGCAAAAAAACGGCGAAACATATTGGGCAACCGAAATGCAGCAAAAAATGCATCCAAAACAGGACCAGCGCCGATAAGTGCAAAAAGCAATACCTCGCGCAACATTCCTAAAACGCGGCTCATCAAGGTCCAAAAGCTGACGGTCATAAATCCGCGAAGCATCACGTTATCCTTCTGCTCGTTCTACGCCCTTCGCGATGGCATCACGTAGGCTTTTGTCGATACTACGTTGTTTGCTTTCACTATAAAACTTCAGGCCAAACATGTCTTTGACATAAAACGTATCTACGACCTGTTCACCATATGTCGCAATAACGGCGGAGGCGATATAGATATTCAGATTTGCCAATGTCCGCGTCAAGTCAAACAAAAGACCCGGACGATCGCGTGTGTCCACCTCGATGATGGTATAGATTTCGGAACCATCATTATCAAAGCTAATATTGGTTGGTACCTTGAATGCTTTTTCGCGCTTTTTGAATTTGTCTTTTTCACGAATTGCATCGCGCGCGACCACTTCGCCTTTCAGGGTGCGTTCGATCATAGTACGCAAACGCGGCAAACGCGACGCTTCGTAAGGGGTCCCATCGCCATCCTGAACCCAAAACGCTGCTGTCGCGTATCCGTCTTTCGACGTGTAGGTACGCGCGTCCACAACGTTTGCACCAACCAAAGCCAAGGCCCCAGCAAGGCGTGAAAAAATACCTGGGTGGTCAACCAGCGAAAAACAAACCCGGGTTGCATCGCGGTCCGTATCGGGGCGCAAATCAACCCGAATTTCATCGTCCGCCAAGTCGCGCAATTGGTTGGCAAACACCAAATGTGCAGTGACATGCAGACCCTGCCAATACGGTGGGTAATGGCGTTCAAGTTCTTTGTTGATTTCTTTGCTGGGCCAATCGCCAAGTTGATCTTTTAGCGCTTTTTGCGCTTCGTTCCCCCGGTTTTCGCGATTTAATGCTTCTAACCCGTCTTCTAGGGCGCGGCGGGTTTGACGATAAAGCGCGCGGATTAAGGCGGCTTTCCAATTGTTCCAAGTTGTCGGGCCGACGCCGCGAATGTCACATACAGTCAACACCGTCAAAAGGTCCAACCGTTTCACGGTTTGTACAGCCTTTGCAAAATCACGCACGGTGCGTGGGTCCGCGATGTCACGTTTTTGTGCCATGTCTGACATCAGAAGATGATAGCGCACCAACCATTCGACTGTGTCTACTTCGTCTTTGTTCAACCCCAATCGTGGGGCAACTTTGCGTACAATTTTGGCGCCTAGAACAGAATGATCTTCGGGCCGCCCTTTGCCGATGTCATGCAACAATAATGCGACATACATTACTTTGCGATTGATACCCTCTTTCAAAATGGACGACGCAATTGGCAATTCTTCGACCAATTCTTCCCGTTCTATTTGTGCAAAGTTGCGGATCACCTGTATCGTGTGTTCGTCCACGGTATAGCTGTGGTACATGTTAAATTGCATCATCGCAACGATGGGTTCAAATTCGGGAATAAAGGCCGATAAAACCCCCAATTCGTTCATTCGACGAAGCGCGCGTTCTGGATTTCCGTGCTTTAACAAAAGGTCCAAAAAAATGCGCTGGGCTTCTGGGTCATTGCGCATTTTGTCATCTATCAAATGCAAGTTGGCCGAAATCAATCGCATCGCATCGGGGTGGATCAGTAATCCGGTACGCAATGCTTCTTCGTAGATGCGCAAAATGTTCAATTGATCGGACAAAAATGCGTGTGCATCTCGGATCGCCAACCGATTGTGAACCACACGATATTCTGGTCGAATACTGGGTTGGCGTCGAAAGATGCGTTCAATCAATGGCGCATCTTTTGTGTGCGTTGCTTCTAACGCGGTCAACAAAATGCGTGTTAGATCGCCCACGCGGGTGGCTTGGCGGAAATAATCCTGCATGAACACTTCCACGGCGCGCCGACCTGATCGGTCATCATAGCCCATGCGATTTGCAACTTCGACCTGCAAATCAAAGGTAAGCTGTTCGGTCGCGCGTCCCGCAGAAAGGTGCAAGTGACAGCGCACAGCCCATAGGAAATTTTCGGCTTGGGTGAAAAGTGCATATTCGTCTGGGCGAAAGACCCCCAATTTGACCAATTCCGCGCTAGAATGTACATGATGAACGTATTTCGTAATCCAAAACAGCGATTGCAGGTCACGAAGGCCGCCTTTGCCTTCTTTTACGTTCGGCTCAACCATGAACCTTTGCCCGCCTTGTTTTTCATGGCGTTCATCGCGTTCTAATAATTTTGCCTCAACAAATTCACGTTCGGAACCGACGAACAATTCGTTCCAAAGTTTTTGATCTAATTCATGGGCCAAAGACGATTCACCGCAAACGAAGCGATGTTCCATCATAGCTGTGCGAATTGTGAAATCTTCGGCCCCAAGGCGCAAACAATCTTTGACTGTGCGTGATGCATGACCGACCTTTAAACGTAAGTCCCATAGAATATAAAGCATGGTTTCAATCACGCTTTCTGCCCATGGGGTGATTTTATAAGGGGTCAAGAATAATAGATCGACATCCGACGCAGGCGCCATTTCCCCGCGGCCGTATCCCCCGACTGCGATAACGGATAATCTTTCGCCTTCTGTCGGTACCGGGTTGGGGTGAATAAGAACACTGGATACATTCCAAACGGCGGAAATAATGCAGTCGGTCAACCATGCATAAGATTTAACCGCATGATGTGCGTCCAGCGGGCTTTTTGACAACGCGTCAGCGATTGCATCCATCCCAGATTTACGACGCGTACGCAATTCGTTAACCAATTTGGTCCGAAATTCTGTCTCAGAACAATCTTGATGTGCGGCCTCAAGAAACGAGTAAAACCCTTCAAGGTCAAAGATTGCTGAAGCGGCGCAGATCAAGTCATCTTGTTCTGCAGCCACTTCAAAGCGGTAGCGGTTAGAAACCGCCGATTGGGAAGGCGCGTGGGGTTGGGTCAATTATCGATACCTGTTTGTCTTTAACTTGGGCGATCGCCAAACCTCTTTCGTTAGTCCCGTCAGAGTTCAAGCGGAAAATGCCGTCCACGCCCTCGAATCCTGCTGCTTGGGTCAGGTTTTGCGATGAAAAAGCGTCGGATTTGCCTGATTGGATCAAGACACCCAAAGCTGCGATGCCGTCATATGCGAGGCTTGCCAATTGATGCGGGCGGCTTCCGAATTTTTCTTCGTAACGTGCCGAAAATTCTTCGGCGCGCGTGTAATCGGGAATCGTAAACCAACCACCTTGCAACCCTTTTAATTCAAGCGTTTGCGCCGGAATGTCCCATCGTGCAAGGCCTGCAAATTGGATCACATTGGGCGCTACGCCCGCTTCTGGCAATAACTGCGCCAACAAGGGCAATGCGCCCACACTCGTTGATGTCAATAAAACCAAATCCGCGCTCTCAATATCAACGGCGGCCTTAATCAATGGAATGGCATTTACGACGCCTTGTTGGGTGAATTCAAAACCTTGGGATGAAACAATTTCCAAACTCGTATTAGCGGCCGCACGTTCGATGGCGCTTGCCCCCAGTGTACCTTCGACATTGTTGGGGTAAACAACAACTGCACGCGTTTTGCCTTGACTGGCCGCAAAATCGACGATCCGTTTCGCGGTGTTATCAAAGGTTTTCCCTAAAATATAAAGATTGGCGCCGGCAACGGTTGTGTTGTTGGAAAAGCACAGGACATTCACACCGTCATCTGCAACCATAACGGCCGCCGCATTTGCAGACTCCGCGTAAAGCGGGCCAAGAATTATCTTGGCACCATCATCAACCGCTTTTTGCGCTTGTTGTGCCGCGATATCCGCTGAACCGGCGGTATCATAAACCCGAAGATCGATTTTTACGTCCCCCAAGTCGTCGACGGCCATGCGCGCCGCGTTCTCAAGGCTGGTCGCAACCAATGCTGCATCTTCTGACGTTTGCGGAATGAGCAACGCAACAGGTACGGGTGTGCTGGTATTAATCAACTTTGTTGGGCCGCCTGAATTAAAGCCACCGCCGCATGCGGCCAATACCATCAATGCAATCCCGGATATAATCGTCGCTATGTGACGTTTGTACGTCATTATCTGGTTGTACATTGTTGTCTTCTCCCGTTACCTGTTAGACCAGCGCTCCAGTCTATGAAAATAGTTGCCATCACCATAGGGGTCCAGTCGTGAATTACAAGAAAGTGAAATTAGATGCGGGGTTGTATTTTGTTGCAACACCTATCGGGACAGCCCGCGACATCACTTTGCGCGCGTTGGACATCTTGGCAAGCGCAGACGTGATTGCTGCTGAAGACACACGAAGCATGCGCAAGTTGATGGATATCCACGGGATCCCTCTGGGGGATCGCCCGCTTTTGGCGTATCACGACCACAACGGTGCGAAAATGCGCCCTAAATTGCTTGAATATTTGGCATTGGGGATGTCTGTTGCGTATGGTTCCGAAGCCGGCACGCCTTTGATCGCGGATCCAGGGTTTCATTTGTCAAAAGAAACGGCCGAACTTGGGTATGCGGTGACATCCGCCCCGGGTCCCAGCGCATTTGTGACTGCGCTTACTTTGGCAGGTTTGCCCACAGATAGATTTTTGTTCGAAGGATTTTTGCCGAATACAAAATCCCAGCGGCGATCCAAATTGCAAAATTTGATGGACATCGAAGCCACATTAATTTTTTACGAATCGCCCAAACGATTGGCCGCTATGCTAGCGGATGCCGCCGATGTGTTGGGGGCCGGGCGGCAGGCGGTTTATTGTCGTGAGTTGACCAAAAAATTCGAAGAAGTACGTCATGGAACGTTATCAGAATTGGCCCAAGCGACCCTAGGGCAAACGATTAAAGGTGAAATCGTCGTTCTTATTGATCGCGCGCATGAACCAAACGTTATTGAATTGGATTTAGAAACACAAATACGTAGCGCTTTGGAAACGATGTCCGTGCGCGACGCAGCAGAGGCAATTTCCCAAGCAACCGGATTGCCAAAACGTCAAATTTATAAAATGGCTTTAGACGTTGGATCGGAAAAAAACGGGTAAATCGGCATTTCTTGGTGGTCAAAACGCCGAAGTCTTGGTGGCGCGTGAGTATGTGAAAAAAGGTGCCGTCATTTGTAAAACCCGCTGGCGCTGTCAGGTGGGTGAAATTGACCTAATTTTGACGGATGCCAAGCACATTTAATTTGTTGAAGTGAAATTTTCTGCCTCGCACGGCCGTGCTGCCGCCCGGATTTCTGCGGATCAGGTGAATCGTATTTTGGGTGCGGCCGAACTTTTCATGGGGCAGGCACCGCATTTTGCCAATTTGGAGCCGCGATTTGATGCCGCATTGGTCGACCGACTGGGGCAAATTGCAATCTTGGAAAATGGCCTTGCGGATTTTGTGATGATTTAGCCATTTCTTTAAACAATGCGAGGCATTGCAAAGCGAATTGAAACACGCCATGTAAGGGGTAAGTCATAACATCAAAGGCCAAAGCCCATGAAAATTGCATTTCAAATGGACCCAATCCAATCGGTGAACATCAATGCCGATAGCACGTTTAGATTGGCTGAAGAGGCTCAAGCGCGCGGCCATGAAATGTTTTTTTACACGCCAGATCATCTTGCGTTTCAAGAGGGACGGTTAAGTGCACGTGGGCATTATTTTACTGTTCAACGTGTCCAAGGTAACCATGCACAATTGGGCGGGCAGACACAGGTTGATTTGTCTGAATTCGATGTGATCTGGCTTCGCCAAGATCCACCGTTTGATATGCATTACATCACGACAACGCATTTATTGGACTTGGTGCATCCAAAAACATTGGTGGTTAATGATCCGTTTTGGGTGCGTAATTTTCCCGAAAAACTATTGGTATTAAAATTCCCGGAATTAACACCGCCCACCGCGATTGCACGGGATTTAGATACCATTCGTGCGTTCAAAGAAAAACATGGGGATGTTATTCTAAAACCGCTTTATGGCAATGGCGGTGCAGGTGTGTTTCGTCTAACGCCAGAAGATCGCAACCTATCGTCTTTGTTCGAATTGTTCACGGGGTTTTCACGTGAGCCATTGATCGTGCAAAAATATTTACCTGCGGTTACAGCCGGTGATAAACGGGTGATTTTGGTCAATGGTGAACCTGTTGGTGCGATTAACCGTGTACCCGCTGCCGGGGAAACACGGTCGAATATGCATGTCGGTGGGCGTCCGGAAAAGGTGGAATTGACTGTGCGCGATCTTGAAATTTGTGCAGCCATTGGCCCGACATTGCGCGACCATGGTCAATTGTTTGTGGGTATCGATGTTATTGGGGATTACCTGACCGAAATCAACGTGACCTCGCCAACCGGTATCCAAGAATTGGAACGCTTTAACGGGATCAACGTTGCAGAAAAAATCTGGGAAGCGATCGAAGAAAAGCGTGCGTGATTTATGTTAGCGCGGATTAGGTGTTGATGCCGTGTTGTAGGGCGCCCAATCTGTGATATTCGGATAATACATCTTGCGCCAAGTGCGCACACGTGGGTTCATTCGTGATTTCCAAAATCGCGGCGCCAAGGCCATAACCGTCATGACAGGATAGCCATAGGGAAGTTGTGGAGCATCCTGATCGCCATAGTTTTGTAATAAAGGGAACCGTCGGTTGGGTTTGTAATGGTGGTCAGAATGCCTTTGTAGGTTGATCAATAGCCAATTTGAAACCTTGTGTGCGGCATTCCAAGAATGGTGTGGCTTAACATGTTCATATTTGCCGTCCCCCAAATGTTCGCGGGTCAATCCGTAGTGTTCAACATAATTTACCAACTCTAAATGAAAGACGGCGACAAACGCTTGAAGCGCAAATAGGAAGATCCCGAAACCACCTGCAATGGCATATGACAACCCCAAGAATGTGATTTGCAAGGTGGCATACAGGTAAAATGGGTTCTTGAAATCATACCATTTTTTACCACGCCGCGCGAGCATTTCACGTTCTGCCGCGAATGCTGAGGCGTAACATTGCAAAAGAACGCGTGGAAAAAACTTATAAAACGTTTCGCCATATCGCGCCGTGACAGGATCACGTGGGGTCGCAACATATTTGTGATGGACCAAGAGATGTTCAGATCTAAAATGCGAATAAAGAACCATCGCCAAAAGACAATCGGCAGAATACCGTTCGAATTTGTTTTTTTGATGAAGTAATTCGTGTGCGTAATTTATGCCCACTGTCCCTGACATAAATCCAACCGATAACATGATCGCAATTTTTTCCCATGTTGCATGTTCGCTTTTTGAAACAATGAATAGAATTCCAAAAATAGTCGCAAACTGAATCGGCGCCCAAATTATGGTGATAGCACGGTACCCAAACAAATCGGCGTCGGGCGTATTTAGATCGTTGTTTTGTTGTTCGATCCCTTGAACCAAATCCCAAAGAATAAAAAGGTTCCATGTAACGATTAATATGATGAGAAAGCTCCATCCACCCAAAACTGCGCTCGTCCAGACCAGCGGAAGCAAAGCCAGCGATATCCAAAACGGCAACGCCGCGCGCAACGAAGAAATCTTGACCTGTCCGGACATCACGGCACCTTTTGATACATATAATACAAAGGTTAACGTGTTCTTTTGGTTTGGGCTATATCAAAAACTTTGCGCATCACCGTCGGTAAATCAGACGCATTGAAATCGGCAGCATCCACAAAATGTCCGCGATTGGGGGTTCGGTCCGTTGGAACATAGGCCGTTTGAACATTCAGTCTAAGATGAAAATGCGTGAACGTGTGGCGGACTTCGGTGTTTAGGGTCTTCCATTCGGCTTTGATTGGGGGCGTTGGTGCTGGTACATCGGTCCATTCCGTTGTTGGCCAACCTAACATACCGCCCAATAATCCCGTCTCAGGCCGGGTTTCTAACAAGATCGCGCCATCAACGCGTTCAACGACATAGGCAATTCCAAACCTTGTCGGTTTTGGTGATTTTGGTAATTTTTTGGGTAATTCGGCCGATGTTCCGTTCGCCCGCGAAACACAGCTTTTGCGCCACGGGCATAATCCGCAGGCCGGGTTTTTGGGTGTGCATATTGTTGCCCCTAGATCCATGATCGCTTGTGCGTAATCACCTGGGCGCTTGATCGGTGTCAGCGTTGTTGCCAACTTGGTCAATTCAGCTTTTGATGAAGGCAGAGGGCTGTGAATGTCAAACATGCGCGCCATGACCCGTTCGACGTTGCCATCGACAACCGTTTCCGATTGGTCAAATGCAATTGATGAAATTGCCGCTGCTGTGTAGGGTCCGATGCCGGGAAGGGCAATTAACCCCGCATAGGTGTCAGGAAAAACACCATTATGGTTTGATGTAATGACACGCGCGCACTTTAAAAGGTTGCGCGCGCGGGCATAATACCCCAATCCGGCCCATTCCCCCAAAACGTCCGCGTCCGCGGCATTTGCCAAATCGATCACAGTTGGCCAACGCGAAACGAAACGATTAAAATAATCGCGCACCGCCGCAACAGTTGTTTGTTGAAGCATGACTTCGGACAACCAAATGCGATAGGGGGCTGGGCGAATACCCTTTGCACGATCGGCAGGACCGATGCGCCACGGCATTTTGCGGGCGTTATGGTCGTACCATTGCAATAAATCGTCTGAGGAGGGGGCTTCACGCAAGATTGATCTCACTTTGATGTATTTAGGGCTGGTAGGTTTCACGCAACATATTAAGATGTCACCAAACGTAAAGGGTCAGCTGAATGCAAAACCGGTCGGATCGGTCATATGGATTTAAACATGCCTATTCGCTGATGCAAACGCAAATCCGCGAAGCTGGCGAAACGCGTGGATTTTCGCATTCTCGACTTTTGACCCATTGGTCAGAAATAGTTGGCGATGACATTGCGTCCCAATGCCGGCCTGTGAACGTAAGTTACACAAAAGGCGGGATGGGGGCGACATTGACAGTGTTAACAACTGGCCCGAACGCACCGTTGTTGGAAATGCAGAAAGAAAACCTTCGGGCGAAGGTCAACGCCGTTTATGGTTATAATGCTATTTCACGTGTGCGCATTACGCAAACCGCACCAATCGGATTTTCCGAGGGCCAGGCACAGTTTGTGGCCCGACCTAAGGCGAACACATCCGACATTGCGCCCGACGTCGTCCAAGCCGCAAAACAAACCGCCGCATGTGTCGGGGACGAAAATTTGCGTCGGGCTCTTGAAGATTTGGCGCGGAACGTTCTATCAAAAAACAAATCATCGACCTAACAAATTGGGGTGGGACAAAATATGTTAAAGAAAATAGTTACTATTGTAACGTTGATCGCATTTGTGATCGTGCCAAATTTTATGTTCGCAGAGGATACAACATCGACACCCGTACCGGTCGCTGAAATGTTTATGGGTGTAGAAGATGCGCCCTTGACGGTTATTGAATATGCATCATTTACCTGCCCACATTGTGCGCGCTTCGAAGAAACAGTGATGCCGCAATTGAAAGCGGATTATATTGACACAGGAAAAGTGAAGTTCATCTTTCGCGAGGTGTATTTTGACAAATACGGCATGTGGGCGTCGATGATCGCACGCTGTGCCGGACCTGATCGGTACTTCGGTGTGTCGAAAATGATTTTTGAAACCCAGTCCACATGGGCGCGCGCAGGCGGTGATTTAGAAATCGTAAACGAACTTTCCAAAATCGGTCGCATGGCTGGTCTCGAAGCTGATCAACTTCAAGCCTGTATGCAGGACGCAGATACACTGCGTGCGTTAGTCGGTTGGTATCAAGAAAACGCAACGCGCGACGAAATCAATTCGACACCGACGTTGATCATTGATGGCGAAAAGTTTTCAAACATGCCCTACGATGAATTAAAAGCGATCTTAGACGAAAAACTGGGGGCGTAATGACATCCCCTCTTTCGGGCTTAAAAGTCGTCGAACTCGCGCGTATCTTGGCGGGGCCGTGGGCCGGACAGACCTTGTCAGACCTTGGAGCAGACGTCATAAAAGTTGAGGCGCCCCAAGGGGATGACACCCGCAAATGGGGCCCCCCATTTGTGGAACGTGACCAAGACAAGACGGCATCTTATTTCCATTCATGCAATCGCGGAAAAGCGAGCGTTGTTGTTGATTTTCGCACCCCCGAAGGTCAAGAGCGGGTTCGCGACATGGTGCGAGACGCCGATATATTGATTGAAAATTTCAAAGTTGGTGGGCTTGCCAAATATGGCTTGGACTACGACAGTCTTGCAAAAATTAATCCACGGTTGATTTATTGTTCCATCACGGGTTTTGGTCAAACCGGGCCATATGCGCATCGTGCAGGATATGATTACATCATCCAAGGCATGTCTGGGTTGATGTCAATTACCGGTGATCCAGATGGGATGCCGCAACGCGTTGGCGTGGCTGTGACCGATATATTCACGGGTGTTTATGCGGCAACGGCAATTTTGTCTGCGGTGCATATGCGCCATGCAACAGGACGTGGTCAACATATTGACATGTCTTTGTTGGATTGCGCGGTTTCTGTGATGGCAAATCAAGCCTTGAATTATTTGACGACAGGCACGCCACCAGAAAGAACCGGGAATTATCATCCGAATTTGACGCCTTATCAAGTGTTCCCGTGTGCCGATGGACATATCATCATCGCAACGGGCAATGATGCGCAATACCAACGTCTTTGTGGCGTTTTGGGGCGCGAGGATATGGCATCCGATCCACGGTTTTTGATAAATTCAGATCGCATTAAAAACCGGGCAGAAATGACGGATCTTTTGAATGAAAGGACCGCGCAAATGTCTAAGGCAGATTTATTGTCAGCCTGCGAAGCGCATGGCATTCCCGCCGGCCCAATCAATTCGATGGATGAAGTATTTTCCGATCCACAAGTGATCGCGCGCGGAATGCAGGTATCGTTGGATGGCATTCCCTCGGTTCGATCCCCTTTTGTTTTTTCCGAGGCTGAGCTTAACCTAAATCGCCCCTCACCAAAGTTGGGTCAGGATGATCACGACCATTAGGGTCACTATAGTGTTATGGGATCGAAAATTTATTTTTTGATGCGTTTCAATATTGGGCCCATGACTTGGTTCAACGCGTCGGGATCAAAAAATTCAAGCCGCACGGGCAATGCCAAAACCTGTCCCATGAATTCACGGGGCAGGCGCACCGCGTCTTTTTCTGTGGTGACCAATTGTGCACCACTTGATTTTGCATCAGCTGAAAGCCGTGTCATTAAGCTGCGTGACAAGGGTTGATGGTCGTCCAAGCCATGGGTCGCCACCAAATTGGCGCCAAGGCGTTGAAGCGTGTCAAAGAATTTTTCAGGGTGACCGATGCCGGCAAATGCAATATATCGACCATCTGACCAATCCATACCCATTTGCAATGGTAAAAGCTGTGCCGCAAAATGTGGCACGTTAAGGGGCTTCGGACGTTTAAATAGCGTTTGCTCTACGTCGGTTCCGATTGAAATAAGTACGTCAGCGCGATGTAATCCTGTTTGAATGGGTTCACGAAGTGGCCCTGCGGGTAGGCATAGACCGTTGCCAAATCCACGGCGCGCATCAACAACAATGATCGACAGATCTTTCGCCAAACTGGGGTCTTGATGTCCATCGTCCATTAAAATGACATCGGCACCCGCTTCAATCGCTGCACGCGCTGCGTCGGATCTTTTGTCAGAAATCCACGTTATCGCAAAGGCGGCCATTAACAATGGTTCGTCGCCGGTTTGATCGGCCGTGTGTTGGTTGGGGTTGACTTGCGTGACCGTTTTTATCGATCCACCATACCCGCGCGACACGATATGCGGGGTGACGCCGCGGGATTGTAGAAATTGGGTAAGTGCGATGACTGTTGGCGTTTTTCCGGTCCCGCCAGCGTTTAGGTTGCCAACACAAATAATAGGCGTGTCAAATTTGATCGTAGTACCACGGCGAATGCGGTACGCCGTCCCAAACGCATAAAGTGCACCAAGAGGCCGCAAAAGCGTTGCTAAAATGGATGTACGAGTGTTCCAAAATGCGGGCGCCTTCATCAGCGTTTCAATCCTTTAATCCACTTTTGTAGACGCGATATCACTGCGTCAGTTGCTTCTGCACCCGTTGAGACCAGGTTCCAAGCAGCGTATCCCATTTGTGCCGCTAGCTGTGGGTTTGATACCTGTAACACAGCAGTCGCCAAGCTGTCAGCATCGCGCACAATACGCGCGGCACCAGCGGTTGCAAGTTGGCCATAATCGCCAAGATAATCTGCGATATGCGGACCGTACAACACCGCAGAACCCAGGGATGCAGCCGGCATTGGATCAGAACCCCGATGTTCAGGCATCAATGAACAGCCCAAAAAACACACCGGTGCCATCGATAACCAGCGTGCATATTCGTCAGGGCCATCCGCCAACAAAACCGCGGTGTTATTGTCAGGAATTTCATCGTCTAATCGTCGTGCAACGCGCAATCCCATTTCGGAAATTGCCGATTTGAAATCAGGTTCGTCGCGTGCGTCGCTTGGTGATAAGATCAAAAGCATTCGATGGCTTTCGCGCAAAATTGCTTTATGTGCCAAAAGGACAGAAAGCAATTCTGATTTGTGAATGTTCACCGCGCTCCATTGCGAGCGTCCTTTTAGGGCGGTAAATTCGTCCGCATCGCCCAGAACCGTTGGCACGGACCCCGCGGTTTGCAGTGCGCCAACCGCATGGATTTTATCGGCGTCGATTCCGACTTTTATCAAACGCTCTGCTGCTGATTGGCTGGTGGTGTATAGATCGGTCGCTTTTTTAATTAAACGTTCGGCGTGCGTTTGAAACAACCCCAAACGTTTATTCGGAATATCAGCTTGTCCAAGATTGCAATACAAAATGCAGCCGCTTGCATTTTGCGGGAAATCAGAAATCCCAGAAAAATTAGGTGGCCCAAACCAAACCAAACTAGAAGGGCCACCCGTGTTAATACGTGCGATTAAATCTACGGCCGTTAGGATATCGCTATGGCAAATGACGCCGCTTAAATCCGCGCGTTTTGGTGCCGTTTCCCCGCATCCCGCCAAATGGATTCGCGCAGTTGCCTGCGTTTGCAGGCGCGATGCCAAAAACGCGGCCGCGTTCACGTGGCTGGGATCAGCGGCATAGATCCAAATATGTGGGCTTTGGGGCATCTAGGGTCTCGGGTATTTGTGATACCCTGTCCTAGACCAAGTTTACGCTAAGAGCCAGATATTTGGCTTTCAATATGTCGCAATAAAAAACACCGCCCCATCGTGAAACAGGACAGTGTTAAAGTTCCGTGAGTTGGAAATTTACATATCTGGTTGATCGTAAGGCATTGACGTATCGTCGTCGTCTTTTGGTGGACGACCAACAACATCGCGCAAACCATCAAGTTCGATAAAGTTATCTGCTTGTCGGCGCAATTCGTCCGAAATCATGGGCGGTTGGGTGCGGATCGTTGAAACGACAGATACGCGAACGCCTTGGCGTTGTAAGCTTTCGATCAATGGTTTGTAATCGCCGTCACCCGAAAACAGCACAATGTGATCGACATGTGGCGCAAGCTCCATGGCGTTTACCGTTAATTCGATATCCATGTTGCCTTTTACTTTGCGGCGACCTTGGCTGTCTGTGTATTCTTTTGCTGTCTTGGTAACCATGGTGAACCCGTTGTAGTTCAACCAATCAACCAATGGGCGGATAGGTGAATATTCTTCGTTGTCCAAAAGAGCTGTGTAATAAAACGCGCGGAGCAATTTGCCACGACGCATAAATTCAGTTCTTAACAGCTTGTAGTCGATATCAAAGCCAAGCGATTTTGCTGCTGCGTATAGATTCGAGCCATCGATGAACAGCGCAAGCCGTTCGTCCTTATAGAACATCTAATTTCCTTTCGAGTATAACTTGACCGCAATGTTTAGTGTGAGTAGTGGCCACGGCCAGTTGTTGCAAAAAATGATCAAAAAATCTTGGTCTCGCAAGTATAGGTTTGTGAAAATATGGAGGGGAGTATGGCTCAAAATGGCATAGGTTGTCTAGTTTTGATTGGTAGCAACCAAGAGTGGTCGAGATTTAGCTCTAAAGATGTGCTGGCGTTAACCCTTCGCTACCTTTGGGATGAAGAGCTTTACGTAACGTCAGTTAGCCGCTTCTATGAAACGCCAGCCTTTCCAAAATGTTCTGGTCCGAATTATGTCAATGCTGCAGTTGCGATTCGATCTCGGTTTGACGCCGATTCGACGCTTAAAAAATTTCATGAAATCGAACAGGAATTAGGGCGAATCAGGGAAACACGTTGGGGGCAACGCACGGTTGATATAGATCTTATTTCCTATGGAGATCTGATTTTGCCCAACGAGGCGACCCAAGTAGACTGGGTTAATCTGCCACTTGCTGATCAAATGCGTTTTTCGCCCGATATATTAATTGTGCCACATCCGCGCCTGCAGGACCGCGCATTTGTGTTGGGCCCTTTGATGGACATTGCGCCAGATTGGCGGCATCCTGTGACGCATTTAACCGTGCGTCAGATGTATGAAGCCTTGCCATCTGACGTCAAAGATGAACTTGAAATCTTGTAATCGGGCCTTGCCATTCCAATATGATGCGCGTATAGGGCTGACTTCCTATCGATCGATCACCTAGGAGATTAGAATGGCACGCGTCACAGTAGAAGATTGCGTAGATAAAGTATCCAACCGCTTTGAGTTGGTCATGCTTGCGGCGCACCGCGCACGCGAAATTTCAGCAGGTTCTTCATTGACCGTTGATCGTGACAACGACAAAAACCCGGTTGTTGCGTTGCGCGAAATTGCCGACGAAACACAATCCGCAGATGAACTGCGTGAGCGCCTAATCGAATCTAACCAAACTCAGATCGAAGTCGACGAGCCAGAAGAAGATTCAATGGCCCTTTTGATGAGCGGCGAAGCCGATAAACCAGAAGACGACGACATGTCCGAAGAAAAACTTCTTCGCGCTCTGATGGCGGCGCAAAGACAAGAATAGGTTAGAAAGGCCAGGTTTTCTAAATGCTAACCGCTGCAGACCTGGCTGATCTGGTTCATTCCTATAATCCAAAGTCAAATCGTGCGATGATCATCGCCGCCTATGACTATGGTCAAAAGAAACATGAAGGGCAGTTCCGAAAATCGGGCGAGCCCTATTTTTCGCATCCGATCGCCGTTGCACAGATTTTAACAGAACAGCGGCTGGATGATGCGACTATAATCACTGCTTTGCTGCATGATACGATTGAAGATACTGAATCCACCAAGCAAGAAGTCGCCGACCTGTTTACCCCCGAAATCGCCGATTTGGTCGATGGGGTGACCAAGCTGACAAATATGCAGCTTTCTTCGGTGGAAACCAAAGAAGCCGAAAATATGCGTAAGTTATTTTTGGCTATCGCACAGGACGTTCGGGTGATTTTGGTCAAGCTTGCTGACCGACTTCACAACATGAAGACGATC
The DNA here is from genome assembly GCA_038134005.1 of Paracoccaceae bacterium. Taxonomy (GTDB): domain Bacteria; phylum Pseudomonadota; class Alphaproteobacteria; order Rhodobacterales; family Rhodobacteraceae; genus CAJXSD01. Next base: position 49,766 of record JAYPUL010000006.1, on the reverse strand, counting down.
AAATCGATGCGCCCTGAAAAACAGGCGCAAAAAGCCCGTGAAACATTGGATATCTTTGCCCCACTTGCCGGCCGCATGGGGATGCAATCGATGCGCGAAGAATTGGAAGACCTGTCTTTCAAGGTGCTAAACCCAGAAGCACGCAATTCGTTGATCCGTCGTTTTGTGAATTTGCAACGTGAATCAGGCGATGTGATTGAACGCATCACCGGCGACATGAAGCTAGAACTGGAAAAGGCGAATATTCACGCGACAGTTTTGGGGCGTGCGAAAAAACCTTTTTCCGCTTGGCGCAAAATGCAGGAAAAGGAACTTACCTTTTCTCGGCTATCCGATGTATTTGGCTTTCGTTTAATTTGTCAAAGCGAAGCGGATTGTTATCGCATCTTGGGTGTTATCCATCAACGTTGGCGTGCAGTGCCGGGGCGGTTTAAGGATTATATCAGTCAACCAAAAACAAACGGTTATCGATCCATCCATACCACCGTTTCTGGCCGTGACGGTAAACGCGTCGAGGTTCAAATTCGCACGCAAGAAATGCACGAAGTGGCGGAATCTGGTGTTGCTGCGCATTGGTCATATCGCGACGGCATCCGCGCGCAAAACCGTTATAGTGTTGATCCGGTTGCGTGGATTACAAAGCTTATCGACGAATTTGACGCCGAAGAAGATCATGACGCGTTTCTTGAAGCCGTGAAATTGGAAATGTACGCCGATCAGGTATTCTGTTTCACTCCAAAAGGCGATGTTTTGAAATTCCCCAAAGGGGCAACGCCCATTGATTTTGCGTATGCGATCCACACGCGTATTGGCAATGCGTGCGTTGGCGCAAAGGTCGATGGTTTGCGGGTCCCACTATGGACGCGTCTTCGCAATGGGCAATCGGTTGATATTATCACAGCCCAAGGCCAGACCCCGCAATCGACTTGGTTAGAGATGGCTGTGACGGGCAAGGCTAAAACTGCGATCAGACGTGCCTTACGGGAAGCTGATCGATCACGCCATATTATCATGGGGCAGGAACTTTTGCGTGCCGCCTTTGATCATTATGATAAAAAAGTGACAGAGAAATTGATTGGGACGGCGGCAAAAAAATTGCGCCTTGAATCAAACAATGAACTGTTTGCACAGCTGGGCAGCGCCGAATTAGCCCCCGGTGATATTGTGAAAATTCTGTTCCCCGAAATATCTTCGGATCAACAGCCTGAGGTCGATCAAAAACGGGCGGTCATTGGATTGGCCCCAGGCCAAAGTTTTGATCGGCAACCGTGTTGTGAACCTTTGCCCGGTGAACGTATTGTCGGGATCGCGACAAAAGGAAAAGGCGTTGCCGTTCATACAATTGATTGTGATGAATTAGCAAAATTTGAAGAGCGCCCCGAACTTTGGGTTGATTTGCATTGGCACGCTGGTAAACATGCTGCGATTTATCCCGTTACCTTGGAGGTAACAATTAGTAACGACGCGGGCGTTCTTGGGCGCATCTGTACCTTGATTGGTGAATTGGGGGCCAATATATCGGACATGACTTTTGTCGATCGGAAACCTGATTTTTACAAAATCGAGATATCGGTTGATCTAAGCGATCTTGAACACTTGCTAAATGTGCATGCGCGGTTAGAAGCAGAAAGCGAAGTTGCTATGGTCAAACGCCTGCGGCGTCCACATAAGTAACATATTGATAAAGAAAGAGGGCTGGGTGGTCTTTAAACGAAGAGATAAAAGACCAATCTTGGATATTGTTTTGCGGTTTTTCTGGCCCAAAGGGGGTTGGGGCCGTGCCTTTTATTATATAAAACATCGACTTCATCGTTTGCCGGACACGCCACAACGCATTGCTCGCGGAATTTGGGCGGGTGTTTATACGACCTTTACGCCCTTTTATGGATTTCACTTTATTCATGCGGCCGCGGTGGCGCGGTTGATGAATGGAAACATTTTGGCCGCATTATTAGCAACGTTTTTCGGAAATCCGTTGACTTATTTGCCAATTGGAATCGTTTCATTGAAAACGGGCCATTTTATTTTGGGAACGGAATATTCCCACGACGTTCAACACAAAGCGTCTTTTATTCAAAAATTCGTCGACGCGGGCCATGATCTTAAGGCGAACTTTCTTAGTTTGTTTAACGGTGACTCGCCAGATTGGACCAATCTGATCACGTTTTATAATGAAGTGTTCCTGCCCTATTGGGTTGGCGGTATTATTCCTGGAATTATTGTATCAACGATTTTTTATATTGTATCCGTGCCACTTATCCGCGCTTATCAAAACCGTCGGCGCGGTGTATTAAAGGCAAAATTGCTTTCAATTAAAAAGAAAAAAGCGGAACATAGCGCGGATTAATACCGTGCAAAATCAAAGGTTACGACAAATGCGTCAACGTCTTGGTGTAAATATCGACCATGTGGCAACCGTGCGCAATGCACGCGGATCATCTTATCCCGATCCAACCGATGCGGCTATTTTGGCGCAAAATGCGGGTGCGGATGGGATTACGGCGCATTTGCGCGAAGATCGCCGCCATATCCGCGACGAAGATATTGAGCGAATTAGTGATGCCATTTCTATACCACTCAACTTTGAAATGGCTGCAACCGAAGAGATGCAGGCGATCGCTTTGCGGCACAAACCACACGCCGTGTGCATTGTTCCAGAACGAAGAGAAGAGCGCACCACAGAGGGTGGCCTAAACGTCGCAGGCGATGATAACAGATTGGCGCGATTTGTTGCGCCGCTGATCGATGTCGGATGCCGCGTTTCGATGTTCATCGCGGCGGACCGCGATCAGATCACTGCGTCACATCGTATTGGCGCACAGGTCGTTGAACTGCACACGGGCGCATATTGTGATTTTCATTATGACGGTGATTATGCAAAGCGCGACGCAGAATTGGTGCGCATTCGCGACATGGCGGCATATGCGCATTCGTTAGGGCTTGAAGTTCACGCCGGTCACGGATTGACCTATGATACCGTGGTGCCGATCGCTGCGATCCCAGAAATACGAGAACTGAATATTGGGCATTTTCTAATCGCGGATTCAATTTTTATCGGATTAGAGGCGTCTATTAAGAAAATGCGCCAAATCATGGACACTGCGCGGGATACCTAAGAAATGTTTAACCGACTGCGAACGCTTATCGATGCGATAATATTTTCAATTTGTTTTGCGCTCGTTCAGGTGGTTCTGTCGCTGTTTGACATGACAATTCCCGCGCCGGCGTTTGTCGTGCTTATCTTTGCGATCGTCGGCATGCGTGCTGGGCAAAAATATGTTGAATTTGCCCGTTCAATGCCCGAACCTAAGACGTTGAAAGCGTTTTCATGGGGTGCGGCATTCGATTGTGGTGCTGTGCAGTTGATCATAAGCTTGATTGGCGTCGCTCTTTCGCTTTTGATTGATCCAGAGATCGCGGCACAATTTGATGAAACACCCCTTGCCTTTTTCGGCGCCGTTGTCGCGATTTTATCATTCGTCTTCTATTTTGTGGGTGTGTTTCTATTCAGAATCTTCGCCAATATTGGTGCACGGGCCGCATATAAAAATATTAATAAGGCACGATCCGCATGATTTTGGGCGTCGGAACAGATTTGGCGAATATTGAACGCATTCAGGGCGTTTTAGATCGGCACGGGGATCGGTTCCGCAATCGTGTTTTCACAGAACGCGAACAAGCCAAAGCCGCGCGGCGGCGCGACGAAGCGGGCACATATGCCAAACGTTGGGCCGCAAAAGAAGCATGTTCAAAGGCTTTAGGAACGGGCCTTCGAATGGGGATTTCGTGGCGGGATATGGCGGTTACAAACTTAAAATCTGGTCAACCGGTCATGACATTGACAGGTTGGGCAAAGACACGTTTGGATGAAATGACCCCAAGTGGACATGAGGCAATTGTTCATGTGTCATTGACGGATGATCACCCTTGGGCACAGGCGTTTGTCGTGATCGAAGCACGGCCTTTGGGTTGACTCTTGGCACGCTAAGGCTCATGTAGCTGCCACATAGTTTTAGGAGCTTGTGATGGCCGACTTGAACCTCAAAAAAGACGGGACAATTTTGGAAACGGTCAAAACCGTTGTCTACGCTTTATTGTTGGCAGGATTATTTCGTACGCTTTTCTTCCAACCGTTTTGGATCCCATCAGGGTCGATGAAAGACACGCTCTTAATTGGTGATTTTTTGTTCGTGAATAAAATGGCGTATGGATATTCCTATGCCTCGTGTCCAAGTGTGATTGTCCCATCTGTTGGCCTAAATATCGACGCACAAAACTTATGTGGTTTCTTGCAGCGTGGCGAAGGACGTTTGTTTGGTAGCGATCCGAAAACTGGCGATGTGGTTGTTTTCCGTCACCCTGTAACAGGCCGCGATTATATCAAACGGTTGATTGGCGTTCCGGGTGATAAGGTTCAGGTCAAAGGTGGCGTTTTGTTCATAAATGGCGTCGAAGCAAAACAGGAACCCGCGCCATCGTTTAACGAAGTCATGGAACCACAAGGCCCATTTGGTCATCGTCCACGATGCGAAAACGGCGCGGTTGGCGACGGCGGCATTTGTGAAAAATCGCGCTTTGTTGAAACTTTGCCAAATGGTGTACAACATTCGATCCTGAATATTGGCGAAAGCTTTACCGACGATACGGCAATCTATACGGTTCCAGACGGACATTATTTTTTCATGGGCGACAACCGCGATAATTCCAGCGATAGCCGCGTCCCGCAGGTGCGGGGTGGCGTTGGGTTTGTTCCCGCCAAAGACATTATTGGACGGGCGGATCGCGTCATGTTTTCGTCGGCAGGTCGATCAATGTTGTTCTTTTGGGAATGGCGTTCGGACAGGTATTTCAAGGCAATCAAGTGAAACGATCATCTGACATAGCTTCCTTTGAACAGCGACTGGGCCATCGGTTCCAGTCGCTAAATGTTTTGATCGAGGCTTTGACACATCCGTCAATTTCAAGCCCAACCCGTGGCGATAATCAGCGTTTGGAATTCCTTGGGGACCGCGTCTTGGGGCTTGTGATGGCCGAAGCGTTGTTGGAAAGCGATGCTGATGCCAAAGAAGGATTGCTTGCGCCGCGCTATAATGCGTTGGTGCGCAAAGAAACCTGTGCCGATGTCGCGCGGCAAATCGATGTTGGCGCGGTTTTGAAATTGGGTCGTTCGGAAATGAAATCCGGTGGACGGCGCAAAGATGCGTTGTTGGGCGACGCGATGGAAGCAATTATCGCAGCCATTTACCTTGATGCAGGATTTGCCACTGCCAAAACTGTTATTTTGGATTTATGGGGAGATCGCATCAATGCTGTGGACACAGACGCGCGTGACGCAAAAACCATGTTGCAAGAGTGGGCGCAGGCCCGCGGATTTCCGCCGCCAACATATACCGTTGTTTCGCGCAGCGGCCCCGATCATGCCCCTGTCTTTGAAATAAAGGTTATGATAAAGACAGGCGAAAGCGCAGCGGCATCTGCCGGATCAAAACGTGTGGCCGAACAAGCGGCAGCAAAAGACTTACTAACAAAATTGGACACGTAACACCCATGACCAAAGCAGGTTTTGTTGCCCTTATCGGCGAACCCAATGCGGGGAAATCAACACTCTTGAACCGCATGGTTGGGGCAAAGGTGTCGATCGTGACACACAAGGTGCAAACCACGCGCGCGCGGATCCGTGGTGTCGCAATGGAAGGCGAAAGCCAGATTGTGTTTGTTGATACTCCTGGTTTGTTTAAACCACGTCGACGTTTAGACCGCGCAATGGTCGCGGCTGCTTGGGGGGGGGCTGCGGATGCTGATGTAATCGTTTTGTTGATCGAAGCCCACCGTGGTCAGACAGAAGGTGTTGAACGCATTTTGGAAAACCTCTCTGAGGTATCGAAGGGGCGTCGTGTTGCGTTGGCAATCAATAAAATTGATCGCGTGAAATCAGATGTTCTTTTGGCATTAACCCAAAAAATGAATGATGCTTTCACGTTTGAAAAAACATTTATGATTTCGGCAGAACGCGGATATGGGGTTGATGATCTGCGTAAATGGTTGGCCGATCAATTGCCCGAAAGCCCATGGTTGTACCCCGAAGACCAAATCGCTGATTTGCCCATGCGCATGATCGCGGCCGAAATGACCCGTGAAAAATTAACGCTGCGGTTGCATCAAGAATTACCCTACCAATTGACCGTTGAAACGGAAAGCTGGCAAGAACGCAAAGACGGCAGCGCGCGGATCGATCAGGTCATTTACGTGTCCCGCGACGGCCACAAAGGTATTATTCTTGGCAATAAGGGCGAAACCATAAAAGCCATTTCAAAAGCAGCCCGTGAAGAATTAGAAGAATTCTTGGGCCGCAAAGTCCATTTATTTTGCCAAATCAAGGTCCGCGAAAAGTGGTTAGACGAGGCAGAGAGATATTCCGAAATGGGGCTTGATTTCAAAGACGGCAACGCATGACACGCCTTGCGGCTGAATTTTGGGTGAAAGCCTATATCAAACGATTGTCCATAATGAATATTCCGGCTTATGTTGTGCATCGCGGTGACGATACCGCGGGCGCGATATGGGTGAAGGTTAATCATTTGAATGGGCATGCGGATTTGTTTGAACAATCCTATGATCTATTGCTCGACGCACGCGTGTGGCAACAAATAACCGCAGGATCCGAGATCGACATCGACGCATGGATCGCGCGCGGTCGCAGCCGTGATTCAGATCTGTGGTTGATTGAAATTGAATCTCCTGATGGTCTGCATTTGCTGGATCAGATGTAAGCAATCGCCAGAGCGTAGTGAACATCGTATGGGTCATGTCGTGGGGTTACGTTCCCGTTCGTTTTCATGACATTCGGCGATACAGATTTGACAAATGACTTAGCCTGTTGCGATAAACGTCAAAAATACGGGATGGCATGATGGATCGACGCACGACTGAGTCAATGACACGCGCGGGATTGAACCTAATCCAGCAGGCGCTTACCATTTATGACCAAGGTTTGCGCTTGGTGTTAAGCAATCGACCATTTCAAGAAATGTTTGACCTTCCTGATCATTTAACAACCGTTGGGGCGTCTTTTGCAGATACGATCCGGCATCTTGCGCACCTGGGCGAATATGGCCCGTTGGACGATATCGACGAATTCGTGCGTGAACGGGTTCAGGTCGCGCGTGATTTTGAACCACATTATATGGAACGAACGCGTGCTAACGGTCAGGTTATTTCGGTCGAAGGCGCGCCATTGCCCCAAGGCGGATGGGTTACCGTTTATACCGATATTACGCAAATCAAACGACAAGAAGACATGCTTCGGGCGCGATCCCAAGAGTTAAGCGGACAATTGAATGCCTATTCTCAAGAACTTGGTAGCACCAACAGACAACTTGCATCCACGATCGCCGCATTAGAACAGGCCAAACAAGAATTGACCGAAATCGAAGCGCGGACACGGTTAACAACAGAAATGATGCCAGCGCACATTGCCCATGTTGGTTTGGATCGGCGGTATACCTATTCGAACCGACGGTTGAATTCAATTATGCCGGAACGGCCCTCTGAAATATTGGGGCGCCATATTGCCGAAGCATTGGGCGCGCAGGCCTATGCGCAAATTGAAAACAACCTAAACCAAGCTTTGGGTGGCCAAGAAAGTGTATTTGAATTTAATGACGCTTTAAGTTCGCGGCGAATTCGCGTGGCGTTTACCCCTGATAAAAGTGGGCCCCGAAATGCGATAAACGGTGTTTACATCCTGTCGATGGATGTAACCGAAGAAACCCAAGCGCGATCAACGTTGCAACAGCAAAGCAAACGCGAAATGGCGGCGCATTTAACCAGCGGATTGGCACATGATTTTTCAAATCTTCTGACCATCATTTTGGGCGCGCAAAGTCGTTTGATGAAAATGGATTTGCCCGACGACGCGCGCCAATTGATCAAAGCAACGCATGACGCGGCAAATCGGGGAGGCGTGATGTTAAATACCATCGCCGATATGACAGGTACGCGTGTACCAAGCCCACGTTCCACCCATATTGGATCATTGTTGTCATCATTTGCCACAATGGGGCGGTCTGCATTGCCTGTTGGTATCGAATTGCGTGTGCATGATCATAGCGATGACCGTGAATGGCTCTTGGATCAGGGAAGTGTCCAAGACGCATTGTTAAACCTTGTGATAAACGCGCGTGATGCATGTGGCGACACAGGGCGCATCACATTAGCCGCCAAAATTGTGAAAGACACATGGATCGAGTTTACCGTATCAGATACAGGTCCCGGTTTTTCCCAGAAATCATTAGATCATGCATTGGATCCGTTTTTCACAACCAAAGGGGAAAAAGGGACAGGCCTTGGGTTAACCATGGTGTACGACGTTGCAAAAATGTCGGGCGGTGAATTGATTTTGCGCAATGCATATGGCGGTGCGCGCGTCACATTGCGCTTGCCTGCACGATTGGCGGTCATGGAACATGCGCCGGGCCTTGCCCTAATGGTCGAAGATCGCGCAGATTTGCGGGACACGATCCGCCCTATGTTGACCAGCTTGGGGTATTCCGTCGTCGAAGCGCGCTCAGCGGCCGAAGCGCGGGCATTGATCGAGGGATTGCCCGAAATCACATTGGTTCTAAGTGATCTACAATTAGAAGGCGACGAAACAGGTGTTGACTTTATCTCAGCACTTGGCGAAAGCAAACCGTCGGTCATATTTATGTCGTCGCTGCCGAAAAATCATCCCTTGGTCTTGGCGGCTCAGCAAATTGCACCAGTGTTGTCAAAACCCTTTGACGCCAACGATGTCCGACAGATTATGCAAAACGGTGGATAGGTCATGAGCGCTCCTTTGGTAACGATTTTAGATGACGAACCCGCAATTCGTACAATTCTGGCCGACGCGTTGGAAGAAGCGGGATTTCGGACAAAAGCGTTTTCACGCGCAACGGAATTCGAAGCCTCGTTAAAAACCACCACGCCTGATGTGTGTTTGGTTGATCTTGGTCTGCCAGATCGTGACGGGTTAAGTTTGGTCCATCGCCTTGCCTTGGAACAAGGCGCTATTGTTATTATTATTTCGGGCCGTGCACAGGTTCAGGATCGTGTAACTGGGCTTGAGCTTGGGGCCGACGATTACATCATCAAGCCATTTGAGCCCGCCGAAGTCGTCGCACGTATTCGCGCGCGAATGCGTAAAGATCGTGCGCAATCAACGCCCGGCAATACCGCATATTTCGAAGGTTGGACGGCCTATTTCGATCGCTATGTTTTGGTTGATGAAAAAGGTGAGGAAACGCCGTTTTCCCACGCCGAGGGTGAAGTGCTTCGTTTGTTTTTAGAAGGCCCAAAAAGGTTGATCAGTCGCGCGTTTATGCAAGAAAGCCTTGGCGGTGCGGCGGGCGAAAGCTTTGATCGTGCAATGGATGTACGCATTTCACGTCTGCGAACCAAGCTAAAAGAAGATCCCAAAAACCCGACATTGATAAAAACCATTTATGGTGCGGGTTATATTTTCTTGGGCGACGTTGTTTGGGATCGGTGACCGTCGTCAAAGGCGATCATAAAATTCTGTCACGACGTCGACACAATCTTTTGCGTGGGTGATAGGCACCATATGACCCGCGTTTGCAATCACGTGATCCCGTGCATTTGGCATCATCTCACACAATGCCTCATGAATGTGTTTAATCATAAAATGCGTGCGTTCGCCGCGAATGAAAAGTGTTGGAACATTTACACGGTTCAGGCCGTCGTCGTTTAACATGCCTGCGTGATCTTGGTGTACAGATTTTGCGCCTGCGCCCACCAATGGCATCCGTTTAATTGCTGTTTCGCGAAAGGCGTCCGGCAAAGCATCCCAAGGCGTGCCATCGCCCCAGTCTGCCAAAAACATTTCGGCGGCTTTCGCGTTGTCGCCGGCATCCAGTGCATCCACAAAAGGTGTATGAGCCGCGAAATATGAATCGGCAAGCGCCGGATTATGCGTCAATGCGGCTTGAAAAAATACCGGTTCAAACAAAACCAAAGATTTCACCAATTGGGGATGTTTATGCGCAAATCGAAGCGCAACCGTCGCACCAAATGAATGGCCCACCAGATGGACAGGTTCCGTAATAAAGGTTTCGGTGATCGCTAAATTTCCATCTTGGTAATCTTGGTCGAAATTCCAATCTTGGCTTTTGCCATGTCCTGGTAAATCGAACCCAGTTAAGGTCATGCGATCACTAAAACCGTTTGCAAAACGCGACAAAGATCCAGCGTTCGACAGGGTGCAATGAATCATAATCCCAAAATCGGGGCCAGTTCCGATTGTTAATTGATTGATGTCAAACCCTGTTCGTTTTTCGATGCTCATTTTCGTCGTCCCGCTTTTGTTGTGTTGGGTTGTAGTGCGGTCACGAAATGGGTGCCAGTTAAAAATTTAACTCATGCCGTTTCATGGCGAACTGGGGTGGACACGGTTAACGTGCAAATTGATTTTAAATGTTTGGAAAAAGGGTCATTTTGCAAAAAAAATGCATAGTTGCGACGACTTGGCCCATCCCAACGCTTTGCCAAAAACCGTGGCCGTGGTAAGCGGGGGGCGAATTTTCGATTCTGATCTCCATAATTAGGGACACACCAAAATGGCTGCCAACGAACCAAAGATGATCGCAGGTAATGCGAACCGCACTCTTGCAAAAGCAATTTCACGCCGCATGTCATTGCATCGTGGATTGAATGTTGGGCTTGTGGATGCGCGTGTTGAGCGTTTCAACGACCAAGAAATCTTTGTTGAAGTTTATGAAAACGTCCGTGGTGAAGATATGTTTATCATCCAATCCACGTCAAATCCAGCCAATGACAACTTGATGGAATTGCTGATTATGACGGACGCGCTGCGTCGTTCATCGGCGGGACGCATCACTGCTGTTATTCCATATTTTGGGTATGCACGTCAGGATCGTCGTGCAAAGGCACGGACACCGATTTCCGCCAAATTGGTTGCCAACATGTTGGTTGAAGCTGGTGTTGAGCGGATCCTGACAATGGATCTTCACGCGGCCCAGATCCAAGGCTTTTTTGATATCCCCGTGGACAACCTTTATGCGTCGCCTATTTTTGCATTGGACATTCTAAGCCAATTCAAAGGTGGTCTTAATGATGTGATGGTGGTTTCTCCTGACGTTGGCGGTGTTGCGCGGGCACGTGAATTGGCGAAACGTATCAACGCGCCGTTGTCGATCGTTGATAAGCGTCGCGAAAAGCCCGGCGAAATTGCGGAAATGACCGTTATTGGGAACGTTGAAGGCAAAAAATGTATCATCGTGGATGACATCTGCGACACCGCTGGTACGCTCTGTAAAGCTGCCGAAGTGTTGATGGAAAATGGCGCCGCCGAAGTTCATTCATATATTACACATGGTGTGATGTCTGGTCCGGCGGTTGACCGTGTGACCAATTCAGTCATGAAATCATTGGTTATTTCTGATTCAATCGAACCCACACAAGCGGTTTTGGATGCACCAAATATTCGTATCGTCCCAACAGCGCCGATGTTTGCGCAAGGCATTTTGAACATTTGGAATGGTACGTCCGTTTCGTCACTGTTCGAAACAGAAACATTGGAACCAATTTACGACGGTTTGCTTTAATCGCTTAAGATCCAGAGATCTTCTGGATCTGCCACTTCACCGATCGCCTGCCATGACATTTGTACGCGGGCGATCTTGGTGTCGCCCCATGTCTTAAAAATGGCTTTGAAACCGATTTCGTTGATTTCAACGGCGCGATATTCCATGCGCATGTTGTGGCCTTGATGAACGTCCCAAAGTGAAATTACCAAATTCACGGATGGCGGGTTTGAAAAGGCATCGTTAAATTTGATCCATTTGGCAACTTCGCGCGGACCTGTGCCGGTCCACATTTTTCCGCCCGTTTCAAAATCAGAAAATAACGTGAATGTCCCTTTGTCGATCCCGACCGCATGTGACTTAATCTTTAACCTAGAGCCTCTTGAATGCCGATCCGGTACTTTTAGTTAACGGCAAAAGGGGCCGCGATGCGACCCCTTTCAAAGGCTTGTTTTGTGTTAATTTGATTAACGGCGTGAAAATTCTGGATAGGCTTCCATACCCAATTCGGCCATGTCCAATCCATTAATTTCATCTTCTTCACTCACCCGAATGCCCATGGTCAGTTTTAGCGCGAACCACAAGATTGATGATGTGACGACGACAAAGGCGCCGACAATCAAGATTGATGCGATTTGAACGCTTAAGGACGCGTCCGTGTTGGTAAAGACGACGGCGATTGTGCCCCAAATGCCCGACATTAAGTGAACAGGGATTGCGCCTACGACATCGTCTATCTTCATCCGATCCAACATCGGTACGGCAATGACCACGATCACGCCGCCAACAGCACCAATCAGGGTTGCCGCGCCCAATGACGGGGTCAACGGTTCAGCGGTGATTGACACTAATCCCGCAAGGGCGCCGTTCAAGATCATTGTCAAATCGGGCTTTTTGTACATCACTTGGGTCAAGATTAGGGTCGCGATTGCGCCACCTGCCGCGGCTGCGTTTGTGTTTGAAAAGATGCGCGAAATGTCCGCGACGTCCCCAATTGATCCCATCGCCAACTGTGAACCGCCGTTAAATCCGAACCAACCCATCCAAAGGATAAATGTACCCAATGTTGCCAAAGTAAGGTTCGACCCAGGGATTGGTATAACGCGACCTTCTTTGGAATATTTGCCGATGCGTGGGCCCAAAATCAACGCCCCCGCCAAAGCGGCCCATCCGCCGACGGAATGTACTACCGTTGATCCCGCAAAATCCAAGAACCCCATTTCGTCCAGAAATCCACCACCCCATTTCCATGACGCTTGGATCGGATAAATCACAGCGGTTAAAATGACGGTGAAAATCAAGAATGGCCATAATTTGATGCGTTCGGCCAAAGTGCCCGAAACGATTGATGCGGTTGCTGCACAAAACATCAATTGGAAAAAGAAATCTGACCCGGTGGCGGCATAGCTATAGTCGTCAACCGCATCCGCGCTTACCCCAACGGCTTCTAGAACGGCGGTGCTAAAAACCCCCGATAAAACGCCCTCAACGGACCAAGTGCCCAGTGGATACATGAGATTGTATCCAATCAAGTAATAAAACACACATGCGAGGCTGAACAGGACAACGTTTTTGGTCAATTGCATGGTCACGTTCTTGGACCGCACCAAACCTGCTTCTAACATTGCAAACCCTGCGGCCATCCAGAATACCAAAAACCCGCCCACAAGAAACAAAAGCGAGTTTAAGATGAAAACCGTATCCGTTGCGACCAATTTTGGCGCCGCATCTTGGGCCATCGCAAGTGAGGGGACCCCAAGGGCAATGCCCCCAATTATCGCCATTTTTAATTTTGAAACTCTCATTACTCTTCCCCTAAATCGCATCTGTGCCGGTTTCACCGGTGCGTACACGGATGGTTTGTTCAACATCTAAAACGAAAATTTTGCCGTCACCGATTTTACCGGTGCGCGCGGTGGACGTGATTGCATCGACGACCTGTTCAGCCATTGCTGCATCAACGACCAATTCCAATTTTACCTTTGGCACAAAATTGACCGCGTATTCGGCGCCGCGATATATTTCGGTATGGCCGGATTGTGATCCAAATCCTTTGATTTCCGTCACCATCATGCCTTTGATGCCAATGTCGGTAAGGGCTTGGCGCACGTCTTCAAGCTTGAATGGCTTGATCGTCGCTATGATCAGTTTCATGGATTTTCCTTTCACGAGCTGTGGTTTTGACTATGCAAGAAGGAAAAGATGAAATATCGGGGTTGGGAATGAAATTTGACAAGATTTTGATGGTGAATTGTGAAAATGTGCATAAAAATTGCGCATTTTATATTATATGATTAAAAATTAATCAAAGTATTGCGGAAATTGTGCTGGTTTTTGGACTAAACAAGTGTCTCAATTCTGGATAAATTGATGAAAAAGGTCGGGCAGGGCCAATGACAGAGAAACAAAAAACCCCACGAATCGTGGCGGATAAACGCCGCACCAAGCCGGTTGGCAAACCCAAAAAAGCTGCGCCAAAATCGCGGCGCAAACCCCAAAATAAACCTCGGGGATTTTTGGCGCGTGTGTTTTATGGGGTCTTCGGTGCGATCTTCCGCGTCCTTTGGGGGTTAATGTGGCGCGGCGGATTTATACTTGGATTAATACTTGCGGGTGCTGTTGCCTATCTGGTCAACACAATGCCCCCCTTGGCCGATATGTTGGACGGTCGTGCGCGCGGATCGGTCACGTTGACGGATCGCAGTGGTGATGTTTTTGCATGGCGTGGGGATCAATATGGTGGAATGATCACCACTGATACGGTTTCACCACATCTTAAAAACGCGATTATCGCGACCGAAGATAAACGATTTTATAGTCATTTCGGCATAAGCCCCCGTGGCATTGCCAGTGCCATTCGTATCAACCTACGGGAAGGTCGTGGGGGATTGTCGGGCCACGGCGGATCGACAATCACACAACAAACCGCAAAGCTATTGTGCATGGGCGTCCCATACGATCCAGCACAATGGAAAAGCGAAGCCGATTACGAAGCCGATTGTCGCCAAGGATCATTGTGGCGCAAGGTGAAGGAAGCCACATATGCGATTGCGATGGAGTTCAAATATTCCAAAGATGAAATCCTTACGATTTATTTAAACCGTGCATTTTTGGGCGCGGGGGCGCGTGGATTTGAAGCGGCCGCCCAAAGATACTTTGGCCATTCGGCGGCTGAGGTGACCCCACCCGAAGCCGCAATGTTGGCCGGTTTGTTGGTTGCACCGTCGCGCTATGCCCCGACAAACAATCTTGCGCGGTCCCAAGACCGTGCACGTGTCATCATTGGTCTTATGGAGGAACAGGGGTATCTCAGCGCGACAACCGCACAGTTGGCCCGCGATAACCCCGCCGAATTGTCAGAAGCTGCCCAAGCAAAGGCGGGCGGATATTTTGCCGATTGGGTTATGCAATCGGGACCGGAATATTTCACCAAGAACACGACTGAAGATGTCATCATCCAAACGACGCTGGATCAACGTATCCAAAAGTCTGCCGAAGAAGCACTGCAATTTATCTTTTCTGAAAAAGTCAAAGAGGGATCTCAGGCCCAAGCAGCGATTATCGTGATGTCGGCGGATGGTGCCGTTCGTGCCATGGTGGGGGGGCGTAAAACCAAAGTTGCTGGTGCGTTTAACCGTGCCACACAGGCGTTGCGCCAAACAGGATCAAGCTTTAAGCCTTTCGTTTATGCGACCGCGTTGGAATTGGGGTATTCGCCGTTTGATACGATCGAAGACGCGCCCTACACGATCAATATTCCAGGCTCGGGCCCATGGAGCCCACGAAATTATACCAAAGAATTTCGGGGCACGGTCACGTTGACCGAAGCTTTGACCAATTCACTAAACATCCCCACAGTCAAAATTTCCGAAGCGGTTGGTCGCGAAAACGTCCGAAAGGTAGCCAGTGATTTTGGCGTAACGTCGGATCTGGCCCAAGGGCCGGCCATTGCGCTTGGGGTATCTGAAGCTACATTGATCGAAATGGTCGGTGCCTATGCCGGTATCCTGAACGGGGGGTCGTCCGTGACGCCGTACGGTTTGGTTGAACTGCGTCTCTTGGGAGATGACGCGCCATTAATGGGGACGGCCGGCGGTATCGGTGAACGTGTCATTCGTCAGGATGCCGCCGAAGCATTGATCTATATGATGAGCAAAGTTGTCACCGAAGGGTCGGGGCAACGTGCTGCTATCCCAGGATGGGAGATCGCGGGTAAAACCGGTACAACGCAAGCGGCGCGTGATGCATGGTTTATCGGCTTTACCTCCGATTATGTCACGGGCGTTTGGATGGGGTATGACGATAATACACCCCTAAAAGGTGTCACAGGAGGCGGATTGCCCGCCGAAATTTGGCATGAAACGATGATCCGTGTGACCGATGGCATGACGCCAAAGCCTTTGCCAATGGCGCGCAATATTGCACCGCGTTCCACGCCGGTGTCTGGACCCGCGCCCACGGGCCAATCACCGGACGTCGGTGGATTTATTACGAATTTGCTGGAACAACTATTGGGTGGGTAATTACCCAGCCTTTGCCAGATCTTCGATCATTGCATCAATGTTGCCGCGGTTTTTATCCAAAATCGCGCCGATTTCGGTGCGTTCAGATAACAGCAAATTGATGCCTTCTATGTACATGTTAAAAAACAACAAGCTGCCTGATTTGTCAGAAACAAGAAATGAAACCTCAAACGGAGCCTGTCCTTGAAGGCGGGCCGTGGTCGTGATTTCAAAATATTGCTTCACGGGCCGGGAGCCGTTAACTTCGATCGCGCCACCGACGAATTTTCTGAACTGTTTTCCATATTTGCGCGCCATATAACCCGCAAATTCGTTGGTAAATCTGTCCATTTGGCCGCTATTGGCACTACGTGCTTCGGTCCCCAATGCATAACGTGCAATGGTTGGGACATCGGCGTAACGGTTAAAGACGCTTTCAAAATCAGAGATCATCGCAGTTTCAGAGTTCCCCGAACTGATGATCGTGTTTATTTCGCCCACAAGTTTGGAAACCAATGCTTCTGCTTGGGCATTTGACGCAGCTGAAACAGGTCCTGTTGCGATAGCTGTCGAAAACAATGCACCCAAAAAAATGCGACGATTCAATAGTTTATTCGTTGCCATATAATTCCTCAAACGGATCGGCGGACTCGGGTGGTTTAATGCCTAAAGTATAACGTCGATTCTGTAGGTAGTACAAGCGCGCCTGTGCGTAACTGTCGGCACTGCCATAAACTCCGCCGATTGTTGCATCATAGGCCATGCGTGTCGACAAGACCTTGCCTGTGTTTGTAAGGCGTACGATTTGTTTTTGGTTTGTGTTCAACAATGATCCTAGTGGGTCGATCACAAAATCCACGACCTTTGCAACAGCATCGCGTTCGGTTGATGGACCAAAGACCAACAATTCGACATAGGGGCCTTCGCCGACCCCCCAACGCGCCATGGTTTCACCAAAATCGGTATCGCGTGGTCGATCGCCATGTGCGCCAGCAATGTCATATGCACCACCCAGGCCAAAGACGGTATTCAGGATAAAGGCGTTGGTCGTAAACATCGCTTGGCCCAAATTGCCTTGTAACAGGTAATTTAAGACGTCCGCAGGGTAGGACATGTTTGTTGCGAAATTACTGACCACCTCTTCCATAGGATCGGGCATGATATCGGCGTATTCTTCGGCAACAGGACGCAAGAATTCTTTGTCTAGCGCTTTGTTAAATGCATGTGCTTCGCGATTGGTTTTCTCATACGGATCATTGACCACTTTTGAGGGAGGTGTTGAACATCCCGCAAAAAGTGCACATGCCGCAAATAAAAACTTAACTTTGTTAAAAACCATATCAATCTTCTTTCGCACAGCGTTCTTGTCGTTAAATATAGCCACTCGGACCCGAGTTTAACCCATCACCAAGACAAAGCTTGCGTGTTGTGTCCATTATGCGACATATATAAGAAAGTGTTGTTAAATGGTAAAATTTTATTAAAATCTCTAAAAGGCATACGGGTTAATCTATGGATAAACGTTATAAGCAACGTGGTTTGGATGAACTGCGATCTGTTCGACGTGAAAGCAGAATCTATTACTGGATCGTAGGAATTTTTAGCTTTTTCGTCAATCTGCTCATGCTTACGGGTCCCTTGTATATGTTACAAGTCTATGACCGTGTGCTTGGCAGCAGATCAGAGGCGACATTGATTGCCCTGCCCTTTTTGGTTGTATTTTATACGGCACGATGGGTGTCTTGGATTTTGCCCGTGGTCGGATCATGGCGCGTGTCGGCGCGCGATTTCAGGCCCGTCTAGATCGTCGCGTATTCGAAGCCGTGGTGCGAAAATCGGCCCTTGGATCGCACGACAAATCTGCAACGGGTTTGCGCGATCTTGAATCTGTGCAACGGTTGTTGACCTCTCCCGTTTTAATGGCTGGATTTGACATCCCATGGACCCCGTTCTTTTTGTTTGGCATCGCAATTTTTCACCCTTGGTTGGCCTATTTGGCGGTATCGGGTGGCGCGGTGTTGATCGTCGTTGCGATCATGAACCAAGTCATGACAAAACTTCCGCAGGCGAAATCAAATTTGGCAGGTTTTCAATCGGAAGCGTTGTCCGAACAAATTAGATCCGAAGCCGAGATGATCAGGTCATTAGGTATGACAGGGGCAGCCTTCGAAAGATGGAGCGTGGCCCGCGATCAATCCTTGGAGGAACAATTGAAAACGGCCGATCTTGGGGGCGGATTTTCGTCAGTCACAAAATCACTTCGTTTATTCCTACAGTCTGCGATGTTGGGGTTGGGTGCATATTTGGTCCTGCATAATGAAATGACCGGCGGTGCTATGATCGCAGGATCAATCCTTTTGGGGCGCGCATTGGTGCCAATCGAATTGGCAATCGGCCAATGGGGCCTTGTCCAACGCTCACGAAAGGGTTGGGACAACTTGGCGGAATTGTTGGCGAAGTTCCCCAAGATGCCGATCGTACGCCCTTGCCCAAACCCAAAGCACGCCTTGAAGCACAAAATGTAACGATTATCCCACCGGGCGAACAACAGGCGGCTTTGCGTGCTGTGAATTTTGTTATCGAACCAGGGGTGGCTGTGGGTGTGATCGGGCAATCGGGTGCAGGCAAATCAACCTTAGCCCGGGCGATCACAGGTGTGTGGCGGCCCGCAGGTGGAAAAATCCGTTTGGATGGGGCGTCTTTGGACAATTATGACCCCGATATTTTGGGTCAGCACATTGGATATCTGCCACAGCGAGTTCAATTGTTTGATGGCACAATCGCAGAAAACATTGCCCGTTTGTCACGCAATCCCGATCCAGAAGCGGTCGTGATCGCCGTAAAAAAGCCGCGGCTCATGACATGATTTTAAAATTGACTGACGGTTATGATACGCGTGTTTCCACGGCGGGGGGGCGATTGTCGGGGGGGGGCAAATTCAACGCATCGGTTTGGCCCGCGCGATGTATGGGGATCCTGTGTTGTTGGTCTTGGACGAACCAAAATCTAATTTGGACAACGACGGTAACCTTGCCTTGAACGAGGCAATCAAGCGCATGAAGGCCGAACAAAAATCGGTGTTGATCATGGCACATCGGCCTGCGGCAATCCAGGAATGTGATCAGCTTTTGGTTTTGGATGGTGGCGTGCGCACTGCGTTTGGTCCGCGCGACGAAGTGTTGCGTGCTGTGACGCAAAACTATGATCAGATCCTTAAATCGGCCAAACCGGGGGGTGTTGAATGACCCAAAAGGTGCAAAAATTACCGATGACGCGCGCACTGGGCTTGGGAATCGGGGCGTTGGTTGTTTTGATCGGTGGGTTCGGCGGCTGGGCGACCATGACCGAAATTTCGGGCGCAATCGTTGCCAGGGGCCAGATTGAGGTCGATCAAAATCGACAGGTTGTACAACATCCCGACGGTGGTGTTGTAATGGATATTTTTGTCGACGAAGGCGACGCTGTGCAAGCGGGGCAACCTTTGTTGGCCTTGGATCCCAC
The DNA here is from genome assembly GCA_038134005.1 of Paracoccaceae bacterium. Lineage (GTDB taxonomy): Bacteria > Pseudomonadota > Alphaproteobacteria > Rhodobacterales > Rhodobacteraceae > CAJXSD01. The sequence goes on along the minus strand of JAYPUL010000006.1, from coordinate 30,163 downwards.
TTTGGAACAATCTGAATTGACGATCATCGAAGGTCAGCTGTTTGAACTTATGGCGCGACGCGGCCGATTGACGGCAGAACGCGATGGGGCAAGCGAAATCGAATTTGATCCGCGTTTGATCGAACGATCACAAACAGACCCAAGCATTGATGAATTGATGCAGGGGCAACAAAATTTGTTCCAAGCGCGCTTGGCATCAAACGCGCAACAGATTGAACAATTGGGAGAGCGCAAAGCACAAATTGCGAACCAAATCGATGGTATTGGCGCACAAATGGCGGCCTTGGCGACCCAATTATCGTTGATTGAAAAAGAACTGGCGGATCAACAAAAACTATTGGATCGTGGCTTGGCTCAGGCATCCCGTGTTTTGGCCTTGCAACGATCCCAAGCCGAACTTAGCGGTGAAGTTGGTGATTTAACGGCCCGCCAAGCTGAATCCGAAGGGCGTATCACCGAAATAGACATTCAAATTGCAGGATTGGAAACAACACTGCGCGAAGATGCGATTTCACGCCTGCGCGATCAACAGTACCGCGTCCTTGAATTAGAGGAACGGTATGGTGCCTTAACCGAACGGTTGTCTCGGATGGACATCCGCGCGCCGGTCTCGGGCGTGGTCTATGGGTTGACTGTCTTTACGCCACGCTCCGTTATTCGTCCTGCCGAACCTGTTTTGTATTTGATCCCGCAAGATCGCCCTTTGGTCATCACTGTTCAGGTGCTGCCTATTCACATCGATCAGGTCTATGTTGGTCAAAATGCTGTTTTGCGATTTTCCGCACTTGATCAACGCAGCACGCCCGAATTGTTCGGGCAAGTGGTTAAGGTGTCGCCAGATGTGTTCACTGATGAAACGTCTCGTATGTCTTATTACCGCGCCGAAATCCATTTGAAGACGGGTGAAACCGATCGTTTGCCCGCCACGGTGACCCTCATTCCGGGTATGCCGGTCGAAGCGTTTATTCGCACCCAAGATCGCACGCCTTTGGCCTATTTGGTCAAACCATTGGCCGATTATTTCGCAAAGGCGTTTCGCGAAAACTAACCCTTTTCAAGTCTCGGCGTTCGCTGTAGCGTCGGGACAAATCATTGAAAAGGAAACTGAGATGAGCGGACAGTTTGAACAAAATCTTGCGAATTTAGGCGTAACTTTGCCTGCGGCACCTATGCCTGCGGCCAATTATGTCCCCTATGTTGTTGTTGGGGACTTGGTCTATGTCTCTGGTCAGATTTCGCAAAATGCCGACGGTTTGATCATCGGAAAACTGGGTGACACTTTGACCACTGAACAAGGCGCAGACGCAGCGAAATGTTGTGCGATTAGCCTTTTGTCACAGGTCAAAGCCGCCTGTGGTGGCGATTTGGACCGTTTGGTACGCGTTGTGAAATTGACCGGTTTTGTCAATTCAACAGCCGATTACACCGAACAACCCCAAGTCATCAACGGCGCTTCCAACCTATTGGGCGAAGCATTGGGTGAGGCGGGCAAACACGCGCGCGCGGCTGTTTCGGCGCCCGCATTGCCATTGGGTGTTGCCGTCGAAATCGAAGGCATTTTCCAAATCAAATGACGCATCCTTTGGACCCTGCGTTTTTAAAGTCACCTTTGGCGCATCGTGGATTACATGATGCGTCACAGGGTGTGATGGAAAACACCCGCGACGCCTTTTCCGGCGCGATTAGTGCGGGCTACGGTATTGAATTTGATGTTCAATTATCCGCCGATGGTCATGCCATGGTGTTCCATGATGAATGGCTTTTCCGATTGACGGGCCAGGATGGGCGCGTCAATCAGCGTACTGCGATGGAGTTGGCGCAAATCCGTGTGGGTTCGGGGCGAAATACCATCGAAACCTTGGCGGACATTTTGGCTTTGATCGCAGGGCAGGTCCCCGTTTTGATTGAGATTAAGGATCAAAGTCTGACTTTGACCGAAACCGATGGCGTATTGGAACGCGCGGTTGCCATCGCGGTCACGGACTATGTGGGCCCTGTTGCCGTAATGTCGTTTAATCCACACGCCATGGATCATTTCAAACAACACGCGCCCGAAGTGTCGCGTGGGCTCACGACTTGTGACTTTGCCATAAATGATTGGCCAGAGGTGGCAAAAGACCGGTGTGCGGAATTGGCGAATATCCCAGATTTTGAACGCCTGGGTGCCACATTCATTTCGCATGACGTCAATGATTTGCATAATCCTGCGGTCGCGCGGATAAAAGCCAAGGGTCATGCGATCTTATGTTGGACCGTGAAATCCGCTGGGCAAGAGGTCACAGCGCGCGAAATATGCGATAACATCACATTTGAAGGCTATCGCGCATAGACGGGGCTGTGAATGACGGGATCAGACATCAGCATTGAAATTACCACATCGCTTGATGCCATCGCATCGCGCGATTGGGATCAATGCGCCGATTGGTCCACAGACGCACGCGCCGAAAACCCGTTCACGACCCACCGTTATTTGCACGCACTTGAAAAAAGCGGGTCTGTTGGTGCGGGCACAGGATGGGATCCGTATTATATTATTGCGCGGGCGGGGGACGACATCATTGGGGTTGCGCCGAATTATTTGAAATCCCATTCCCAAGGCGAATATATTTTTGATCATTCTTGGGCCCATGCCTATGAACGGGCAGGTGGGCGGTATTACCCAAAGCTACAAATCGCGGCGCCGTTTACCCCTGTGACGGGACGTCGGTTTTTGGCCCATCCCGATCATACCGATTTGGCGCAAGCGGCCTTGACCCAGGGCGCGATCGCTTTTGCGAAAAACAATCACATTTCGTCGATACACGCGACGTTTTGCACCCGCGATGAATATGACCGTGGTGGCGAAATGGGGTTGTTGCAACGTGATACCCAGCAATTTCATTGGGCGAATGATGGCTATGACGATTTCGATGCTTTCTTGGCGGCGTTGTCGGCGCGCAAACGCAAGAACATCAAACGTGAACGCGCAACTGCGCAATCCTTTGGTGGAACCATTGAAACAATGACGGGCGCAGATATAAAGCCCCACCACTGGGACGCGTTTTGGGAATTTTACCAAGATACGGGCGCACGAAAATGGGGATCCCCCTATTTAACGCGGGCGTTTTTTGACATTATCCACCACACGATGGCCGATGATATTTTGTTGGTTCTGGCCCAGCGCGATGGCGTTTATGTTGCAGGCGCGTTGAATTTTATCGGTGCGGATACGCTTTATGGCCGGTACTGGGGATGTATTGAACATCATTCGTGTTTGCATTTTGAACTGTGTTATTACCACGCAATCGATTACGCGATCCGAAAGCGATTGCACCGCGTCGAAGCTGGTGCACAAGGCGAACACAAACTGGCGCGGGGCTATGTTCCGGCGCGGACATATTCATTGCACTGGTTTCACGAACCACGGTTTCATGATGCAGTGGCGGAATATCTGGTCGCTGAACGGGCCGCAAATGCGGATGACATAGATATTTTAACCAGTTATGGCCCCTTTAAAAAAGCCCCGTCCACTGTGGACGAGGCCGAATAACCGTAGCGTTAGACGTTAGATTGCCTCTAACAAAGACTCACCGCCTGAAATATCGCATTGGCCGGGGGACGGTTCGGGCATGAATGCCTTAACAACGCCATCTTCGACATACATTGCGTAGCGCTTGGACCGGGCGACCAATCCTGCGGGTGGCGCGTCAAAGTTCATGCCGATGGCTGTTGTAAATGCGCTTTCCGCGTCGGCCAACATTGTGATCCCTGCATCGCTGGCGCCCGTCGCTTTGCCCCATGCGTCCATGACAAACGGGTCATTCACGCTGATGCAAATGATTTCATCCACGCCTTTAGCGGCAAAGGCATCTTTGGTGCGGATGAAACTGGGAACATGCGCGGAATGGCAGGTTGGGGTATAGGCGCCCGGTACCGCGAAAATTGCCACTTTGCGACCGTTTAATTTATCTGAAAGATTGACCGCTTCTGGCCCATTGTTTCCTAAGCGCGTCATAACCGCGTCTGGTAATGTATCACCAACTGATAGGGACATTGTTTTTTACCTCATGTGAATTGCGTTTCCTGATATCTTCAATATAGAGTTCTGAAAATTTCGCACTAGGGGGAATAGGAGTTTTTCATGACAAAAGTTGTTGTTATCGGTGCAGGGCAAGCAGGGTCTGCCGTTGTCGCCAAACTTCGCAATTCTGGGTTTGACGGTGATGTCACTTTGATTGGTGCGGAATCTGTTCCACCTTATCAACGCCCGCCTTTGTCGAAAAAATACATGATGGGTGAAATGGATCTGGAACGCCTGTATTTGCGTCCCGCGGAATTTTATGCGGAAAAGAACATTGACCTAAAATTGAACACCCGCGTCAGCGCAATTGATGCAGTTGCTAAAACTGTAACCACAGACACGGAAACGTTGGCCTATGATCATTTGGTGTTGACCACCGGATCCTGGCCGCGCCGTTTGCCTGCGAAAATCGGCGGTGATTTGGCGGGTGTGTATTGCATGCGCGATCTAAAAGACGCGGATGCAATGGCCCCTGAATTCAAAGAGGGTGCGAAAAGCTTGATTATCGGCGGTGGCTATATCGGGCTTGAGGCGGCGGCCGTTGCGGCATCAAAGGGCGTTCAGGTCACATTGGTTGAAATGGCGGACCGCATTTTGCAACGTGTGGCTGCCCCCCAGACATCGAATTATTTCCGTGCTGCGCACGCGGCCCATGGCGTGGATATTCGCGAAGGGGTTGGTTTGGATCACTTGGGCGGCAACAATGGTCGTGTCACGCATGCGGTGTTGACCGATGGCACGCGTTTGGGCATCGATTTCGCCATTGTTGGTGTTGGCATCATGCCAGCGTCAGAATTGGCCGAAGCGGCGGGTGTCGCATTGGACAATGGCATCGCGGTCAATGCATTGGGGCAAACGTCGGATCCGTCAATTTGGTCGGCGGGTGATTGTGCGTCTTTGCCATATAAAGGGCGCCGTATTCGATTGGAAAGTGTCCAAAACGCCATCGATCAGGCCGAAGTGGTCGCGCAAAACATCATGGGCGCAGGGATCGACTATGTGCCAATGCCGTGGTTCTGGTCTGATCAGTATGACATCAAATTGCAAATGGCCGGTCTGAACACTGGTTATGACGCGGTTTATGCGCGTGCGGGTGACACAGAGGATGTGACGTCATTTTGGTACTATCAGGGCGACACATTGCTTGCGGTCGACGCGATCAATGATTCACGCGCCTATATGGTCGGAAAGCGTTTGATCGAAATGGGTAAATCCCCCGCGCCAAGCGTTGTGATGGATCCGGAAACCAACCTGAAAGCTCTGTTAAAAGCGTGAGGATCATCGCGGGCGCATTCAAAGGGCGTGCCCTTGCCGCGGTTGGCAAGGGGGACGCGGGTGCGCATTTGCGCCCGACCACCGACCGCGTGCGCGAAAACCTGTTCAATATTTTGTCGGGTGGCCGTTTTGATATCGCTATCGACGGCGCGCGCGTTTTGGATTTATTCGCGGGCACTGGTGCCTTTGGCCTAGAGGCGCTATCGCGAGGCGCGACGCATTTGACCTGTGTTGATACAGGTCGCAAATCGTTGGATTTGATCCGACAGAATATTGCCATTTGCGGTGCAAAAGATCAGGTCAAAATCCTGAAATGCGATGCGACACGCTTGCCGAAAAATGGTGATGAACCGTTTAATTTGATCTTTCTGGATCCACCTTACAAAAAATCGATGGGCGAACGTGCGATCGCTTTGGCGTTGGCGGGCGGCTGGATCGCGGATGACGCTTTAATCATATGGGAAGAAGGCCAGGACATCGTGGTGCCCGCCGAATTATCCCTTGTCGATACTCGGAAATATGGCGATAGCCGCGCCTATTTCTTGACGCGGGCCTAACGTTTATTTGGAGTCATAGGTCGGGTGGAACCGGCCTGCGGGCGAAAGTGTATAGATTTCAAATCCATCTGCGGTGACACCAATTGAATGTTCAAACTGGGCCGATAGCGATTTGTCACGCGTGACTGCGGTCCATTCATCAGCTAAAACTTTGGTTTCGGGACGCCCCAAATTCACCATGGGTTCGATTGTGAAAATCATGCCCTCTTCTAACACGGGGCCCGTACCGGGGCGACCATAGTGCAACACATTGGGGGGTGCGTGAAACACGCGGCCCAAGCCGTGGCCACAGAAATCGCGCACGACCGACATCCGATGTCCTTCGACATAAGATTGGATCGCGTGGCCAATATCGCCAAATGTGGCGCCCGGGCGCACAACTTCGATCCCTTTGAAAAGGGCGTCATGGGTGATTTGGATCAAACGTTCGGATTTGCGGGACACAGAACCCGCCACATACATGCGCGATGTATCACCGTACCAACCATCCACAATAACGGTGACATCGATATTCAAAATATCACCGTCTTTTAAGACTTTGTCACCGGGAATGCCGTGGCAGACGACGTGGTTCACGCTGATACAGCTGGCATGACGGTATCCACGATATCCGATGGTCGCAGAAATGGAACCGCTGTCTTTGATCTTTTCTTCGATAATCCGATCAATTTCCCCGGTCGTCTGACCCGGAAACACATGTTCGATCATTTCATCCAAGATTTTCGCCGCAACCTGACCTGCCGCTTGCATTCCTTGGAACGCATCGGGACCATAAATATCAATTCCGTCTCGGGTTTTTCGTAGACCGTTTAGCTTTCGCACCTGAGTACCATCCTTTGTGTAGCATTCGTTTTGTAACGGTGCGTTTCCCGAATGACCATAGAAAGCTTACAACAATTCAACCTTTTTCCCCACCTTTTGCCCATTTCTGGTCAGTTCGGCGCGATAACACAGAACCTCGACACCCTGCGCGCGTGCGGCGGCGAACATTTCGCCATAGGTCGCATCGATATCATCGGCAATGCGTAGCGCATCGCAATCAGTGCGCTGCACCAAATAAAACATAATTGCACGGTGGCCGTTTGCCACCATTTCAATCAAGTCGCCCAGATGCTTTGCACCACGTGCGGTGACGCTATCGGGGAATTCGGCCAAACCTGTCTGGCGTGACAGCGTGACGGATTTCACTTCAAGATATGTTTTGTCAAAATTGGTATTCTCCAACAAAAAATCGATACGACTATTTTGGGCATAGCGGACCTCTGGACGGATCACGCAATACTCCCCCAATTCAGGAAATTGCCGTTTCTCCAAAGCTTCCGCGATGATTTTATTCGCGGCACTTGTATCGACACACACCATGGTTCCATCCGGATATTCCGACAAACGCCATGCATATTTTAGCTTTTTCTTTGGGTCATTGTTGGGTTCAACCCAAACCCGTGTCCCCGCGTCGGCCAAACCCATCATGGATCCGGGATTGGCACAATGCGCGGTGACAATTTCGCCGCCATCCAAGGTGACATCGGCCAAAAAGCGTTTATACCGTTTGATCAACGTGGCGGGCAAAAGTTTGGTTTGAAACTGCATCATTCTGGCCTATACGGTTATCAACACTTTGAAAAGGGCGAGATATATGCAAAACCCCACCGCGGCAATGTTGGTAATTGGTGATGAAATTTTATCCGGACGCACGCGGGATGCCAACATGCATTACCTTGCGGGTCAGTTGACCGAAAAAGGCATTTCGTTGAAAGAGGTCCGCGTGGTAAGCGACGATGCCGACGCCATCGTTGACGCAGTGCGCGCACTTTCTGCCCGATATGAACATGTGTTCACATCGGGGGGCATTGGGCCAACACATGATGATATTACTGCCGATTGTATTGCGCGTGCTTTTGACGACCATATCGATGTGCGCGATGATGCGCGTGCACGTTTAGCCGCGTTTTATGAACAAACGGGCCGTGAATTGAATGAGGCCCGTTTACGCATGGCGCGTATTCCAGATCGTGCAACGTTGATCGACAATCCTGTGTCGATCGCACCGGGATTTACGATTGAAAATGTGCATGTGATGGCGGGTGTACCGTCGGTGTTTCAGGCAATGGTGGCAAGTGTTTTGCCAACGCTTACAGGTGGCGCCCCTTTGATAAGCGAAACTGTACGTCTTCTGCGTGGCGAAGGTGATGTGGCAAGTCCGCTTGCCAAGATTGCTGCCGAATTTCCAGATTTACAAATCGGGTCCTATCCCTTTCAACAAGATGGTCGCTATGGCACCAACATTGTGCTGCGTGGTACCGATCACGCGGCATTGAAATCGGCGGCTGCGTTGGTTGCCCAGCTTCAGGTAGAGTGAAGCATGGATATTTTTGACGTCATTGAAAACACATGGCCTGCCGCATCGCAAACCCAACAAGGTGTTTGGAAAATTCGGGACGGACAGGGCGGTGGGAAACGCGTCAGCAGCGCTGAGTTGATGGTCAACACCGTTACGAAAGATGACATTGATCGCGCAGAAGCCGCGATGATTGATCTTGGCCAAGACCGTTTGTTCATGATCCGTCCGGGCCAAGACGGCTTGGATGCCATGTTGGAACAGCGCGGGTATGACATCATCGACCCCGTAAATATTTATGTTGCGCCCAGCGATACGGTTGCCACACAAAGGCCTCCCAAGGTTATGATGTTTTCCGTGTGGCCCCGTCTTGCCATCGAAGAAGAAATTTGGAAACGTGGCGGGATTGGCCCTAATCGATGGGCGGTTATGGACCGCGTCAAAGGACCCAAAACCACAATCTTGGGTCGGTTTAATGATCAACCCGCGGCCGCCTCATTTATTGCGGGCTTTGGTGACACGGCCATGTTGCATGCCTTAGAAGTGTTAGACCATCAACGAAAACAAGGTGTTGCAACACATCTTATGCGCCATGCGGCCTTTTGGGCGTTGGACAATGGGTTTACGAATATCTCGGTCGTCTGTGTTAAAACAAACACGGGTGCAAATAGGTTGTATTCGTCCCTTGGAATGCAGCTGATCACAGGGTACCATTACCGTATTAAGAAAGGTCATTTATAGTTATGTCTAAACCCGTTACCGCGTTAAACCTTCCGGCTGTATCGCCATTGCCCGAACAAACGCAAAAATATTTTGACGTGTGTAACGAAAAATTGGGCATGGTGCCGAATGTTTTAACCGCACACGCGTTTGACATCGAAAAACTAAATGCATTCACGGGGCTTTATAATAACCTGATGCTTGCGCATAGCGGTTTGACCAAATTAGAACGCGAAATGATTGCTGTTGTGGTGTCGTCGATCAATAAATGTTTCTATTGTCTGACTGCACACGGCGCGGCGGTACGCCAGTTATCAGGCGACCCTAAGTTGGGTGAAATGTTGGTGATGAATTACCGTGTGGCCGACCTAACGCCGAAGCAACGCGCAATGTTGGATTTCGCCGAAAAAATCACCATCGCGAGCCACAAAATCGAAGACGCCGATCGCGACGTTTTGCGCGGGCATGGATTTAGCGATCATGATATTTGGGACATCGCCAATGTTGCGGCGTTTTTCAACATGTCAAACCGTGTGGCCAGCGCAGTGGATATGCGTCCGAATGACGAATATCACGCACAGTTTAGATAAAGCCATCAAAGGTGTTTGTGTTGCCATAATTTGGGCAACACTTGCCGCGTCGCAAGGTGCGGCGCAAATTGGTTTTGATGTGCCTGCAAATGGTGTTGAAACCTTTTCCCAGCAGAACATGGTTGGGGATCATTCCATTCCTGTTGGGGTGTGGACACATGCGGGTGGCGTCCCAACCAAGACTGTGTCGGGTCGTCAGGACCTTCGCGCGTATCGATACGATGCGACGTCTTTAACCGCCGCACAAATGATTAAACCCATACGCGACGCGTTAACCACAGGCGGGTTTGATATCCTGCTTGATTGTGATGCCGATGCTTGCGGCGGGTTTGATTTTCGCGCGAATGTTCCCATGATCGATCCACCTGCGGTTTTTGTAGATCTGCGCAAATTTGTTGCGATGACAGCCATAAAAGACGACGGTTCCGCCATTTTTGTTGTGGCCAGCCGTGTTGGCCCGGTCGGCTATCTTCAAATAGCGACCGTCACGTCCGATGATGCTAATCCTGTGTTCGCAATGCCGATGGTTTCTGCGGTAACTGCGCCAACTGTGGGGGGATATGTGGAAGCCCTGCACCAAGTTGGGTCGGTGATTTTGCGCGATTTAGAATTTGAAAGCGGGTCGTCGACGTTGGGTGCGGGGCCATTTTCATCCTTGGATGAAATCGCCGCCTATCTGAATGCGACACCTGATGCGCGGGTCGTGTTGGTTGGTCATACGGATGCGGTCGGGTCCTTGGCGGGGAATATGGATTTATCGGCAAAACGCGCGCGCGCCGTCTTGAAATATTTAACACAAAATCTGGGCGTCGCTGCGGCGCAATTGGATGCGCAAGGCATTGGATATTTATCGCCCGTCGCTACAAACGAAACACCCTTCGGGAGGGAGGAAAACCGAAGGGTGGTCGCAGTTTTGATATTGCCGTTCAAGTAACGGCCATCAAGAAATTAATCAGGTCTTACCAATGATCGGGCCCCTTTTTCGCGAAAGTCTCGGCCAGAAAATCGATAAAGGCGCGGACTTTTGGTTGGGTGTATTTGCCTGGAGGATAGACAAGGTAAATGCCTTGTCGTTCTTTTGGTAAGTCAGGCATCACATCTTCGACCAGCCCTGTTTCCAAAGCCGCGTGATACAAAAAGCTGGGCAAATATGCGATACCCAAACCATTGATCGCAGCGTTCAACAATGACTGACCGTCATTCACCGTTAAACTTCCCGTGGTGCGAACATGGCGCTTTTCACCGCTCTGGGATGTCATTTTCCAAACTGCGTTGTTTGCCTGGTTTGAATAATGCAACAGCTTGTGAATGCTAAGATCGTCGATCCGACGGGGGCGGCCGTGGGCCGCAAGGTATTTTGGGCTGGCTAACATGCGCAACGTGCAATCGGCAATTTTACGGGCACGTAATGTGCTGTCTTCCATTTCACCAACACGGATCGCGGCATCATAACCTTCGGAAATCAATTCGATATAGCGATTGTCCAATTCAAGATTGACCGACATATCGGGATAACGCGACAGGAATTCGCCCAAGACAGGTGATAAATGCAACGATCCGAAATCAGTTGCGACCGAGACCCGCAAAAGACCTGTGGGAACCGATTGCATTGAACTGACCAAGGCATCCGCTTCGCCTGCGTCATTTAAAACGCGCCGTGCGCGATCGTAATAGGCCAAACCGATTTCGGTCGGGCTAACCCGACGCGTTGTGCGGTTTAACAACCGCGCGCCAAGCCGTGCTTCTAGGCTAGAAATATGTTTCGAAACGGCAGATTTCGAAATTCCCATTTTACGTGCCGCATCTGTGAACCCACCTTGGTCCACAACATTTGCAAAGGCTTCCATTTCTGTTAAGCGATCCATACTGTACCTCATCTTCCCGGACCCAGTTTTGCACGCCAAATGTGGCGCGACTGGGGCGGATGAGAGACATTATCGGGGTATTTCACCCATTGTTTCGAAAATGGATCAAATTTTGTACGCGGTTCGCATCCCTTGATCAATCGCACGTTTTGCGTCCAATTCGCCCGCAAAATCAGCGCCGCCAATGATGTCCACCGATTTCCCCGCTGCACTCAATGCATCACCAAGGGTTCGTTGTGATACCTGACCTGCGCATAAAATAATCGTGTCAGCGGCAATAAGTTGCGGATTTTCGCGCGCCTCACCAAAAGACACGTGAATACCCTCGGATGTGATTTTTTCATAATTCACACCGCCAATCATCTGGACGCCCTTCATTTTAAGCGTCGCCCGATGGATCCACCCCGTAGTTTTGCCCAAACGTTTTCCGGGACGTTCGGGTTTGCGTTGCAACATGGTAACTGTGCGTGCGGGTGCGCCGGGGCGCGGACCCGTTTCGGAAAGACCTCCGCGCGTGGTTGCAGGGTCGGTAACGCCCCATTCACGCATCCATGTGTCCAAATCCGGCGTGTCGGCGGTGGCTGCATGGCCATGGGTCAAAAATTCGCTGACATCAAAGCCAATGCCACCTGCTCCAATCACGACGGCACGTTTTCCGACCGAAACTTTACCCCGCAAAACATCAACATAGCTATGGACATGAGGTAAATCTTGTCCTTCGATTTCGGGATTTCTGGGATCCACACCGGTTGCGATGATCACATGATCAAAGGATGTCAAATCATCCATCGTCGCCGTGTGGTTCAGCTGCAATGTGATGCCCAGATCGGTGACCATCGCGCCGAACCAATCGACCAATCCCCAGAATTCTTCTTTGCCCGGGATTTGTTTGGCCATGTTCAATTGCCCACCGATTTGCGCGTCCCGATCAAATATTGTGACCGCATGACCGCGTTGGGCGGCGGTGATTGCGGCCGAAACGCCTGCGGGCCCCGCACCGACAACCGCAACCGATTTTGATGTGACCGCCGTTTGATTGGGGAATTCCGTTTCATAACATGCGCGCGGATTGACCAAACACGAACTAATTTTACCGCTAAATGTGTGATCCAAACATGCTTGGTTGCATGCGATACAGGGTGCAATCTGATCCGCGTGGTTGACGCGGGCTTTGTTCACGAAATCAGGGTCGGCCAAAAAGGGGCGCGCCATGCTGACCATATCGGCGCAACCTTGCGCCAACACATCTTCGGCGACCGCGGGCGTGTTGATACGGTTTGACGTAATCACAGGGATAGAGACATGGCCCATCAGCTTTTTCGTGACCCACGCAAATGCCGCGCGTGGGACGGATGTAGCGATCGTTGGAATACGTGCTTCGTGCCACCCGATGCCCGTGTTGATGATCGTCGCGCCCGCCGCTTCGATGGCTTTGGCCAATTGGACAACTTCGTCATGGGTGGATCCATTTGGGATCAAATCAATCATCGACAAACGATAGATTAGAATAAAGTCATTCCCGACGGCCGCCCGGGTACGCGTGACAATGTCAATGGCCAATCGCATTCTGTTTTCATACGAGCCCCCCCACCGATCATTGCGTTTGTTGGTGTGGGTGACCAGGAATTGATTGATGAAATACCCCTCTGACCCCATGATTTCGACGCCATCATAGCCCGCGGCGCGTGCGCGTACGGCCGTTTCGACAATGTCGGTGATTTGCTTTTCAATACCGTCTTCGTCCAATTCTTTTGGTGGAAACGGGGAAATGGGGGATTTTACCGCCGAAGGTGCCACGCAATCAGGGTTATAGGCGTAACGCCCCGCGTGCAGAATTTGCATCACGATTTTTCCGTCGGCCGCGTGCACCGCATCGGTCACGACGCGGTGATTGGCCACATCGGTGTCATTGAATAAACCGGCTGCGCCGTGAAACACCGCGCCTTCGGGGTTTGGGGCAATGCCCCCTGTGACCATCAATCCAACGCCACCACGTGCACGCGCCGCGTAAAATTCGCCAACCCGCGCCCAATCTTTGGTTTCTTCCAAATTGGTATGCATGGACCCCATCATGACGCGGTTTTTTAGCGTCGTGAACCCAAGGTCGAGCGGTTGAAAAAGATGTGGATAGGCCGCGTGCATTATGTCTGTCCCTCACGAAATGGATTGATGACAAACTAGTCGCAATTATTCCACTTTGTCATCGATAACGCAGCGGAACTTGGCGTTATGAACCCGAAAAACGATTGCGCAGGATCTGTTTGATCAGTTCAAGTTCGGATCGCAATTGCGATACCTCGGTGCGCAGATCATGTTCCAACGTGCGTCCACCCGCAACGGCAAAGGTAAAAATCGGGTCGGTTTGGCCTTGGGCCCAGATGACAAACGTATGCACCCCGTCCCCAATCGCCACGAGCGGGATCGTGCAGGTCAAAATCTTTTCGTGCAGGCTTGGGCCGTTTTCAATTGCAACCGTGTCCAAAGCATCACCGTTGTAAGTGACGGAAAACTTGGTGTCTGATGACACTCCGGCGCCAAGCGTAATCAACCCGTGCCAGACCGCATTTTGGAAACTGATTTGTTCGACGTTTACCATAGCACTTTCTTTTAAAATTGGGCCCGTGATCGGCGGCAAATTGTGATGTCGTGAATGACAATTTTGTTCATTTTTGCATCATCAAAGATTAAATCAAACCAGATTTTTTCCAGCATTTGTTCGTTTAAATCCATATATCCCAAATCGAATTCAACATTCAGATGATCACCAGTGTGTGAAATAACTTGAATTTCGTTGTCGATGTTGGGGCCGTGTTGCACGTTGATACGGACAAACTTTGGCAATGGGTGTTCTGTTGTTAGGTGTATGTCTAGTTCGAAAATATTTTGGTTCGATAAGCCTTGGATCGCGCTATTTGGTAAATCTAGCGCCAAAGATAAAAAGGACCCGGCAAAGTCATAGACTTCGATCGTGAAATCAAACGGCGCAACGTTGATTGCACGCACTGTCTTGGTTTGACGTAAAATGATGCTGGGGACTGATGCATCATGATGAAGTGTTAGATAGGATCCGATTTGTTTGCCGGACACGGGGTTAACTTCGGCCGTCACGCAGTCTTTTTGGAAAAAGACTTCGGGACGCCATGACCAATCTGCGTTTTTGTAATCGGGGATATCAACGGTTTGCGCAACGCGCTTTCCGATTTCATGCGTTGAAAGTTGATTAAACGTCCCCACCAATTCCGACAGGTTTTCGGATTCCGTACGCAGTTTCAGCAACCCGCTTAGCGACATTTGCGGCGCATTTTGAACCAATGCGTGCCACAGGTTCAAAGCGCGCTTGCGCGTGCGGCGTTCAAACCAGCTGTGTCCTGTTACATTCTTCATCGCGTTCGCATATTCGATTCGTATTATTCGATCCCTACATCGCAATCTGGGCGATATCATGGCCGATATATTGGTTTTAACATCGGCGCAGTTGCAAGATAGTTTACCTTAGACGTGTTTGACACACCTGCCGTTGTTTTTCGAATTGGTTTTGGTAATTTGTTTATAAAATTTAACAAACGCGCCTCGGCCAGTGCTTCGGTTGCGTCTTTGGCGGTGTGGCCATAATAGCTGGCCACGATTAGGGTGCCGTTGCGATATACCATCGCGCGCCAGAAATCTGGCTGCATTCCTAAACGTTTTGCGGCTTTTGGATCAATGAAATGGACAATTTGGATACCCTCCACATCACGATGATCTTTGGCTGTTTTGCGCGCCATCATTGCCTTGCGCATGGCGTCCCGCTTGGGACGTGACGCATTTGGCAAAGGTGTCGCAGAGACGGTCACAATAGACTGTGCTGGCCCGATGCTGTTACAGGGGGCAAAAACGCCAAATCCTTGTCGGCCATTATTGCGCGTCATTTTGGGAACAAGGCAATATTGATCAGGGGCGTCAATCTTTACGCCGGATGCAAAAGTGACCGCGCGTTCTTTTTTCTGTGAAAATATGGTTGCATTTTCAAGGCCCATTTGGCACCCGCTGACCAGAAGGCTTGCTAAAATGATTTGACCTAAACCACGAAAAATAAACATCCCACCCCTTTTATTTTGGGCCAACCTCATGTCGATCGGCCTTGATTTGTGCATACAAAACCGCACCCAAACGCGCAAGCAATGTTCTAGGGGCGGGGGATGATTTTGCCATAAGTGCGATGCGCCCAAACCACATAAAGACCAATTTCAATTAGGGTTGTCGCAGCAAACGCAATGCCGGTGATGGGGGCATCTGGCGCAGCTTGGTTTAAAAAGAGCGCGCCACCGCTGAGGTAGCCTTTATTTGAAAGGATCAAAATACTAAAGCAGTTCACACCAAGGTGTAATCCAAACGCCGCCCCCATATTTCCGCGCCAAATTGTGACTGCGCATAAAATTATACCAGTTACAGTTGTGTTCGACGCGTAAAGCCAAGCGTTTGGACCAAATTCGCTCGGTGAAAAATGGCCCAGTCCAAAGATAAAGGACGGAATGAAAATCGCCCACCAAAACCGTCCTCCGCGGGCCCAAATGGTGCGCATCAAATATCCGCGAAACACCAATTCTTCTGCGCCGACTTGTACAAGTATCAATGCAAAGAGTGGAACAAACCACATCAGCCAAATGTCAGGTTTTGAAATAAGGTGCGCTTCATAACCAGTGCCGGGACCTGTTAAAAACAACGCTGCCACAATTTCCAGCACACATACGATGCAAAACGCAAAGGAAAAGCCGATACTCAAATCCCGCCAATTTAATCGGTTTGCAACGCCATATAGGCTTTGCAACGTTGTTCGAAACGGCCAAAACATTGCAAATCGAATGCCAAACCATGCCGGAATGAATGTCGCCATGATCATCGCCAGGTCGACGGGCGTGGTGCCCAACGTGAAATCCGTCGAAGGGGATGCCGAAAAAATTGCGATCAATCCCCCAAGTATGACCAACGGGGTTACATAAACTATTGTAAAAATAATAAGACCAACGAGGATACGCCAAATCTTGGCCTGTTGGCGTAAATGGTTTGAAACAACGTCTTGCATAAAATTATCCCTTATTGATGAAAGAACTTTTAAGCTGCGTTGATAGACTTGCCAACGGGTTTTTACGCGGTTCAGAATTGCATTCTGTGCGCAACCGGCTTATTTGAAGCAATAAGACAAAAGGGCAAAAGGAAACGACGCTCATGAACTGGATCACAAACTATGTCCGTCCGCGGATCAATTCGATTTTTTCACGCCGCGAGGTGCCTGAAAATCTATGGTCGAAATGCGGTGAATGCGGCACTATGTTGTTCCATCGTGAATTGTCGGATAACCAAAACGTCTGTACCCAGTGCGGCCACCACATGGCAATCACGCCGCGTGATCGATTTGCTGCGATGTTTGATGGCGGCATTTTTGTCGAAGTAAAGGTTCCCGAACCCATTGCCGATCCGTTGCATTTCAAAGATCAAAAGAAATATCCCGAACGGATGAAATCTGCGCAAAAAAGCACCAACGAAAAAGAAGCTATGTTGGTCGCCGAAGGTGAAATCGGGCGCACACCCATCGTTGCCGCCGCCCAAGACTTTAGCTTTATGGCGGGTTCTATGGGAATGTATGTCGGCAACGCGATTATTGCGGCGGCCGAACGTGCGGTAAAATTAAAACGCCCCTTGGTGTTGTTTTCCGCTGCGGGTGGTGCGCGTATGCAAGAAGGCATTCTAAGTCTGATGCAAATGCCGCGCACAACCGTCGCTGTGCAAATGTTAAAAGAGGCGGGCTTGCCTTATATCGTGGTGTTGACGCATCCGACGACGGGTGGGGTCACGGCGTCCTATGCAATGTTGGGCGATGTTCAAATCGCTGAACCCAATGCATTGATTTGTTTCGCAGGCCCGCGCGTCATTGAACAAACTATTCGTGAAAAGTTGCCCGAAGGCTTTCAACGCGCCGAATATCTATTGGATCACGGCATGTTGGACATGGTTATTTCACGCACACAGATGCGCGAAGAGTTGATCAAAGTGATCCGCATGTTGATGAAACAACCCCCTGCCATTTCCGGCGAATTGCCGTCGCCCGCGACACCAGCACAAAATGAGCCTGCTGAATAAATGACAAACACCGGTTCTGACGTCATTCTGGAACGGATGATGGCGCTTCACCCCAAGGTTATTGATTTGACCTTGGATCGGGTTTGGCGGTTGTTGGCGGCATTGGATAATCCGCAAAACGATTTGCCGCCCGTCATTCATATTGCGGGCACCAATGGCAAAGGTTCAACCCAAGCGATGATCCGTGCAGGTGTCGAAGCGGCGGGCAAACGCGCGCACGCTTATACATCGCCGCATTTGGCACGGTTTCATGAACGCATCCGTTTGGCAGGCGATTTGATTGCCGAAGATCATCTAAGTGCTGTTTTGGACGAATGCTATTCCAAGAATGGCGGCGAAAATATCACCTATTTTGAAATCACCACCTGTGCGGCGCTGTTGGCGATGGCACGCACGGCTGCTGATTACACATTGCTTGAGGTCGGATTGGGCGGTCGTTTGGATGCAACCAACGTTATTGACCAACCCGCCGTGTCAATCATAACGCCGATCTCAATCGATCACGAAGCGTTTTTGGGTGACACATTGACCAAAATCGCTGGGGAAAAGGCCGGGATTATTAAACGCGGATGCCCCGTGATCGTCGGTCCGCAGCCCGATGAAGCGATGGATGTGATTGAAGCAACCGCGGCCCGTTTGGGGGCGCCAATTTTTGCCTATGGGCAACATTGGCACGTCGGTCGCGAAAGAGATCGTTTGGTGTATCAAGATGACCATGGGTTGTTGGATTTACCGTTGCCCAATTTGCCAGGTGCGCATCAATATCAAAACGCAGGCGCCGCGATTGCGGCGTTGCGTAATCTTGGATTTGACGCCTCAGTCTGCGAAGCAGCCATCAGCACAGCACATTGGCCCGCGCGGATGCAACGATTGAAACGCGGTCCTGTCATCGACGCAGCGCCGGACGCCGAAATCTGGCTGGATGGCGGTCATAACCCCGCCGCAGGCGATGCGATTGGCGCACATTTGGCATCCTTGCCAAAGCGCCCGACCTATTTGATTTGTGGCATGCTGAATACCAAAGACATTGGTGGGTATTTGCGCCCTATGGCTGCGCAGGCCGAACATCTATTCGCCGTGTCGATCCCCGGCGAAGAAAATACCTTGCCTGCCCAAGATACCGCGGATGCGGCAACCAATGCGGGCCTTGCGGCCAGCACAGCTGAATCCGTTATCGACGCTGTGCATCGCATTGTCACCATCACACCGAACGCGCGGATTTTGATCTGTGGTTCGCTGTATCTGGCGGGGAATATCCTTAAATCACATGAGTGATTCGTTTTTTTTAATAAACGAATCACTTGTTGTTGACTGCGACCAAACAACGTGCATATATTGATTTTAAGCAGTGT
Source organism: Paracoccaceae bacterium (assembly GCA_038134005.1). Taxonomy (GTDB): domain Bacteria; phylum Pseudomonadota; class Alphaproteobacteria; order Rhodobacterales; family Rhodobacteraceae; genus CAJXSD01. Next base: position 11,289 of record JAYPUL010000006.1, on the reverse strand, counting down.
CGTATCACTAGCAGTTGATGATCACACAGCTTATGGATGCGGTTTACATACAGGCACATAGGCTCGGTTCTTTTGGACCGAGCCACACTTTATTCTTACGTCGCGCCAAAAGCCGTTTGCATCACTGATGTGTGATGAAGGAATAGGGTATGATCAGAAATTTTGTAATAGGTGTGGCGTTTTTGGTCGTCACGATTGGGTTATTGATGATTCAGCCCAGCGCACGGTCAGACCGTTTTGTCGCAGACGACCTTGCAACAGTTCCAGTAACGCAACCTGTTGCCGCCATCGCGCCGGCCGATGATGTGCCATCTGAAAAACCGCCACTTTTGATTGCGGAACCCATGCCTGCGCCTGTGACGCAACCGATCTTGGAATTGAAAAATATCCAAGCGGTTAACATCGCCACGGATGCAGCGACAAAGACCGCCCCGATTGAAGGGCTTGAACCGTTGATTGCGACTGCCTTGTCCCAGGGGATGAGCGGTGCGGAAATCGACATCTTAATCGCCCAAGCCGTGCAAAGTGGCATGATTAACGTCCCACCACATATGTTGCGTGGGAATGGAGATGTCGATACCCGTGCGGTGTTGGGAACCTTGGTCAATTTACCAGCCCCCAAAATCGTTCGGCCGCTTGGCAATACCTATGTGGTGCGTCCAGGCGATACATTGGCGGTTATTGCGCAACGGTATTACGGAACCAGCGATGCAATCGATGATATCTATTGGGCAAACAAAGATCGTTTGGCAAATCCAGACGCCTTAAGCGTTGGTCAGACCCTGTTTTTGCCCAAGTTTTGATGAACCGTCGTCAACGTGCCCAATCGGCCGATTGCATTTCGCGCAATCGGCTTGCGGTGCGTTCAAATTCAAACACGCCTTCGCCTTCGATATATAACATTTCGGGGGCAGCGGCGGCAGAACAGATCAATTTCACTTTTGCCTCATACAACGCGTCAATCAGTGTGACAAAACGTTTGGCTTCGTTGAAATTACTGCGGCCCAGTTGCGGGATATTGTCCACCATCAAAACGCGCACAGCATCGGCAATGGCCAAATAGTCACCAGGGCCCAACATTTGACCGCATAAGTCAAAGAATGAAAACCGTGCGACGCCGTTATGATAGGCAGGGAAAACCAATTCACGTCCCTTGTGTGTAAGGCTAAATTGCGTCGATTGCCCATGACTTAAATCAGACCAAATCGCATCCATGGTTGCGCGGGCATCATCGTTCACCGGGCTAAAATAACTGGCTTCACCTGCCAATCGGTTTTGACGATAATCTGTGTCGCTGGCCATTTCGATCACATCAAGCTTGTCGCTGATCAAATCGATAAAGGGCAAAAACAATTGTCGGTTTAATCCATCTTTATAAAGATCTTGGGGAATGCGGTTTGATGTCGTGACCACCACAACGCCCGCATCAAAAAGTTTTTCAAACAAACGGCCCACGATCATCGCGTCGGCGATATCTTTGATTTGCATTTCATCAAATGCAAGAACCTTGACGCTATCTGAAACCGACTTGGCGACCGGTGCCAAGGCATCCGCGGTCGTGTTTTTGCGTGCGTCGTGTAGGGCGTTTTGAATTTCTTGCATAAACGCATGGAAATGGACCCGACGCACAGGCACACCAAGGCTTTCGACGAATAAATCCATCAACATAGATTTCCCGCGTCCAACGCCACCCCAAATGTACAATCCCTTGGGGGGAGGGGGCGCTTTGCGGAAGAGCCCGCGTTTTTGTGGCGTCTCAAGCGCTGCGCGGATACGTTCAAACGCGGGCAATAATGTGCGCTGCACTGGATCATCGCGTAACACGCCAGTGGCAACCCGTTCATTATAAAGTGTGATCAGATCAGTCATACCCGTTCCATATCGTGCCATCGACCGCATGAAAAGCCCCGTATCATTACAATAATTCCATTTGACGGCAGTGCGAAAACGTTAATACTGCGCGCACTTTCTAGGAGTTTCCCATGCCAACCAAAACGTCGATTTTCACGCCCGTCTTAATCGTGGCCTGCGGCATTATCTTAATCAGCTTTGCTGTACGCGCGTCGTTTGGTGTTTTCCAAATCCCGATCGCGGCGGAATTTGGTTGGGCGCGATCGGAATTTTCATTGGCGATCGCAATCCAGAATTTGGCATGGGGATTTGGCCAGCCGATTTTTGGCGCCTTTGCCGAAAAACTGGGCGATCGACGTGCGATTATTTTAGGGGCGCTTACCTATGCGGCGGGATTGGTATTGTCATCGTTTGCCGTCACGCCCGCCGCCCATCAATGGTACGAAATTTTGGTGGGCTTTGGTATCGCAGGCACCGGGTTTGGCGTGATTTTGGCCGTAGTTGGCCGTGCCAGCAGCGATGAAAACCGATCTATGTCCTTGGCGATTGCCACCGCAGCAGGCAGTGCGGGGCAAGTGGTCGGCGCGCCTATCGCCGAATTCCTATTGTCGTTCATGTCATGGCAAAACGTGTTTTTGGTGTTTTCCGCGGCGATCACCCTATCGTTATTGTCCCTGCCGTTGATGCGCGCACCGCAAGCAGCGACCAAAGCACAGTTACAAGAAAGCATGGGCCAAATCCTTTTAAAAGCGGCCAAAGATCCGACCTATTCCATGATTTTCCTTGGGTTTTTTAGCTGTGGGTATCAACTGGCCTTTATCACGGCACATTTTCCGGCATTTGTTACCGAAATGTGCGGCGCAATTATGCCGGGCAGCGTGTTGTCCTCGGTTGGTGTGACGACCACGTCAGCGCTGGGCGCGGTTGCGATTTCGATTATTGGGTTGGCCAATATCGCCGGCACATTGACCGCGGGTTATTTGGGCAAAAAATATACGAAAAAATACCTGTTATCTGGGATTTATCTTGGGCGCACGGTGATTGCCGCGTGGTTCATCATGACGCCGATGACGCCAACAACCGTATTGTTGTTTTCTGCGCTGATGGGATCCCTATGGTTGGCGACTGTACCATTAACCAGCGGATTAATCGCACATATTTATGGTTTGCGTTATATGGGAACGCTTTATGGCATCGTCTTTTTCTCGCACCAATTGGGAAGCTTCATGGGCGTCTGGTTGGGCGGCAAGATGTATGACATCTATGGCAGCTATACAGCAGTGTGGTGGATCGGCGTTGGCGTGGGTGCCTTTAGCGCATTGATCCATTTACCGGTCCGCGAACGTCCAATTGCAGTGGCGGCCTAATCGGTTCACACCTTATAGGCCAATCGCACGCCACCCCAGTGTTTGCCATTGACGAAAATTGGCGCTGAGAGATCTTTCATGAGCGCGAATTTTCCGTTGCCCATATCACGCCGATAGGCTTGCAATAAAAAATCGTCTGTATTTTGACCCGCGGCCAACCCAACGCGGTCGTCAAAGATGCGACGATTTCGGGAATTTGCGGCATTCCAAACTGGATCATTATGGCGTTGTGGTTTTGAAAATTTTACATTGTGCGTCGGTAGATATCCATTCGCGTCGACGGCTGCGCAAAACACGATCCGATCTGAAATCTCTAATGCGGCTTCTTGGATCGGGGGGAGGGCGCTATCCAAGAAAGTGGTATATCGTGTTTCGAATTGAATGGGGTTCGTCCCGATCAATTCGACATAATCGCGATCAAATAAATCGCTCTGATCGACATATCCGTGTTTGATGCCGTCTTCGAACGCGGCGCGAATGGCTTTTGCAATCTGTTTGACGTGATTGATAAACTGGGTGTCGTCCGTGTGAACCCCAAGTTTGACCGATGATGCCGTCATACGTTCCGAAATATGGCGTAACCCATCAAGCGACAAGGCTGCTTCTTTGATCAAATCGACAGATGCTGTTACGCCGCTGGAAAGGATTGCGACTTCTTGACTTATTGAGTCAACGGCAAGCGATATTTCTTTGTTTTCAACACTGATGTCGGTTTGATTTTGTGTGACGATCGACAACATTTGAGGCACGCTTTGAATTTGTTCTTCGATCCCTTGGGCGTCGATTTCCAATGAATTGGCCACAGTCACGGAATGGGTCGCATTCGCGACCAAAGTGGAAATTTCCGCGGTTAAATCATCCAGCGAATTGTTGATTTCAACCGTCGAAGTGGCGGTGTATTCGGACAAAGATTTGAATTCGCTGGCCACGACGCGAAATCCGCGACCGCTTTCACCCGCGAGGGCCGCTTCGACGGCGGCATTCAACGACAACAACGATGCACGTTGTGCAATCGTATCAATTTCATTGGATATTTTTTGAACTGCGGCCAATTTAGATTGGACAATCGCCAAACGGTTTCCCATGTCCAATACATCCGCCGCCAAATCATTTGCTTTGTGCAAGATGTCTCCGAATTTCTGTGTGCTGTCATACGCGGACTGTTCGGCGCGTGATGCGATGTCTTTGCTTTCGTCGCTTTTGACAATTGTGCTTCGGCTTTGGCTGGCAATTTGTGAAATGTGGGATGAAATATTTTCTAACGTTGCGGCCTGTGCGGATAACGTGTCGCTGGTGTCCTAGACGTGCCCCGTGACACCGGCGAGCGATACGCTGATGGTTCCGATTTGCTGTGCGATATCTTGTGACGTTTTTAATCGCGCCGAATTTGCGGCGAACGGTGAAAATTTCATCTTTGTTCCTTTGGTGAATTCCAAAGATGTAAACGACACGGCGATACGATATTTCAGTAAAATGGATAACGTTTTACGCCCAGCGTCAATGATGTTGCAGGGCGGCACCAATGCGGGGACGATTATATTGCGCGGATCAATTTTTTGTCCAAGACGCGCAAAACTGTTTTTAAATCGTGACCGCGCTTTAAGATGCGCCCGTCCATGCCGATCACGCTATATTCACCCTGGCGGCTGCGCAGTTTTGGATGTTTCTCAATCCGGTAAATGGGCTGTTCGGCGGTGCGGCGAAAGACGGAAAAAATCGCGCAATCTTTCAATGCAGAAATCCCATAATCACGCCATTCACCGGCCGCGACCATTCGACCATAAAGCGCAAGGATCAGGGCCAGTTCCTGTCGCTGAAACATGACGCCTGTGGTGTCATGCGGGTGTGGGAATTGCGAATAGCTGTTCATACAATAACAGTCGCGCCAATTCGACGGAAAATCAAGAAATTAAAAAAACGCCCCAACGATGTCGGGGCGCTTGGAAAAAAGTAGATTACGATTTAGTCGTCTAGATTTTCTGGCAAGACCAAGTTCAAAATGATCGCCAGCGCTGCAGATGGCAGCAAACCAGAGGTCAACAAGATCTTAGCAGTTGCTGGAAGATGTTGCAGCGCAGATGGTTCCAATTGAAGACCCAAACCGATCGACAAGGAAATCGCAAAGATTACCATATTGCGACGGTTCCAGCTTACATCTGACAACATGTTCACGCCGGATGCACAGACCATACCGAACATCACGATCACGCCGCCGCCCAAAACGTTGATTGGGACGGTGTTGATGATTGCGCCGATTTTTGGAATGAAACCACAGATGATCAAGAAAATCGCACCGATGGTTACGACGTGGCGGCTCATGACGCCTGTCATGGCAACCAGACCTACGTTTTGGCTAAACGATGTGTTTGGCAGACCGCCAAAGATACCGGCAATTGCGGTGCCCAAACCGTCTGCGAATGTTGCGCCCGAAATTTCTTTGTCGGTTGCTTCGCGGCCTGCGCCACCTTTGGTGATGCCTGATGTATCGCCCACGGTTTCAATCGCGGAAACGATTGCCATGAAACACATGCCGATAACGATCGCCATGTTAACTTCAAAACCGTATTTGAATGGCATTGGCGCGGCTAACATCGATGCACGGCCAATGTTGCCTAGGTTGACTTGGCCCATCATCATCGCAACGATGTAACCCGCGATGATACCGATCAATACCGCCGCAACAGACATAAAGCCGCGGGTGAAGAATTTGATCGCCAAGGTCACAATTACAACCACCAACGCAGGTGTCCACATCGCAAGTGATCCAAATTCTGGTTTACCCATCAATGGAACACCACCTGCCGCGTATTGGATGCCAACTTTGACCAAGGCAAGCCCGATCATCAACACGATCAAGCCCGTCACCAACGGTGGCAAAGCAAAGCGAATGCGTCCGATGAACATACCTAGGATGAAGTGAAAGATACCACCAAGGAATACGCCGGTCATCAGACCGCCCAAACCCGCGGTGCCCAAACCTGCGACGGCCGGGATCATAATTGGGACAAACGCGAACGAAGTCCCCTGCACGATAGGAAGGCGCGCGCCCACAGGGCCCATGCCGATTGTTTGGAACAAGGTTGCAATCCCTGCAAACAACATCGACATTTGGATCATATAGGTCATGTCAGGGAACCCAAGCGCCCCTTGATCAGATCCAAAGCCGATGCCGGCTGCGCCTGCGACGATAATCGCAGGTGTGACGTTTGACACGAACATTGCCAAAACATGTTGAATGCCCAACGGGATCGCTTTGCCCATTGGGGGTGTGTAATTCGGATCCCGAAGTTGTTCAGGGGTTCCAATCGAAGTATCAGCCATAGTAACTCTCCCTTCTGACTGTTGTGTCCGCCTCTTAGTGGGCGGTTATATCTATTGTGCCACCACTATATGTGGTTGGTCAAAGAAAAATTCTTCTAGGTTTGCGCCTTCCCCTATGCGGTCAACCACCGCAAACAGGCCCGGTGCATGCAAAGGGGTCAAAACGCCGTGCCATGTGCCGCGATGAAAATTGATGCCTTGGCCCGGTTTGGTGACAAACGCACGTGGTGTTCCAGGGGTGCCATTTTCATCGGGCGCAACGATTACAAGGAATGGCACCATTGCCATCGGAATAAACGCCTGTGATCCCAGCGGATGTCGTTCCACCAATGCCAATTCATAAGGCAGGCTGCGCACCTCTGCCTTAAAGATGCTGATCCCTGCCTGACCGTCGGTGAAATCAAGCGTCGCCCGATCGTGATAGCGCCCGCATTTGCCCATGTTGATGATTTTATCGGGCGTACCGCTGGCATCAAACACATCCCCAAAGGGGGCAAAGGCGTCGGCCGAAATCGGTTCGATCACGATGTGCGTCATGGCAAAATATCCATCAACCGAAATTCGGCGATCCGTTCCACCTGTTTACAGGCCTCATTGAATTCGGTCGCGGTGTCATTATGTATGCGTCGTTCAAAGGCGGCCATAATCGACGCCTTGGTGTGATCGCGCACCGCAATAATGAATGGAAACCCATGTTTTGCGACATACTCGGTGTTCAACTGGGTAAAGGTATCCCGTTCCGTATCGGTCAGCGCGTCCAATCCCGCTGAGGCCTGTTCCGACGTTGACTCAGCCGTCAAACGTTTTGCCGCCGCCAGCTTGCCCGCCAAATCGGGATGCGCCCGCAGAACGCCCATGCGTTTGTCGTCACTGGCGGATCGGAACACACGGGCCAGCGCGTTGTGCAAACCACGTGCGGTATCATGCGCCCGCCCCAGTTCCAGATCAAACGCGCCATCTGCGATCCATGCGGAATGTTCAAAGATCCCGCCATAGAGCGCAACAAACCGATCCCGCGTCATCTGTGACGGCCGTTCATACCGTTTGGGTGGATGCACCTCGGCCCAATGGCGCGCAATATCAATGCGCCGTGGGAACCACACATCCGCATGCCCCGCCGCATATTCCATGAACCGTCGCAAGGCCATCACGCGACCCGGCCGCCCGATCAACCGACAATGCAAGCCGATCGACATCATCTTGGCCTGACCCGCGTGCCCCTCGGCATAAAGCGCATCAAAGGCATCCTTCAGATAGGCGTAAAACTGATCCCCCGCATTGAACCCCTGCGGCGTGGCAAAGCGCATGTCATTGGCGTCCAGCGTATAAGGAATTATCAACTGATCACGATCACCGACCTCTAACCAATAGGGCAGATCATCATCATAAGTGTCGCTGATATAGGCAAAGCCGCCCTCTTGGGCGACCAAATCCACCGTATTCACCGAACACCGCCCCGTGTACCACCCCAACGGGCGTTCACCGGTGACCTCGGTATGCAGGCGGATCGCCTCGGCAATCTGGGCGCGTTCCTCGTCGGCGGGCATGTCCTTGTGTTCGACCCATTTCAACCCGTGGCTGGCGATTTCCCAACCTGCGTCTTGCATCGCACGCACTTGTTCAGGGTTCCGCGCCAAAGCGGACGCCACGCCATAGACCGTCGCCGGAATGTTCAATTCGGTGAACAACCGATGCAGACGCCAAAACCCCGCCCGTGCACCGTATTCATAGATCGACTCCATGTTCCAATGCCGTTGATCTGCCCACTGCGCCGCACCGACAATTTCGGATAAAAACGCCTCGGACGCGGCATCGCCATGCAGGACACAGTTTTCCCCGCCCTCTTCGTAATTCACAACAAATTGCACTGCGATTTTGGCCCCATTCGGCCATTTCGCATCGGGGGGCGTGGCCCCATATCCCAACATGTCCCGTTGATAACGCGTCATTTGTGTCCTCATTCCTTCAGTTGCTTGTAAAACAAATAAATCCCCACGGCTTTCAAAAATATTTTGAAACAGTTACAAATTCTTATGCAGGTTCTCATTCGTCCTTTTCTGGGGCATCATAACGCAAATTTTGATCGGAGTGTGCAAATGTCTGGATACCTTACCACCCATGTGTTGGATACCGCCCGCGGCTGCCCCGCCGCCGGGTTACAGATTGATCTGTATCGGGTAACGGGCGACACACGCACCCATATCCGCAGCCTGACGACCAATGACGACGGCCGCACAGATGAACAGATTTTGCCAGCGGGTGAATTTGAGGTGGGCGAATACGAACTGGTATTCCACGCCGGCGCATACCTGGACGCCACCGGCAAACCACCAGAAAGCCCACGATTCTTGGACATCGTCCCCATCCGCTTCGGGATGAGCGAAGCGGCCCACTACCACGTTCCTTTGTTATTGTCCCCGTTCGGATATTCGACGTATCGCGGTAGCTAAGCCCGACGATTGTGCCGTAAACAAGCCGACCTCAGCCGGCGCAAGCGTCTTAAGTTTTGCCAAAGGCAAACCTGTGGTTTGACGGGGGAGCTCGGCGCTTAGCCAATCTGACGGTTGGCTTAGTTTTGGTTTGCGTTCTTTACTTTTCTAATTGCAATGCCGAACTTGGCGCGTGAAGGTGATCTCTCTAGTCTTGTTGCTCATAAAACAAACCACTCATGCAAGTCGCCTGTTTTAGTTCTCCTGCACGAACAATGGCTTGGATCAAGCAGCGGCGCGAAATCAACTGAGCGATTTCTCGCAACTCCTGCCAATCTAAATGGTATCGTTCACTTGTGCCGTGGACTGTGCAGCTTCGTGCGTCGCTGTAAATTCGTTTTACAATATAATTGATCGTTTGGCCACTTCGCGTAATCACGGTATCGCGTCGCCAGCGTGTCAAGCCTTCTATCATTGTTGCAATGCCGTTGGATTTTCCACCTTCTGCCAGCGCATCTAATGTCATTGCAAAATTCATAACGCTCATTATATCTGAAGTTTCGGTGCAGGCACGCTGAAAGGAAATGATGGCTTGTGACAAACTGTCATAAAGCGTTTTTTAGAAGTTTCGGGGCGTGACGTTGCAAGAAAGTCAAAAATGTGTGTTATACCTTGCCAATACTCCTCATTACCAGATAATTCAGCGCAAAGAATTTCTTTATCAATATCTATTCCTGAAAAACGGATAGGTTCAAAACGTGAAAAAATATAGTGTCCGTCGATTTCTAGTTTGTTGATTGACCTATGGGACCCATCATCAGCTAGGTAGAAGAACTTCAACGTATCGCTCGGATTTTTCCAGAGGCATGCTTTGGCGACCAAGGTTAGATTTGCCAGCGTTTCAGCACGTTTCTCGGCCGCGGCGGGCAAAAGACTTTCTAACTCTGCGGTAATCATGAATTTATGGTCTTTTGCAGCTCTATCAATCTCGCCTTCAAACAGGCTGTCGTTTGTGGCATTGCGTGGTCGGTTAACCTTACGGTTAGACCATTTGTTTTCTAACCGTCGCTTTGTGGTTTTTGAAACCACGCCTTCTTTAAATTTGCGCGTTAACCAATCTTCGCGCATTTCAATCAGGACGGGGCCCACTCGAAAAGGTTCAAGTGTAACATTGTAGAAAATTGTTGCCGGAAACGCCCACTCAGTCTTATTTGAGGTCGAGACTATTTTTTCCTTATAATCTTGCAGATTTTTGCTAACGTTTTCTGCTGCAACTTCTTCATTGGTAAAATCTATGTCACTAGTCAGTTCATCGCCAATAAAGCTGCGTATTGTGTGTCGCCACTCTTGAAGCGTGGCAATGTGATCAATTTTGAGTTCGCCGTTATACGTTTCACGACCTAAATCGTGTATCAATTGATCAATCCTTTTGTTCACAAGGATTTGCGCATTATTTTTTCCAGAAAGTAACCTAGGAAAAGGTATTGGCCCATCGTGTCTGGTGTTTGGTGGGTCTTCGCTGTTCTGGAGCGTATTAAGTTCTGATATGATTTCTTGGATAATTTCCACATTACTATTAGTCATAAATTTACCTTTCAGAAATGTTGCTACAAAATTTAGAGATAAAAATTCGGCGCCCCTAAAGGTAATTAATATAACGTCGAGCGAGCAACCTAAAAAGAGGAGATGCCCCAAACCACCGACATTCCACCGACGTAATACCGACGCAATACCGACGTGATACCGACGTCCAAAATCGGCCTTAATGCTTGGGCAATAACGCCATTTGGGTGCCGATGACGTTGGCCATATAGTCGATGAAAATGCGCGACTTAGGGTCTTGTTTTCGGCGGTGGGGGTAGAGGCATCCCAGCTGGATCGACGTCGGGCGTAGGGTAGGCAGGACCTTGGCCAGACGGCCTGTGGATAGGTGATCGGCGACCTCAAAAAACGGCTTTAGGATGATGCCGTGACCGTCCAGCGCCCATTGGGTCAGCACGTCGCCATCGTCGGATTCAAATGGCCCTGTGACCGCGTAGCGTTTCACACCCGCTGCGGTTTCCAGTGGCCATTGAAATTCCTGCGCACCCGGAAAACGCAGGTTCAAACAATCATGTGTGCCATCGGTCAACTGTTCCGGTGACATCGGAATTCCGCGTTTTTCCAAGTACTTAGGTGATGCACATAGCAATCGGTGACAATCTGAAAACTTGCGCATTTTAAGGGCTGAATCCTCGGGGTTGCCAAGGAAAAACGCGATGTCCAACCCTTCGGCGGTCAGGTCAACGCGCCGATCCGACAGGCGCAGGCGCACGTCGATC